>NZ_JBVHDX010000005.1:0-434175 GCF_055563155.1 Streptomyces sp. NPDC013317
CCCCGGCCGGGCCCCCCGGGGGGGGGGGGGGGGGGCGCGCCCCCCCCCCCCCCCCGGGGGGGGGGGGGGGGCCCCCCCCCCCCCCCGGGGGGGGGGGGCCCCGCCCCCCCGCGGCTCGCGGACATCGCGGCCCAGTCCGGCGTCAGCGAGGCCACGGTCAGCCGGGTCCTCAACGGCAAGGCGGGCGTGGCCGGCGGGACCCGGCACCGCGTCCTGGCCGCGCTCGACGTGCTCGGCTACGAGCGTCCCGTACGGCTGAAACGGCGCAGCGCGGGCCTGGTCGGCCTGCTCGTGCCGGAGCTGACCAACCCGATCTTCCCCGCGTTCGCCCAGGTCATCGAGCAGGTCCTGGCCGGGCACGGCTACACCCCGGTGCTCTGCACCCAGATGCCGGGCGGCGCCACCGAGGACGAACTGGTCGAGCAGCTGGAGGAGCGCGGGGTCACCGGCATCATCTTCCTCTCGGGGCTGCACGCGGACGCCTCCGCCGACCCGGAGCGGTACGTCCGGCTCGCCGCGCGGGGCGTCCCCTTCGTCCTCATCAACGGCTTCAACGAGCGGATCGACGCCAACTTCGTCTCGCCCGACGACCGGGCGGCCGCGCGGATGGCCGTGCGGCACCTGGTCGAGCTGGGCCACGAGCGGATCGGTCTGGCGATCGGTCCGACCCGGTACGTGCCCTCGCGCCGCAAGGCGGAGGGCTTCGCGGCCGAGCTGCACCAGCTCCTGGGGATGGAGCGCGCGGAGGCCGAACGGTTCGTCCGTCCCACGCTGTTCGGCGTCGAGGGCGGGCACGCGGCGGCCGACATCCTGCTGGACCAGGGCTGCACCGGCATCGTCTGCGGCTCCGACCTGATGGCGCTCGGCGCGATCCGGGCGGTGCGCGCCCGGGGCCTCGACGTGCCCGGTGACGTGTCGGTCGTCGGCTTCGACGACTCGCCGCTGATCGCGTTCACCGACCCGCCGCTGACCACCGTGCGCCAGCCCGTGCAGGCGATGGCGACGGCGGCGGTGGGGGCGCTCCTGGAAGAGGTGGAGGGGAACCCCGTGCAGCGCACGGAGTTCGTCTTCCAGCCGGAGCTGGTGGTCCGGGGCTCCACCGCGCAGCCGCCGGCCGGTGCGTCGCTGCAACTCCTTGCGTAACTCGCTGCATTGAGGGGTCCCAAGGGTTGACCGGGGCTCGGGGCGCTCGTACGGTCACGGCTGAAAACAGTTGCTGTCATTTTCGGCAACTTCTTGCGACAGGGACGTCGTCAGGAGGAATCATGGCCAGAAAGACCGTGGCCGCTGCACTCGCCCTCGTGGCGGGAGCCGCTGTGGCCGTCACGGCGCCGCCCGCCCCGGCCGAGGCGGCGGCACCCGGCCCCAAGGACGTCACCGCGGTGATGTTCGAGTGGAAGTTCGCCTCGGTGGCCAAGGCCTGTACGGACCAGCTCGGTCCGGCCGGTTACGGCTACGTGCAGGTGTCGCCGCCCCAGGAGCGGATCCAGGGCTCGACCTGGTGGACCGCGTACCAGCCCGTCAGCTACAGGATCGCCGGACCGCTCGGCGACCGCACCGCCTTCAAGGCCATGGTCGACACCTGCCACGCGGCAGGCGTGAAGGTCGTCGCCGACACCGTCATCAACCACATGGCGAACGCCTCGGGCACGGGAACGGGCGGGACCTCGTTCTCCAAGTACGACTACCCGGGGCTGTACTCGGGCGCGGACATGGACGACTGCCGGGCCACGATCTCGAACTACCAGGACCGGGGCAACGTCCAGAACTGCGAACTGGTCCAGCTGCCCGACCTCGACACCGGCGAGGACCACGTCCGCGGTCGCATCGCCGGCTACATGAACGACCTGCTCTCCCTCGGCGTGGACGGCTTCCGGGTCGACGCGGCCAAGCACATGCCGGCCGCCGACCTCGCGAACATCAAGTCGCGGCTGACCGACCCGGGCGTCTACTGGAAGCAGGAGGCGATATACGGGGCCGGCGAGGCCGTCTCCCCGAGCGAGTACCTGGGCAACGGGGACGTGCAGGAGTTCCGCTACGCACGGGACCTCAAGCGGATCTTCGGCTCGGAGAAGCTCGCGTACCTGAACACCTTCGGCGAGTCCTGGGGCTACATGTCCTCCGGCGCGTCCGGTGTCTTCGTCGACAACCACGACACCGAGCGCGGCGGCGACACCCTCAACTACAAGAACGGCGCGACCTACACCCTGGCGAGCGTCTTCATGCTGGCCTGGCCGTACGGCTCCCCGGACGTCCACTCCGGCTACGAGTGGTCCGACAAGGACGCGGGCGCCCCGAACGGCGGCCAGGTGAACGCCTGTTACAGCGACGGCTGGAAGTGCCAGCACGCGTGGCGCGAGATCGCCTCCATGGTGGGCTTCCGCAACGCCGCGCGGGGGACCTCGGTCGGCAACTGGTGGGACAACGGCAACAACGCGATCGCGTTCGGCCGGGGCGACAAGGCCTACGTCGCCCTCAACCACGAGGGCGCGTCGCTGACCCGCACCTTCCAGACGGGGCTCCCGGCCGGCACGTACTGCGACGTGCAGTCCAACACGCCGGTGACGGTGAACGCGGCCGGCCAGTTCACGGCCACGCTGGCATCGAACACGGCGCTGGCCCTGCACGTGAACGCCAAGAGCTGCGGCGGCGGTACGACCACCCCGCCGCCCGCGAGCGCCGGAGCCGCCTTCAACGTCAACGCCACCACCGTCGTCGGCCAGAACATCTACGTCACCGGCAACCGCGCGGAGCTGGGCAACTGGTCCCCGTCCGCGGCCCTGAAGCTGGACCCGGCCTCGTACCCCGTCTGGAAGCTCGCCGTCGCGCTGCCGGCCGGAACCGCCTTCGAGTACAAGTACATCCGCAAGGACGCGGCGGGCAACGTGACCTGGGAGTCGGGTGCCAACCGCACCGCGACGGTCCCCGCCTCCGGCCAGATCGTCCTGAACGACACCTTCCGCAGCTGATCGCCCCTCTTCTCAGGGCCGCCCCGCCGGGGCGGCCCCCCTTCCCGTACCTCCAGGGAGAACCCCCGTGATACGCAAGAGAACGGCTGCCGTCGTGGCCGCCGCCCTGTGCGCGGCGATGGTGCCCGCCCTCCCGGCCGCGGCCGCGCCGCCGCCACCGCCCCCGCCGTCCGACCGGGCGCTCGCCGCGCAGCCCGCGCGGCACGACCTCACGCGCGAGCAGTTCTACTTCGTACTGCCCGACCGGTTCGCCAACGGCGACCGGGCGAACGACCGCGGCGGGCTCACCGGGACGCGGCTCGAGACCGGTTTCGACCCCGCCGACAAGGGCTTCTACCAGGGCGGTGACCTCAAGGGACTCACCCAGAAGCTCGACTACATCAAGGGCCTCGGCACCACCGCCATCTGGATGGCGCCGATCTTCAAGAACCAGCCCGTCCAGGGCACCGGCAAGGACGCGAGCGCCGGCTACCACGGCTACTGGATCACCGACTTCACCCAGGTCGACCCGCACTTCGGTACCAACGCCGACCTGGAGAGGCTGATCGACCAGGCCCACGCCAAGGGCATGAAGGTCTTCTTCGACGTCATCACCAACCACACCGCCGACGTCGTCGACTACGAGGAGAAGAGCTACGACTACCTCTCCAAGGGCGCCTTCCCGTACCTGACGAAGGACGGTGCCCCCTTCGACGACCGCGCCGCCGCTGCCGACGGAACGTTCCCGCGCGTCGACACGGACTCCTTCCCCCGCACCCCCGTCGTCCCCGCCGGGAAGAAGGACCTGAAGGTCCCGTCCTGGCTCAACGACCCGACGATGTACCACAACCGGGGCGACTCGACCTTCGCCGGCGAGTCCTCCCAGTACGGTGACTTCGTCGGCCTGGACGACCTGTGGACCGAGCGCCCCGAGGTCGTCCAGGGCATGGAGAAGATCTACCAGCGCTGGGTCCGCGACTTCGACATCGACGGCTTCCGCATCGACACCGTCAAGCACGTCGACACCGCGTTCTGGACCCAGTGGGCCACCGCCCTCGACGAGTACGCGGCCCGGCGCGGACGCGACGACTTCTTCATGTTCGGCGAGGTCTACTCCGCCGACCCGGCGATCACCGCCCCGTACGTGACCGAGGGCCGCCTCGACGCCACCCTCGACTTCCCCTTCCAGGACGCCGCCCGCGCCTTCGCCTCCCAGGGCGGCTCCGCGGACAAGCTGGCGAACCTCTTCGGCCAGGACTACCGCTACACCACCGACAAGGCCAACGCCTACGAGTCGGTGCCCTTCCTCGGCAACCACGACATGGGCCGATTCGGCACGTTCCTCAAGCAGGACAACCCGAAGGCCGGCGACGCCGAACTGCTCCAGCGCTACCGGCTCGCGAACGAGCTGATGTTCCTCACCCGGGGCAACCCGGTCGTCTACTACGGCGACGAGCAGGGCTACACCGGCGCCGGCGGCGACAAGGACTCCCGCCAGACCCTCTTCGCCTCGAAGACCGCCGACTACCTGGACGACGACCAGCTCGGCACCGACCGCACCCACGCCACCGACGCGTACGACACCACCCACCCCCTCTACCGCCAGATCGCCGCTCTCTCCGCCCTCACGAAGAAGCACCCGGCGCTCCGCGACGGCATCCAGGAGCAGCGGTACGCCGAGGGCTCCGTGTACGGCTTCTCCCGTACCGACGCCCGTTCCCGGACCGAGTACGTCGTCGCCGTCAACAGCTCCACCGAGGCGAGGACCGTCGAGATCCCGACCGGCTCCGCGCGCGCGGACTTCACCGCGATCCACGGCGGCGAGGCGCGCGTCACCAGCGCGGCCGACACCAAGATCAAGGTGACCGTCCCGGCGCTCGGCTCCCTCGTGCTCAAGGCCGCCAAGCCGCTCGGCGCGCCCGCCGCCACGCCGAAGATCGCCCTCAAGGCCCCCGAGGCCGGAGCCACCGGCACCGTCGAGCTCTCCGCCGAGGTCACCGGCGGGCAGCTCAACCGCGTCGTCTTCGCCGCCCAGACCGGCAACGGGAAGTGGCAGGTCCTCGGCTCCTCCGACCACGCCCCCCACAAGGTCACCCAGAAGATCACCGCGCCCGCCGGAACGGCCCTGCGGTACAAGGCGGTCGTCGTCGACAGCGTCGGCCGCACCGCGAGCGCGACCGCCGCGACCACCAGCGGAGCCCCGGCCGTCGAGCAGCCGCCGACCGCCACCCAGCGCGACTACGCGATCGTCCACTACAAGCGCGCCGACGGGGACTACGCCGACTGGGGCCTCTACACCTGGGGCGACATCGCCGAGGGCGAGGGCACCACGTGGCCCGCGGGCAAGCCCTTCACGGGCCGTGACGCGTACGGCGCCTTCGCCTACGTCAAGCTCAAGCCCGGCGCCTCCTCGGTCGGCTTCATCGCCGTGAACAAGGACGGCGTCAAGGACACCGACGCCGACCGCACCGTCGACCTCTCCAAGACCGGCGAGGTCTGGATCGAGCAGGGCAAGCCCGAGGTTCTCAACGCCGCGCCCGAGGGCGCCTACCCGCCCCAGGACACGACGAAGGCCGTCCTGCACTATAAGCGCGCCGACGGCGACTACGCCGGCTGGGGCCTGCACACCTGGACGGGCGCCGCCAACCCCACCGACTGGAGCAAGCCGCTGGAGCCGGTGCGCACCGACGCCTACGGCGCGGTCTACGAGGTCCCGCTCGCGGCCGGCGCCACCTCCCTGTCTTACATCCTCCACAAGGGCGACGAGAAGGACCTGCCCACCGACCAGTCCCTCGACCTGAAGGCCGTCGGCCACGAGGTGTGGCTGCTCGGCGGCCAGGAGAAGTACCTGCTCCCGCAGCCCAAGGGCAGCGGCGCCGCGCTGGACCTCACCAAGTCCCAGGCGATCTGGATCGACGAGACCACCCTCGCCTGGAACGGCAGCGACGCCGCCGCCTCCAGCGTGCTCCTCTCCTCCCGCGCCGGCTCGATCACGGTCGATAACGGGACGCTCACCGGCGACGACCGCCGGGTGCTGCGCCTGAACCGCACCGAGCTGACCGCCGCCCAGAAGGCCGCCTTCCCGCACCTGAAGGCGTACGGGGCCTTCACGGTCGACCCGCGCGACCGCGACCGCGTCCGCGAGGCGCTCAAGGGGCAGCTCGTCGCCGCCCAGTACGCGGCGAACGGCGCCGTCCTGACCGCCACGGGCGTCCAGCTCGCCGGCGTCCTCGACGACCTCTACGCGCCGAAGGCGACCGGGGCCGACCTCGGTCCGGTCTTCCGGGGCGGCCGCCCCACCCTGTCCCTCTGGGCGCCCACCGCCCAGTCCGTCGCCCTCGAACTCGACGGCAAGGCCGTGCCCATGCGCCGCGACGACGCCTCCGGCGTCTGGTCGGTCACCGGCACGCGCGCGTGGACGGGCAAGCCGTACCGCTACGTGGTGAAGGTCTGGGCGCCGAGCGTCCGGCAGATCGTCACCAACAAGGTCACCGACCCCTACTCCACCGCTCTGACCACCGACTCGGCCCGCAGCCTGGTCGTCGACCTCGCCGACCCGAAGCTGGCCCCCAAGGGCTGGAAGAGCCTGGCCAAGCCGGCGGCCGTTCCGCTGCGGGACGCCCAGATCCAGGAGCTCCACATCCGCGACTTCTCCGTCGCGGACACCACGGCCGTCCCCGCCCACAAGGGCACCTACCTCGCCTTCACCGACACCGGCAGCAGGGGCTCGCGGCATCTGAAGGCGCTCGCCGCCTCCGGCACGTCCTACGTCCACCTGCTCCCGGCCTTCGACATCGGCACCATCCCCGAGAAGAAGTCCGAGCAGACCGAACCCGCCTGCGACCTCAAGGTCTACGCCCCCGACTCCGAGGAGCAGCAGGCCTGCGTCGCCGCCGCGGCGGCCAAGGACGCCTACAACTGGGGCTACGACCCGCTGCACTACACCGTCCCCGAAGGCTCCTACGCCACCGACCCCGAGGGCACCCGCCGTACGGTCGAGTTCCGGCAGATGGTCCAGTCCCTCAACGGCGCCGGACTGCGCACCGTCATGGACGTCGTCTACAACCACACCGTGGCGAGCGGCCAGGCCGACAGGTCCGTCCTCGACAAGGTCGTGCCCGGCTACTACCAGCGGCTGCAGGCCGACGGCTCCGTCGCCACCTCCACCTGCTGCGCCAACACCGCGCCCGAGAACGCCATGATGGGCAAGCTCGTGGTCGACTCGATCGTCACCTGGGCCAGGCAGTACAAGGTGGACGGCTTCCGCTTCGACCTCATGGGCCACCACCCGAAGGAGAACATCCTCGCCGTCCGCAAGGCCCTGGACGCGCTGACCGTGGCCAGGGACGGGGTCGACGGCAAGGCGATCGTGCTCTACGGCGAGGGCTGGAACTTCGGCGAGATCGCCGACGACTCCCGCTTCGTCCAGGCCACCCAGAAGAACATGGCCGGCACGGGCGTCGCGACCTTCTCCGACCGTGCCCGTGACGCCGTCCGCGGCGGCGGTCCCTTCGACGAGGACCCGGGGGTCCAGGGCTTCGCCTCCGGCCTCTTCACCGACCCCAACTCCTCCACCGCCAACGGCAGCCCCGAGGAGCAGAAGGCCCGGCTCCTGCACTACCAGGACCTGATCAAGGTGGGCCTGTCCGGCAACCTCGCGGACTACTCCTTCACCGACACCTCCGGCCGTACGGTCAGGGGCAGCCAGGTCGACTACAACGGCTCACCGGCCGGCTACGCGGCCGCCCCCGGCGACGCGCTGGCCTACGCCGACGCCCACGACAACGAGACCCTGTACGACGCGCTCGCCTTCAAGCTCCCCGCGGGCACGCCGGCCGCCGACCGGTCCAGGATGCAGGTGCTCGCCATGGCCACGGCGACGCTCTCGCAGGGGCCCGCGCTCTCCCAGGCGGGCTCGGACCTGCTGCGCTCCAAGTCGCTCGACCGCAACTCGTACGACAGCGGCGACTGGTTCAACGCGATCCACTGGGACTGCCGCGACGGCAACGGCTTCGGCCGCGGTCTGCCCCCGGCGGCCGACAACAAGGCCAAGTGGGGGTTCGGAAAGCCCCTGCTGACCGCCCCGGCCCTCACCGTCGGCTGCCAGGAGATCGACGGCGCCTCGGCCGCCTACCGGGACCTGCAGAAGATCCGTACGACCGAGTCCGCCTTCTCCCTCGCCACCGCCGGGCAGGTCCAGGACGCCCTGTCCTTCCCGCTCTCCGGCACCGGTGAGACCCCGGGCGTGATCACCATGCGCCTGGGCGGGCTCGTCGTGGTCTTCAACGCCACGCCGGAGCGGCAGACCCAGCGGGTCGCCGCGCTGGCCGGCAAGGGCTACGGCCTCCACCCGGTCCAGGCCGGGGGCTCGGACGCCGTCGTCAAGTCCGCCTCGTACGAGGCCGGTTCGGGCACCTTCACCGTCCCGGCCCGCACGGTCGCGGTGTTCAGGGCCGGGTGAGCGCCTTCTCCAGGAGCGTGACCCCGTAGAACGTGCCGTCGGCGGCGACCTTCCCGGGCTCCTCGCCGACGACCGTGTAGCCCGCGGCTTCGTAGTACGTACGGAGCCGCGGGTTGCCCGTCACACAGTCCAACCGGGCCACCGCCCTGCCGCCGGCCGCGATCCGCTCCTCCGCATGCGCGAGGAGCACGCGGCCGGCTCCGGAGGGCGCGGCCTCCCGGTCGGTCATCAGCCGGTGGACGTAGCCCGCGACCGGCGGCTGCGGACCCCACGCCGGCTCGTCCTCCCACCACAGCTCGTACGCCCCCACGGCCCGGCCGTCACGGGCCATGAGCCACACCTCTCCGGCGGCCATCCGCGTCCGGAAGTGCTCGGCGTTCTTGTCGCCGGGCTTCCACTGGTCGATCCCGTTGCGGACCATCCAGCCCGCGGCCGTGTCGAACAGCCCCACCAGACGGTCCACATCACGGTCGTCGGCCTGCCGGAAGGTCACCTGTGCGTCCATGACGATCACCGTAGACGGTCCGGCTACCCGCCGGAATCCGCGCCCTCGGACCCCGCTACCGCGAGCCCGGACCGCCCTGGGCCGGCACCCGCGGCACCAGCGCCATGAGCCGGTGGGCGAGCTCGCCGAACGGGCCGTCGGCCGGTTCGTCGGCGAGCATGCGGACCAGGAGGTCCGCCATCTCCGCGTCGTAGGCCGCGCTCACCGCCGCGAGCGCCGCGAAGTCGTGCACCAGCTGCAGCTCCAGCTCGGCGCGCGGCACCCGCCGCCCGTCCAGCCAGAGCAGCGCCGTCGACTCGGCCAGCGACACCCATGAGCGGACGACCAGTTCGAGCCGCGCGGAGGGACGCTCGACGTCCAGGTGGGCCAGGATCTGCTCGTACGCGGCCTGCCGCACCTCGTCGATCATCGCGTTCGTGGTCGACGAGCCCACCGCGGGCCCGCCCCGCATCAGCGCCGCGAACCCCGGCCCGTGATCGTCGACGAAGTCGAAGAACCGGCCCATCACGCGCAGCAGACGCGCTCCCAGCGGGCCCTGCGGCGGCTCCAGGAACCGGGCCGCCAGCTCGTCCGCCGCCCGTCGCAGCGCCGCCTCGTACAGGCTCTGCTTGCCGGGGAAGTAGTGGTAGACCAGCGGACGCGAGATCCCCGCGGCCGCGGCGATCTCGTCGATGGACACCTCGTCGGGAGAGCGGTGGCTGAACAGCTCGAGGGCCACCCCGATCAGCTGCTGCTTGCGCTCCTCGACGCCCATCCTGCGGCGTACCCCGGTCGTCATGCGAACAGCCTAACGGGCGTCCGTTACGCTCCCTCGACATGAGCACCAACGGTTTGAGCCCGAAGCAGGCCCGCCAACTGCGGATAGCCGCCGCGTCCGTGCTGCTGGTCGCCATGGCGGCGGTCCTGGCGATCCGGCTGGCCAGCCGTACGTCCGTGCTGGTCGTGGGCGTCTACGGACTGGCCATGATCCTCTGCGGTGTCGTGATCGAGCTCTCCCGCAACGGTCGTACGCGGCTGGGCACCTGGCTGCTGGTGGGCGGCCTGGCGGCCGCCCTCGCCTTCGACTGGCTGATCCTGCCCTGACGCGCCCGCGGGCCCGGGGGCCTGTCTCGGCCCTCTAGAGGTCGAGAACCAGCCGTTCTCCGGCGCAGCGCGAGACGCAGATCAGCATCGAGCCGGCGCGCTCCGCGTCCGTGAGCAGCTCGTCGCGGTGATCGATCTCGCCTTCCAGGACCCGCTGTTGGCAGGTTCCGCAGAAGCCCTGCTCGCAGGAGTACGCGACCCCGGGCACCGCGCCCCGGACGGCGGCGAGGACCGACTGGTCCGGCGCCACCGTCACCGTACGTCCGGAGCGGCGCAGTTCGAGCTCAAAGGGGGCGCCGCCGCCCGTGGCGGCGGGGGAGAAGCGCTCCAGATACGGTGTCCGGCCCGCCGGCATCGCGGCGGCCACCGCGTCCATCAGGCCGTCCGGACCGCAGCAGTACACCGCGGTCTCCTCGGGCACCTCGGCGAGGAAGCCGAGTGCGGGGCGCCCGGAATCCTCCTCGGCGACCACCGTCACCCTTCCCCGGCCCTCGGCCGGGGGGACCCCCGCCTCGCCGCGCGCCCCGCCGAGCTTCTCGATCTCGTCGAGGTACGGCATCGTGGCGCGGCTGCGCCCGCAGTACAGCAGCCGCCACTCGGCGCCCGCCGCCTCCGCCGCGTGCAGCATCGGCAGGACGGGGGTGATGCCGATGCCTCCCGCCACGAAGAGGTACGCGGGCGCGTCGACCAGCGGGAAGCGGTTCCGGGGGCCGCGGATCTCGATCTCGGTGCCCTCGTGGAGCTGCTCGTGCACCTCGCGCGAGCCGCCACGGCCGTCCTCGACGAGACGGGTGGCGACCGTGTACGCGTCGGTGTCGGCCGGGTCCCCGCAGAGCGAGTACTGCCGTACGAGCCCGGACGGCAGCACCAGGTCGACATGGGCGCCCGGCTGCCAGGCGGGCAGGCCCGTGCCTTCGAGCCGGAGCCGTACGACGCCTTCGGCGGACTCGGTGCGCTCGGTGACCAGGACCTTCCGGGTCACGGTCGCGAGCCGGCCGCGGCCGGAGACCGGCTCGTCGAGGGCGGGCAGGGGCCAGAGCGGGGCGGCTTCGATCCGGCGGCGCATGGCCCGCCTGGCGAGGACCGCGACCCCGGCGATCAGGGCGACGGTGAGCGGACGGGGCATGGTCAGCGGCCTCCGTTGGCGCCGGGGGAGTTGGCCAGGTACGCGACGGCCTGGGCCGTGTTCCCCTCCTGGGAGGGGTGGTAGCCGCGGCTGAGGTAGCGCGGGACGGCCCGGAGCAGATCGGGCGTGGACGGCAGCACGCCCTCCCGGCCCTTGCGGACGAGCTGGCCGACCGACGCCCTGCCGTCGAGGAGGGTGGGGTCGTTCGCCATGAAGAAGCGGGTGCCGCGCTGCCAGAGGAAGACCATCGCGGTGAAGGCGGTGGCCCAGGTCCGGGCGCGGCGCCGGTAGCCGCCGTCGAGGTGCATGAACAGTTCGAAGGCCACGGAGCGGTGCTCGACCTCCTCGGCGCCGTGCCAGCGCAGCAGGTCCAGCATCGTGGGATCCGCTCCCCGCCGGTCCAGCTCCTCCGCGTTGAGCACCCAGTTCCCGAGGAACGCCGTGTAGTGCTCGATCGCGGCGATGAGCGCGACCCGCTCCATCAGCCACCAGCGGCGGGCCCGGCCGGGCGGCAGGGTCCGGTCCCCGAGCAGCTTCTCGAAGAACCAGTCCACCTGCGCGGTGTACGGCGTGGGGTCCAGGCCGAGCTTCTTGAGGTGCGGAAGCACGTCGTCGTGGGCCTGGGAGTGGACGGCCTCCTGGCCGATGAAGCCGATGACGTCGTCACGCAGCCGGTCGTCGGTGATGAACGGGAGCACCTGCTTGTACACGTGCACGAACCAGCGCTCGCCGGCCGGGAGCAGCAGGTGCAGCACGTTGATGGTGTGGGTGGTGAACGGATCGCCGGGAACCCAGTGGAGCGGGGTCTCCTCCCAGTCGAAGGAGACCTTGCGGGCCTTGAGTTCGATGTGCTCCGACGCCACCGGTGCAGGCTGCGTATTAGACATGCCGTCAATGTACTGAGGGGTAAGCAACGGACACCAGGGTCGTGCACGCCGATTTTTCCTGCCCCGCCACGCCGCTGTGGGCAGGCGCCCGTCGTGGCAGGTACCCGTGGTGGCAGGCGCTCGTCGTGGCAGGCGCCGTTCAGCGAAGGGCCCTCACGCGCGTCCCGTCGGCCAGCGTCCCCGTCAGGTCCGCCCGGCTGCCGGGTGCCGCCCGGAGGGCGAGCAGCGGGCCGTCCGCCGTGCCCTTCACCCCGCCCGTGGTCCGCAGCGCCACGAAGTCCCCGCTCCCCGCCGCCAGGACGTACCAGTGGCCGCTCTTCGCCTGCCAGAGCACCCCCGCGAGCACCCGGGGCTCCCGCATCCCGCAGGCCGGGGACTCCTCGGCCTGCGCCACCACGGCGGCGGCCACCCCCGGCGCGGGGACCTGGAACTGGGCGAGGACCCGGCCGCCCGTGCCCCGCCAGGTCTCCGCCCGGGCGCACACCCAGGCCGCCCGGCCCCCGTCCTCCGGCAGCCGCTGCTCGGCGAACGGCCAGGCGTTCACCGACCGCACCCCGAGCGAGCGGACCGCCGTGAGCCGGCAGGCCGCCCGCTCCCAGAGCGACCGCGCCGCCTTCCCGGTCACGTCCACGGGCGCCCCGGGCGGTCCCGAGGTCAGCCGGGCGGGCGCCAGTTCGCCGAGATCGGCGAGGAGCCGCACCCCCGTCGTGTCCCGCACCTGGAGCGTGTTCCAGGCCGCGCACCCCCGTGCCTGGGCGGGACTGAGCAACGGCTCCGTGACGCCGTGCACGTCCCTCTCGAGCCGCCAGGGCTCCTTCGTCGGCGCCAACAGGTCACGCACGGCCGCCTCCCGGACCCAAGGGGCCGTCACATAGCGGACGTTGGCCGTCGTGCGGGAGAGTACGAGAGCCGCGGAGCCGATCTCGTCCGCCCCGTCCGTCCGGGCGAAGTCCAGCGCCGCGCCGGCGGTCCCCGCCGACGGCTCGGCGTACCGCACCGCCCGCAGCCCGTCGTGGAACAGCACCACCCGCGAGCCGTCCACCTCGCCCGCGTACAGCAGATGCGGCGAGCCCATCGGCGGCCCCACCGGCGTCCCCGGCGTCGCCGAGGACCGCACCGAGGCGCCGGGCCGCGCCCAGACCGCGAGCGCCCGCCGCAGCAGCGCCCGGTCGTCCACCAGGGCTCCCCGGGCCGGCCAGACCGAGAAGTCCGTCCGCGTCGAGTGCTGCCAGAACCCCGCCGGGACGCGGCGCAGCCTTCCCGGGTCGAGCGCGGCCTCCGCGGCCGGATTGCGGGCGTACGACGGCGCGGAGGCGCCGCCGGGCCCCCAGCCGTCCCCGGGCAGTCCGAGCAGCGTCCCGCACACCAGGACGGCCGCCGCCGCGGCGAGCGCCGCCCTGCCGTGCTGACGGCGACGCATCAGATCCGTCGGCCGGGCCTGGAGGGAGCACGGATCGAACTCGGGCGAGTCGAGCAGCCCCGCCGCCCCGATGCCCAGCGCCGCCTCCGCCTCGTCGGCGGCCACGAGCGCCGCCTCCGCGTCCGGCTCGGCCACCCCGGCCGCCGCGAGCACCCGCAGCACCTCCGGATCGCCCTGGCGCTCCAGCCACCGCAGCACGTACACCGCCCGCGCCGGTCCGGTCAGGGCGGAGAGCCGCTGGTCCAGAGCGAGCTCGTCGGCGCCGCCCGCGCGCGGGAACAGCCGCAGCCCCCACACGTGCGGCAGCAGCGGCGGGAACTGCGCCCGCCGGGGCAGCGCCCGGCGCCGCAGCGGCAACCCCGCCACGAACGCCTGCCGGAGCACCTCGACCCGGACGTACGCGTACCCGGGGTCGACCGCGTCCTCGGAGCGGAGCGGCCCGGGGATCCCGGCCCCGGAGGCCCTCCGTCCCGGCAGTGAGCGCTGGACGAGCGCGTGCGCCGTCAGCACCCTGCGGTTGCGGCCCAGCGAGGGCGGCAGCACGAGGTACGCGATCCGGACCAGCCGCGGGTAGTGCTCGACGAGCGCGGCCTCGGCCTGTTCGACGTCGACCGGGCCGAAGGGGAAGGAGGCGAGTTCCTGGGTGCTCACATTCAGCAGAACGAGCGAATCATCCGATGGTCACCCCGGCGGACGGGCGCCCGGGGGCGGTCGGAACCGGCCCCGGGCATCGTGTCGCGGCTCAGGCGGCGTGGACCGTCAGGCGCTCGCGGATCACGTCCGTCACCTTGTCGGGGACGCCGAGCCCGTCCCGTACGTACCGCTCCATCGAGCCGTGCCGGACCGCCACCTCGTCCAGCGCCGCCTGCAGGTATTCCGGTACGACCCCGATCAGGGACAGCGCCAGCTCAGGGTCGCCGCCCTGCGCCGTGAACCCCTCGATCATCGGCGCGAAGGCCTGCCGTACCGCCGGGTTGACCGACAGGTACTCGGCCAGGACCGTCTTCTCGTCCGCGCCGAGCAGGGTCAGCACCACCGCCGCCGCCCAGCCCGTGCGGTCCTTGCCCGCCGTGCAGTGGAAGAGCAGCGGGCCGCCGCGCGGATCGCCCAGCGCGGTGAGGAACATCCGGTACGCGACGCGCGCGGAGTCGCTCGACACGAAGGCCCGGTACGTCCGGGCGAACGCCTCCTGGGCCCGGCCCCCGCCGAGCGCCTGCTCGGCCAGCACCGGATTCGTGAGCAGGGTCTTCAGCCGGGCGGCGGGCGGCAGGCCGCTGGCGGCCAGATGGTCGGCGAGCACGTCGGCGGCGAGCAGCCTCACGTCCGACGGGACCCGGTCGGGCCGGTCCGCCCGCTCCTGCGCCGTACGGAAGTCGACGACGGTACGGATGCCGAGCGCGGCCACCGGCGGGTCCGCCGGATCGAGCCGGTCGAGCTGCGCGGACCGGAAGAGCCGTCCCGAGCGGACGCTGCGGCCCTCACCGAGGGGGAGCGTGCCCAGGTCGCGGAGGTTGGCGACGGTGGCGGCGGGGATGGCGGGCATGGCGTCGACTCCTCCGTATCGGTACGTCTTCGGGACATACCCCACCAAACCGTAACCGATGGGATTCCGGCCACCTCGACGCGACCGGGCGGGCAGGATGGGCTGATGCTGATGCGCACGCGACGAACGACGACGACGGTGGCCCTTGCTC
This sequence comes from Streptomyces sp. NPDC013317, assembly GCF_055563155.1. Lineage (NCBI taxonomy): Bacteria > Bacillati > Actinomycetota > Actinomycetes > Kitasatosporales > Streptomycetaceae > Streptomyces > Streptomyces sp. NPDC013317. Next base: position 15,125 of record NZ_JBVHDX010000005.1, read on the forward strand.
TTCTGGCGGCGACGGTCGCCGTGACGGGGTGCCAGTCGCAGGCGAAGGCGCCCGAGGAGGCGAGCGGCACCCTGGAGCAGATCGCGGAGCGGGCCGGCTGCGCCCCCGACCTCCAGACGGACGCGGCCGAGCTCCGTCAGGCGAAGTGCGCGACGGACGACGGGACGTACGTCCTGACCACCTTCGCGACCGATCGCGGACAGCGCGAGTGGCTCAACGAGGCGAAGGACTACGGCGGTTCGTATCTCGTCGGCCGCAAGTGGACCGTGTCCTCCGACGCCGGCACGGTGAAGCAGGTACGCGAACGGCTCGGTGGTCAGGTCGAGACCACCGAGCCGCACGCGCCGCACGCGTCGCAGTCCTCCGGAGACGGGTCGGGACCCGGGTCGGGACACGGTTCCGATCACGGGGCGGGACACGGGTCCGCAGGCCACTAGGAACAGAGGCCACTAGGCACAGCGGCGCCCGTCGTTGATGCAGCTCACCACCCTCCGCATCAGCCTCTGGTCGAAGACGTTGATGAAGTCGCCGTGGTCGGTGATCGGCTTGTGGAGCTGCTCCGGGAAGGAGTCGACGGCGAAACCGGGGCCGGGGGGCACGTCGTAGACGATCCGCTGGACGAGCTGCGGGATGGCCCGGAAGCCGTTGCCGCAGCGCCCGCTCGCCGGGTCCGCGAAGGCCACATGGGTGCGGTGGTTGGCGCTGTCGGTGTTCTGTCCGTCCCAGCAGCTCTGGAAGCGGAAGGTCCGCACCACCTTGCTGCCCTCGGGGCAGATCGGGTACTTGTCCTTCAGCTGGCGGTTCTCGAAGCCGGTGCAGGACCAGGACGCGTTGGCGTTCGCGTCGCCGTTGGTGAAGGCCTTGGCGTCGCCCGTGATGATCCGCAGGAAGCGGGGCATCGCGGTGACCTTGGAGACCGGGCTGCCGACGAAGTTCAGGGTGACCTGGGCGGGTGTCTGGATCTCGCCGACGTTCTGGTCCTTGCCGCCGCCGTCCGCCTGCGCGTCGGCCTCCGCCTGTCCGTTCTGCAGACGCAGCACGGGCCAGTAGTACGTCGAGCGGTCGCCCTGGTTGCGGCAGGTGGTCCGGCCCCGTGCCAGGTCGTCGTCACTGGCGAAGGCGTCGTTGGCCTGGTTGCCGACGTAGTCGTGCATGTGGTGGGCGCCGTTGCTCACACCCGGCGCGACGATGACGTTGTCCGGGTTGAACTTGCCGTTCTTGTTCGTGCCGCAGTTGGTGACGAACGAACCGCGCGAGGCGCCCCGGCGCTGCCGGGGGAGGTTCACGTTCGGCTGGACCGTGGTGATGTCGACGAAGTCCGAGGCCTCGGGCCCGTTCCCCGCCTGGCCCTGGTCCTGCTCCTCCTCGCCGCCCTCCTCCGGCTCGCCCTCGCCGCTGCCGTCGTTCCCGCCGCCGCCGTCGTCCCCGCCGGCCGGCTGCTCGTCGTCCGCGCGCAGGGTGCACGGCGCGAGACTCTCGACCTGCTGACCGGTCATCTGGCCGATCCGCTGCAGGATGTTGAGCCGCTCGTTCCTGAGCGGGGTCAGGATCTGCTGCTCGGCGAAGGCCGGGTCGCTCTCGACCCGCTCCTTGTTGTCGGCGAGGCGCTGGTACGCGACGGTGATCTGACTGTCCAGCGTGGCGAGTTCGCGGTCCACCGCGGTCCGCGAGGACTCCGGGACCTGGGTCAGCTCGTCGCCGACGTCGGGACAGTCGATCGTCGAGACCGCGTTCTGCCCTTCCGGCGGCGGCTGCTGCTGTTGGTTGCCCCAGCCCTGGCCGGCCGAAGCGTAGACATTGGCGGCGATCAGGCCGCCCCCGCCCAGAATCAGGGCGACGGAGGCGGCCACCGCTCGTTTCGCGCGTGTCGAACGTTTTCTTGTGCGTCGCATGGGACTTCATACGGACGACAGGGCCCCTGCGTTCAACGCGATGGATACGGACGTCAGTCCGAGAGGAGTGCCGCCTCCCGCTCCGGGTCGAGTCCCACCGACGGCCGGTCCGCGCGCTGCGGGGCCACCCCGCCGATCGACCGGAGCCACTCCCAGGTGTCCGCGACCGTCTCGGCCACCGGGCGGCAGCGCAGCCCGGTCGTGAGCGCCTTGGAGACATCGGCGTGGTGCATCGCCTCGTACAGCTCGCCCGGCGGGATCCAGATCGGCAGGTCGGACCACGGCTCGACACCGGCGGCGAGGAGCTTCTCCGGTTCCGTCCAGCGCAGTTCGGCGTCCGAGCCGGTCACCCGCACACACGCGTCGAGCAGTTCCTCGGTCGTGGTGTGCCCGGGCGGCGAGACCAGGTTGTACGCGCCCGAGAGCCCGGCCGCGGCGGCGTCGGCCGTCCACTCGGCGAAGTCGCGGACGTCGATGTACTGGAGCGGCAGCGCGCGGGGTCCCGGCGCGAGGACCGGGCCGCCCCGGTCGATCCGCCCCAGCCACCACGGCAGCCGGCCGATGTTCTCGTACGGCCCGATGATCAGCCCCGCGCGGACGAAGAGGGTGCGGTCCGGGCCGAACGCCTCGACGGCCGCCAGCTCGCCGCCGCGCTTGGCCTCGGCGTACGGGACGTCGCCGGCGTCCGGCGAGCCCTCGACCAGCGGCCCGTCCTCGGTCAGCCCCGCCGGCTGCGGCCAGGCGTAGACCGAACGGCTCGACACGTAGACGAAGCGGTCCACGCGGTCCGCGAGCAGCCGGGCCGCGTCGCGGACCACCGAGGGCGCCGCCGACCAGGTGTCCACGACCGCGTCCCAGCCGGCATTCCCGTCGGAGGCGAGGGCGGCCAGCCCGCCCGGGGCGGTACGGTCGCCGATCAGCGAGACGGCCCCTGCCGGGGGCTCGTGGCGACCGCGGTGGAAGACCGTCACCTCCCAGCCCCGCGCCAGCGCCGCCTCCGCCACCGCGCGCCCCACGAACTCGGTACCGCCCAAGATCAGAAGTCTCATGCCACGACTGTGCATCGGGGGGCCGGGCAGCGCCCAACGATTCCTCCACGGGTGAAAACGGGAGGCGGTCTCCCGCTCCGGGCCGGTGGATGTCACCATGGCCGGATCATGACGGATGCCCGCTCGCCGATACGCGCACTGCGAGCCGCCCTCTTCGCGGCGGTGTGCGTGACATTGGCCGCTGTGGGGCATTCCTCCATGTCTGCGCACTCACTCCCTCCGGGCTCGCTGTACACGGCCTTCGCCGTGACGGGCGCTCTCGCCTGGCTGGCGGGCGGCCGTCGCCGGGGCGCGTTCGCGATCGCCGGGGGACTCGCGGCCGTACAGGCGGGCCTGCACCTGATCTTCTCCGCGGGCGAGGGGCACGGCGGCGCCGCGGACCACGCGGCGATGGACCCCATGGCGATGGACCCCATGGCGATGGACCCCATGGCGACGGCCGACCACGCGACCACGGCGCACATGGCGATGGACCCGGCGACGATGTCGGCCATGGCCTCCGTCATGGAGGGCGCCACCGGCCACTCCTCCGCCGGCATGATCGCCGCCCACACTCTCGCCGCCCTTGTCTGCGGCCTCTGGCTGGCCAGGGGCGAGGCCGCGCTCTTCGCGCTCGGCCGGACCGTCGGAGCTCTCGCCTTCACCCCGCTGCGGCTGCTGCTCGCCGTCGTCCGCGTACCCGAACTCCCGCACCCCGTACGCCCGCGCCCGCACACCCGCCGGCTGCACGGCGTCGTCCTCGCGCACACCCTCTCCCGGCGCGGCCCGCCCCGGCTGTCCGTACCCCGCGCCACAGCCCTCGGAGTCCACGTCTGACCCGGGGGCCGATTCCCCCTGTCGACACCGACTCCTAGGACAGTCATGACCATCGACGACCTCGCGCGCCCGGAATCCCCCGAAGCGCCACCCGAGCAAACCGCCACCCGCCCCGGGACCTGGAGCGCGCTGCGCCCCCTCGTCCTGCGCCTGCACTTCTACGCCGGCGTCCTCATCGCCCCCTTCCTGCTCGCCGCCGCCGCCAGCGGCCTGCTCTACGCGCTCTCCTTCCAGGCGGAGAAGATCGTCTACGCGCACGAGCTGGAGGTCCCCGTAGGCGACAAGGTCCTGCCGCTCTCGCAGCAGGTCCACGCCGCCACCAAGGTGAACCCCGACGGCACCGTCACCGCCGTCTGGCCCTCCGCGGAGGACGGCGCCACCACCCGTGTCCTCATGGCCGACCCCGACGTCGAGGAGGGGAAGTCCCTCGCCGTCTTCGTCGACCCGTACACCGCCGAGATCCGGGGCCAGCTGCCCAGCTACGGCAGCTCCGGCGCGCTCCCGCTGCGCACCTGGATCGACGAGCTCCACCGCGATCTGCACCTGGGCGACCTGGGCCGCAACTACAGCGAGCTGGCCGCCAGCTGGCTCTGGGTGATAGCCCTCGGCGGCCTGGCGCTCTGGATCGGCCGGCGCCGCAAGAACCGCCGTGACCTCTTCGTACCGGAGCGCGGACCCAAGTCCCGCCGTCGCACACTCTCCTGGCACGGCACGGTCGGTCTGTGGGCGGTCGCCGGACTCGTGGTGCTCTCCGCGACCGGCCTGACCTGGTCGCGGTACGCGGGTGAGAACATCGGCGCGGTCCAGGACCAGCTGGGCGGCGCGACCCCGACCGTCTCCGCGACGCTGGCCGGTGCGGGCGGCGGTTCCTCGGAGCACGAGGGCCACGACATGAGCGGCCACACGGCCGCCCCCAAGGGCCCGGACGTCGGCATCGACAAGGTGGTGGAGGCGGCCCGGGCGAAGGGCATCGAGGGCAGGCTGTCCGTCGTCCTGCCCTCCGAGGGCAAGGGGTACGTCGTCAAGGAGACCGACACCCAGTTCCCCGTGCACCTCGACTCGGTGGCCGTGAACCCGGCCGACGGCGCGGTCATGGACGAACTCCGGTTCACCGACTACCCGGTGCTCGCCCAGCTCACCCGTTTCGGCATCGACATGCACATGGGTGTGACCTTCGGCCTGGTCAACCAGCTCGCGCTGGCCGCCCTCGCGCTCGCGCTCATCCTGCTGATCGTCTGGGGCTACCGCATGTGGTGGCTCCGTCGCCCCGGCCGCCCGGTCGCGCGCGGCGCCTGGCGGAAGGTTCCGCCGACCATGCTGCTGCCGCTGCTCGCGGTGACGGCGCTGGTGGGCTGGTTCGTCCCGATGCTCGGGATCAGCCTGGTGGCGTTCCTGGTCGTGGACCTCGCCCTTGGCCTGGTGGCCAGGGTGCGGGCGAGGTCCCAGGGATCCCGAACGGCCTGATCAGGGCGTGTACTTGTAGCCGACCCGCCGCACGGTCTGGATCGTGTGGCGGTGCTCGGCGCCCAGCTTGCGGCGCAGGCGCGCCACATGCACGTCGACCGTCCGCCCGTCGCCCACATGCCCGTACCCCCAGACCGTCGTGACCAACTGGTCGCGGGTGTGGACGCGGTGGGGGTGGGCGACGAGGTGGGCGAGGAGCTCGAACTCCAGGTACGTGAGATCCAGCGGCTGCCCGTCCACGATCGCGATGCGCCGGTCGCCGTCGATCGCCACGGGCCCCGGGTCCCCGGCCGCGGCGGCGGGGGCGGCGGCCACGGTGCCGGGTGCGGACGGCTGCTGCTGGTCGACGGGCACCAGCACGAGGTAGCCGACCATCGGCGGCCGTCCGGGCAGCGTGGGCAGCGCGTGCGGCGGTGCGGGCAGCAGCGTGGCGCCGGGCGGCAGGAAGTCCGCGACCCGCGCGAGGTCGACGACCTCGTCGGGATCGACGGCCCGAAGCCGCGGGCGGTGGGAACGGACGGCGGTCAGGGACGCGGTACCGGTCTGGGTGTGGGCCATGAAAGCTCAGCTCTTTCGCGCGAGTCGGAGACGTACGACGTCGTTCGCGCATCGGCCGAAGGCCACGGAACCGGTCTTGTACCGGTCGGGCGTTAGAGGGCCGACGCGTTCTTCACGCGCCGACAGCACCGGTCGAAGTCATGGTGCTGCCGGGAAGGCCAGAACGGCTCGAGGTCGGTGCGACCTGTCGCGGATCCGTTCTGGGTGAGGGCCATATCCCTAGTGTACTACTCGGGAATAGGCGGGACGACCCCCGTGCCCCGGTCCACCTGCTCGGTCCACGCCGGTCGACGTCGGCCCGGACGGGGCAACGCCGAAGGGGCGCCCGCCGGTCGTCGGCGGGCGCCCCTTCGGGGTGAGCGGGGTGGATCAGACCTGGCCGGCCTTCTCCAGGGCCTCGCAGCAGGTGTCCACCAGCAGGCGGGTCACCGTGTACGGGTCCACGTTCGCGTTCGGGCGACGGTCCTCGATGTAGCCCTTCTGGTCCTGCTCGACCTGCCACGGGATGCGGACCGAGGCGCCGCGGTCCGACACGCCGTAGGAGTACTTGTCCCACGGGGCGGTCTCGTGCAGGCCCGTCAGGCGGTCGTCGATGCCGGCGCCGTAGTTCTTGACGTGGTCGAGCGGCTTCGAGCCCTCGCCCAGGGACTCGCACGCGGTGATGATCGCGTCGTAGCCCTCGCGCATGGCCTTCGTCGAGAAGTTGGTGTGCGCGCCGGCGCCGTTCCAGTCGCCCTTCACCGGCTTCGGGTCCAGCGTCGCCGAGACCTTGAAGTCCTCGGCCGTGCGGTAGAGCAGCCAGCGCGCCACCCACAGCTGGTCCGCGACCTCGAGCGGCGCCAGCGGGCCGACCTGGAACTCCCACTGGCCCGGCATGACCTCGGCGTTGATGCCGGAGATGCCCAGACCCGCCTTCAGGCAGTTCTCCAGGTGCGCCTCGACGATGTCACGGCCGAAGATCTCGTCGGCGCCGACACCGCAGTAGTAGCCGCCCTGCGGGGCCGGGAAGCCGCCGACCGGGAAGCCGAGCGGACGCTCGCCGTCGAAGAAGGTGTACTCCTGCTCGATGCCGAAGATCGGCTCCTGGGCGGCGTACTTCGCGTAGACCTCGGCCAGCGCGGCACGCGTGTTGGACTCGTGCGGCGTCATGTCCGTGTTGAGGACCTCGCACATCACGAGGATGTCGGCACCGCCGCGGATCGGGTCCGGGCAGACGAAGACCGGCTTGAGGACACGGTCCGAGGCGTGGCCCTTGGCCTGGTTCGTGCTGGATCCGTCGAAGCCCCAGATCGGCAGCTCCTCCAGGGTGGCGCCCGTGCCCGGAAGGATCTTCGTCTTGGAGCGAAGCTTCGCGGTCGGCTCGGTGCCGTCGATCCAGATGTACTCAGCCTTGAAGGTCACGGGTCTCAATCCTTTGGCGTGCTGCTGCTGGGGGTCCCCCGCGCCGCCGGGCGCGGGGGGTGCTGCGGCTCGCGACGCTGCGAGAGCTGCGTGGTGTGTCTGCGCGCAGCTTCGCAACACGGGATTTCCCGCCCGTTGCCCGTTTGTGAACCCCGTGTTACTCAGCTTTCCCGATCTTCGCGGAGCCGCCGTGCGACGACATGGGCGTCGAGGAGCGAGCCGAGGCCGGCGGCCCGGACGCGCCGTACGAGCTCGGTGTACGTCGTGCCCAGCGCCTCCGCCGTACGACCCAGGTGCCAGTCGGCGTCCGCCAGGCGCCGGAGCAGATGGCCCCGTCGGATCTGGCCAGCGGAGAGGCGGAAGGTCTTCAGGTAGAGCGTCCGGCCCTTGCGGTCGGCGATCAGTTCGCCGATGTGCTGTTCCTCACCCGCCCGCAGGAACGGCGGAAGGAATCGGTACAGATCGTACGAACCCATCCGGTACACGCGCTCGAAGGCGTACGGCGTCTCCAGCAGATCCCGTGCCATCAGCCCGTCGTGGGCCTCCGCCCAGGACCGCTCCTGCGCCCGGGCCGCCGCCCGCAGATCCGCGAGCGTACGGACCGAGCCCCCCTCGTCCCGGATGCGCGCCGTGAACTCCGGTACCGGGGCGCCGTAGTACGCGTACTGGTGGATCAGCTCCCCGTACAGGTCCTCGATCAGGGTCGGGTGGAGGACGCGATAGTCCTCGGGGTGGGGGACGACGAAGGCGGCGGCCAGGGAGTCGGCGACGTACAGCATGAGTCCGCACTGCCCCGGGTGGATCTCGAAGACCCGCAGCGCCTCCGCCAGCCCCGGGACGCTCCACCCCGCGTACGCCGCCTCGGTGCGTGGCGACAGACCCTGGCGTACCGCCTGCTGGGACCACTCGTCCCAGACGACGGACGGGCCGCCGAAGTGGAGCGCCAGATACCCCTCCAGGGCGAGGTGCAGAGGCAGGAAGCGCAGCCGCTTCTCCGCCCGCCCGTCGGCCCGCCGACGCTTGGCGAGCCGGTGGTGACGGCGCACGGGAACGACGTCCGGGCCCGCGCCGCCGGCCGCGTCCTCCCCGAGCCGGGTGCCGTACGCGGCCGACTCCCGCTCGTCCCCGGACCAGTCCGCGACGAAGCCGTGCGGGATGTACGAGGTGTAGGTCGTACGGTCTCCGAGGTCGACCGCTCCACCCGCCCCGTACACCTCACGGTGGAGCCGCAGCCCCTCCACCGGCTCGGCCCGCACCAGCGGCACGAGCCGGACACCGCCCCACACCTGGGCCGGCCGCACGCCGAGGCCGGTCAGATCGATCCGGGTCACCGGGCCGCCTCCCGCAGAAACAGTTCCACCCTGCGGTCGAGATAGGCCCGCAGCTCCGCCAGCCCCGTCCGCCCCTCGGCGAACTGGGCGATCTCCACCAGCGCCGCCAGATCCTCGGCGTCCCTGATCCCCGCGGTCGGCACGCTCGGCGCGAGCCGGCGCACGCCGAAACCCGCCGCGTCGTATACGGGGTTCACATGGACCGCGCTCGTGCGCCGCTCCGGGTCGAGGCGCGTCCGCCAGACGCGGAGCACCTCTCCCGCGAGGCCTGGCGGGGCGTTGTCCCAGCCGTCCGAGACGATCACCAGCCGGTCGGGAGCGGGGCCCTCCAGGGCGTCCAGGATCCGCGTCCCGAGCGGGGTCGGCCCCCAGGGACGGACGAGCAGCGGATCGGTGGCGCCCGACGTCCAGTGCGCCGCGTACGCCCCCGGCGCGGCCAGCGCGTCGAGGAGGAAGTGGCAGCCGAGGGCGACCGCCAGCGGGCGGCGCCGCTTCACGGACGAACCGGAGGCGGAGTAGCTGTCGTCGAGGACCGCCGCGACCCGGCCCCAGGTCCCGGCGTACGGCCCCGCGACGCGGAGCGCGGCCGCCCGCAGCGCGGCCGTCAGCTCGGCGCGCCGCTCCACCCTCTCCCCGAAGGGGAGGGAGAGGACGTAGAGCGCGAGCCGCGTCAGGGGCATCACGGCCAGATCGCTCGCGCGCTCGGTCCGCAGCCGCTCCAGACGGGTCATCCGGGGAGCGATCCGCTCCAGGAACACCGCGTGCGGTACGCCGTGCTTCGCCGCGAACCCCTCGGCGACGGTGAAAGGCAGCTCGTAGAGGGCGGCCTGCTCGTGGCGCGCACGGCGGTAGGCGTCCAGGTACGGGTGGTCGTAACGGGCCCGGCGGCCGGGAGCGAAGAGGAAGTCCCCCGACTCGGCCGCGGCGAGCGGCAGATGGGCGTGGCGGACGGTGGCCTTCAGACCGGCGCGGTACTTCACGGCGTCGTGGCCGGGATCGGCGCGGCCGGCCAGCCAGTCACGGATGATCGCGCGGGTACGCCGGTTGTTGACCTTGGCGGCGCGCAGGGCGCGGAAGAGCCGGTAGACCCGCTGCGGGGGCATCCGCGCGAGCCGGGCGGCGATCAGCCGCCCCTCCGCGCGCTTCCCCTCCGCGCCGCCGGCCTCGTCGGCGGTGCGCAGCAGCTGCTCGACGATCGTCGCCGCGTTGTGGTCGTTGATGTCGAGCGCGAGCGCGGCGGCGTACACGGGCCGGTAGTTGACCCGGACGTACTCGTGCAGAAAGGCGAGCGAGAGCCGCTGTTCCCCGGCGGAGGATCGGAACTCCCGCTGGCCGGTGGCGGTGACGGCCGCGTTGACGAAGAGCAGGACGTCCTCGGCGGCGATGAGGTCGGAGACCGTCTCGGTCGGCGTGGTCATGGGTTCCCTCGCGATGGCCTGGGTGCCGGCCGGGGAATGGGGGCGCGAACAGCGAAAACGTTGCTTCAGAGGCAGGTCCCGGAAGTCGCACCGGAGTCCCGCGGCCGGCGGAGGCAACGTAACACCGGGGGAGGGGAGGGCCGCCAGTGGATTTGCGGGGCCGGTGTCCGTGCGGACCGGCAGACTGGGGGCATGACCACCCACCTGGGCGCGAAGGCCCGTATCGGACTGCTCGGCACCGGCCCCTGGGCCGCGCGGACCCACGCGCCCGCGCTCGCCGCGCACGAAGGCGTCGACTTCGTCGGGGTGTGGGGCAGACGGCCCGAGGCGGCCGCCGAACTGGCCACCGCCTTCGGCACGACCGCGTACGACGACGTCGAGGACCTCCTCGAGGCGAGCGACGCCGTGGCCTTCGCCCTTCCCCCGGACGTCCAGGCCCCGCTCGCCCTGCGGGCCGCCGCCCTGGGCTGCCACCTGCTCCTGGACAAGCCGGTGGCCACGACGGTCGAGGCCGCCCGTGAGGTCGCCGAGGTGTCCGAGCTGGCGGAGGTCGCGTCCGTGGTCTTCTGCACGCTCCGCTTCGCCGGGCCCACGGCCCGCTGGATCGACGAACAGGCCGCCTCGGGCGGCTGGTTCCTCGGCGAGGCGCACTGGCTGGGCTCGCTGTACGGCCCCGGATCGCAGAGCGCGTACGCGGCCTCGCCGTGGCGGCGTGAGAAGGGCGGCCTGTGGGACGTCGGCCCGCACGTGCTCTCCGTGTACCTCCCGGTGCTCGGCGACGTCACCGACGTGACGGCCGTACGGGGCCCCGCGGACACGCACCACCTGGTCCTGAGCCACACGTCGGGCGCGAGCAGCACGGCGACGCTGACCCTCTCCGCCCCGCCGGAGGCGGCGGAGGCCGCGCTCACGCTGCACGGGAAGCGGGGCCGGGCGGCGCTGCCGGCGTGGGACGGCGCGACGGAGGCCTTCGGCCGGGCGGTGGACGCCCTCCTGGATTCGGCCAGGACGGGGGTGCCGCACGCCTGTGACGCCCGTTTCGGCGCGCGGATCACGGAGATCCTCTCGCTCGCCGAGCAGGCGGCGGGCCCGGGGAGGGAGCCCGCCGCCTGACGGCCGGCCGCCTCAGCCCACGCGCTCGATCCGGGCCTTGCGGATCAGGAACTTGCCGGGCTCACGGACCTGCTCGAAGGCCGCGTCGTTGAGCAGGACACAGCTGCCGGAGGCGGAGGTGACCTCGACGGTGGTCGACTTGGCGTTGTCGAGGTTGGTCACCTTGAGGCGCGTACCGAGCGGGAACTGGTTGCTGGACGCGGCGGGGGCACCGGCCTCGCCGGAGAGCGTGACGGTCGATCCGGCGCAGACGACATCCCCGGAGCCGCCCCCGTCGCCGCCACCCGCGGGCGGGGCGGGCTCGGCGGGCTGCGCAGGCGGGGCGGGCTGCGCCTGGGTTGGTGCCGGTTGCGCGGGGACCGGGGCGGCGGGGGCGGCCGCCCCGGTATCACCCCCGCACCCCGAAGCCGCCTGCTGGAGCCGGATCTGGGCGATCACCGCTTCCCGGTTGGCGATCCGCGCCTGCGACTGAGCGTCCGGGTCGGCACGCTGGTCCGCGATGAACCGCTCGTTGTTCGCGAGCGCCGTCTTCAGGCCGTCGCAGGCCACGGACGCCTGACTCGTCCCGGTCAGCACCACCGCCGTCCCCCCGGCGAGCACGAGGGCACCGGCGATCAGCGCGACCTTCTTCTTCCGGCTGAGCGTTTTCCTGCGTGACACGTGAGGCTCCGTTCGTTTCCTGTCGGTTCCTGTGGCGTCAGATACGGAAAGCGAACCGGTTCTGCTCAACGACGGGCTCCGCCCGCGGGCTCATCGCGAACGTCACGCGGGCCCGCGGGTCCGGATGCGCACCCGTGTCGTCCCGGCCCGTCCGCCGCCATGATCTCCCGTACGGCGGCGCGGAGCCGTGACGTTTCAGCGGGACATGGCGTCCCGTACGGCCTCCTCGGTGCGGCCCACCACCGCCGTGCCGTCCTCCGCCGTGATGATCGGGCGCTGGATGAGCTTGGGGTGCGCCGCGAGGGCCTCGACCCAGCGGTCCCGGTTCGCCTCGTCCCGGGGCCAGTCCTTCAGCTCCAGCTCCTTGGCCACGGCCTCCCCGGTCCGCGTGATGTCCCACGGTTCGAGGCCCAGCCGCTCCAGCACGGCCCGGATCTCGTCCGGGCTCGGCACGTCCTCCAGGTAGCGGCGCACGGTGTAGTCGGCGCCCTCCGCGTCGAGCAGGCTGATCGCGCCGCGGCACTTGGAACAGGCGGGATTGATCCAGATCTCCATGCGCCCCACGGTACCCCCTCGGCCTCCTCCCACCACCCCCCAAACCCCCTCTGGCCAGGGGCGATTGTCAGTGGGGGGCAGTAAAATCGTAGGTGAAGGTGAGGGTCCCGGGGAGGGCCCCCACCCACCGTTCGTCAGGAGGTCGCCCGTGGCCACAGCCATGATCCGGAAGCCGTCCCTCGAACCCTGGAAGCCCCTCCGGAAGCAGCCGCTCCCCGCGGGCCGCCCCCGCGAGTGGTACATCACGCACAACCGCCGCCTGAAGGCCATGCGCCTCGCGATCGTCCTCCTCGACGCGGGTGTGCACGACCCCGCGAAGGCGGGCAACGCGAAGATACGCACCACGGCCGAGCTGCTCGGCATCCACCCGCCCTCGGACACCACCTGCCACATGGTCCGCGCCCTGATCCGCTACGGCCGCTGACCCCGGCCCACCGCCCACCGCCCGGCTCCCGGACAGAGACGAGGGCCGCCACCCCGGAATCCGGGGTGGCGGCCCTCACTGTCGTTCAGCGCCGGTCGACCGCTCGAACCGGTCCGCGGTCTAGAGGTCGAAGTAGAGCTCGAACTCGTGCGGGTGCGGGCGCAGCTGGATCGGCGCGATCTCGTTCGTGCGCTTGTAGTCGATCCAGGTCTCGATGAGGTCGGAGGTGAAGACACCGCCGGCCTGCAGGTACTCGTTGTCCGCCTCGAGGGCGTCCAGGACCGCCGGGAGGGAGGTCGGGACCTGCTGGACGTTGGCGTGCTCCTCGGGAGCCAGCTCGTACAGGTCCTTGTCGATCGGCTCGGCCGGCTCGATCTTGTTCTTGATGCCGTCGAGGCCCGCGAGCAGCAGCGCCGAGAAGGCGAGGTACGGGTTCGAGGACGGGTCCGGCGCGCGGAACTCGACGCGCTTGGCCTTCGGGTTCGAGCCCGTGATCGGGATACGCATGGCCGCGGAGCGGTTGCGCTGCGAGTAGACCATGTTGACCGGGGCCTCGAAGCCGGGCACCAGGCGGTGGTACGAGTTCACCGTCGGGTTGGTGAACGCCAGCAGCGACGGGGCGTGCTTCAGGATGCCGCCGATGTAGTAGCGGGCGGTGTCCGACAGGCCCGCGTAGCCCTGCTCGTCGTAGAAGAGCGGGTCGCCGTTCGACCAGAGCGACTGGTGGACGTGCATGCCCGAGCCGTTGTCGCCGAAGATCGGCTTCGGCATGAAGGTCGCGGTCTTGCCGTTGCGCCAGGCGACGTTCTTCACGATGTACTTGAAGAGCATCAGGTCGTCGGCCGCGGCGAGCAGCGTGTTGAACTTGTAGTTGATCTCGGCCTGGCCGGCGGTGCCGACCTCGTGGTGCTGGCGCTCGACCTGGAGGCCGACGTTCTCCAGCTCCAGGGAGATCTCCGCGCGCAGGTCGGCGAAGTGGTCGACCGGCGGGGCCGGGAAGTAGCCGCCCTTGTAGCGGACCTTGTAACCGCGGTTGTCCTCGACCGCACCCGTGTTCCAGGCGCCGGCCTCGGAGTCGATGTGGTAGAAGCCCTCGTTGGCGGTGGTATTGAAGCGCACCGAGTCGAAGACGTAGAACTCGGCCTCGGGGCCGAAGTACGCGGTGTCGGCGATGCCGGTGGAGGCGAGGTACGCCTCGGCCTTCTTCGCGATGTTCCGCGGGTCACGGCTGTACTGCTCGCCCGTGATCGGGTCGTGGATGAAGAAGTTGATGTTCAGCGTCTTGTCGCGGCGGAAGGGGTCCAGGCGGGCCGTCGTCAGGTCGGCGCGGAGCGCCATGTCGGACTCGTGGATGGCCTGGAAACCGCGGATCGACGAGCCGTCGAAGGCGAGCTCCTCGGACGGGTCGAACGCCGTCGCCGGGATCGTGAAGTGCTGCATCACTCCCGGAAGGTCACAGAAACGGACGTCGACCATCTTGACGTCGTTGTCCTTGATGAACTTCTTGGCCTCGTCGGCGTTCTGGAACATCCAACTCCTCCTACTCCCGGCCCGGGGAGGGGCGGGGTTGCAGCTCGGTCGTGCGGCCAGTGCGGGGGCACACGCTGGACCCGACCATAGGCAGACGGGATTTCTCAAGCATGACCCATTTGTTTCACCCAAGTTAACCGGCCCGGGTGTCCCTCCGCTTCCCGGCGCCCCTCGGCGACCCGGGCCGAAGTGATCAAAAACGGGCGCAGTACCGTTGTCGGGTGGACAACAGGCAAGCACTCGGATCATGGCTGTCCGGCCCCCGCGCGGCGGCCGAGGACGCCGGTGTCGACTTCGGTTACCGCGGTCAGCAGCTCGGGCTCCCCGAGGAGGGCCCCGGTTCGATCGCCCGCCCGGGCCGCCGGATCGGCGCCCTCGCCGTCGACTGGGCCCTCTGCATGGTGATCGCATACGGCCTGGTCACCGACGGCTACAGCCAGGCGACCGGCAACTGGGCGCTGGTCATCCTCCTCGTCCTGAGCGTGCTGACGGTCGGCACCGTCGGCTCCACCCCCGGCAAGCGGCTCTTCGGCCTCCGCGTCGCCTCGGTGAACGGCGGCCGGCTCGGACTCGTCCGGGTCGTGGTCCGCAGCATCCTCGTCTGCCTCGCGATCCCGGCCCTGATCTGGGACCGCGACGGCCGGGGCCTCCACGACCGCCTCTCCGGTGCCGTACAGGTCCGGATCTGAGCCACCCGCCACCACGGACACCCCGCACCACCACGGACACCCCGTACGACGAAGGGCGCCCCCGGAACCGACCGGTTCCGGGGGCGCCCTTCGTCGTGGAGGTGGTGAGACCTCCGTAGGTCAGCGCATCTTCCCGCCGCGCGGCATCCGCATGCCCTTCGGCATCGGGCCCTTCGGCAGCGGCATGTTGCTCATCAGGTCGCCCATGGCCCGCAGTCGGTCGTTGGCCACCGTCACCTGGGGGCCGGAGAGCACCCGGGGCAGCTTCAGCATGGTCGTGCGGACCTTCTTCAGCGGCACCTGGCCCTCGCCGTTGCCGACGATGATGTCGGTCACCGGCACGTCCACGACGATGCGGGCCATCTTCTTCTTCTCGGCCGCCAGCAGGGGCTTCACCCGGTTCGGGTTGCCCTCGGCCACCAGCACGATGCCCGCCCGGCCGACCGCGCGGTGCACGACGTCCTGGCTCTTGTTCATCGCGACCGCCGGGGTCGTCGTCCAGCCGCGCCCGATGTTGTCCAGCACCGCGGCCGCCGCCCCCGGCTGGCCCTCCATCTGCCCGAAGGCGGCGCGCTCGGCACGTCGTCCGAAGACGATCGCCATCGCGAGCAGCGCCAGGATGAAGCCCAGGATGCCCAGGTAGACCGGGTGCCCGATCAGGAAGCCGATCGCGAGGAGGACACCGAGTACGACGATGCCCACGCCCGCGACGACAAGCCCGACCTTGGGGTCAGCCTTTCGGGTCATCTTGTACGTGAGGGCGATCTGCTTCAGTCGCCCCTGGTTCGCAGCGTCACCGCTGCCCGTGTTTGCCTTCCTCGCCATGTCCTGAAGTTTACGTGGCCCGGGAAGCGCGGCCAGCCACGGCCTCCATCACATGCTGGGCCTCGACCCGGTCCTTGGCCCGGCGGCGGTCCTCCAGGACCGAGTTCCAGGCGTTCCGGCGGGCCGTCCGCTGCCCGCCGGCGAGCAGCAGGGCCTCGACGGCCCTCAGGGCGTCGGTGACGGACGGGATGGCGGTGGCACGGACGTGTGTCGCGGCCTGCATGCGGGGGTCCTCCCTCAAGCGTGGATGAGACGAGGTGGGGGGTGGAGCGAGTGCGGCGCTCACGATGCTGTGGCGGTGAGTGAAGCCAGGCTCACAGACTGGTGTTACCAGTGCGTGACCCGGTGGTCAAACACTGATGAAACGTTGATGCGGCCATCTGCACGCATTCGCAGACGCCGACGCGACCCGCACTCCCCTCTGACCTGCGGGGGTGTACGGGTCGCGCCGGATCCGGCCACTACCGGCCGGTAACTTCTTGTGCGTGAATTCACACGGTCGTGCGCCGACCACGCGTCTGCGGGGCGATGACGCCTCAGACGGCCTGCGTGGCGTTGTCCACGGCGCCGCGCTTCTCGATCGCCTGCTGGTACAGCCGGCCCGCGCGGTAGGAGGAACGGACCAGCGGGCCCGACATCACGCCGGAGAAGCCGATCTCGTCGGCCTCCTCCTTCAGCTCCACGAACTCCTGCGGCTTCACCCAGCGCTCCACCGGGTGGTGTCGCACGGAGGGGCGCAGGTACTGCGTGATCGTGATGAGCTCGCAACCCGCCGCGTGCAGCTGCTGGAGCGCCTCGCTGATCTCCTCGCGGGTCTCGCCCATGCCGAGGATCAGGTTCGACTTCGTGACCAGACCGTAGTCGCGGGCCCGGGTGATGACGTCCAGCGAACGCTCGTACCGGAAGCCGGGACGGATCCGCTTGAAGATCCGCGGCACCGTCTCCACGTTGTGCGCGAAGACCTCGGGGCGGGAGGCGAAGACCTCCGCCAGGAGCTCCGGCACCGCGTTGAAGTCGGGGGCCAGCAGCTCGACCTTCGTACGGCCGTCGGCGCGGCCCGCCGTCTGCTCGTGGATCTGGCGCACGGTCTCCGCGTACAGCCAGGCGCCGCCGTCCTCCAGGTCGTCGCGCGCGACGCCGGTGATGGTGGCGTAGTTCAGGTCCATCGTGACGACCGACTCACCGACGCGACGGGGCTCGTCACGGTCCAGCGCCTCGGGCTTGCCCGTGTCGATCTGGCAGAAGTCGCAGCGCCGCGTGCACTGGTCACCACCGATGAGGAAGGTGGCCTCGCGGTCCTCCCAGCATTCGAAGATGTTGGGACAGCCCGCCTCCTGGCAGACCGTGTGCAGGCCCTCGCTCTTCACGAGCCCCTGCATCTTCGTGTACTCGGGACCCATCTTCGCCCGGGTCTTGATCCACTCGGGCTTGCGCTCGATGGGGGTCTGGGCGTTACGGACCTCCAGGCGCAGCATCTTGCGTCCGTCGGGTGCGACTGCGGACACGACCGGCTCCCTGTAGCTTCGATTCTTCGGCGCACACCAGGGTACGCCCGTTGTTCGTACGGTTTTGTTTACGCCTGGGCAACCTGTGGCCAGAGCCCGGCATTCCCCGCGATTCCCTAGGCGGAGGTGGCGGCCGTCTCGCGCGCGACCGGGCGCGGCTTGAGCTCCGCGTTCTCCAGGACGGCGCGCAGGTGCTTCTCGACCACCGGCAGGACCTCCTCGATCGTGATGTCCCGGCCCAGTTCGCTCGCGAGCGAGGCCACGCCCGCGTCCCGGATCCCGCAGGGGATGATCCGGTCGAACCAGGCGTTGTCCGGGTTCACGTTCAGGGCGAAGCCGTGCATCGTGACGCCCTTGGCGACCCGGATGCCGATCGCGGCCAGCTTGCGGTCCTCGCGGCGCTGGCCGGCGTTGGACGGGGCGTACTCCGGGCCGTTGAGCCGCGGGTCGAACTCCGGATCGCTCAGCCGCGGGTCGAAGTCCAGCGAGAGCCCGCCGAGCGACGGACGCCGCTCCACCGGGTCGCCGAGGACCCAGACGCCGCTGCGGCCCTCGATCCGGGTGGTCTCCACGCCGAATTCGGCGGCCGTGCGGATCAGCGCCTCCTCCAGACGTCGCACGTGCGCGACGACGTCGACCGGGCGGGGCAGCTTCATGATCGGGTAGCCGACGAGCTGACCGGGGCCGTGCCAGGTGATCTTTCCGCCGCGGTCCACGTCCACGACCGGCGTCCCGTCCAGGGGGCGCTCGCTCTCCTCCGTACGCCGGCCCGCCGTGTACACGGGCGGGTGCTCCAGGAGCAGACAGGTGTCGGCGATCTCGTCGGCGAACCGGGCGGTGTGCACCTCGCGCTGCTTGTCCCAGGCCACCTGGTACTCGACGGCGTCGTCGCCGAAGCCCAGACGGACGAATCGCAGCTCACTCACGGCAGTGCCTCCTCCTGGTGCCGTGGCCGGGTCCGGGGATCGTCCCGGGTCGGCTCGGCACCATGCGTCATTCGCGCCCATGCCACTGTACGGCGGCGCCCGAGAGACCGGTCCGGCAGGTGCGACGGCCCCCGCGCGAGGCCCCTCCGTCAGCGACGGCCCCAATCCTCACACGATCGGATGAATGTGGGGCGAAGGAGGCGGTACAGGCGGTGAGGGCCGCTAAATTCACGCCGTTCCATGAGGGGCCGCACGGGCTTCCACCTGGGCCCGGAAGGCAGGAGACCGCACAGCTGATGACGGAACGACCCCCGCAGCGCATCCCGAACCGCCGGCTCGCCGCGCTCATCGCCGAGGCCGGGTTCTCCAACGCGGGCCTGGCGAGACGGGTGGACCAGCTCGGCCTGGAGCACGGGCTCGACCTGCGGTACGACAAGACCTCCGTGACCCGCTGGCTGCGCGGTCAGCAGCCGCGCGGCACCACGCCCGCCCTGATCGCCGAGGTCTTCACCCGGCGCCTGGGCCGCCGCCTCTCCGCGCAGGACCTCGGTCTGGACGCCTGCGCCCCCGTGTACGCCGGTCTCGAGTTCGCGGCGACACCCGACGAGGCCGTCGACATCGTCAGCGGGCTGTGGAGGAAGGACTCCGGGAGCCACGCGGAGCTGCGCAAGATCGCCTTCACCCCGGCGGGGCTCGTCGTCCCCAGCCGCGACTGGCTGATCGGCCGCGCCGACGACCGGGTGGCGCGGAGCGAGAGCGCCGCGCCGAGCGGGCGGCTCGGCGCGGACGGCCTGCTCGGACAGGACCCCCGGGTGCCGCAGCAGGGCAGGATCTCGGTGCCCCGGCAGCGCGGTACGGACCGGGGACCCGGGCAGCGGGTCTCCAGCGGCGACGTCGCCGCGCTGCGCTCGGTCGGCGAGCTCTTCCGCACCCTCGACCACGCGTACGGCGGCGGCCACGCCCGCCAGGCACTCGTCCGCTACCTGGAGCACGAGGCCGAGCCGATGCTGCGCGGTGTCTACGGGGAGACCGTCGGCCGCCGGCTGTTCGCCGCGGCGGCCGATCTGACGAGACTGGCCGGCTGGACCTCGTACGACATCGCGGCGCACGGGCTCGCCCAGCGGTACTTCGTCCAGGCGCTGCGGCTCGCGCAGGCGGCGGGGGACCGGGCCTACGGCTCGTACGTCCTGATCACCATGAGCCGGCAGGCCGTCTACCTCGGCCACGGGCGCGAGGCCGTTCAGCTGGCCCGGGTCGCCCAGCAGGGCGTCGGCTCCACCGCGCCGCCGGTCGTCCAGGCCCTGCTCCACTCCGTGGAGGCGCGCGGGCACGGGGTGCTCGGTGAGGCCCGGGCGTGCGGCGCCGCGCTGGCCAGGGCCGAGCGGGCGCTGGAGACGGCCAGGCCCGGGGACGACGTGCCGTACTGGGCGCGCCCCTTCGACGAGGCGCAGCTCTCCGACGAGTTCGGGCACTGCCACCGCGACCTCCAGCAGTACCGGGCCGCGGCGCAGCACGCCGAACGCTCCCTCCAGCTCCGCGCCCCGGGCTTCGCGCGCAGCCGCCTCTTCTGCCGGGTGGTCCTCGCCTCCGCCCGCCTCGGCCTCGGCGAACTGGACCAGGCGTGCGCCCTGGGCGCGGAGGCGGCGCAGCAGGCCTCCGAGATGCGTTCGGCCCGCGCGCTCGAGTACGTCCGCGACTTCGAACGGCGACTGGAGCCGTACCGCGACGCGGCCGCGGTCCGTACCTACCGCGACCGCGTGGCGGCCATCGGCTGACGCCCCCGCGCGCCTGCCGGTCGTGCCCTCCTAGGCCGCCGCCTCCGCCGGGGCGCCCTGGGGCGCACGGATGCCGAGGTCCGTCAGGAGTGCGTGCGCCGCACGATGGGCGGAGGCCAGGGCCCCCTGGGGCGTGGACGTGTCCCGATGGTCGCCGCAGACGTAGAGACCGGCGAGCAGGCGGACCGGGCGACGGGCGTCGTGCGGCGGCGGCATCGCGGGGATCGCCTCGGGGGTGTGGTGCAGCGCGAGGAGCTCCCACTCGTCCGTCGACGTCCCGTACAGGGTCGCGAGGTGCTTGCGGACCCGGCGCTCCGCGTCGTCGGGCGGGGTGCCGAGGATCGTCGAGGACACCAGGACGCGGCCCGCGGGTGCCCTCGTGGGATCGACGGCGCTCATGACGGCCGTGTGCGCCACCGGGCCGCCCGGATCGGACTCCAGGATCAGGACGGGGTCGGGCGTGGGCGCCTCGGGGGCCGTGTGATGCAGCACGGTGACCGCGTGGAAGCGTGGCACGCGCAGCCCGGGCAGCAGCTCGGCCGCCGTACGCGCGCCCGTGGCCAGCAGGACCGAACGGCAGCCGTAGACCCCGTGCTCCGCCGTCTCGACCCGGTTGATCGCGAGGTCCGTGACCCGGACCCCCGTGCGCACCGTCCCCGGCGGCAGCGACGCGGCGAGCAGCTCGGGCAGCGAGCCGGCCCCGCCCTCCGGGACGCAGAGCCGCCCGCGCGCGAACGCGCGCAGTGCCAGGTCGGCCTGGCGACTGGACGTGGTCAGGTCGGGATCGCCGAGCAGCGACGCGATCAGAGGCCGTACGGCCGCCTGGACCGTGCGCGCCGGCAGCCGCGCCGTCAGCGCCTCGCGGGCCGTCCGCTCCGGCCGGGCCAGCAGGCGCTGCGCGGGCGTCGCCGCGAGCCGTGCCAGCGAGGCGCCGAGCCGCGCCTGGTCCAGCGAGGCGGCCGGATTGCGGGGGGCGCTCGCGAGGGCGCGCGCCACACTGAACGCTCCCCCTACGCGCCAGGGTGTGTGGGTGGAGCGCCGACGTGGGTGCGGGAACGGTTCTCCGACCCTCGCGTACCGACCGTCGCTGTGCACCAGCGCCCCCGGCCCGAACGGGCGCAGCGTCACTCCCTCCAGGCCCCGGGTCCGGAGCAGTTCGGCGCGCGAGGCCGTGAGCAGCGGCCCGGTCCGGTCGAGGCGGAAGCCCTCCATGTCGTCGGTGGCCATCCGGCCGCCGACCCGTGGACCGGCCTCCAGGACCGTGACGCCGAGCCCGGCGCTGGTCAGCCGGTGGGCGGCCGCGAGCCCCGCGATCCCGGCCCCGACGATGACGACGTCCGTGGCGACGTCCTTGTGGCGTGCGGTACTGAGCACGTGCCCCTCCCCAGGTCGGCGCGGCTGGTGGGAGGCCTATGCCCCCAACCGGCCCCCGGAATGCCCGCATTCGCATTCAGGGCATGCCAGCCTGGGGCTTCGCCCGTGGCCGCGTCAGCGGCGCGCGCGGGGGTGCACGCAGCACGGGGTCGCACCGTGCGGTGTCAGGCCGCCGCGCGGATCGACTCGTCGATCGTCGGAAAGGCGAAATCGAACCCCGACTCCAACAGGCGGCTCGGGAGCACCCGCTGACTGCCCAGCACATCCACCGCGAACTCGCCGAGCGCCAGGCGCAGCGCCGGCGCCGGGACCGTGAAGAGCGTCGGGCGGCGCAGGACCCGGCCCATCGCCGCCGTCACCTCGCGGTTGGTCACCGGCTCGGGGGCGGTCAGGTTCACCGGCCCCGCCAGGGAGTCGGTGTCGATCAGGTGCCGCAGGGCGGCCACCTCGTCGTGCAGCGAGATGAAGCTCCAGTACTGCCGGCCGTCGCCCATCCGTCCGCCTACCCCGGCGCGGAAGACCGGGAAGAGCCGGCCCCACGCCCCGCCCTGTGCGGCCACGACGAGACCGGTGCGGGCGTAGACGACCCGGATGCCGGCCTCCTCTGCGGGGGCCGCCGCCGCCTCCCACTCCACGCAGACCGAGGGCAGGAAGCCCTCGCCCGCGGGTGCGCTCTCGTCCACCGCGCGCGAGCCCGTGTCGCCGTAGTAGCCGAGGGCCGTGCCGCACACCAGGACCTTCGGCGGGTCGGCCAGCGAGGCGAGGGCCTCCGCGATCGCGCGCGTACCGAGCACGCGGCTGTCGCGGATCTGCTTCTTGTACGCCTCGCTCCAGCGGCGCTCGCCGACGCCCGCACCCGCCAGGTGCACGACCGCGTCGACCCCGACGAGCCCCGCCGCGTCCACGTACAGCCGCGCCGGGTCCCACTCGATCTCGTCCGCGGTCCGGGCGGGCCGCCGCACCAGACGGCTGACGTGGTGGCCGTCGGCGCGCAGTGAGCGCACCAGGGCCGTGCCGATGAGTCCGGAGGCGCCGGTGACGGCGATACGCGAGCGTTGCATGGGGACATCCTGCCCTCCCCGTCCCGACGTGGCACAGTGGCGCACATGATCGCGCCGGAGACGCACATACGACAGGCCCTCGCCGCCGACGGGGACGCGCTGGCGGAACTGGACCGTGCGACCTGGTCCCCGCTGCACGCCGTGCTCCCGCCGCCGGAGCCCCCGTACGCGCCGTTCTTCGACGACCGGCACCGGCCCGAGGACTTCCTGGTCGCGCAGCGCGGGCCGGAGGTCGTCGGCTACCTGCGGCTCGTGCCGCCCACCCCGCTCGCCTGCAACGCGCACGTCCGCCAGATCCAGGGACTCGCCGTCGCCGAGAGCGCCCGCGGCCGGGGCGTGGCCCGCGCGCTGCTGCGCGCCGCCTTCGACGAGACCAGGCGCCAGGGCTGCACGCGGATCACGCTGCGCGTCCTCGGCCACAACAAGCCCGCCCGTGCGCTCTACGCCTCCGAGGGCTTCGTGGTGGAGGGCGTCCTGCCCGGCGAGTTCTTCCTGGACGGCGCGTACGTCGACGACGTCCTGATGGGCCGCTCGGTAGCGCCGTAGGAGAACCGTCCTAGGCGTCCGTGTGCCCGGCCCCCGCCGGCGTCAACGGGCCCATCCCGCCCATCAGTTCCCGCAGACAGCGCACCGCGAGCTCGGCCGGCGCGCCCTGGCCGCGGACGGGTGCGTCCGTCTCCGCCCAGGCTTCCAGGGCGACCCGGATGGCGTCCGTGGCCGCCGCCGCGGCGAGCCGTACCTCCAGCGGGTCGGCGCCCGGGCCGGCCAGCTCCGCCACCACCGCGAGGAGCTTCTCCTCCGACTCCTGGTTCACCCGGTACCAGACGGCCCGCAGCGCCGCGTCCTCCGCGGCCGCCCTCAGCAGCCCGCGCGTCCAGCGGAGCCCCTCGGCCGCCTCCTCGTCGGCGGCCGCGAGCGCCTCGGCGATCGACCGCTCCAGGGCGGCCGGCACCGTCGACCCCGGCTCCGCCGCCGCCAGCGACTCCCGCCAGCGGTCCGCGCCGCCCGCGAGGAGCGGGGCGACCGCGTCCTGCTTGGAGCGGAAGTACCGGTAGAAGGTGCGCAGCGCGACCCCGGCGCGCAGGGCGATGTCCTCGGCCGTGGTGCCGTCGGGGCCGCGTTCGGTGAAGAGCTCGGCGGCGGCCCGCGCGATGTCGAGCTGGGTGGCCGCCTTGCGGCGCTCCGTCAGGGAGCCGGGCTTCGGGGAGGGCTTGGTGCTCACCGTACGAAGGGTACGCGGCCCCTGCCGACCGTGCATTTCATGCAGGTATGGCAAATCGTGCCACTCGGGCGTACGGTGTGCCTGCACCGAGACAATCGCCGTCGAGAGGTCGGACAGGACATGAACCGCTACGAAGGACGCCGCGCACTGGTCACCGGTGGCGGCTCCGGCATCGGCCAGGCCACCGTGCTGCGCATGCTCGCCGAGGGCGGCAGCGTCGTCGCCGCCGACATCAGCGAGAACGGCCTGAAGGACACCGTCGCCAAGGCCCGCGCCGACGCCGACCGGCTGACCGCCCTCGTCGTGGACATCGCCGACGAGACCTCGGTACGCGCCGGTGTCACCGCCGCCGTCGAGGCGCTCGGCGGCCTGGACGTGCTGGTCAACGCCGCCGGCATCCTGCGCTCCTCGCACACGCACGAGACGACGCTCGACGCCTTCGAGCAGGTCGTCCGGATCAACCTGACCGGCACGTTCCTGATGATCCGCGAGGCCGTCCCGGCGCTCCTGGAGGGCAACGGCTCCGCCGTCGTGAACTTCTCCTCCACCTCTGCGGTGTTCGCCCACCCGTACATGGCCGCCTACGCGGCCAGCAAGGGCGGCATCCAGTCCATGACCCACGCGCTGGCCGCCGAGTACGCCAAGCAGGGCATCCGCTTCACCGCCGTGCAGCCCGGCTCCATCTCCTCCGGCATGACCGACGGCTCCGGCGCCAGCGGCCGGTCCACCGGGCCCGGCCTGCCCGAGGACACCGACTGGTCCCTCTTCGCCAAGCTCGCCCCGGCCATCGGCGAGGGCTTCGCCGGCCCCGAGACCGTGGCCGGTGTCGTCGCGATGCTCGCCTCCGACGACGGGAAGTTCATCACCGGCACCGAGGTCCGTGTCGACGGCGGGACCCACTTCTGATGAGCGCCGCCACGGTCTTCGGCGGCCGTACGGCGGTGATCACGGGCGCATCCTCCGGGATCGGCGCCGGGCTCGCCCGCCACGCCGCCGGCCTCGGCATGAGGCTCGTGCTCGCCGACATCGCCGCCGACCGTCTCACCGCCTTCGCGGACGAGCTGCGGGAGGCGGGCGCGCAGGCCGAGGCGGTCGTCACCGACGTCGCCGACCCGTCCTCCGTGGAGGCGCTCGCCGACCGCGCGTACAGCCGCTTCGGCGCCGTCGACCTGCTGGTCAACAACGCCGGGATCATGGCCATGGGCTACTCCTGGGAGATCCCCGCCGAGCGCTGGGACGCCATGCTCCGTGTCAACATCGGCGGCTACGTGAACGGCATCCGCGCCTTCGTGCCGCGCATGCTGGAGCGCGGCGAGCGGTCCTGGGTGGTGAACGTGTCGTCGATCGGCGGGCTGCTGCCCAGCCCCCTGATGGCCCCGTACAGCGTCACCAAGTTCGGCACACTCGCCCTGACCGAGTCGCTGCACTACGAGATGCGGATGAAGGGCGCCCCCGTCCAGGTCTCCGTGGTGACCCCCGGGGCCGTACGGAGCGAGATCTTCCGGGCGGCTCGCCCCGGAGCGTCCGAGCCGCCCGAGGTCACCGGCTTCTCCGACCACCTCCAGGCCATGAGCGACGAGCACGGCCTGACCCCCGAGGAGCACGCGGAGCGGGTCTTCGCGCAGGTCGCGGAGGGCAAGTACTGGGTGGTCCCGCAGCCCGACACCCTCCACGAGGCGCTGCCGGCGCGGACGGACATGATCCTCGGTCAGGTGGACCCCGAGCTGCGGCTCGGCTGACGGACCGGTACGGACCCGGGGTGGGGACGGCCGCCCGGGTCTCTACCCCACCCTCCTCGCACGGGAGGCCGGGCCGGCTGCGCGCCGAACCGCTCGGGCCGGCTACGCGCCGAACCGCTCCCACAGGCGCGGGTAGCGCGCCGCGAGCGCCGTGTCGTCCTCCACGTCGAAGGCGACGCCTTCCGGCTCCGCCGGCTGCGGCGGAATCCCCAGGTCCGGTGCCTCCGCGCCGGTGAGCTGCTCGTACGCCTCGTCCGCCGCGAACCCCAGCTCCTCGCCGTCCCCGTCGATCTCCTCGTCGAACTCGTCGAGCAGCTCGGCGAGCGCGTCCGGGTCGTGCACCGCGCCCTCGAAGACCTCCCGGCCCTGCCCGATGAGCCAGCAGCGGAAGTAGTCGAAGGCGTCGTCGCCCGCACCGTCGAGCAGCACCGCCGCCGCGCCCCAGAGGTCCCAGCGGTACGCGCGGTTGTAGCGAGCCTCGAAGTGGCGGGCGAAGTCGAGCACGGAGTCGGGGTCGAGCTGCAGCAGCCGCTCGACGAGCAGGTCGGCGTGTTCCTCGGGGTCGCCCTCGGCGGCCTCGCGGGTGGAGTCGATGATCTCCCAGAACTCCGTCTCGTCCATCACGGACCAAGCATCGACCTTGGGGAAGGGCGACGCACCCGGAAACAGCCAAAATCAAACCGGACAGAAGGTGTCGTACTTTCCTGTCACGCTCGTTCCATGGAGACCACAACGAAGCCGCTCAGCGGCAGGATCGCACTGGTCGCGGGCGCCACACGGGGCGCCGGACGGGCCATCGCCGTGGCGCTCGGCACGGCGGGCGCCACCGTGTACGTGACCGGGCGCACCACCCGGGACAGGGTGAGCGAGGTCGGCCGAACGACCGAGACCATCGAGCAGACGGCCGAGCTGGTGACGGCGGCCGGCGGCGAGGGCGTCGCCGTTCCCACCGACCATCTGGAGATCGACCAGGTCCGGGCGCTCGTCGAACGGATCGACGCGGAGCGCGGCCGGCTGGACGTCCTCGTCAACGACGTGTGGGGCGGGGAACACCTGCTCGAGTTCGGCAAGAAGATCTGGGAGACCGATCTGACCGACGGGCTGCGCATGATGGAGCTCGGTGTGCGGACGCACACGATCACCTCCCGCCTCGCGCTGCCGCTGCTCATCCGCCACCCGGGCGGACTCGTCGTCGAGATGACCGACGGAACCGCCGAGTGGAACACGCGGTTCCGCGAGAACTTCTTCTACGACCTCACGAAGAACGCCCCGATCCGGATGGCGTTCGCGCTCGCCCACGACCTGGAGGACGTCGGTGCCACCGCGGTCTGCCTCACGCCCGGCTGGCTGCGTTCCGAACAGATGCTGGCGGCCTTCGGCGTGACCGAGGAGAACTGGAGGGACGCGATCGAGAAGGTCCCGGGCTTCGAGATCGCCGAGTCCCCGCTGTACGTCGGCCGCGCCGTCGTGGCCCTCGCGGCCGACCCCGACCGGGCCCGCTGGAACGGCCGGTCGCTCTCCAGCGGTCAGCTGGCCCGGGTGTACGGCTTCACGGACGTGGACGGCTCCCAGCCCGACGCCTGGGGCTACATGCTCGCAGGCGAGACCGGCACCCCCTCCGTGGACGACTACCGCTGACCACCCCGCCGTCCGGCCTCCCGGCCGTACAGCGCGGAGAGGCCCTCCGCCGCGGCCGTGAAGCGGGAACGGAGCGGTGCGGGGGACAGGACCTCCACCTCCGGGCCCAGGGTCAGCAGCTGGCTGAACGCGACCTCCTCGTTCTCCACGCGGAGCGTCGCCGTCAGCCGGCCCCCGCCGTCCGTCGAGGCGGCCGCGAGCGCCTCCTGTGCCGCCGCGCGGTCCGTCACGTACGGCAGCCGGCGCGCCCCCGCCTGGGAGAGCCGCAGGACGACCTCGGAGCGCAGGATCGAACGGGCGAACTCCGCGGCCCGCTCCGACCAGAACGCGGGCAGGTCGAACTCCTTGTCCCGCTCGAACCGCTCCTCGCGGAGGGCCACGGCCGCGAAACGGTCCACCCGGTAGGTACGGAACGCCGTACCCGAGCGGGCGCACAGGTACCAGACGCCCGCCTTCAGGACGAGCCCGTACGGTGCCAGCTCGCGCTCCACCTCGGCGTCCCCGCGCCGGTAGCGCGCCGAGAGGAGCCGGTCGTCCCAGACCGCCTCCGCGATCGGGGGCAGCAGCTCCGGCGTCTCCGGCTCCTGGTACCAGCCCGGGGCGTCGAGCAGAAAGCGCTGCGCAGCCGAGTCCGGGGCGTCGCGCAGCGAGGGCAGCAGCGCCGCGGACACCTTCAGCCGGGCCGCCGACGCCGTGTCCTCCAGGCCCATGTCCCGCAGCGCGCCCGGCAGTCCGGACAGGAACAGCGCCTCGGCCTCGCCGCGCGCGAGGCCCGTGAGTCGCGTGCGGTAGCCGCCGATCAGCCGGTACCCGCCGGCCCTGCCCCGGTCCGCATACACCGGAACCCCCGCCTCCGAGAGGGCGAGGGCATCACGGGTGACGGTCCGTTCGGACACCTCCAGCTCCGCGGCCAGTTCGGCCGCCGTCATCGACGGACGGGACTGGAGCAGAAGGACCATCTTGATGAGCCGGGCTGCGCGCATGACCCCCATCATGCGCGCACGCACCGACAGCCGGGCCGGAGTCCGGCCCACGGGCCTTACAGGCCGTAGCGCTCGCGCGCCTCCTTCACGGCCGAGGCCGGGACCTCGCCGCGGCGGGCGAGCTGGGCCAGGGCCGCGACGACGATCGACTGCGCGTCGACACCGAAGTGGCGACGGGCCGCGTCACGCGTGTCCGACAGACCGAAGCCGTCCGCACCGAGCGACGACCAGTCCTGCTCGACCCACTGCGCGATCTGGTCCGGGACCTGACGCATGTAGTCCGAGACGGCGAGGACCGGGGACTCCACGCCCTCCAGCGCCCTGCGGATGTACGGGACCTGCTCCTCGCCGCGCAGCAGCGCCGCGTCGGACTCCAGCGCGTCGCGCCGCAGCTCCGTCCAGGAGGTCGCGGACCACACGTCCGCGCCCACGCCCCACTCGGCGGCGAGCAGCTTCTGCGCCTCCAGGGCCCAGTGGATGGCCGTACCGGAGGAGAGCAGCTGGATCCGCGCGGCGTTCGCCGGCAGGTCGAGGCCCGCCGACTCCGCCGTGTTGAAGCGGTACAGGCCCTTGACGATGCCCTCGTCGACCCCGGCCGGCTTGGCCGGCTGCGGCATCGGCTCGTTGTAGACCGTGAGGTAGTAGAAGACGTCCCGGTCCTCGCCCTCGGCACCCTCGCCGTACATCCGGCGCAGGCCCTCCTTGACGATCGCCGCGACCTCGTAGGCGAACGCGGGGTCGTACGTCAGGGCGGCCGGGTTGGTCGCCGCGATGACGGGGGAGTGGCCGTCGGCGTGCTGCAGGCCCTCACCGGTCAGCGTCGTCCGACCCGCCGTGGCACCGACGAGGAAGCCGCGGCCGAGCTGGTCGCCGAGCTGCCACATCTGGTCGGCCGTGCGCTGCCAGCCGAACATCGAGTAGAAGATGTAGAACGGGATCATCGCCTCACCGTGCGTGGAGTACGCGGTGGACGCGGCGATGAAGTCGGCCATCGAGCCGGCCTCGGTGATCCCCTCGTTGAGGATCTGGCCGTTGACGGCCTCCTTGTAGTACATCAGCTGGTCGCGGTCGACCGGCTCGTACGTCTGGCCCTTCGGCGAGTAGATGCCGAGCGACGGGAACAGCGACTCCATACCGAAGGTACGGGCCTCGTCCGGGACGATCGGGACCCAGCGCTTGCCGGTCTCCTTGTCGCGGATCAGGTCCTTGACCAGACGGACGAAGGCCATCGTCGTCGCCATCGACTGCGAGCCGGAGCCCTTGTCGAAGGCGGCGAACGCCTTCTCCGCCGGGGCCGGCAGCGGCGCGAGCGCGTGCGAGCGGCGGGCCGGGGCGGGGCCGCCGAGCGCGGCGCGGCGCTCCTGGAGGTAGCGGACCTCGGCGGAGTCGGCGCCGGGGTGGCCGTACGGCACCACGCCGTCGACGAACTGCGCGTCCGAGATCGGCAGACCGAGGAGGTCACGCATGTTCTTGAACTCGTCGGTGGAGAGCTTCTTCATCTGGTGGTTCGCGTTCTTCGACGCGAAGCCCTCACCCAGGGTGAAGCCCTTCACGGTCTGCGCGAGGATCACCGTCGGGGCGCCCTTGAACTCCAGGGCGGCCTTGTACGCGGCGTACACCTTGCGCGGCTCGTGGCCACCGCGGGAGAGGTGGAAGCACTCGAGGATCTTGTCGTCGCTCAGCAGCTGGGCCATCGCGACGAGCGCCGGGTCCTTGCCGAAGAAGTCCTCGCGGATGTAGGCGGCGTCGCGGGTCTGGTACGTCTGGACCTGCGCGTCCGGGACCTCGCGGAGGCGGCGGACGAGGGCGCC
Source organism: Streptomyces sp. NPDC013317 (assembly GCF_055563155.1). Taxonomy (NCBI): domain Bacteria; kingdom Bacillati; phylum Actinomycetota; class Actinomycetes; order Kitasatosporales; family Streptomycetaceae; genus Streptomyces; species Streptomyces sp. NPDC013317. The sequence goes on from NZ_JBVHDX010000005.1 coordinate 44,884, forward strand.
GGTGGTGTCGAGCGCGAACAGCTCGTCCCAGGCGTTGCCCCACAGCGACTTCACGACGTTCCAGCCGGCGCCGCGGAACTGGGCCTCCAGCTCCTGCACGATCTTGAAGTTGGCGCGGACCGGGCCGTCGAGGCGCTGCAGGTTGCAGTTGATGACGAAGGTCAGGTTGTCCAGACCCTCGCGGGCGGCGAGCGCGAGTGCCGCCGTCGACTCGGGCTCGTCCATCTCGCCGTCACCGAGGAACGCCCACACGTGCGACGCGGAGACGTCCTTGATGGCGCGGTTGGTGAGGTAGCGGTTGAAGCGCGCCTGGTAGATGGCGGAGAGCGGGCCCAGACCCATGGAGACGGTCGGGAACTCCCACAGCCAGGGAAGGCGGCGCGGGTGCGGGTAGGAGGGGAGGCCGTTGCCGCCCGACTCCTGCCGGAAGTTGTCGAGGTGGGCCTCGTTCAGGCGTCCGTCGAGGAACGCGCGGGCGTAGATGCCCGGGGAGGCGTGGCCCTGGATGTAGAGCTGGTCGCCGGAACCGTCGGCTTCCTTGCCCTTGAAGAAGTGGTTGAAGCCGGTCTCGTAGAGCCAGGCCGCCGACGCGAACGTGGCGATGTGGCCGCCGACCCCGTGCTTGGCACCGCGCGTCACCATGGCGGCGGCGTTCCAGCGGTTCCAGGCGGTGATCCTGCGCTCCATCTCCTCGTCGCCGTCGATGACGGGCTCCGCGGAGGTGGGGATGGTGTTGACGTAGTCCGTCTCCAGCAGCTTGGGCAGGGCCAGGCCCGCGCCCTCGGCGTGCTGCAGCGTGCGGCGCATCAGGTAGGCGGCCCGGTGGGGGCCGGCGGCCTTGGTGACGGCGTCCAGGGAGGCCGCCCACTCGGCGGTCTCCTCGGTGTCACGGTCCGGGAGCTGGTCGAGCTCGCTCGGAATCTTGCCTACGGGATCGGTCATGATCGCCGCCTTCCGGACAGATGGGGGTGGAGAAGGGGTGCCTTGTCTGGCAGGACAGGGCGAAGGGCCGGGTAGCGGCCCGCCGAAGACTGTAAGCCGCCGATCGATGATCGATCAAAGGGTAGCCGGGGAAAACCGCTCCAGATCGCGAAAGTCGGCACAGGGTGCCGCGAAAACGGGCACCGGGTGCCTTGTTTTCGCAGGTGAGAGGCCGAATGAGAGGCCCCTCGCACGAATGAGCGGGCCCGTGGAGGGCCCGCTCATCGGGTACGGAGGTGGATCGGGCGCCGCGCGACGCGCCCGTGCGTCAGGCTCTCGGGGCGCAGCCGAGGACGTGGGCCTTGACCAGGCTGCCGATGTGCGGGTCGCCGCGCCGGAAGGCCTCCACGAGCTCCTGGTGCTCCTCGGCGTACGACTTCTGGACCGTGCCGAGCCAGCGGATCGACAGCGCCGTGAAGACCTCGATGCCCAGGCCCTCCCAGGTGTGCAGCAGCACGCCGTTCCCGGCCGCCTTCACCAGCTCGCGGTGGAAGCCCACCGTGTGCCGTACCTGGGCCGTTCCGTCGGCCGCCCGGTCCGCCTCGTACAGCGCCGCCACATGCGGCTCCAGGGCCGAGCAGTCGGCCGCGAGCCGGGTCGCCGCGAGCTCCGCCGCGATCTGCTCCAGACCGGCCCGGACCGGGTAACTCTCCTCCAGGTCGGCCGCGGTCAGATTCCGTACCCGTACGCCCTTGTTGGGGGAGGACTCGATCAGCCGCAGCGACTCCAGCTCGCGCAGTGCCTCGCGGACCGGCGTCTGGCTGACCTCCAGCTCGGTCGCGATCCGGCGCTCCACGATCCGCTCGCCCGGCTTCCAGCGGCCGCTGACGATGCCCTCCACGATGTGCTCGCGGATCTGTTCGCGCAGCGAGTGGACGACGGGCACGCTCATGAAGCCGCTCCTTAAGGGACGCGTTGACACTCAAGACAATACGGCGGCGCCCCCGCCCGGAAACACTTCCGGGCGGGGGCGCCGCAGGTGAGGCTTGTTACGTTGCCAATCCGGCCTCGCCCTACAGGCCGAGGTCGACCTCGAACTCGCCGGCCTCCAGGATCGCCTTGACGGCCGTCAGGTAACGGGCCGCGTCGGCGCCGTCCACCAGACGGTGGTCGTAGGAGAGCGTCAGGTACGTCATGTCGCGGACGCCGATGACGGTGCCCTCGGCGGTCTCGATGACGGCCGGACGCTTGACCGTGGCACCGATGCCCAGGATGGCGACCTGGTTCGGAGGCACGATGATCGTGTCGAACAGCGCACCGCGCGAACCGGTGTTGCTGATGGTGAAGGTCGCACCGGCCAGCTCGTCCGGGGTGATCTTGTTGCCGCGGACCTTGCCGGCCAGGTCGGCCGTGGCCTTGGAGATGCCGGCGATGTTCAGGTCGCCCGCACCCTTGATGACCGGCGTCATCAGACCCTTCTCGGAGTCCACGGCGATGCCGATGTTCTCCGAGTCGAAGTACGTGATGGTGCCCTCGTCCTCGTTGATCCGGGCGTTGATGACCGGGTGGGCCTTCAGCGCCTGGGCCGCCGCCTTCACGAAGAACGGCATCGGGGACAGCTTGACGCCCTCGCGGGCGGCGAACGCGTCCTTGGCACGGGCGCGCAGCTTCATCAGCTTGGTGATGTCGACCTCGACGACCGAGGACAGCTGGGCCTGGCCGTGCAGCGCCTTCATCATGTTGTCGCCGATGACCTTGCGCATGCGGGTCATCTTGACCGTCTGACCGCGCAGCGGCGACGCCTCCAGGGCCGGGGCCTTGGGAGCGGCGGCCGCGGGAGCGGCGGCGGGGGCCGGGGCGGCCTTCTTGGCCTCGGCGGCCGCGAGGACGTCCTGCTTGCGGATACGGCCGCCGACGCCGGAGCCCTTGACGGACGCCAGGTCGATGCCGTTCTCGGAGGCGAGCTTGCGGACCAGCGGGGTCACGTAGGCGCCGTCGTCCGCCGGCTGTGCGGCGGCGGGGGCGGGCGCTGCCGGGGCTACCGGAGCCGGGGCGGCCACGGGGGCCGGAGCGGCGACCGGAGCCGGAGCGGCGGGCGCGGCCTGGGCCGGAGCCGGGGCCGGGGCCGCCGGAGCAGCCGGGGCGGGAGCCGGAGCAGCCGGGGCGGGAGCCGGAGCAGCCGGGGCGGGAGCCGGGGCAGGGGCGGCGGGCGCGGCCTGGGCGGGAGCCGGGGCGGCCGGAGCCGGAGCGGCGGCCGGAGCGGCACCCTCGGCACCGATGACGGCCAGCTTGGCGCCGACCTCGGCGGTCTCGTCCTCGGCGACGACGATCTCCAGGAGGACACCGGAGGCCGGGGCAGGGATCTCGGTGTCGACCTTGTCGGTCGAGACCTCGAGCAGCGGCTCGTCGGCCTCGACGGTCTCGCCGACCGACTTCAGCCAGCGGGTGACGGTGCCCTCGGTGACGGACTCGCCGAGCGCCGGCAGGACGACGTCGGTGCCCTCGGCGGAGCCGCCGCCGGAGGCGGCCTCGGCGGTCGGGGCCGGGGCGGGCTGCTGGGTCTCGGTGGACGGCTGGGCCTGCGGGGCCTCCTGCGCCGGGGCCTCGGCGGCGGCGGCCTCCGGAGCCGGGGCGGCGGCCGGCGCACCGGAGCCGTCGTCGATGATCGCGAGCTCGGCGCCGACCTCGACGGTCTCGTCCTCGGCGACCTTGATGGAGGCGAGGACGCCCGACGCGGGGGCGGGGATCTCGGTGTCGACCTTGTCGGTCGAGACCTCGAGCAGCGGCTCGTCGGCCTCGACACGCTCACCCTCGGCCTTGAGCCAGCGGGTGACGGTGCCCTCGGTGACGCTCTCGCCGAGCGCCGGCAGGGTTACGGAAACCGACATGGTTTCAGTTGCTCCTAACGAATTGCGGTAAGTGGTCGTCGCGCCCGTGATGACGTGAGCGTCAGTCGTGGGAGTGCAGAGGCTTGCCGGCCAGCGCCAGGTGCGCCTCGCCGAGCGCCTCGTTCTGCGTCGGGTGGGCGTGGATGAGCTGCGCGACCTCGGCCGGCAGCGCCTCCCAGTTGTAGATCAGCTGCGCTTCGCCGACCTGCTCGCCCATGCGGTCACCGACCATGTGGACGCCGACCACGGCACCGTCCTTGACCTGGACGAGCTTGATCTCGCCCGCGGTCTTCAGGATCTTGCTCTTGCCGTTGCCCGCGAGGTTGTACTTCAGGGCGACGACCTTGTCCGCGCCGTAGATCTCCTTGGCCTTGGCCTCGGTGATGCCGACGGAGGCGACCTCGGGGTGGCAGTACGTCACCCGGGGCACGCCGTCGTAGTCGATCGGAACGGTCTTCAGACCGGCCAGGCGCTCCGCGACCAGGATGCCCTCGGCGAAGCCGACGTGGGCCAGCTGCAGGGTCGGGACGAGGTCGCCGACCGCCGAGATCGTGGGCACGTTGGTACGCATGTACTCGTCGACGAGGACGTAGCCGCGGTCCATCGCGACACCCTGCTCCTCGTAGCCGAGACCGGCCGAGACCGGGCCGCGGCCGATGGCGACGAGCAGGACCTCGGCCTCGAAGGTCTTGCCGTCGGCCAGGGTGACCTTGACGCCGCTGTCGGTGTACTCGGCGGACTGGAAGAACGTGCCGAGGTTGAACTTGATGCCGCGCTTGCGGAACGCGCGCTCAAGAAGCTTGGAGCTGTTCTCGTCCTCGACCGGGACCAGGTGCTTCAGGCCCTCGATGACCGTGACGTCGGTGCCGAAGGACTTCCACGCGGAGGCGAACTCGACGCCGATGACACCGCCGCCGAGGATGATCGCGGACTCCGGGACGCGGTCCAGGGTCAGCGCGTGGTCCGAGGAGATGATCCGGTTGCCGTCGATCTCCAGACCCGGCAGCGACTTCGGTACGGAACCGGTGGCGAGGAGGACGTGGCGACCCTCGACGCGGCGGCCGTCGACGTCGACGGAGGTCGGGGAGGAGAGCCGGCCGTGGCCCTCGATGTACGTCACCTTGCGGGAGGCGACGAGACCCTGCAGGCCCTTGTACAGGCCCGAGATCACGTCGTCCTTGTACTTGTGCACGGCCTTGATGTCGATGCCCTCGAAGGAGGCCTTGACACCGAACTGCTCCGCCTCGCGCGCCTGGTCGGCGACCTCGCCGGCGTGGAGCAGGGCCTTCGTCGGGATGCAGCCGTTGTGCAGGCAGGTGCCGCCGAGCTTGTTCTTCTCGATCAGTGCGACGTCCAGGCCCAGCTGCGCTCCGCGCAGCGCCGCGGCGTAACCGCCGCTACCGCCGCCGAGGATCACTAGGTCGAAAACGGTGCTGGCGTCGTTCGCCACGTCACGTCCTCCATGCATGTGCGCCGGGCGCCGGTCTCCGATGACCGGGCGGCGGCTGGTGTTCGGCCGCTTTTTCTTCGGCCCTGTGGTGGGGGCCCTGTCCTGCCGAGAACCCATCTTCGCACTTGTTGCCGGACGGCGGGACGCGGGGCCGGTGTGTGAGACCGGGCGATCGTCCGTACGGGCGGGTAACACCGGCGTACGAACCTACGGATTTCGTCGAGAGCGCAACGGCCCCTTCGGACGAGGGGAACGTCACGGCCCCCGGGAGCCTTCCCGGGGGCCGTGACGTTCGGGACGGGCCCGAGGGGACGGTCAGAGCTCGCCGTCGGCCGTGAGCTCGGCCAGCCTCACCAGCGTGCGGACCGCGGAGCCCGTGCCCCCCTTGGGGGTGTAGCCGTACGGCGCGCCCTCGTGGAAGGCCGGGCCCGCGATGTCGAGGTGGGCCCAGGTGATGCCCTCGCCGACGAACTCCTGCAGGAACAGACCGGCGACCAGGCCGCCGCCCATCCGCTCACCCATGTTCGCGATGTCCGCGGTCGGGGAGTCCATGCCCTTGCGCAGGTCCGCCGGGAGCGGCATCGGCCAGGACTGCTCGCCGACCTCCTCGGCGATCTCGTGGATCGCGGTGCGGTAGTCGTCGTCGTTGGCCATGATGCCGAAGGTGCGGTTGCCCAGGGCCAGCACCATCGCGCCGGTCAGGGTCGCGACGTCGACGATCGCGTCCGGGTGCTCCTCCGAGGCCCGGGTGAGGGCGTCGGCGAGGACGAGCCGGCCCTCGGCGTCGGTGTTGAGGACCTCGACGGTCTTGCCGCTGTACATGCGCAGCACGTCGCCGGGGCGGGTCGCCGAGCCCGACGGCATGTTCTCGGCGAGCGCCAGCCAGCCGGTCACGTTGACGGCCAGGCCGAGGCGGGAGGCGGCGACGACGGCGGCGAAGACGGCGGCGGCGCCGCTCATGTCGCACTTCATCGTCTCGTTGTGGCCGGCCGGCTTCAGGGAGATGCCGCCCGAGTCGTAGGTGATGCCCTTGCCGACCAGGGCGAGGGTCTTCTCCGCCTTCGGGTGGGTGTAGGCGACGCGGACCAGGCGCGGGCCGCGGGCGGCGCCCTGGCCGACGCCGAGGATGCCGCCGAAGCCGCCCTTGACGAGCGCCTTCTCGTCGAGCACCTGCACCTTGAGGCCGTGCGCCTTGCCCGCCGCGGTGACGGCGGCGGCGAACGTCTCGGGGTAGAGGTCGTTCGGCGGCATGTTGATCAGGTCGCGGGCGCGGTTGATCTCCTCGGTGACCGCCTGCGCGCGCTCGGCGGCGGCCTTGAAGGCCTTGTCGCGCGGCTTGGCGCCGAGCAGGGCCACCTCGGCCAGCGGCTTCTTCGCGTCCTTGCCGTTCCTGGCCTCCTGGTACGCGGTGTAGGCGTACGCGCCGAGCAGCGCGCCCTCGGCGATCGCCGCGGCGTCCTCGGGGGCGGTGACCGGCAGGGCGAACGCGGCCTTCTTGGCGCCGTTTAGGGCGCGGGCCGCGGTGCCGGCGGCGCGGCGGAGCGCCTCGGCGCCGTACGCCTCGCCGTCCTCGGGGGCGGAGCCCAGGCCGACGGCGAGCACGACGGGGGTCTTCAGACCGGCGGGGGCGGGCAGCTTGATGGCCTCACCCTCGGCACCCGCGGCGCCCAGGGTCTCCAGGACGGCGGCGAGCCTGCCGTCGAACGCCTTGTCCACGGCCTCGGCGCCGGGGGCGACGACCAGGCCCTTGCCGGACTTCGCGACACCGACGACGAGGGCGTCGGCGCGCAGCGTCGCGGCCCCGGCTGTGCTGAGAGTGAGAGCAGTCACGGTGGTGAAATCTCGCTTCCATTGAGTTCTGTGGCGGTCGAGGGTGGGCCGACCATGCCCGCCGCATCGTATTTCGGCCCGGAGAGCGCCGAGAACGAGCCTACGCTCGCTCTACGTGTTCGCTCACGGCGACGGTGATTCACTCATCCGTGGTGTCTCTTTCACGTTTACCCCTCAAGGTCGGAGAGCTCGTCCACACTCGCCTCATTCGCGCAAGGGCGGCAGCCGCCCCTTTGCACCATCCGCAACATCTCCACGGGTCCTTCGCATTCGGCGGGCCCGTCGAGGGGGGACACCACCGATGGACTCTGCTGGATCCCGCACGCCCCGAACCGCGGCCTCGGGCCTGGGGCGTACGCCCAGGACCGCCGCGCTGATCGCGGCCGCGCTCCTCGCCACCGTCGTTCCGACGGCGGGCGCGAGCGCCGCCGCACCGCCGGTCCCGCGGATCGACCTGACCGTCCTGGTCGTCGACGACGGAGGCGGCGCGGTGGAGGCGATCACCGCCGAGCTGCGCTCCACCGGCGTCCCGTACCGCCGGGTCGATCTGGCCGATTCCGGCCGTCCGGTCATCGACGCCGCCTTCCTCAGCGACACGGTCTCGGGGCGCCCCCGCGCCAAGTACCAGGGCGTCGTCCTGCCCCACGAGGCCGCCTTCGGCCCCGACTCCGCGGAGCAGGCCGCGCTCACGGCGTACGAGAAGAGCTTCGGCATCCCGCAGGTCGACGCCTACACCTGGGCCCACCCCGGTGTCGGGCTCGACTACACCAGCGACGGGGGGTTCTCCGGCCCCCTCGACGGAGCCGCCGCCGCCGTCACCGCCGTCGGCAGGACCGGCCCCTTCGGCTACCTGGACGGACCGGTCGCCTTCGAGGACAACGACCCGTCGATCTCCGAGAGCTACGGCTACGCGGGCCGTCCGCGCGAGGGCTTCACCAGCCTCCTCGACATCCCCGTCGACGGCGGCGGACGGGCCAGCCTGATCGGCGAGTACGCCCACGACGGCCGGCGCGAACTGGTCGTCACCTTCGCCTACAACCAGTACCAGCGGCAGTTCCGGGTGCTCGCCCGCGGCATCGTCGAGTGGCTCACCCAGGGCGTCCACCTCGGGCAGAACCGGAACTACTTCTCCGTCCACGTCGACGACGTCTTCGCCCCCGACGCCCGCTGGGACACCACGCGGAACTGCACCCCCGGCGACTTCGACTGCCCCGGCGGCGACGGCGAGGCCGGCGAGAACCCGGTCCGGATGACCGTCGACGACGCCGTGTACGCCGCCGCCTGGCAGAAGTCCGCCGGCTTCACGATGGACATGGTCTACAACGGCGGCCAGGGCGAGCAGTGGAAGACCGAGCACGGCGGCACCGACCCGCTCGCCGCCCGGCTGATCGCCGACCGCGCCCAGTACCGCTGGATCAACCACACCTACACCCACCCCTTCCTGGGCTGTGTGCAGGACAACAGCACCGTCCCCTGGCAGTGCGCGAAGACCGCTGCCGGAGCCACCCGGTGGACGAGCCGGAGCACCATCTCCGCGCAGATCCGCGACAACCACAACTGGGCCGTCGCCAAGGGCATCTCGGTCGACCGCACCGAGCTCGTCACCGGCGAGCACTCCGGCCTCAAGACCTCGCCGCAGCAGCCCGTCGACAACCCCAACCTGTCCGGGGCGCTCTCCGACAACGGCGTGAAATGGATCGCGAGCGACAACTCCCGCGAACCCCAGCAGCGCGCCGTCGGCGCCGCGAAGACCGTCCCGCGCCACCCGATGAACGTGTACTACAACGTCGGCACGGCCGCCGAGATGGCCGACGAGTACAACTGGGTGTACACCTCGCGGGCCCACGGCGGCAGCGGGATCTGCGAGTCCAACCCGGCCTCCACCTGCCTGCCCGCCCCGCTCGACACCGCCACCGGGTACGCCACCCACATCGTCCCGCAGGAGGCCCGCACGGCCCTCTCCCACGTGGTGGCGAACGACCCCCGCCCGCACTACGTCCACCAGTCCAACCTCGCCGAGGACCGCATCCTCTACCCCGTCCTCGACCGGGTCCTGGCCGACTACCGGGCCCTGTTCGCCGACAACACCCCGCTGGTCAACCCGCGCCAGCGTGACGTGGGCACGGAGCTGGACCGCCGCACCGCCTGGGACCGCGCGCTCGCGGCCGGCCAGGTCACCGCGTACCGCATCGGCGACACGGTCACGGTGAAGGCGCCCTCCGGGGTGACCGCCCCCGTCACCGTCCCCGAAGGAACCCGCAAGCAACTCCTCCTCGGCACCGCGGTGTTCGGGACGCCCTACGCCGGAGCGCGCTCGGCCTGGACCGGCCCCGAGGCGCTGCAGTCCACGACCACGCTCAAGCTCCCGACCGCCTGACCACGTGCCCGTACGTTCTGGGGGAAACGAACATGCCGAGCAGTGGCCGTCACGTCACCATGCTCACGGAAGGCACCTATCCGCACGTCCACGGGGGAGTGAGCACCTGGTGCGACCAGCTCGTCCGGGGCATGCCCGAGGTCGACTTCCAGATCCTCGCCCTCACCGGCAGCGGCCGCGAGCCCGTGACCTGGGAGCTGCCGCCGAACATCTACCAGCACACCGCCTTCCCGCTCTGGGGCACCGCCCCGGAGCGGGGGCGGGCCCCGCGAGGGCGTGAGCGCCGCCGGTTCGTCGACACCTACGAGCGCTTCCTGCTCTCCATCCTCGACCCCGGCTCGGGCTGCGACTTCGGCGAGAGCCTCTACGCCCTCGCCGAACTGGCCCGGCGCGGCGGCCTCACCGCCGCCCTGCGCTCCGAGCGCGCGCTGCGCTCGCTGATGTGGATCTGGACCATGCCGCATCTGCCGACGGCAGCCGCCCGGCCCACCGTCCACGACGCGCTCACCGCCACGGACCTGCTCGAACACGCGCTGCGCCCGCTCGCGGCCCGGATACCCGACGACAGCGTCGCGCACGCGGTCTCCAGCGGACTCGCGACCCTGCCGGCGCTGACCGCCCAGCACTTCGAAGGAGTGCCCTTCCTGCTGACCGAACACGGCATCTACCTGCGGGAGCGGTACCTCGGCTACCGCACCGAGGCCCAGCGCTGGCCGGTCAAGGCCCTGATGCTCGGCTTCTACCGCGAACTCAACACCCTCGGCTACCGCAAGGCCGACCTGATCACCCCGTGCAACCAGTACAACCGGCGCTGGGAGGAGCGCGGCGGCGCTCCCGCGGACCGGATCCGGACCGTCTACAACGGCGTCGACCCGGCCGCGTTCCCCGACGCCGGCCCCGAGCCGGAGGTCCCCACGCTCAGCTGGTGCGGCCGCGTCGACCCCATCAAGGACCTGGAGACGCTGATCCGGGCGTACGCCATCACCCGCGCCGAACTGCCGGAGCTGCGGCTGCGGTTGTTCGGGCCCGTCCCGGCGGGCAACGAGGACTACCTGACCCGTCTGGAGAAGCTCGCCGCCGAGCTGGGCGTGACCGACGGCATCACCTTCGAGGGGCGGGTCTCCGACGTGGCCCGGGCCTACGCGGCCGGAAGCGTGGTGATGCTCTCCTCGATCAGCGAGGGGTTCCCGTTCTCCCTGATCGAGGCGATGTCCTGCGGCCGGGCCACCGTCTCCACCGACGTCGGCGGCGTCCGGGAGGCCGTCGGCGACACCGGAATCGTCGTCCCGCCCCGCGAGCCCGCCGTGATGGCCGCGGCCGTCACGGAGCTGCTGCGGGACGGGGCGCGCCGGGCCGAACTGGGGCGCACGGCCCGGCAGCGGGTCGTCGACCGGTTCACGCTGCACCGCTCCGTGGACGGCTTCCGCCGGATCTACCGCGAGCTCGCCGGCCGGCCCGTCCACACCGCGCCCGAGGCGGAGGACTGGACGGCGCTCCTCACCGATCCCTGGCGCCAGGAACTCGTGGGCGGAGGCTCCCTGTCATGAGCGGCTCCCTCTGGCTGAAGAACGGCACGATGCGCGACACCCTGCCCGCGATCCCACGGCAGCGCGTGGACGACACCCCGCACCGCACGGCGTACGCCGACGATCCCGTCGGCGAACTCGCCGACCGCCTGAGCGCGTTGGCGGCCCACGCCGTGCACCCGGACGAGATAGCCGCGATCCTGGAGTCCGACGGCATGACGGACGACCACATACGGCTCACCTACGGCCGCGCCGACTCCTTCGCCCTCGCCGAGGACATCTACGCGCGCGTGGAGCGTCACCACCCCGGGCCCGAGGCCGCGCCCGCGGGCCCGTGGCACCTCGGGCTCACCGGCTGTCTCCTGCGCGGCCTCGTCTTCGCGCTGCCCGGGCTCGCCTACGTCCTGGGAGCCCCGCTCCTGGGCGGGGCGAGCACCACCCCGCTGCTCGCGGGGGCCGTGGCCGGGTGGGTCTGGAACCAGGCCCTCTCCCACCGCGCGTACTCCTGGCTCGGACTGGGCGATCCCCAGGCCGCCGCCAGGGCCCTGCTCCTCGGCGCTCCGGCGAGCGCTCTCCTCGGCTCCGCGGTCGCGTTCGCGGCCGCGGAGCCCGGCGAGTGGCCGGCCGTGGTGTTCGCGGCGGGGCAGGCTCTCTACCTGGGCGCCGCGACCGTCCTGCTCGTCCTCGGCCGCGAACGCGCCCTGCTCTGCGCGCTGTCACCGCTCCTCGGGGCCGTGCCCGCGTTCTGGTACGACCTCCCCGACCCGGTCAGGGCCGGTCTGCCGGCGCTCTCCCTGGTGGCCGCGCTCACCTTCGCGGCGGCGGTGCTGCGCCCGGGGCCCCTGCGGCGGCCCCGCTCGGGTCCCCCGCTGGCCGCCTCCCTCCCGTACGGCCTGTTCGGCCTCGGCACCGGACTCCTGGTGCTGTACGCCGGGACCGGCGACGCCCTCGTCACGGGCGCGGGGCCCGTGGTCGCTCTGACGCTCTCCATGGGGCCCGCCGAGTGGCTGCTCCACCGGTTCCGCCGGGTCAGCCTCGCCCGGCTGCGCACGCTCACCACGGCCCGCGCCTTCCGGCGGGCCGCGGCCGGGAACCTCGTCCACTGCCTCGGCGCCTACCTCGCCGTCCTCCTCGCCCTGTCCGCCGTCGGCACCCTGCTGTGGCCGGGAGCCGAAGCGCTGGGCGGCGCGCGGCTGCTCGGTCTCGTGCTGGTCGGGGTCGTGCTCTGGCTCGGCCTGCTCCTGCAGGCCTTCGGCGCGGTGCGCAGCGCCGCCGCCGTGTGCGTGGCCGCCGCCGCGACCCAGACCCTCGCACCGAGTGCGGGCCCGGCCGTCTCCGCCGTGGCCGCGGCCGTCCTCGCCGTCCTGACGTGCGCGCTCCTCGTCCGCCCGACCGCCCACCGCGCCTGAGGAAGCCCGTGACCCCCTCCAGCCCCTCCCTGCTCGTACCGTTCTACGAGCACCCCGCCGACCGGCCCGAGGAATGGGACGCCGTGGTCGCGGCCGCGCCGTCCCTGTACGGCGTCGTCCTCAACCCCGCGAGCGGCGCGGGGACGGCCCCCGACCCCGGCTTCGCCGTCGTCGCCGAACGGCTCCGCGCGGCCGGGGTCCGGGTCCTCGGCTACACCGACACCGCCTACGGGCGGCGCCCGCACGGCGAGGTCGTCAGCGAACTGCTGCGCCACCGCGACTGGTACGGAGCGGACGGAGCCTTCCTCGACCAGGTGCCGACCGCGCCCGAGGCCCTCGCCCATGTCCGCCGCATATCCGTCGCCGCACGCGCCGCGGGCGCCCGCACCCTGGTCCTCAACCACGGCGCCCATCCCGACCCGGGCTACGCCGAACTCGCCGACCTGCTGGTCACCTTCGAGGGCCCCTGGGACTCCTACCGGGGCCTCGATCTTCCGCTCGCCGACCACTACTGCCACCTGGTCTACGCGGCCCCGCGCGGCGCGCTCCCGACGACCCGCGTCCACTGCGCGGTCCCCGGCACGGGCTCCCACCCCTGGGGCACCCTTCCGCACGCCCTCACTCGTGAACCCGCCCCGGCAGGCCAGGGCGTGTTCTCGGCCGGGTGACCGGCTAGAGGGTGTGCACCGCGCCCAGGGTCAGGGCGACGAGCACCACCGTGGCCGTCACCTCCTCCACCGCCCCGAACACGTCGCCCGTCACCCCGCCGAACCTCCGCACACAGCGCCGCAGCAGCAGGGCCGCCGCGGCGAGACCCGCGCCCGCCGCGAGGACGTGGCGCAGGGCGTCGTAGGGGGAGAACAGCGCCCCGGCCGCGGCGCAGGTCACCAGGACCGCCGCGGTGACGAGGGACGCGGCGCGGGCCGGGACGGTGGCGGCGACCATCGCGCCCAGGCCCTCGGGGCGGGCCGCCGGGATGCCCTCGCGGGAGGCGTGGGTGAGGGCGAGCCGGGCGACGGTCGCGGCGAGGACGGCACCGACCGCGCCGTACGCCCAGCCCTCCTCGTACAGCCGGTACAACGCGGCGACCTGGGCGAGGAGGACGAAGAGCAGCACGATCACACCGAACGGACCGATGTCCGACTGCTTCATGATGCGCAGCGCGTCCTCGGCCGGCTTCGCGCTGCCGAGCCCGTCCGCCGTGTCCGCGAGTCCGTCCAGGTGCAGGCCGCGGGTCAGCAGGGCCGGCACGGCCGCCGTGGCGACGGCGGCGAGCAGGGGACCGGAGCCGAGCAGCAGGAGCACCCCGCCGGGCGCGGCCGCGAGCAGTCCGACCACGAGGCCGGCGAACGGGGCCCAGAGCATGCCGGCGCGCGCCGCGTCCCTGTCCCAGCGGGTGATGCGGGCGGGGAGCACGGTGAGGGTGCCGAAGGCGAAACGCAGGCCGTCCATCCGGGCAGGGTAAGCCAGGCCTCCAGCCTGTAAATTGCGCATATCGCGTATACGGCGCATATCCGAAGCAGGTGGCATGGGTCACTGGTTCTACCGAAACTTCGTCGAGCCGGGAAAGCTCCCGCTGCTCATCGCCCTGTTCTCGTTCGTGGTGACGTTCCTGGTCACCCGGGCGATCGTGCGGATGATCCGGGCCGGGAAGGGCCCGTTCGGCAATGTGGAGTCCGCCGGCGGACTCCACATCCACCATGTCGTACCCGGTGTCGTCCTCACCGTCGTCGGCGGCTTCGGGGCCGTCGCCAGCGGCCGGGAGGGTGTCACCGCCTGCGTCTTCGCGGCGGTCTTCGGGGTCGGCGCGGGGCTCGTCCTGGACGAGTTCGCGCTGATCCTCCACCTCGACGACGTCTACTGGAGCGACCAGGGGCGCAAGAGCGTCGAGGTCGTCGTCCTGACCGCCGCCCTGGTGATGCTGGTCCTCGGCGGTTTCTCACCGCTGGGCGTCAACGAACTGACGCAGGACCAGCGGCAGAACCGGGCCGCCTTCATCCTCACGCTGCTCGTCAACTTCCTCTTCGTCCTGATCACCCTGGTGAAGGGGAAGTTCCGGCTGGCGGTGCTCGGGACCCTGGTGCCGTTCGTGGCGATCGTCGGGTCCGTCCGCCTCGCCCGTCCCGGCTCCTGGTGGTCCCGGCGTCTCTACCGGCGCCGCCCCAAGGCCCGGGCCCGCTCCCGGCTGCGCACCTATCGGCACGACCGGCGCTGGGACAAGGTGCGGCGCAGACTTCAGGACGTGATCGGCGGCTTCCAGGAACGGGTGCCGGGCCGCAGTTCCGGCTCGGGGTCCGACGGCGGCGGCTGACGGCGCTCCCGCCAGGACTCGACCGCCATGAGCGCCAGCACGGCGGCGATCGCCGCGAGGTGTTCCTTGCCCGCCAGGTTCGTCTTGACCAGGACCTCCACCACCATGGCGACGACCACGAGCGCCCCGGTCCACCGGGCCCGGTAGCGCCGACAGACGTACACGGCGAGGCCGACGACGGCCGCCGACGGGCCGGTGTCGACCACCTGCGCGTCGGAGGCGGGCAGCCCCAGCGGGCCGTCCGGGCCCAGGGCGAGGCCGGCGCGCGCGTACAGCGTGCCGGCCAGCGTCGCGAGGTAGGCGATGGCGAGGGTGCGCCACCGCCCCAGGCATATCTCGGCGATGCCGAAGACCAGCAGCAGCTGCGCGAGCGCGCCCCACACCGGCAGGTCGAGCGCCGGTACGAAGAGGGAGAGCGGGGTGCGCAGCAGGGCGAGCCAGAGCGGGTCCTCGGCCCGGACCGACCCGATGTTCTGGACCGGCTGGTACCCCCAGTCCTGGTTCTGCACGAGCTGGAAGAGCGCCGTGAGGAAGACGGCCCCCAGTGTCATCGGCACCGCCCGCCACCGCCGGGTCACGAGCGCGGTCCGTACGGCCACGTACAGCGGCCCCCACTCGCGGCGGGCGAAGTCCGTGAGCGCGGACCTCACCGCTTGCCCTCCAGGTGCTTGCGGTGCATCCACTTCGGCAGGCCGGGGGCCTCCAGGAAGCCCTCGGCGCGTCCGGCGGCCAGGCCGATGCGCAGCAGGTCGGCGCTCTTCTCGAAGAGCATGAAGCGGGGCTCCCAGATCGGTCGGTACTTGGCGTTGGCGCGGTACAGCGACTCGATCTGCCACCAGCGGGAGAAGAAGCTGAGGAGGGAACGCCACATCCGCAGCACGGGTCCCGCCCCGAGCTTCGAGCCACGTTCGAAGACGGAGCGGAACATGGCGAAGTTGAGCGAGACCTGAGTGATCCCGATCTCCTTGGCGCGCTGGAGGAGCTCGATGACCATGAACTCCATCAGGCCGTTCTCCGCGTCCCGGTCACGGCGCATCAGGTCGAGCGAGAGACCCTTGGGGCCCCAGGGGACGAACGAGAGCACCGCCCGCAGCTCGCCGGCCTCGTCGCTGCACTCCAGCATCACGCAACGGCCGTCCCGGGGGTCGCCGAGCCGGCCGAGCGCCATGGAGAAGCCGCGTTCGGTCGCCCCGTCGCGCCAGTCGTCGGCCTTGCGGAGCAGCTCGTCCATCTCGTCGGCGGGGATGTCCTCGTGGCGCCGGATCCGGACCTCGTACCCGGCCCGCTTCACCCGGTTGTACGCCTGCCGCACCGACCGCATGGCCCGGCCCTCGAGGGTGAACTCGTCGGTCTCCACGATCGCCTCGTCGCCCAGCTCCAGGGCGTCCAGGCCGTGCCGGGCGTAGACGGTGCCTGCCTCCTCGCTCGCGCCCATGACGGCTGGGATCCAGCCGTGCTCACGGGCCTCGGCCAGCCACGGCTCGATGGCGCCGGGCCAGGCCTCGGGGTCGCCGATCGGATCGCCCGAGGCGAGCGAGACCCCGCCGACGACCCGGTAGGCGATGGCGGCCTTCTCGCTCGGGGACCACACCACGCTCTTCTCGCGGCGCAGCGCGAAATAGCCGAGCGAGTCGCGTTCGCCCTGCTTCTCCAGGATGTGCCGCAGCCTCTCCTCGTCCTCGTCCGTGAGCGGGTCGACGGCCCGGCGCGAGCGGAACGCCGCGTAGAGCACGGCGATGATCAGCAGCGTGGAGAGCACGTTGATGGCGACGTCGACCCAGCCGGGGGTGGCGATCCCGTCGAAGCGCGAGTCGTCGGCGGCCAGGGTGATCAGCCGCATGACGCCGTACCGCCAGCGCTCGAGGAACGTCGAGGTGCCCGTCGAGGTGTTGGTCACGGTGACCAGGAACGCGGCGAGCAGCGAGGTGACCAGGAGCCCGCCGACCGCGACGACCGCGGCGAGCAGCGGGTTGGAGCGGTCGCCCTTGGCGTAGAACTCCTTGCGGCCGAGGACCAGCGCGAGGACGAACGCGGCCGTCAGGGTGAGCGAGACCCAGTTCTGGGGGTGCTCCCGGATCTCGGCGAAGGCCATGGCCAGGGCGAAGAGCAGCAGGAAGAGACCGCTGAGGACGATGTTGAGGATCCACGCGGCGCGCTTGCGGCGGCGCATGGTGATCGCCAGGAAGAGCGTGAAGACGCCCGAGGCGAAGCCCGCCGTCAGCAGGTACGGGGTGAAGTAGTCGTCGGTGTTGTGCCGCCGGAGGTCCTGGCCGAGCGAGACCCAGACGGCGCTCAGGAAGTTGATGAACGTGACGGCGCGCAGGTACCAGACGGCGAACGCGGCGCTGCGCCGCGAGCGCGGGGTGGTGCCCCGGGGCGTTCCTTCGGCGGACAAACGGACCTCTCCCATGAAAAGCGATCATATGGGGCATCACTTGCCATGGCGGGGCGACGGAAGCGGTCGTCCGCCCGATGGGGGTCCCCAGGACGGAGTCCGCGGGGAAGGGACCGCTTCCGGCGCCGTGATCCGTCTAGTCCTCCTCGTCGGGCGCGCCGACCGGCGCGTCCTCCGGAGCGGTCTCCTCCGGACGCTCGGGCAGCTCCGCCGCCAGCGCGGCGGCGGCCCGGACGAGAGGCAGAGCGAGCAGAGCCCCGGTTCCCTCGCCCACAGTGACGCCGTGATCGAGCAGCGGGTTGAGCGCCATCCGGTCCAGCGCCTTCGCCTGCGCCGGCTCACCGCTCACCTGGCCCGCCAGCCACCAGTCCGGCGCCCGGAACGCCGCCCGCTGTGCCACCAGCGCGCAGGCCGCCGCCACCACACCGTCCAGGATCACCGGCGTCCGGCGCACGGCGCTCTGCAGCAGGAAGCCCGTCATCGCGGCCAGATCCGCTCCGCCGACCGCGGCGAGCAGCTCCAGCTGGTCGCCCAGGACCGGCCGTGCGCGCCGCAGGGAGTCACGGACCGCCGCGCACTTGCGCATCCACGCCAGGTCGTCGATGCCCGCGCCGCCCCGGCCGGTGACCACCGAGGCGTCCGTCCCGCAGAGGGCCGCGATCAGGGTCGAGGCCGGCGTCGTGCCGCCCACGCTCAGATCGCCGAGCACGACCAGATCGGTCCCCGCGTCGGCCTCCTCGTCGGCGATCGCCATGCCGAGCCGGATCGCCGCCTCGGTCTCCTCGGCGGTCAGCGCGTTCTCGAGGTCGATCCGGCCGCTCCCGCGCCGCACCCGGTGCCGTACGACCTCGGCGGGCAGCAGCTCCGGATCGCAGTCGAGCCCGGCGTCCACCACCCGTACCGGCACCCGCGCGCTGCGGGCCAGCACCGCCACCGGACTCGCCCCGTCCAGCACCGCGCGGACGAGCTCGTGCGCGGTCCCGGCCTCACGGCCCGACACCCCGAGCGAGGCCACCCCGTGGTCGCCCGCGAAGAGCACCACCTTCGGCTGCTCGATCGCCCGCACCTCGACCGACCCCTGTGCCGCCGAGAGCCACTCGCCGAGTTCGTCGAGGCGGCCGAGCGCACCGGGCGGAACGATCAGACGCTCCCGGCGTTCCTCGGCGTCACGTCGCACCCCGCCGTCGGGGCGCTCGATCAGATCGGAGAAGTCGTCCAGGTTCAAGGCTCTTCCTCGTGACGTCGGTCGGCGATGGAATGGGTGATCGAACCCTACCCGCGCAGCACCAGCGCCTGGCCGGAGACGACGAGGAGCACCTGCTCGCACTCGTCGCCGAAGGCCGCGTTCAGCCGGCCCAGCTCGTCCCGGTACCGCCGACCCGACGTGGTGGCCGGCACGACCCCCGACCCCACCTCGTTGGTGACGGCGACGACCGTACGGGACGTGGCGCGGACCGCCGCCACCAGCTCCCCGACCCGCTCGCGCAGCGCCTCCTGCCCGCCGTCCGCCCACCGCTCCTCGTCCCAGGCGCCCACCCGGTCCATGGCGTCCGTCAGCCAGAGCGACAGACAGTCGATCAGCAGCGCGGGACCCCCGTCCTCCCGCAGCAGCGGTACGAGATCACAGGTCTCGGCCGTACGCCACGAGCCGGGCCGCCGGTCCCGGTGCAGGGCCACCCGCTGCGCCCACTCCGGGTCGCCCTCGCGCGTCCCGCCGGTCGCCACGTACAGCACCTCGGGGAAGGTCTCCAGACGCCGCTCGGCCTCCACCGACTTGCCCGACCGCGCCCCGCCGGTCACCAGCGTGCGACGCGGCACGTCGGGCACGGCGTGGTACTCGCCGACGTACAGGGTCGTGCCGTCCGGCACCGTACGCGCCCCGGCGGCGGCGAGCCGGCGGTCCAGCTCGGCGCCGTTCGGCACGTCGTGGTCGAGGTGGACGGCGATCACGTCGGTGCTCGCCCCGACCGCCCCCGTCGACCGCAGCCGGGCCAGCGCGTCGGACCGGCCCGTGACGTCCATGACGACCATGTCGTACGGCGGCCGGTGATCGTCCGGCAGCCCGGCGGGGGAGCCGCCGGGCGGGAGGTAGAGCAGCCGCTCGCCGTCCGGTGAGGTCACCTCGTACCCGGTGCCGGGCGAGTCCATCGACACGGCCCGCACCCGGTGCCCGCTGATCAGCGTCAGCTCCCGGCCGTCCGGCACCCGCCCGGCTGCGGGCAGCCCGGCGGGCACCTCCACCGCGGGCCCGTCGTGCGGATGCGTGAGGAGCACCTGCCGTACGCCGACCAGCGAATGCCCGGCCCGGGCGGCCGCCAGCGCGGCCCCGGGCGTCAGATCGAGCAGCAGCGACTCGTCCACGAGCAGCGAGGTGGCCGCCCGCGTCCGGTCGCCGCGGGAGGACGCGCACACGGCGCAGGGGCATTCGGGGCGGGGGAGCCCGAGCGGGGCGCCGGTGCCGAGCAGAGTCAGTTCCACCCCTTGATCCTCCCGCGTCGCCGCAAGGGGTGCGCGCCCGGCTACGCTGCGGGCAGGAAACCGATCATCCGGTGAACCTCAGGAGGCGGACATGGCATGGACGTGGCGGTTCGAGAAGGCCGACGGCTCGGAGACGGCTCCCGCGGTGGAGCCGGAGGACTGGACCACCCAGGGCGACGCCGAATCCTGGATCGGTGAGGTCTGGAAGGAGCTCCTGGAGGGCGGAGTCGAGCAGGTGACCCTCTTCGAGGACGACGGGAAGATCTACACGATGTCGCTCACGAGCGCGGCCGAGGCCTAGGGCGTGTTGCGAAAGTAGCGCCGTCCGCCCGAAGGGCGGGCCCCGCGGCGTCTGGTGCGTGCGATCGCAAGGCGGAGGGTCGTCCTCGTACCGGGTGTACTCGGACGATCCCGACAACGCAGCGAGCGTGCGTGCCAGGCGTCGCGGGGCAGGCGGGACTTTCGCAACACGCCCTAGGCCGCCCCGTAGAGACGCCGAGGCGGTCCGGACCCGAGGGGTCCCGGACCGCCTTCGTCGTGTCCGCGCGGCCAGGGCCCGCCGTGCCGGGACCCTCGCGGCCTCGGGCGGCGAGGGCCGCCGTCGAGCGCCGGGCCGCGCCCCGCGGCGCCCCGGTCACCGGCCGTCGGCGGCGCAAGGAGGCGTCGGACACGGGAGAGATCCCTCCCCGGAGTCATGTTCGTCGGGTTCGCACGCCTGCGGGGAGGCGGCCGATCAGGGGCGCGGGACGCGTCGGCGTCAGCCTCGTACCCCGCACAGGTGCAGCAGCGCCGCGACCCTCCGGTAGGGCTCCGTCCGCCCGGCCCGGTCCTCCGCGGCGAGCAGCCGCTCCAGCTCCTCGGCGGCCGGCAGTCCCACATCGCCCGCCACGCCGTCGGTCAGGACCCGCACGCCGTACCAGGCGTGCAGCGGTGCGGCGATCCCCGCCAGCGTCGACGTCAGCGCGTCGAGCCGGTCGGCCCGGACCTTGAAACCGTTGTCGTCGGTGTACGTGTCCGACTCGAAGCCGGACAGCGCGCCCGACCAGTCCCCGGCCAGACCCGGCCGCATGGCCAGGGAGTCGGCGTTCCGCACGACCAGGGAGAGCAGACCGCCGGGCGCCAGCATCCGGGCGAGGCCCGCGAGGAGAGCGTCCGGCTCGGCCGCGTACATCAGCACGCCGTGGCAGAGCACGACGTCGAAGCTGCCCGGCAGGAAGTGCACACCCGTCTCGCGGCCGTCGCCCTCGACCAGCCGGACCCGCTCACGGATCCCGGCCGGCTCGGTGGCCAGCGACTCACGGGCGGCCTTGAGCAGCTCGGGATCGGCCTCCAGACCGGTCACCGTGTGACCGGCCCTGGCGAGGCGCAGCGCCTGGGTGCCCTGCCCCATGCCCGCGTCGAGGATCCGCAGCCGCTGGCCCACCGGGTAGCGGCCGGCTATCTGCTCGTCGAGCTGGCGGGCGACGAGCTCCTGACGGACGGTCTCGCGCAGCCCGCCGTACCCGCTCGGCCAGGGGGAGGTGGCGGGCAGCAGCGGACCGCCACCCGTACCCGTACCCGCGACCGTCTCGGAGCTTCCCGCGCTCAGGGCCGCTCTCCGCGCTTGACCTGCGGCTTCGGCAGTCGCAGTCGGCGCATCTGGAGCGTACGCATGAGGCCGTAGGCCACGGCACCGCGCTTCGGCTCGTTCGGGAAGCGCTCGTTGAGCTGCTTCTTCAGGCGGAGCCAGATGCCGATCGAGTCGATGACGATCATCACGATCACGCCGAGCCAGAGCAGCAGAGAGACGTTCTGCAGCACGGGGACGCGGATCATCGACAGCACGAGGATCACCACGGCCATCGGGAGGAAGAACTCGGCGATCGCGAAGCGCGAGTCGACGAAGTCGCGCACGAAGCGACGGACCGGACCCTTGTCGCGGGCCGGCAGATAACGCTCGTCGCCACTGGCCAGCGCCTCGCGCTGGCGGGCCAGGTCGGAGCGGCGGGCCTCGCGCTGGCGCTTGGCGGCCTCCTTGCGGTCGGTCGGCACCGTCGCGGCGCGACGGCGCTGGGTCTGCGCGTCACTCCGCTTCGGGGTCGGGCGGCCCTTGGGGGCCTCGGGGTCGCGGGGCTGCTTGGAGAGGTCCGCCGTCACCTTGTCGGTGGGGGCCTTCTCTTCCTTGGAACGGCTACGGAACACAAAGCCCAGGGTACGTGGTGGGGGGTGTGGACCCCAGTGCGGCCGGGAACGATCTGGTATCGGCCCGCGTCTGTGGGGGTACGTACGGACGACACGCACGGTTTCCCCGAGGTCCATCTACTCCCTGGGCCGGAGAGAGCCCGTTCGCACTCGTCCTTGGGGAGGAGCACATCCGGCCCCGAACAGTGCGTCAATGGAGACAGGGCCCGTACTGTGGATCCTGTTGGAGTGCTTGAGCCGAGTCCGTCAGAAGGGGGCGCGCGAAGCCCATGAGCGGTGTCATGAAGCGTATGGGGATGATCTTCCGCGCGAAGGCAAACAAGGCCCTTGACCGGGCCGAGGATCCGCGCGAGACCCTCGATTACTCCTACCAGAAGCAGCTGGAGCTCCTGCAGAAGGTCCGCCGGGGCGTCGCCGACGTGGCGACGTCGCGCAAGCGGCTCGAACTGCAGCTGAACCAGCTCCAGGGCCAGTCCGCGAAGCTGGAGGACCAGGGCCGCAAGGCGCTGGCGCTCGGCCGCGAGGACCTGGCCCGTGAGGCGCTCTCCCGTCGGGCGGCGCTCCAGCAGCAGGTGAGCGACCTCGAGGTGCAGCACCAGACGCTGCAGGGCGAGGAGGAGAAGCTCACACTGGCGGCGCAGCGCCTCCAGGCCAAGGTGGACGCCTTCCGTACGAAGAAGGAGACCATCAAGGCGACGTACACGGCCGCCCAGGCGCAGACCCGGATCGCCGAGTCCTTCTCCGGCATCTCGGAGGAGATGAGCGACGTCGGCGTGGCCATCCAGCGCGCCGAGGACAAGACGGCGCAGCTCCAGGCACGCGCCGGCGCCATCGACGAGCTGCTCGCCTCGGGCGCGCTCGACGACCAGTCGGGCCTGGCCAAGGACGACATCCAGGCCGAGCTGGACCGGCTGTCCGGCGGCACGGACGTCGAGCTGGAGCTCCAGCGGATGAAGGCGGAGCTGGCCGGCGGGCCCTCGGCCTCGAAGCAGGCCATCGAGGGCGGCAACGGCGCCGCCACGCCGCAGGACCAGCAGCAGTCGCAGCCGCGCTTCGACAAGCAGTAGCGAGCGGTGGCGGGCCGGAACGGGCTGGAGTAAGCAGGAGAGCGAGAAGCGGCACCGAGCGGTAACGAGCCCGAAGGACGCGTCATGATCGTACGGATCATGGGGGAGGGCCAGCGGACGCTGGCCGACAGCCACGTCGCCGAGCTGAACAAGCTGGACGACAAGCTGCTCGCAGAGATGGAGTCGGGGGACTCCGACGGCTTCCGCCGGACCCTGTGCGCCCTGCTCGACGAGGTCCGCCGGCTCGGGGAACCCCTCCCGGACGACGCCCTGGAGCCCTCCGAACTGATCCTGCCGTCGCCGGACGCGACCCTCGACGAGGTGCGCGAGATGCTCTCCGACGACGGCCTGATCCCGGGCTGAGCCGCACGACTCCAACGCACCGGTGCCCCGCCCCTCGCCCGAGGGAGCGGGGCACCGGTGCGTCGCACCCCGTACCGTTGCCTGTCGTGACCACCCTCGACAGCGGCTTCCAGCGGGGCCGGCAGTGGCTGCGGGCGCACCCCCTCGCCTTCGACGGAGCCCTCGCGTCCGCCGTGCTCGTCTGCATGATCACGGCCTCCTTCGCCGACCCCCACGGCAGCCGCAACGGCCCCACCTTCGGCGACCGCACCCCCGACGCGAGCAGCGTGCTCCTCATGGTGCTCGGCGCCGGCGCCCTGGTCCTGCGGCGGCGCGACCCCCTCGCCGTCCTCGCCTTCACCGGCGCGGTCACCCTCGTCGAGCTGATCACCGACAACAGCCCGGCGCCCGTCACGATGAGCACCGTCATCGCGCTCTTCACGGTCGCCGCCCGTACCGACCGCCCCACCACCTGGCGCGTCGGCCTCACCACGATGGCCGTTCTGACCTGCGGCGCGATGCTGTTCGGACCCACCCCCTGGTACGCGCAGGAGAACCTCGGCGTCTTCGCCTGGACCGGTATGGCCGCGGCCGCGGGCGACGCCGTCCGCAGCCGCCGCGCCTTCGTCGACGCCATCCGGGAGCGGGCCGAGCGCGCCGAGCGCACCCGGGACGAGGAGGCCCGGCGCCGGGTCGCCGAGGAGCGCCTGCGGATCGCCCGCGATCTGCACGACGTCGTCGCCCACCACATCGCGCTGGTCAACGTCCAGGCCGGGGTCGCCGCCCACGTCATGGACAGGCGGCCCGACCAGGCCAAGGAGGCCCTGGCCCACGTCCGCGCGGCCAGCCGCTCCGCCCTCAACGAGCTGCGCGCCACCGTCGGCCTGCTCCGTCAGTCGGGCGACCCGGAGGCGCCGACCGAACCTGCGCCCGGCCTCACCGTCCTCGACGAGCTCCTCGCCACCTTCCGTCACGCCGGACTCCCGGTCGAGCTGGCCCGCGCCTCCGACGACGCCGCGCTTCCCGCCGCCGTCGACCTCGCCGCGTACCGGATCATCCAGGAGGCGCTGACCAACGTGCAGAAGCACGCGGGCCCGGAGGCCAAGGCGGAGGTGAGCGTCGTCCGGGTCGGCCGGACCGTCGAGATCACCGTCCTCGACAACGGCGTCCCGCAGCAGCCGGCACCCCCCGACGGCGCCGGCGGCCACGGGCTGATCGGGATGCGCGAGCGCGTCGGCGCCCTCGGCGGCACACTGACCGCGGCACCCCGGTACGGCGGGGGCTTCCGCGTCCAGGCGATACTTCCCGTGACGGCCCGTACGGGGGAGGACACATGACCATCCGAGTGCTGCTCGCCGACGACCAGGCGCTGCTCCGCAGCGCGTTCAAAGTGCTCGTGGACTCCGAGCCGGACATGGAGGTCGTCGCGGAGGCGGCGGACGGGGCCGAGGCGGTCGCGCTCGCCCGCTCCACCCGGGCCGACGTCGTCCTGATGGACATCCGGATGCCGGGTACGGACGGTCTGGCCGCCACCCGGCTCATCACCGCGGACCCCGAGCTCGCCGACGTACGGATCGTCATGCTGACCACCTTCGAGGTCGACGAGTACGTCGTGCAGTCGCTCCGCGCCGGGGCCTCCGGCTTCCTCGGCAAGGGGGCGGAACCGGACGAACTGCTCAACGCCATCCGCATCGCCGCCGCCGGGGAGGCCCTGCTCTCGCCCGTCGCGACCAAGGGCCTGATCGCCACGTTCCTGGCGCAGGGCGGACGTGCGGGAACCGACGGGGACCCGGACTCCCCGGCGTACTCCGAGCGGCTGGCCGCCCTCACCACCCGTGAACGCGAGGTCCTCGTCCTCGTCGCGGGCGGCCACTCCAACGACGAGATCGCCGAACGCCTGGAGGTCAGCCCCCTCACGGTGAAGACGCACGTGAACCGGACCATGGCCAAACTCGGCGCGCGGGACCGGGCCCAGCTCGTCGTCACGGCCTACGAGTCGGGGCTGGTACGTCCAAGGGTGGAGTGAGGGAGTACTCCGGCGTACTCCAGACGCGGTATGCGCCGGATAAGGATTTGGACCCCGGGGCCGAGGATCCGGCGCTTCCCATGGCTGATCGTGTAGGCGGGCACCCATCACCGCCCGCCTGCCGAGCACGCCACAGAAGAGAGACCCCATGTCCTGGCTGTCCAGATTCAGCCTCGCGCAACGGGCCCTGATCGGGCTGATGTCCATCGTGGCCATCGTCTTCGGGGCGATAGCCATCCCGCAGCTGAAGCAGCAACTGCTGCCCTCGATCGAGCTCCCGATGGTCTCGGTCCTCGCCCCCTACCAGGGCGCGTCGCCCGACGTGGTCGAGAAGCAGGTCGTCGAACCGCTCGAAAGCACGATCAAGGCCGTCGACGGCATCAAGGGCGTCACCTCCACCGCCTCCGAGGGCAACGCCCTCATCATGGCCACCTTCGACTACGGCGACGAGGGCACCAAGCAGCTCGTCGCCGACGTCCAGCAGGCCGTGAACCGGGCCCGCGTGGCGCTTCCCGACGGAGTCGACCCGCAGGTCGTCGCCGGTTCCACCGACGACATCCCGACCGTGGTGCTCGCCGTCACCTCCGACAAGGACCAGCAGGCGCTCGCCGACCAGCTGGAGCGCACGGTCGTCCCCGCCCTCGAGGACATCGACGGAGTCGGCCAGGTCTCCATCGACGGCGTCCAGGATCTCCAGGTCTCCGTCACCCCCGACGACAGGAAGCTCGCCGCGGCCGGCCTCACCACCATGAAGCTCGCCGAGGCCATCCGGTCGGGCGGCGGCACGGTGCCCGCGGGTTCCTTCTCCGAGGACGGCAAGAGCCGCACCGTGCAGGTCGGCGGCGGCTTCACCTCGCTCCAGCAGATCCAGGACCTGCGCATCAAGCCCGAGAAGGGCGAGGCCGTCCGCCTCGCCGACGTGGCCACGGTGCAGCAGACGGAGGCCTCCCGGGTCTCCATCACCCGCACGGACGGCAAGCCGAGCCTCGCCGTCATGGCCACCATGGACAACGACGGAAGCGCCGTCGCCATCTCGGACGCGGTCAAGGACAAGCTCCCCGAGCTGCGCGCGGACCTCGGCTCGGGCGCCGAGCTCACCGTCGTCTCCGACCAGGGCCCCGCGGTCTCCAAGTCGATCTCCGGTCTGACCACGGAGGGCGCGCTCGGTCTCGTCATGGCCGTCCTGGTGATCCTGGTCTTCCTCGCCTCGATCCGCTCCACCCTGGTCACCGCGGTCTCCATCCCGCTCTCGGTCGTCCTGGCCCTGATCGTGCTGTGGACCCGTGACCTCTCGCTCAACATGCTGACGCTGGGCGCCCTCACCATCGCCATCGGCCGGGTCGTCGACGACTCGATCGTGGTCCTGGAGAACATCAAGCGGCACCTCGGCTACGGAGAGGAGCGCCAGGCGGCGATCCTCACCGCCGTACGCGAGGTCGCGGGCGCCGTGACCTCCTCCACGCTCACCACCGTCGCGGTCTTCCTGCCGATCGGTCTGGTCGGCGGCATGGTCGGCGAGCTCTTCGGCTCGTTCAGCCTGACCGTCTCCGCGGCCCTCCTCGCCTCGCTCCTGGTCTCGCTGACCGTCGTCCCGGTGCTCTCGTACTGGTTCCTGCGCGCCCCCAAGGGCACGTCGGAGGACCCGGACGAGGCCCGGCGCCTGGCGGAGGAGAAGGAGAGCCGGAGCCGGCTGCAGCGCCTGTACGTCCCCGTTCTGCGGTTCGCGACCCGGCGCCGCCTCACCAGCGTGGCGATCGCGATCGTCGTCCTGGTCGGCACCTTCGGCATGGCCCCGCTCCTGAAGACGAACTTCTTCGACCAGGGCGAGCAGGAGGTCCTGAGCATCAAGCAGGAGCTGGCTCCCGGCACCAGCCTCGCGGCCGCCGACGAGTCCGCGAAGAAGATCGAGAAGGTCCTCGCCTCCACCGACGGGGTGAAGAACTACCAGGTCACGGTCGGCTCCTCGGGCTTCATGGCCGCCTTCGGCGGCGGCACGGGCGCCAACCAGGCCTCGTACCAGGTCACGCTGGACGACTCGGCGTCGTACGAGAAGACCCGTGACGCCATCGACGAGGGCCTCCGCGAGCTCGAGGGCATCGGCGACACGACGATCGCGGCGGGCGACGGCTTCGGCAGCCAGGACCTGAGCGTGGTGGTCAAGGCCTCCGACGCGGACACCCTGAAGGAGGCCTCCGAGGCGGTCAAGGCGGAGGTCGCGAAGCTGAAGGACGTCACCGACGTCCAGAGCGACCTGTCGCAGTCCGTGCCGCGGATCTCCGTCAAGGCCAACGCGAAGGCCGCGGACCTCGGCTTCGACGACACGACGCTCGGCATGGCCGTCGCGCAGGCGGTCCGGGGCACCCCGGCGGGCAAGGCGATCCTCGACGACTCCGAGCGGGACATCGTCCTGACCTCGGCGAAGCCGGCCACCACGATGGAGAGCCTGAAGGCGCTGCCGCTCGGACCGGTCAAGCTCGGCGACATCGCCGACGTGAAGCTGGTCCCGGGCCCCGTCTCGATGACCCGGATCGACGGCTCGCGGGCCGCGACGATCACCGCCAAGCCGACCGGCGACAACACCGGCGCGGTGAGCGCGGACCTCCAGTCGAAGATCGCGGCCCTCGACCTCCCGAAGGGCGCGACCGCCTCCATCGGCGGTGTCTCCGAGGACCAGTCCGAGGCGTTCGTCAACCTCGGCCTCGCGATGCTCGCGGCGATCGCGATCGTGTTCATGCTCCTGGTCGCGACCTTCAAGTCGCTCGTCCAGCCGCTGATCCTGCTGGTGTCGATCCCGTTCGCGGCGACCGGCGCGATCGGTCTGCTCGTGATCACGGGCACGGCGATGGGCGTCCCGGCGATGATCGGCATGCTGATGCTGATCGGCATCGTGGTGACCAACGCGATCGTCCTGATCGACCTGATCAACCAGTACAGGTCGCAGGGGCTGGGGATCGTCGAGGCGGTCGTCGAGGGCGGCCGTCACCGGCTCCGCCCGATCCTGATGACGGCCCTGGCGACGATCTTCGCGCTGCTGCCGATGGCGCTCGGCGTCACCGGCGAGGGCGGCTTCATCGCCCAGCCGCTGGCGGTGGTCGTGATCGGCGGTCTGATCACCTCGACGCTGCTGACGCTGCTGCTCGTCCCGACGCTCTACGCGATGGTGGAGCTCCGCAAGGAGCGCCGCGCGAAGAAGAAGGCGGACAAGAGGGCGAAGAAGGCGAAGAAGCGGGACGGCACGCTCGACAACCCCGAGCAGCCGGACGGGACCCCCGCGGACGCGACGCTGCTGGACGCGCTCGACATCTGACGCCCCACACGGCGAAGGGCGCCCCGCTCAGTGCGGGGCGCCCTTCGGCGCGTCTACCGGAGAAGCGTTACGGCAGCGCCAGCATCCGCTCCAGCGCCAGCTTCGCGAAGCTCTCGGTCTCCTTGTCGACCTGGATCCGGTTGACCAGGTTGCCCTCGGCCAGCGACTCCAGCGCCCACACCAGGTGCGGCAGGTCGATCCGGTTCATGGTCGAGCAGAAGCAGACCGTCTTGTCGAGGAAGACGACCTCCTTGTCCGGGTGTGCGTTGGCCACGCGGCGGACCAGGTTCAGCTCCGTGCCGATCGCCCACTTCGAGCCGGCCGGGGCCGCCTCCAGCGTCTTGATGATGTACTCCGTCGAGCCGACGTAGTCCGCGGCGGCGACGACCTCGTGCTTGCACTCGGGGTGCACCAGCACGTTCACGCCCGGGATCCGCTCGCGCACGTCGTTGACCGAGTCCAGCGAGAACCGGCCGTGCACCGAGCAGTGGCCACGCCACAGGATCATCTTGGCGTTCCGCAGCTCCTCGACGGTCAGGCCGCCGTTCGGCTTGTGCGGGTTGTACAGGACGCAGTCGTCGAGCGACATGCCCATCTCCCGCACCGCCGTGTTCCGGCCCAGGTGCTGGTCGGGCAGGAACAGGACCTTCTCACCCTGTTCGAAGGCCCAGTCGAGGGCGCGCTTGGCGTTGGACGAGGTGCAGATCGTGCCCCCGTGCTTCCCCGTGAAGGCCTTGATGTCGGCCGAGGAGTTCATGTACGAGACGGGTACGACCTGGTCGGCCACGCCGGCCTCGGTCAGCACGTCCCAGCACTCGGCGACCTGCTCGGCGGTGGCCATGTCGGCCATCGAGCAGCCGGCCGCGAGGTCGGGCAGGACGACCTTCTGGTCGTCCGTGGTGAGGATGTCGGCCGACTCGGCCATGAAGTGCACACCGCAGAAGACGATGTACTCGGCCTCCGGGCGGGCGGCCGCGTCACGGGCGAGCTTGAAGGAGTCGCCCGTGACGTCGGCGAACTGGATGACCTCGTCGCGCTGGTAGTGGTGGCCGAGCACGAAGACCTTGTCCCCGAGCTTCTCCTTGGCCGCGCGGGCGCGCTCCACCAGGTCGGGGTCGGAGGGCGACGGAAGGTCGCCGGGACACTCCACTCCGCGCTCGCTCTTCGGGTCGGCCTCGCGGCCGAGCAGCAGCAGGGCGAGCGGCGTCGGCTGGACGTCCAGGGGCTGGGCGGTGGTCACGTCACGCACCCTTTCTTATCTGCGGCAACGCTTTTCGTCTAAATGACGCTATCTATCATAACCGCTTCACGTCACTTTGACGATGTCCATAGTGTCGATGTGACGAATTCGCGGTCCACGGTTCGGATCTTGCCGTTCTCCGCTTCGCGGGCGGGTGTGCGAGCATGAAGGGGAAAAGACGTGAAGGCCGAGCCTCGCCCGGAATGAATCCGGGGCCCCGCCGGTTGGACCCGTCGGCAAGCAGTCTCCGTACAACCCGGGAGAGAAGCAGATGTCCGTATCGGACGAGAAGACCACTGTCAGCGACGGCATCCTCCTGTCTGACGCCGCCGCGGCCAAGGTCAAGGCCCTGCTCGACCAGGAAGGCCGCGACGACCTGGCGCTGCGCGTCGCCGTACAGCCCGGCGGCTGCTCCGGCCTGCGCTACCAGCTCTTCTTCGACGAGCGTTCGCTCGACGGCGACGTCGTCAAGGACTTCGACGGCGTCAAGGTCGTCACCGACCGCATGAGCGCCCCGTACCTGGGCGGCGCCTCCATCGACTTCGTCGACACCATCGAGAAGCAGGGCTTCACGATCGACAACCCGAACGCCACGGGCTCCTGCGCCTGCGGTGACTCGTTCAGCTGAGTCGTCAGTCGTACGTACGAGGGCGGCCGCCCCGGGGACTCCGGGGCGGCCGCCCTCGTACGTACGCCGTGGTGCGCGTGCCTACCGGCGCGGGACGGGCTCCCCGCTCGGCGCGTCCACGACCGTCCGGCCGCCCAGCGGCTGCTCCAGCGTCACCGTCCGGGTCACCTCGACCGCCATGGCGATGCACGCCCGGCCCGGGTCCGTCGCCTTCTCCGTCACGCGCACGGTGACCTTGTCGGCGCTCTCGCCGGCCGTGGCCGTGTAGGTGCTGCACACCCCGCCCCAGAAGGTCACCGAGAGCTTCGTCCCGGTGCCGTCGACGCGGTACGACTGGATCTGCCGCACGGGCGCCGTGCCCTGACCGGGGTCCGGCGTCGGCGTGGGGCTCGGCTCGGCAGGGGGCGCCAGGTGCTCCGGCGCCACAGCCGTCCGTACCACCGTGTGGGGCTCCGCCCCGGCCTCCGACTCCACCCGGAACAGCCAGGACGGTACGAGCGCCCGCTCACCGTCGACGAACTGCGCGGCGAGCCCGAGGGTCGCGCCCGTGACGGCCAGCTCCTTCGGCGCGGCGCCCGGCTCGCAGGTCACCGTCGGCGCCTCCCGGGCCGCCTCGCCGGCCGGCGGATCCGTCGCGCAGCCGCCGATGCCGATCGAGCCGGGGCCGGACGACGCCTTGTTCAGCTCCTCCAGGGCCCTGTCCGCGCTGATCAGCGGGTAGTCGGCCCCCTTCGCCGGCTCCTTCAAGTGCCCGCTTCCCGCGACCGGTTCACCGTCCGGGCCGACATGGATGCCGGTCGACCAGCCGTACGTCGGCAGCCCGCCCACGACCGGGTCGGCGTTGACCACCCGTACCGACCCCATCAGCTGGCTCGCGTCCAGCTTCGCGTCCTCCTGGCCGATCGCCTTCAGTACGGGGGTGGCCGCCGCCCTCGCCGCCGCCTCGCTCACCGGCCCGCCGCTCGGGGGCTTCACCTCGCCCGGTGGGGGACACGCCTTGCCCTTGAGGCAGGTGTCACCGGCCGGACCCCCCTCGTACCGCGAGAACGTCCAGCTGCCGGGGGCCTCGGCCGACACGTCGAGCCGCAGCCCGGAGCCGTCCTTCTCCGGCGCGATCTTCCAGACCTCGCCCTCGAGGCGCGGCGCGCCCGGGATGCCCAGGGCGCGGGCGAGCCGGGTCACCTCCGCCGCCGTGACCCGGCCCTCGGGCCGGTGGACCGCGGCCGAGGAGGGTCCCTCGGGCAGGGGTCCCCTGGCCCGGTAGACGGCTCCGCCGCCGCTCGGGTCGGGCTCGCCCGGCGCGATGCCGGCCCCGCCGTCCGCACCGCCGGTACCGTCCACGCCGCCCGTGCCGTTCTTGGCGTCCAGGCGCAGCGGCGGGGGAGCGGCCGCGCCCGCGGGCCGGCTGTCACCGCCCTCGGAGGCCGTGGTCGCGAAGTACACCCCGCCGCCCCCGGCCAGCAGGACGCCCGTCGCCACCGAGGCCACGAGCAGCGGCCGGTGCCGCATCCGCCGGTTCTCCGTACCGCTCACCGCATCGCTCCTTCGTCCCTGCCCCTGGAAGGCGTCCTTCCGGGAGACAGCCCCCGGAGGACATCAGTGGGACGGAATGGACGAGCGGGTGGTTCCGTCGCTCAGGAGCCGTATTCGGACGTCGCGGCGATCAGCCGCGCCGAGGCGGGCGGAACGACGACGCCGTGGATGCGGGCGGGGGAGACCCTGGCGGGAACGTCGGCCGCGGGCACCACCCAGTGGGGGGCCATCCGCGCACTGTCGCCGCACAGCTGGGCCAGGCTGAACTCGGACTCCTGATGCTCACGAGGAGCGGGGTACGTGGACATACGCGCACCGTACGCACGCGACGCCTCCGGGGAAAAGACCTACTCTGAGGTAGTTTCCACTGTTCGGCAGGACAGCCTCCAGCCGGTAGCGTGAACTGTCAACCCCTTTCCGTCCCGCAGGAGCGCCCAGCCGTGCGTATCGCAGTCACCGGCTCCATCGCCACCGACCACCTCATGACCTTCCCCGGCCGGTTCGCAGACCAGCTCGTCGCGGACCAGCTGCACACGGTCTCCCTCTCCTTCCTCGTCGACAACCTCGACATCCGCAGGGGAGGCGTGGGCCCGAACATCTGCTTCGGCATGGGCCAGCTCGGCGGCAACCCGATCCTCGTGGGTGCGGCCGGTTACGACTTCGACGAGTACCGCGCCTGGCTCGACCGCCACGGTGTCGACACCGGCTCGGTGCGGATCTCCGAGGTCCTGCACACCGCCCGGTTCGTCTGCACCACGGACAAGGACCACAACCAGATCGGCTCCTTCTACACGGGCGCGATGAGCGAGGCCCGGCAGATCGAGCTGAAGGCCGTCGCCGACCGCGTGGGCGGCCTCGACCTCGTCCTGATCGGCGCCGACGACCCCGAGGCGATGCTGCGCCACACCGAGGAGTGCAAGGCGCGGGCCATCCCCTTCGCCGCGGACTTCTCCCAGCAGATCGCGCGCATGGACGGCCAGGAGATCCGCACGCTCCTGGACGGCGCCACGTACCTCTTCTCCAACGAGTACGAGAAGGGCCTCATCGAGTCCAAGACCGGATGGACCGACGAGGAGATCCTCGGCCGGGTCGGCCACCGGGTCACCACGCTCGGCTCGCGCGGCGTGCGCATCGAGAGCGCGGGCGGGGAGACCATCGAGGTCGGCTGCGCGGAGGAGGACGCCAAGGTCGACCCGACCGGGGTCGGCGACGCGTTCCGAGCCGGCTTCCTCACCGGCCTGTCGTGGGGCGTCACCCTGGAGCGCGCGGCCCAGGTCGGCTGCATGCTCGCCACGCTGGTGATCGAGACCCTGGGCACCCAGGAGTACACGCTGCGCCGGGCGAACTTCATGGAGCGCTTCACCAAGGCGTACGGCGACGAGGCCGCGGCCGAGGTCCAGACGCACCTGGGCTGACCCCCGTAGGGGCTCCGCCCGGCGCGGAGCGGGCGGAGCCCCGAGGCCACCCGGCGCAGGGGCGCGGAGCCCCTACGCCACCCGGCGCACCACGTACGCCGACCCGCCCTTCGGGGACGGCTCCTCGCCCACGTACTCCTGGCCGCGCATCTCGCACCAGGCCGGGATGTCCAGACGGGCCGCCTCGTCGTCCGCGAGGACGGTGACCGTGCCCCCCAGCGGCACGTCGCCGATCACCTTCGCCAGCTCGATCACCGGGATCGGGCAGCGCTTGCCCAGCGCGTCGACCACGAGCGACCCCGAGACGCCCGGCTCCGTCGCCGCCTCCGGAGCGCCGAGTCGCTCCCGTACCTGCGCGACCACCCCCGGCAGCACCGCCAGGAAGCGGTCCACGTCCTCCTCCGCCGTGCCCGCCGGCAGGGACACCCGCACGTTGCCCTCGCTCAGCACTCCCATCGCGCGCAGCACATGGCTGGGCGTCAGCGTCGAGCTCGTACACGACGAACCGGACGAAACGGAGAAACCCTCCCGGTCCAGCTCGTGGAGCAACGTCTCTCCGTCGACATAGAGACACGAGAACGTGACGAGATGGGGGAGCCGGCGCACCGGGTCGCCCACCACCTCCACATCGGGGACGAGCTCCGGAACCCGCGCCCGGATCCGGTCCACCAGACCCCGCAGCCGCGCCCCCTCGGCCTCCGCCTCCGCCCGCACGGCCCGCAGCGACGCCGCCGCCGCCACGATCGCCGGCAGGTTCTCGAAACCGGCCGACCGGCCCGACTCCCGCTCGTCCGCCGGGCCTTGGGGGGAGAAGCGGACACCCTTGCGGACCGCGAGCAGGCCGACCCCCGCCGGACCGCCCCACTTGTGCGCACTCGCCGCCAGCAGCGACCAGGGCCCCTCCACCGGCCCCCAGCCCAGTGACTGCGCCGCGTCCACGAGCAGCGGCACCTCCGCCGCGCGGCACGCCTCCGCCACCTCCGCGACCGGCTGCGCCGTCCCCACCTCGTGGTTGGCGGACTGCAGACAGGCCAGCGCCGTCCCCGGCTCCAGGGCCGCCGCGAAGGCCGCGGCCTCCACCGCCCCGGACCGGCCCACGGGCACCTCCGTCAGCGAACCGCCCGCTGCGGCGTGCGCCTCGCCCGCGTGCAGTACGGAGGAGTGCTCGACCGCCGAGACCACCAGCCGGTCCCCGACACGCCGACGCCCGGCGAGCGCGCCGGCAATCCCCGTATGCACCGCCCGCGTCCCCGAAGGAGTGAACACCAGCTCGTCGGGGCGGCAGCCCACGGCCTCCGCCGCGGCCTCCCGCGCCGCGTCGAGCAGCATCCGGGCCCGCCGCCCCTCCCGGTAGAGCCGGGCCGGATCGGCCCAGCCCTCGTCCAGGGAGGCAAGCAGCGCCTGGCGGGCGACGGGGTGGAGCGGGGCGGAGGACGCGGCGTCGAAGTAGGGCACGGCCCCACGCTAGTCCCCGCTCCGTAATCCCCCGTCAGATGCCCCGCGCGGGCCGTCGATCGCCGCACGTCCGGGGCCCCGGACCCGCCTGCGGAGGGGGCGGGTCCACCCCTTCGGGGAGTCGGACGGCGCGTTGGGCACCCTCCCCGCGCGACCCCAAATAGCGTCCAGTAGGGTTTGGTCCGCATAAACATCCAAACCCCTGCCCGCGGCCGGGGCGGCGACCGACCAGCGAGACGGCCGTAGCCGACCAGCGCGGGCCGAGACTCTCGGGAAGGCGCTACGTGAGTCCCAACGGCTCCGACCGCTCGTCGCGGCGCCCGATGCGGCGGAAGCTGCCGCAGGTGCTGACTGCGGGCCTGATCCTGGCGACAGCCACCGGCTGCTCGTACAACTGGGAAGACTTCCCCCGCCTTGGTATGCCCACCCCCGTCACGGAAGAGGCTCCCACGATCCTCTCCCTGTGGCAGGGCTCGTGGGCGGCTGCGCTCGTCACGGGCGTCCTGGTGTGGGGGCTGATCCTGTGGTCCGTCATGTTCCACCGGCGCAGCCGCACCAAGGTCGAGGTACCTCCGCAGACGCGGTACAACATGCCCATCGAGGCGCTGTACACGGTCACTCCACTCATCATCGTGTCGGTGCTCTTCTACTTCACCGCGCGCGACGAGTCGAAGCTCCTTTCGCTCTCCGACAAGCCGGCCCACACGATCAACGTGGTCGGCTACCAGTGGAGCTGGGGCTTCAACTACATCGAGAACGTGCCCGGGGTGACGGGTGACGCTCAGACGGCCCCCAACCTCGACGCCATTCCGGACAAGTACCAGGACCAGTTCCCGGCGAACGCCGGCGGCGTCTACGACGCCGGCATCCCGGGCGACCGGAACCCGCAGACCGGCAACCCGGGCCCGACCCTGTGGCTGCCCGAGGGCGAGAAGGTCCGGTTCGTCCTGACCTCCCGTGATGTCATCCACTCCTTCTGGGTGGTCCCCTTCCTGTTCAAGCAGGACGTCATCCCGGGTCACACCAACGTCTTCGAGGTGACCCCGAACAAGCAGGGCACCTTCCTCGGAAAGTGCGCCGAGCTGTGCGGTGTCGACCACTCCCGGATGCTCTTCAACGTCAAGGTGGTCTCTCCGGAGCGCTACCAGCAGCACCTGAAGGAGCTGGCGGAGAAGGGGCAGACCGGCTACATCCCGTCGGGCATTGAGCAGACGGACCCGGCCAGGAATGCGGAGAAGAACCAACTGTGAGCATCCTCAACGAACCCCAGGGTGCGGCCGCGGCTGAGGACTCGTACGAGAACGAGCTCCCGGTACGCCGCAAGCAGCCCGGCAATGTGGTGGTGAAGTGGCTGACCACCACCGACCACAAGACGATCGGCACGCTGTACCTGGTCACGTCGTTCGTCTTCTTCTGCATCGGCGGCCTGATGGCGCTCTTCATGCGCGCCGAGCTGGCCCGTCCGGGCACGCAGATCATGTCGAACGAGCAGTTCAACCAGGCGTTCACGATGCACGGCACGATCATGCTGCTGATGTTCGCGACGCCGCTGTTCGCCGGATTCGCGAACTGGATCATGCCGCTGCAGATCGGCGCGCCCGACGTGGCGTTCCCGCGGCTGAACATGTTCGCGTACTGGCTGTACCTCTTCGGCTCGATCATCGCGGTGGCCGGCTTCCTCACCCCGCAGGGTGCGGCCGACTTCGGCTGGTTCGCCTACTCCCCGCTGTCGGACGCCGTCCGCTCGCCGGGTGTCGGCGCCGACATGTGGATCATGGGTCTGGCCTTCTCCGGCTTCGGCACGATCCTCGGCTCGGTCAACTTCATCACCACGATCATCTGCATGCGCGCTCCGGGCATGACGATGTTCCGCATGCCGATCTTCACCTGGAACGTGCTGCTGACCGGTGTGCTGGTCCTGCTCGCCTTCCCGGTCCTCGCCGCCGCGCTCTTCGCGCTGGAGGCCGACCGCAAGTTCGGCGCACACGTCTTCGACGCGTCCAACGGCGGCGCACTGCTGTGGCAGCACCTCTTCTGGTTCTTCGGCCACCCAGAGGTGTACATCATCGCGCTGCCGTTCTTCGGCATCGTCTCCGAGGTCATCCCGGTCTTCAGCCGTAAGCCGATGTTCGGCTACATCGGTCTGGTGGCCGCGACGATCGCGATCGCCGGTCTCTCCGTGACCGTGTGGGCGCACCACATGTACGTCACGGGCGGCGTGCTCCTGCCGTTCTTCTCCTTCATGACGTTCCTCATCGCCGTACCGACCGGCGTGAAGTTCTTCAACTGGATCGGAACGATGTGGAAGGGCTCGTTGTCCTTCGAGACGCCGATGCTCTGGACGATCGGCTTCCTGGTCACCTTCACCTTCGGTGGCCTGACGGGCGTCATCCTGGCCTCGCCGCCGATGGACTTCCACGTCTCCGACTCGTACTTCGTCGTCGCGCACTTCCACTACGTCGTCTTCGGCACCGTGGTCTTCGCGATGTTCGCCGGCTTCCACTTCTGGTGGCCGAAGTTCACCGGCAAGATGCTGGACGAGCGGCTCGGCAAGATCACCTTCTGGACGCTCTTCATCGGCTTCCACGGCACGTTCCTGGTGCAGCACTGGCTGGGTGCCGAGGGCATGCCGCGTCGTTACGCGGACTACCTGGACGCCGACGGCTTCACCGCGCTGAACACGATCTCGACGATCTCCTCGTTCCTGCTCGGCCTGTCGATCCTGCCGTTCCTCTACAACGTCTGGAAGACCGCCAAGTACGGCAAGAAGATCGAGGTCGACGACCCGTGGGGTTACGGCCGTTCGCTGGAGTGGGCCACCTCCTGCCCGCCCCCGCGGCACAACTTCCTCACCCTGCCGCGGATCCGTTCCGAATCCCCGGCGTTCGACCTGCACCACCCTGAGATCGCCGCTCTCGACCAGCTCGAGAACAAGCCGCACGAGGCCGAGGCCCTCACCGGCAGCAAGGAGGCCGGCAAGTGAAGATCCAGGGCAAGATGTTCATCTGGCTGAGCGTCTTCATCCTCGCCATGGCGATCCTCTACGGCGTCTGGTCGAAGGAGCCGGTCGGTACCACGGCGCTCTTCCTGGCCTTCGGCCTCGCCATCATGATCGGCTACTACCTGGCCTTCACGGCCCGGCGGGTCGACGCGATGGCGCAGGACGACAAGGAGGCCGACGTCGCGGACGAGGCCGGCGAGGTGGGCTTCTTCGCCCCGCACAGCTGGCAGCCGCTCTCGCTGGCCATCGGTGGCGCGCTCGCCTTCCTCGCCGTCGCCATGGGCTGGTGGATCCTGTACTTCTCGGCTCCGCTGATCCTGGTCGGCCTGTTCGGCTGGGTGTTCGAGTTCTACCGCGGTGAGAACCAGAACCAGTAGCCCGTAGCAGTACCCCGCAACACCCCGAGGGGCCCGGACACTTCGTCACCCGAAGTGTCCGGGCCCCTCGTTTGCAGCACTCGGCGCGCTGGCCGCGAGGATTGTTCTTACGGTGATGTCATGAACGACACGCCGCGCATTCGGACTGTTCTGAGCTGCACCCTTTTGGCCCTCCTGGTCACCGCCGGCGCCGGTGCCTGCGCGGGCACCGACGGCAATCCGCTCTCCGCCAAGCCCTACGACGCGGCGGAGCAGGTCGCCTTCAGCGCCCCCACCGACGGCAGGAAGGCCGACCCGGACAAGGCCCTGGAGATCACGGCCAAGGGCGCGGACGGCCGCATCACGGACGTGACGGCCGTCGACGCGACCGGGCACCACCTGGCCGGCGAACTCACCGCCGACGGCCGTCTCTGGCGCTCCACGGGCTCCCTGACGGCCGGCGCGACCTACACCGTCAAGGTGTCCACGGAGGACGAGGACGGGGCCCCCGGCGCCCGCACGTTCACCTTCGAGACGACCCCGGCCAAGCGGGCCCTGACGGTCGCGTTCGGCCCGGAGGCGGGCAAGTACGGCGTCGGACAGCCCATCACGGCCGACCTCAGCCTCCCCGTCAAGGACCGGAAGGCCCGCGCGGTGGTCGAACGGGCGCTGAAGGTGCGCTCGACCCCGGCCGTCGAGGGCTCCTGGCACTGGGTCGACGACCGGAAACTGCACTTCCGTCCGAAGGAGTACTGGCCCGCCGGCGCGGCGATCACGGCCACCGCCAACCTGGCGGGCGTCAAGGTCGGCGACAAGCTGTACGGCGGGGACTCCAAGCCGCTCGAGCTGACGATCGGCGACCGGATCGAGGCCGTCGCGGACGCCGGCACGTTCTCCATGACCGTGCGGCGCAACGGAGAAGTGATCAAGACCATGCCGGTGACCACCGGCAAACCGGGCTTCTCCACCCGCAACGGCATCAAAGTCATCCTCGGCAAGGAGTACTTCGTCCGGATGCGCGGCACCAGCGTCGGCATCGCGGAGGGCAGCTCGGAGTCGTACGACCTGCCCGTCTACTACGCGACACGGGTGACCTGGAGCGGCGAGTACGTCCACGCCGCGCCCTGGTCCGTGGGCTCGCAGGGGTTCGCCAACGTCAGCCACGGCTGTGTCGGCATGTCGACGGGGAACGCGGCCTGGTTCTTCGAGACCGTCCGTCCGGGCGACATCGTGCAGACCGTCAACAGCATCGGCGACATGATGGACCCGTTCGGGAACGGATTCGGCGACTGGAACCTGCCCTGGGACAAGTGGCGCGAGGGCAGCGCCCTGGTCGCGGACACCAAGAGCGCCGCCCACCAGCCGGACCCGTCCCGGCTCAGGCCGCTCGTTTAAGGGCTCGGTTCGCCTCCGCAGCGCCTCATGCGCTCACTCGCCGGGGTCCTGGCTACGCGTCGATCGACAGACGCGAGCGGAGCAGGGCCGCCAGGGACGCCGCGAACTCGACCGGTTCCACCGGAAGGGTGACCGCGGCGTCCGCACGGCTCCAGGTGGCCAGCCACGCGTCCTGCGGGCGGCCGATCAGGAGCAGCACCGGCGGGCAGCGGAAGATCTCGTCCTTGATCTGCCTGCAGACGCCCATGCCTCCCGCCGGCACGGCCTCGCCGTCCAGCACGCAGGCGTCGACGCCACCCTCCTCCAGCCGCTTGAGCACGGCCGGGAGTGTCGCGCACTCGATGAACTCGACCGGCGGAACGTCGGCCGCGGGCCTGCGACCCGCCGCCAGGCGCACCTGTTCCCGCGTGTTCGCGTCGTCGCTGTAGACCAGGACCGTGGCGCTCGACTGCATCGTTCCTCCGTGAAGGTCATCAACCGATGCGCGGGATGCTACTCCGTCCCACACCCCGTCAACACCGGTACGACACCGGTTGGGAGGCCACTTCAATGGGCCGTTCGGGCTGGACAGACGCCCCTGACACTCCGAACGGCACCCCCCGGAGTGAGGGCGGGATAAGCGACCGACATAATGTCGGTCGTGGCGACAGTAACGACAGTAGAAACCGGGCACGCGCACCCGTCGGTCAATCGACCGAACCTCACCAGCGTCGGAACCATCATCTGGCTGAGTTCCGAGCTGATGTTCTTCGCGGCCCTCTTCGCGATGTACTTCACCCTGCGATCGGTGACCGGTCCCGAGTTCTGGACGGAAAAGGCCGACGCCTTGAACTTCCCGTTCTCGGCGACC
Organism: Streptomyces sp. NPDC013317; assembly: GCF_055563155.1. NCBI lineage: Bacteria > Bacillati > Actinomycetota > Actinomycetes > Kitasatosporales > Streptomycetaceae > Streptomyces > Streptomyces sp. NPDC013317. The sequence continues at coordinate 85,265 of NZ_JBVHDX010000005.1, forward strand.
AACACCACGATCCTGGTGCTCTCCTCCCTCACCTGCCAGCTCGGCGTCTTCGCCGCCGAGCGGGGCGATGTGAAGAAGCTCCGGACGTGGTTCATCATCACGTTCGTGATGGGTGCGATCTTCATCGGCGGCCAGGTGTTCGAGTACACCGAGCTGGTCAAGCACGAGGGGCTCTCGCTCTCGTCGGACCCCTACGGCTCGGTGTTCTACCTGACCACCGGCTTCCACGGCCTGCACGTGACGGGCGGTCTCATCGCCTTCCTGCTGGTCCTGGGCCGGACGTACGCCGCCAAGAGGTTCACTCACGAGCAGGCAACCGCCGCCATCGTCGTGTCCTACTACTGGCACTTCGTCGATGTCGTCTGGATCGGCCTCTTCGCCACGATCTACATGATCAAGTAATCGGGTCCCGGGACCCGAGCACATCCAGCAAGCACCGACGCAGAAGATCCTGACACCGGGGTAATCCGTGAAAAAGCTCTCCGCACGACGACGCCATCCGCTGGCGGCGGTCGTCGTCCTACTCCTCGCGCTGGCGGCCACCGGGGGGCTGTACGCCGCGTTCGCGCCCGCGGGCACGGCGAAGGCCGATGAAACCGCCCAGTCCCTCGCCATCGAGGAGGGCCAGAAGCTCTACGCCGTCGGCTGCGCCAGCTGCCACGGCACCGGCGGTCAGGGCACCTCTGACGGCCCGTCCCTGGTAGGCGTCGGCTCCGCGGCCGTCGACTTCCAGGTCGGCACGGGCCGCATGCCGGCCCAGCAGCCGGGCGCCCAGGTGCCGAAGAAGAAGGTCATCTACTCGCAGGCTGAGATCGATCAGCTCGCGGCGTACATCGCCTCCCTCGGTGCCGGCCCGATCACGCCGAAGGAGGGGCAGTACAGCCCCGACGGGGCCGACATCGCCCGTGGTGGCGACCTGTTCCGCTCCAACTGTGCCCAGTGCCACAACTTCACCGGTGAGGGCGGCGCGCTCACGCACGGCAAGTACGCCCCGAGCCTCGAAGGCGTGAGCCCGAAGCACCTGTACGAGGCCATGCAGACCGGCCCGCAGAACATGCCCTCCTTCCCGGACAAGACCATGCCGGAGAAGGAGAAGAAGGACATCATCGCGTACGTCCAGGCCGTCAACGGCGAAAAGGCCGACAGCCCCGGCGGGCTCTCGCTCGGCGGCCTCGGCCCGGTCAGCGAGGGTCTGTTCGCCTGGGTCTTCGGTCTCGGTGCGCTGATCGCAGTTGCCGTCTGGGTCGCGGCCCACACCGCTAAGGCCAAGAAGTCATGAGTAGCCAAGAGATTCCAGAAGAGAACCTGCCCGCTGAGCAGGACACCGCGCACGGCGCGGTGAAGGTCCTCGACGACCCGTTCGCGGACCCGGGCCTTCCGCCCCACAAGCCGCGCATCCAGGACATCGACGAGCGGGCCGCCCGCCGGTCCGAGCGTGCGGTCGCCTTCATGTTCACGCTGTCGATGCTGGCCACGGTCGGCTTCATCGCGTCGTACGTGATCTTCCCGGTCGACAAGATCGTCTACATCTGGCCGTTCGGCCGGGTGAGCGCGCTCAACTTCGCCCTGGGTCTCACCCTCGGCGCGGCGCTCTTCTTCATCGGCGCGGGAGCGGTCCACTGGGCCCGCACCCTGATGTCCGACGTGGAGATCGCCGACGAGCGTCACCCGATCGCGGCTCCGGCGGAGACCAAGGCGAAGGTCATGGCGGACTTCGCGGCCGGTGCCGCCGAGTCCGGCATGGGCCGCCGCAAGCTGATCCGCAACACGATGTTCGGCGCGCTGTCGCTCGTACCGCTCTCCGGTCTCGTGCTGCTGCGTGACATGGGCCCGCTGCCCGAGAAGAAGCTCCGGTCCACCCTGTGGGCCGAGGGCAAGCAGCTCATCAACATGAACACGCACGAGCCGCTGCGTCCCGAGGACGTCGCGGTCGGTTCGCTGACCTTCGCGATGCCCGAGGGCCTGTCCGAGCACGACCACGACTTCCAGGTCGAGATCGCCAAGGCCGCCCTGATGATCGTCCGGATCCAGCCGGAGGACATCAAGGACAAGCGCGAGCTCGAGTGGTCGCACGAGGGCATCGTGGCCTTCTCGAAGATCTGCACCCACGTGGGCTGCCCGATCTCGCTGTACGAGCAGCAGACGCACCACGTGCTCTGCCCGTGCCACCAGTCCACCTTCGACCTCTCCGACGGCGCCCGTGTCATCTTCGGCCCGGCCGGCCACGCCCTTCCGCAGCTGCGGATCGGTGTGAACGACAAGGGCAACCTGGAGGCGCTCGGCGACTTCGCCGAGCCCGTCGGCCCTGCCTTCTGGGAGCGCGGATGAGCACTGTGACCGATTCGAAGAAGAAGGCACCCGCCGGTGAGCGGGTGGCCGACTGGGCCGACGGCCGTCTCGGGATCTACTCCCTGGCCAAGGCCAACATGCGGAAGATCTTCCCGGACCACTGGTCCTTCATGCTGGGTGAGATCTGCCTCTACAGCTTCATCATCATCATCCTCACGGGTGTGTACCTGACGATGTTCTTCCACCCGTCGATGAACGAGGTGGAGTACCACGGCAGCTACATCCCGCTGCAGGGCCAGCTGATGTCCGAGGCGTTCAACTCGACCATGCACATCTCCTTCGATGTGCGCGGTGGTCTGCTCATCCGGCAGATCCACCACTGGGCGGCGCTGATCTTCCTCGCCGGCATGTTCGTGCACATGATGCGCGTGTTCTTCACGGGCGCGTTCCGCAAGCCGCGTGAGATCAACTGGCTGTTCGGCTTCCTGCTGTTCTTCCTGGGCATGTTCACCGGCTTCACCGGTTACTCGCTCCCGGACGACCTGCTCTCCGGCACCGGTGTCCGCTTCATGCAGGGCGCGATCCTGTCCGTCCCGGTCATCGGCACGTACCTGTCGATGTTCCTGTTCGGCGGGGAGTTCCCCGGCGGCGACTTCGTGGCCCGGTTCTACTCGGCGCACGTCCTGCTGCTGCCCGGCATCATGCTCGGTCTGGTGGTCGCCCACCTGATCCTGGTCTTCTACCACAAGCACACGCAGTTCGAGGGCCCCGGCCGTACGAACAAGAACGTCGTGGGCATGCCGCTGCTGCCGGTCTACATGGCCAAGGCCGGAGGCTTCTTCTTCCTGGTCTTCGGTGTCATCGCGGTCATCGCGGCGATCGCCTCGATCAACCCGATCTGGGCGCTCGGCCCGTACCGTCCGGACCAGGTGTCCACCGGCGCCCAGCCCGACTGGTACATGGGCTTCGCCGAGGGTCTGATCCGTGTCATGCCGGGCTGGGAGATCAACCTCTGGGGCCACACGCTCGTCCTGGGCGTGATGATCCCGCTGGCGATCTTCCCCGCGGTCCTCGCGGCGATCGCGGTCTACCCGTTCATCGAGTCGTGGATCACCGGCGACAAGCGCGAGCACCACATCGCGCAGCGCCCGCGCAACGCTCCGACGCGCACCGCCTTCGGTGTCGCCTGGATCACCGCGTACATGATCATGCTCGTCGGTGGTGGAAACGACCTCTGGGCGACCCACTTCCACCTGTCGCTGAACTCGATCACCTGGTTCGTCCGGATCTTCTTCTTCGTCGGGCCGGTCCTCGCGTTCATCCTCACCAAGCGGATCTGTCTCGGCCTGCAGCGCCGCGACCACGACAAGGTGCTGCACGGACGCGAGTCCGGCATCATCAAGCGTCTGCCGCACGGCGAGTTCGTCGAGGTCCACCAGCCGCTCAGCCAGGGCGAGCTGTACCGCCTCACGGCGCACGAGCAGAACAAGCCGGCCGAGCTCGGCCCGCTCGTCGACGAGAACGGCGTCGAGCGCAAGATCGGCCGCATGGAGAAGCTCCGCGTCAGGCTCAACAAGAGCTACTACGGCGAGGACAGCCAGATCGCCAAGCCGACCGTCGAGGAGTACAAGGAGATCACCAGCGGCCACGGCCACCACTGATCACCTGATCCACTCGACCTGAGGTCGCCACAGCGGGAGCCCCGTCCATTCGATGGACGGGGCTCTTTGCCGTCCCCGTTGCTCGATAGGGTGGAGTCGTCACCGTCACGCACTGATCAGGAGCCGCCATGAGCGCTGCGACCCCCGCTGGAGGACCTACGTCGGCGGGCCGCTCGTGGCCCACCGTCCTGGACGGCCTGCTGACCGGCCGCGACCAGAGCGCCGAGGACACCGCCTGGGCGATGGACCGCATCCTGCGCGGCGAGGCCACCGACGCCCAGATCGCCGGTTTCGCCGTGGCCCTGCGCGCCAAGGGCGAGACCGTCGAGGAGATCACCGGCCTCGTGCGGACGATGTACGAGCACGCCAACGTGATCGAGGTGCCCGGCCCCTCCGTCGACATCGTCGGCACCGGCGGCGACGGCGCGAAGACCGTCAACATCTCCACCATGTCGGCGATCGTCGTGGCCGGCACCGGCGCGAAGGTCGTCAAGCACGGCAACCGCGCCGCCTCCAGCGCCAGCGGCGCCTCCGACGTCCTGGAGAAGCTCGGCGTCAACCTGCAGCTCACCCCGCAGCGGGTGGTCGAGGTCGCGGAGGAGGCGGGGATCACCTTCTGCTTCGCGGTGAAGTTCCACCCGGCGCTGCGCCATGTGGCCGCGGCCCGCAAGGAACTGGGCATCCGGACCACGTTCAACTTCCTCGGTCCGCTCACCAACCCCGCCCGCGTCAGAGCGCAGGCGACCGGTGTGGCCGACGCCCGGATGGCCCCGATCATGGCCGGCGTCCTCGCCGAGCGCGGCTCCTCGGCGCTGGTCTTCCGCGGCGACGACGGCCTGGACGAGCTGACGACCACGGCCACCTCCCGGGTGTGGGTCGTACGGGACGGCGTGGTGCGCGAGGAGGCCTTCGACCCGCGGGACGTCGGCATCGAACTCGTACCGGTGGAGGCGCTGCGCGGCGCCGACGCCTCGTACAACGCCGATGTCGCCCGCCGGCTGCTCGCGGGCGAGACCGGTCCCGTACGGGACGCGGTACTGCTCAACTCGGCGGCGGCGCTCACGGCCCTGGAGCCGGGCGCGGGCACCCTGGTGGAGCAGCTGCGCGAGGGTATCGCGCGGGCGGCCGAGTCGATCGACTCGGGTGCGGCCAGGCAGGCGCTGGAGCGCTGGGTCGCGGCCAGCAACAGGTAGCGGCGCCGGGCGCGCCCCGTTCCGCCATCCGGAACGGGGTTGCGCACCGGCGATCACGTGGCATACGTTCAGTGCCAGGTCATGAGTGACAGCCTCGAAGCCCCGGCTGGCTGTCCGGCAACCCTCCGTCCGTGGCGGGGTGCCCCGGGTGAAGACCAGGCCGTGGACAGCAAGGTCCGCGGCAAGCGCGGACCCCTGCACACCCTGGGGTCCTGGTCCTCAAGGGAGCAGTCTCGTGAGCAAGCGAATGCGCTAGGGCCCGTCGGCCCCGTTTCCCCACCCTCCGTACGAACACCGTGCGTCGAGGCAACACCCGTGTGAGGCACCCTTCTTCGCGCTGCCCCGCGGGCACTTCGCTGACCTTCCCGCTCAGGAGACACAGCCATGTCCGCGTACCCGAACGCCGCCACCACGCACGACGCCGCGACCGCAGCCCCCTCCGCCGCCACCGACTCCGAGGCCGGCGGCCCCTGCTGCGCCGCCCCGCTCCCGGTCCTCGGGCGGGACGTCACCGTTCCCCTCGTGACCGGGGGCGAGGTCACCTACGCCGCGCTCGACTACGCCGCCAGCGCGCCGGCCCTGCAGCGGGTCTGGGACGACGTCGCCGCCTACGCCCCGTACTACGGCAGCGTCCACCGCGGCGCCGGCTACCTCTCGCAGCTCTCCACCGACCTCTTCGAGAGCAGCCGCGTCACCGTCGCCGAGTTCCTCGACTGCCGCCCCGCCGACCAGGTCGTCTTCACCCGCTCCACCACCGACTCGCTCAACCTGCTCGCCGCCGCGCTCCCCGCCGGCTGCGAGGTCTTCGTCTTCGAGACCGAGCACCACGCCTCGCTCCTGCCGTGGAGGGACGCGCGCGTCACGTACCTCAACGCCCCGCGTACGCCCGCCCAGGCCGTCGAGACCCTGGAGCGCGCCCTCGCCGACCGTGACCCTTACGGCCCCGCGCTCGTCTGCGTCACCGGCGCCTCCAACGTCACCGGTGAGCTGTGGCCGGTCCGGGAACTGGCCGCCGCCGCCCACGCCCACGGCGCCCGGATCGTCCTCGACGCCGCCCAGCTCGCGCCCCACCACCCGGTCTCCGTACAGGAGTTGGACGTCGACTGGGTGGCCTTCTCCGGCCACAAGCTGTACGCCCCCTTCGGCTCGGGAGTCCTCGCGGGCCGCGCCGACTGGCTCCAGGCCGCCGAGCCCTACCTCGCCGGCGGGGGTGCGTCCAAGAAGGTGAGCCGACGGATCGCCGGGGAAGGCGCCGGGGGAGTGGACGTCGAGTGGCACACCACCGCCGCCCGTCACGAGGCCGGTTCGCCGAACGTCATCGGCGTCTACTCCATCGCCTCCGCCTGCAAGGCGCTCACCGAGGCCGGGTTCGACTCCCTCGTCGCCCGTGAACAGCACCTCGTCGACACCGTCCGGGAGGGCCTCGCCGAGGTCCCGGCGGTCAAGGTGCTCTCGCTCTTCGGCGACGAGGCTCCGCGCGTCGGTGTCCTGTCCTTCGTCGTCGAGGGCTGGAACAGCTCCCACTTCGCCGCCGCGCTCTCCGCCGAGTACGGCATCGGCGTCCGCGACGGCCTCTTCTGCGCCCACCCGCTCGTCCGCACCCTGCTCGGCAGCGACCCGCAGACCCAGGGCGAGTGCGGAGCCCCCGAGGCCGCGCCCGGCGAGAAGTCGCTCAACGCCATCCGCGTCAGCTTCGGCGCCGGTACGCCCGACGAGCACGTGGAGCGTTTCGTACGTGCCGTGAAGGAGCTCGTCCGGGACGGCGCGCAGTGGAAGTACCGCACCGAGGACGGCCGTTGCGTCCCGGACCGCGGCTGAACACTCACTCGTACGGGTGAAGGGGGCCGCCTGCCGCGGCCCCCCGCGTCAGGACTCCAGGCCGATCGCGAAGGCGGCTTCGAGGTCGTGCTGGGAGTACGTCCGGAAGGCCACGTGCGTGTCCGTCGCCTCGACGCCCGGGATCTTGCTGATCCGGCCGGGGATGACGTCCGCGAGGTCGTCGTGCCGCGGCACGCGGACCATGGCGATCAGGTCGTAGGTACCGGTCACCGAGAAGACCTCGCTGACGCTGTCGAGCGCGGCGATCGACTCCGCGATCTCGGGGATGCGGTCCACGCTGGTCTTGATGAGCACGATCGCGGTGATCACGGCTGGCTTTCTCCCTCGGTCGCCGCGGCTGGGGACTTCACTGTATCCCCACCTCGGTAGCGGACCCAGGCGTAGAGGAAGCCGACGGCGAAGCCCACCACATGGGCCAGATAGGCGACACCGGGGCCCGCCCCGGCCGAGCGGGCCGCGAGCCACTGGAGCGCGAACCAGAAGACCAGCACGATCCAGGCGGGGAACCGCAGCGGCAGGAAGAACAGGAAGGGGAACAGGCTCGTCACCCGGGAGCGGGGGAAGAGGTAGAGGAACGCCCCGAGCACCCCCGAGATCGCCCCCGACGCCCCGACCAGCGTCTGCTCGCTGCTCGCGTACGCCGCCGCGTAGCCGAGCAGCGCCAGATAGCCGCAGCCCGCGTAGAAGAGGGCGAAGCCGAGCGCCCCCATCCGCTCCTCGGCCATCGCGCCGAAGACGAACAGGAACAGCATGTTCCCGAGCAGGTGCAGCCAGCTGCCGTGGACGAAGAGGGCGGTCAGCGGGGTGACGAGCGTGCCGGGTTCGCCGCCCATCAGCTCGGCCGGCACGACCCCCCAGCGGTGGAAGTACGCGCTCTGCGCCGCCAGGGCCCGGTCCCCGGTCCCGTAGGAGGGGTCGAGGCCCGACACCGGGCTGATCAGGAACGTGAGGCAGCAGGCGGCGATCAGGGCATACGTCACCGTGGGTCCGCTCCAGGCCCCCCGGCACGCCCCGAGCGCCGCCTCCCGCCATGCGATGCGCCGCCTGTCGATCATGGACAGATCATGGCGTAACGGGGCCCACCTGGACAGAGTGCCTCGCCGCGACACGGGGTACCCGCGAGGCCGTAGGGTTACGGGCAGTACCTCCGCAGTTCAATGGCGCACCGCGGCACCCGCATCCGCATCACGCACATGAAAGAGGACGGCACGATGACGACGGTTCCCCTGCCGACCGCCGAGACCCGCTGGCGCTGCACCCTGTGCGGCAACCTGACCCGGTTCGATGTGACCCGGTCCTCCAAGGTCGTCGAGTACGTCCATCTGGATCTCGCGGGAGAGCCGAAGGTCGAGGAGCGCGAGGTGGTCAGTGAGACCATCGAGTCGGTCCGCTGCCGCTGGTGCAACGCGGTGGACCAGATCGAACTGGTGGACAGGCCCGGCACCGCTTCCTGACGGCGGCGGTGCGCAACACGATGGGGTGACGCAACGTGGAGCAGCCCGCGCGCGGTGGTGAACCGGCCGGCGCGGCAGGTGACGCTGCCGAGGCGCTCGACCGCCCGCTGCCGGACGGCGTACGGCGGCGGGTCGTCGCGCTGGTCTCGGACGCCTTCGGCGGGCTGACCGTCGCGGAGCTTCCGGCCCCCCTGAGGCAGTACGCCCGCTTCACCGCGAGCCGGCGGGCCAAGTTCGCGGGCAACGCCATGGCCGCCGCCCTGGAGAGCGATCCGCTGTTCCGGCAGCGGATCGGTGAGCGGTTCAAGGAGGCCCAGCCCGAGCTGGCCGGGGCCGTCGAGACCGGCGCCCCGCCCGCCGCCGCCGACCCCGTCGACGTCGCCGCGGCCGCCTACGTGCTGCGCCCCGCCGGCTGGGTCAAGCTGGTCGCCGCCGCGGGCGAGGAGGCCCAGCGCGCCGACGCCGAGCGCGCCGACGAGGCCGGCCGGCGCGAGCTGGAGCGGCTGCGCGAGGAGGTCGCCGCCGCCAGGGACCGCGGGCGTGCGGAGACCGAGGAGCTGCGCCACGACCTGGAGGCGGCGCGCAGGGAAGCCGAATCGCTTCACCGCAAGCTGCGCAGCGCGCAGAGCGACGTGAAGCGCGGCGAGGCGGCGCTGCGCCGCACCCACGCGGAGATCGACACGATCAAGGCGGAGGCCGCGGCGCAGGTTTCGGCCGCGGAGAGCGAGAGCCGCCGTCTCAAGGCCCGCCTGGGGGAGGTCGAAGCCGCCCTGGAGGCGAGCCGCCGGGCCGCCCGTGAGGGCCGCTCGGTGGAGGACATGCGGCTGCGGCTGCTGCTCGACACGGTGCTCGACGCCGCGCAGGGGCTGCGCCGCGAACTGGCCCTGCCACCCGTCTCCGTCCATCCCGCCGACACCGTCGACGCGGTGGAGCCCGGACGGATGTCGCCGAAGGACATCGCCGCCCGCGCGCTCTCCGAGACCGACCCGGCGCTCCTGGACCAACTCCTGGCGCTGCCCCAGGCGCATCTGGTCGTGGACGGCTACAACGTCACCAAGACCGGCTATCCGACCATGCCGCTGGAGAAGCAGCGGCTGCGGCTGCTGGGCGGGCTCTCCACGCTCGCGGCCCGCTCGGGCGCCGAGGTCACCTGTGTGTTCGACGGTGCGGAGCTCGCGGCGCCGGTGCTGCTCGCCCCGCCGCGCGGGGTGCGGGTGCTCTTCTCCAAGCCGGGCGTGACGGCCGACGAGTTGATCCGTCAGCTGGTGCGCGCCGAGCCGCCGGGCCGTCCGGTCGTCGTGGTCTCCACCGACCGTGAGGTGGCCGACGGGGTGGCCAAGGCCGGGGCGCGTCCGGTCGCGTCCGCCTTGTTGCTGAAGCGGCTTTCGCGCGCCTCGTGACGTCTCGTAACTACTGGGCCTAATGCCCGAATTCTGGAGGGCGTACGGTCAAGTGGCCGTTACTGCCCGTGTGATGTGTGTAAATAAAGTGCCGCGTGAGCGAGATTTTGCTCATGAGGATTTGAACTGATCACAAGATGGTCACTAGGGTCGGGCCTCGAACCTCCGCGCGGTTGATCATCCATCCGGGATGGCAGCGGAGAAACCGCCTGCCGCAGCCTGGTTGGGCGGCTCGAGGAAGAAGGAGATCGCCTTCGTGGCGTCCCACCGTCGTCCCAAGCAGCCGAGCCGCACCCGCGTGACCGTGCTCACCGCGACCGCCGCCGCGGCCGTCGCGCTCTCCGTCCAGTCCGGCGCCCAGGCCGCCCCGAAGCCGAAGATCGACGACGTCAAGTCGAAGGTCGACAAGCTGCACCACGAGGCCGAGGAGGCCACGGAGCAGTACAACCTGGCCGAGGAGCGTCGCGGGAAGCTGCAGAAGGAGATCGGCGCCCTTCAGGACAAGGTGGCGCGCGGTCAGCAGGAGCTCAACACGCTGCGGGACAACATCGGTTCGGTCGCCAGCGCGCAGTACCGCTCCGGTGGCATCGACCCGGCGCTCCAGCTCTTCCTCTCCTCCGACCCGGACACCTACCTCGACAAGGCGTCCGCGATCGACCAGCTCGGCGCCAAGCAGGCCGACGTGCTCCAGTCGATCCAGTCCAAGCAGCGCACGCTCGCCCAGCAGCGCGCCGAGGCGACGACGAAGCTCGCCGACCTCGAGGACGTCCGCAAGACCCTCGGTGAGAAGAAGAAGGCCTACCAGGGCAAGCTCGCCGAGGCGCAGAAGCTGCTCAACACCCTCACCGCCGCCGAGCGCGCCAAGATGCAGGCCGAGGAGCAGCGCGCCAGCCGCGCCGCCGGCGACCGCGTCGACCTCGGCAACGAGGTCCCGGCCTCCCAGCGCGGTGCCGCCGCGCTCAGCGCCGCCGCCACCCAGATCGGCAAGCCGTACGTCTCCGGCGCCGAGGGCCCCAACTCGTACGACTGCTCCGGTCTGACGCAGTGGGCCTACCGCCAGGCCGGCGTAGGGATCAGCCGTACCACCTACACCCAGCAGAACGACGGCGTGAAGATCGGCCGCAGCCAGCTCAAGCCGGGCGACCTGGTCTTCTTCAACAGCCTTTCGCACGTGGGCCTGTACGCCGGTAACGGGCAGATCCTGCACGCTCCCAAGCCCGGCGCGTCGGTCCGCTACGAGTCCATGAGCTACATGGGCACCTTCCAGTTCGGCGTGCGCATCTGACGCATCCGCCGCGCTCCGACGTGACGCCCAATCGGGTGGAATGTCGCATCTCTCGATGACGTGACGCCCCGCCGGTGACCTGTGGTCTCCGGCGGGGCGTCACTTTGCGTGTCGGGAACCTTCGTTGGACGGAGGGTGATCACCGGCTACTGTCTGCCGCGCCAGTCTGGGCAACACCGAACGGAGCGCGATACGTGGCGTCCCACCGACGACCCGCGAGGGTCACCGTCCTGACCGCCGCCGCGGCCACCGCGGCCACGGCCTTCGGCGCCGTCCCGGCGAGCGCCGATCCGAGCGGCACCCCTGAGACCACGCGCGCCACCGTCGACCGGCTCTTCGAGGAGGCCGAGAAGGCCACCGAGGGCTACAACAAGGCCGACGAGCGGGCGGACCAGCTGCGCAGGACGGTCTCCCGGGCGAAGGACAGCGTGGCGCGCGGCCAGGAACGCGTCAACCGCATGCGGGGCGCGCTCGGTTCGGTGGCCGGAGCCCAGTACCGCTCCGGCGGGATGGACCCCGCGCTCGCGCTGCTGCTCTCCTCCGACCCCGACTCCTACCTCGACCGGGCCTCCGTCCTGGACCGGGTGACCGACCGGCAGAGCGTGGCGCTCGGCCGGCTCCAGCACGAGCTGCGCCGGCTGAACCAGGAGCGGACCGAGGCCGGCCGGCTCCTCGTCGAGCTGGAGCGCAGCCGCACCCAGGTCGCCCGGCACAAGCGCACCGTCGAGCGGAAGCTCGCCGAGGCCCGCCGGCTGCTGCAGTCGCTGACGGACGAGGAGCGGGCGGCGTTCGAGGGCCGGGCCGACCGCTCGGGCCGGGACGCACTCGCCGGGGAGCTGCCGCCCCTCGCCGATCTCGGCCCGGCCTCCTCGCGCGCCGCCGCCGCGGTGATCGCCGCCCGCAGCGCCATCGGCAAGCCGTACGTGTGGGGCGCGACGGGGCCGTCCGCCTTCGACTGCTCCGGCCTGATGGTCTGGTCGTACCGGCAGGCCGGCATCAGCCTCCCGCGGACCTCGGCGGCCCAGCGGAACGCGGGCCGGCGGGTGCCGCTCTCGCAGGCGCAGCCGGGCGACCTCGTCACGTACCGCGGCGACGCCAGCCACGTCGGGATCTACGCGGGCGACGGGCAGGTCATCCACGCCCCGTATCCCGGCGCGCGGGTGCGCTACGACCCCGTCGGGATGATGTCCCACGTGACGGTGACGCGGGTCTGACCGGACACCTGTCCGGTCGCCTGCCCGTACGATCGGGTGCGTGGCAGGTCAGGGGTGTGGAGCGGTGCGACGGGCGGCAGCCTGTCTGGTGGCCGTCCTGCTCGCCCTCACCGGCTGCGCGGCGCCGGAGGCCGGCGATCCGGCGCCCGAGGAGATCCGCACCCTCCTCGACCGGCACGCGCGGGCGCTGCTCGCCCGCGACGAGACGGCGTACGCGGCGGGGCTCGACCCGGCGTTCGCGCCCACCGCGCTCAGGGAGTACGACCGGCTCACGGAGGTGCCTCTCGCCTCGTGGGGCTACCGCGTGACGGACGTCGACCGGGCGGGGGAGGACCGGGCGACGGTCCGCGCCGAGCTCAGCCACCGGATCGCCGGCTACGACTCCGGGCCGGTCACCAGCGAGCGCGTCCTGGACCTGACGGAACGCGACGGCCGGTGGTACGTGACCGGTGAACGGCCCGCGGAGGGCGCCACCCAGCAGCTGTGGCAGCAGGGCGAGGTGGACGCGGTACGAGGAGCGCGCAGCCTCGTCCTCGGCGTCGGGCAGCGGGAGGAGCGGCTGAAGGCCGTCGCGGCGGCGGCCGACCGGGCGGTGCCCGCGGTCTCGTCGGCCTGGGCCGGGACGTGGGCGGGCCGGGTGGTGGTCCTCGTCCCCGCCTCGCTGGACGCCATGGGCGGGCTGCTCGGGGCGCCCGCGGCCTCGTACCGGGGGATAGCGGCGGTCACGACCGGGGAGGTCGGCGGCGGGCCGGACGCGCCCGCGGACCGGGTGATCGTCAACCCCGAGGCGTACGGGGTCCTCGGGGGCTTCGGGCAGCAGGTCGTCCTCACGCACGAGACGACCCACGTGGCCACCCGCGCCGTCACCTCCGCGTCCACTCCGGTCTGGCTCTCCGAGGGCTTCGCCGACTGGGTCGCGTACCGGGGCACGGGCCGCACGGCCGCCCAGGCGGCCCCGGAGCTGCGCCGCGCGGTCGCCGCCGGCGACGTCCCCCCGGCCCTCCCGGACGACAAGGCCTTCGCCTTCGGCAGCGACGCCGACGCCCTGGCCCGCGCCTACGAGGGCGGCTGGCTGGCCTGCGCGCTGATCGCGGAGCGCTGGGGCGAGGCGAAGCTCACCGCCTTCTACCGAGCGGTGGGCGCCCACCCGCAGCGCGAGGGCGCGACGGAGAAGGCCCTCGCCGAGGTCCTCGGCACGACCCCCGGGGAGTTCACGACGGCCTGGCGGGACTATGTGCGGGACAGCCTGGCGTAGGACGGGCCAGCCGGCGTAGGGCGGGCCAGTGCGCGGCCCTGGGGCCGCTGCAGCGCCGTACGCCGTCCCTCAGCCGACCGGCAGGCTCCGCGCGCGCTCCGGTTCCGGCTCCGCCTGAGCCGGGATCTTCACCGGGGTGAGCCGCGGTTCGGTGACCGTCTGCTGCCAGAGGACGCGACAGGCCGAGACCGACGCGGCGACCAGCAGCCCGTTCCGTATGAGCAGCAGCGCGATGCCCAGCGGATCGCTGTCCGTGACGTGCGAGAACCACACCGGGAACTCGAACTGCGTCACCGCCGTCGCCCACACCACCAGATGCGCAGGACGATGCATCCGGCTCGCCCGGTACGCCAGGCACACCGCGGCAAGGCCCACCAGCCACAGCATGTACTGCGGGCTGATCACCCGGCTCGTGGTGGTGAACAGCAGCACCGCCACGAACGCCGCGTCCGCGGGGGTCGTCGACGCGAACTGCCGGGCGCGTATCCGCCACACGAGCAGCCAGCAGAAGGCGGCGACGGTCAGGCCCATCGCGACCGTGGCGACGGAGGAGACGTACGGGCCGAGGAACTCGATCGAGCCGTAGTTCATCTGCGCCACGCCGTCCCAGCCCAGGTGGCGGGCCACGTGGAAGACCATCGCCCCCAGGGACTCCAGTTCGAGCCCCCGATCGCGCTGGTACGTCAGGAAGGCCAGCGCACCGGGCGCCGCGAGCACGCACAGGAGCAGGAGCCCGGCTGCCGCGCCGGCCGCCGTCGACCACGAACGCAACGTCGCACGGCCGCGGGGCGTGCCCGCGAGCACCAGCGCCGGCCAGACCTTCAGCATCGCCCCGAAGCCCGCCAGGGCGCCGAGGACGCGCGGCCGGTGGACGCCGGCGAGCAGCGCGGCCACCGCCACCGCGGTGACCATCAGGTCGTAGCGGGCGTACGCGGTCGGGCCGAGCAGCGGCACGCCCGCGATCCAGATCCAGGCGCCGTGCCGGCTCCGGCCGCGCCGCCGGCCTGTGTACATCAGCAGCGCGAAGACGAGCGCGTCGCAGAGGAAGGCGAGGACGAAGAAGGCCGCGGAGTAGCCGAGGAACGGCAGCACCGCGGGGGAGAGGATCGCGAGGGCGGCGAGCGGCGGGTACTGCCAGGTCACGTCGTCCAGCGGGTACGTGCCGGTCTTCAGGACGTCGAACCAGCCCTGGTAGATCTGCTCGATGTCACTGGTGATGTCCGGCCCCGGGACCGTGACGACCTTGAAGACACAGAGGAGCAGAACGACCCGGGTGAGCCCCCAGAGCACTATGGGGTTTCTTCTCGCGCGCTCGGCAGCCGTACCCAGTACGCCCGTCATGCCTACCTCGTCCCATCCTGTCGGTCTGTTCGGTCCGCGTCCGCGGACGGGTGGTGTTGCCGGGCGGGGGGTGCCGTCACGTACATTCGGCGACGATGCACAAGACCCTGATCGTAACCAACGACTTCCCGCCCCGACCCGGTGGAATCCAGGCGTTCCTGCACAACATGGCGCTGCGTCTGGATCCCGAGAAGATCGTGGTCTACGCCTCCACGTGGAAGCGCAGCCGCGAGGGGATCGAGGCGACCGCCGCGTTCGACGCCGAGCAGCCTTTCACGGTCGTGCGGGACAGCACCACCATGCTGTTGCCCACACCTCGGGTCACCGCGCGGGCGACGGCGCTGCTCCGTGAGCACGGCTGCGAGTCGGTCTGGTTCGGGGCCGCGGCCCCGCTCGGCCTGATGGCCCCCGCGCTGCGCAGGGCGGGCGCGCGACGGCTCGTGGCGACGACCCATGGGCACGAGGCGGGCTGGGCGCAGCTGCCCGGCTCCCGGCAGCTGCTCCGGCGGATCGGCGAGGGCACGGACACGATCACGTACCTCGGGGAGTACACCCGCTCGCGGATCGCGGCCGCGCTGACCCCGGCCGCGGCCGGGCGGATGGTGCAGCTTCCGCCGGGCGTCGACGAGAAGACCTTCCACCCGGGCTCGGGCGGGGACGCCGTACGGGAGCGGCTCGGGCTCAGCGACCGGCCCGTGGTCGTGTGCGTCTCCCGGCTCGTCCCGCGCAAGGGCCAGGACACGCTGATCCGCGCCCTGCCCGAGATCCTGTGCCGGGTGCCGGACGCGGTGCTGCTGATCGTCGGCGGCGGCCCGTACGAGAAGGACCTGCGGCGCCTCGCGGCGACGACCGGGGTGGCCGATTCCGTACGGTTCACCGGCGCGGTGCCCTGGGAGGAGCTGCCGGCCCACTACGGCGCCGGGGACGTCTTCGCGATGCCCTGCCGCACCCGCCGCGGCGGCCTGGACGTCGAGGGCCTCGGCATCGTCTACCTGGAGGCCTCGGCCACGGGCCTGCCGGTCGTCGCGGGCGACTCGGGCGGCGCGCCGGACGCGGTCCTCGACGGCGAGACGGGCTGGGTGGTCAGGGGCGAGGCCCCGGAGGAGTCGGCGGACCGCATCGCGACCCTCCTGCTCGACCCGGAGCTGCGCGCCCGCATGGGCGCCCGCGGCCGTGACTGGGTCGAGGAGCGCTGGCGCTGGGACCTGCTGGCGGAGCGCCTGAGGGAACTGCTCTAGCCCCGCCCGGGCCCGCCCTTGCCCTGCCCGGGCCGGCCCCGCCCCCCGCGGGGCCGAGGAGAGAACGAACGGGCCCCGTGGGACGCCGGACGGCATCCCACGGGGCCCCTCGGGTTTCGGGCACCCGCGCGATCAGGCGCGGTAGATCCCCTCGATCTCGTCCGCGAAGTCCTTCGCCACCACGTTCCGCTTCAGCTTCAGCGACGGCGTGATGTGGCCCGCCTCCTCGGTGAACTGGGACGGCAGGACGCGGAACTTCCGGACCGACTCGGCCTTGGACACCGCGGCGTTGCCGTCGTCCACCGCCCGCTGGACCTCGGCGAGCAGGTCGGCGTCGTCGCGCAGCGTCGCGGCCGTCGCACCCGCGGGCTTGCCGTGCTCGGCCGCCCAGCGGCCCAGGAACTCCTCGTCCAGGGTGATCAGCGCGCCCACGAACGGGCGCCCGTCGCCGACCACCATGCACTCCGCGACCAGCGCGTGCGCGCGGATCCGGTCCTCGATGACCGCCGGGGCGACGTTCTTGCCGCCCGCCGTCACCAGGATCTCCTTCTTCCGGCCGGTGATCGCGAGGTAGCCGTCCTCGTCCAGCGTGCCGATGTCGCCCGTGTGGAACCAGCCGTCCGCCAGCGCCTCGGCCGTCGCCGTCTCGTTCTGCCAGTAGCCCGAGAAGATGTGCTCGCCGTGCAGCAGCACCTCGCCGTCGTCGGCGATCCGCACCACCGAGCCCGGCAGCGGCTGCCCGACCGTACCGATCTTCTGCCGGTCCCACGGGTTGAACGCGGTCGCCGCGCACGACTCCGTCAGGCCGTAGCCCTCCAGGACCGTGAAGCCGATCCCGCGGAAGAAGTGGCCGAGCCGCTCACCGAGCGGCGCTCCGCCCGAGATCGCGTACTCGCCGCGCCCGCCGAGCACCGCCCGCAGCTTGGAGAAGACCAGCTTGTCGAAGACCTTGTGCTTGAGCCGCAGGCCGAGGGACGGGCCCTGCGGCGTGCCGATCGCCCGGCTGTACGCGATCGCCGTGTGCGCCGCCTTGTCGAAGATCTTGCCCTTGCCGTCGGCCTGGGCCTTCGCCCGGGCCGAGTTGTAGACCTTCTCGAAGACACGCGGCACACCGAGGATCAGCGTCGGCCGGAAGGAGGCCAGCTCGTCGGTGAGGTTCTTGATGTCCGGTACGCAGCCCAGCTTGATCGGCGCCATCACCGACGCGACCTCGACGAGCCGCCCGAAGACGTGCGCGGCCGGCAGGAACAGCAGGACCGAGCACTCGCCGGTACGGAAGAGCGGCTTCAGACGCTCCACCACGTTGCCGCACTCGGCGAAGAACGCGCGGTGCGTCAGCACACAGCCCTTGGGGCGGCCGGTGGTGCCCGAGGTGTAGACGATCGTCGCCGGGTCGTCGGCGTGCGCGGTCGACATCCGCTGGTCGAGGAGCTCGTCCGAGATGTCCGCGCCGGTCCCCGCGAGGTGCGCCACCGCGTCGTCGTCGATCTGCCAGATCCCCTTGAGGGCGGGCAGGTTCGCCTGGACCGAGACCACGGCCTCCTGGTGGGCCGCCGTCTCGACGAGGGCGAGCGTGGCGCCCGAGTCGCCGAGGATCCACTGGATCTGCTCCGGCGAGCTGGTCTCGTAGACCGGCACGGTCACCGCGCCCGCGCTCCAGATCGCGAAGTCGAGGAGCACCCACTCGTACCGCGTCCTGGACAGCAGGGCCACGCGGTCGCCCGGCTCGACGCCGGCGGCGATCAGGCCCTTCGCGGCCTCGCGGACCTCGGCGAGGAACTGTTCGGCGGTGACGTCCGTCCAGACGCCGGCCACCTTGCGTCCCATCACGGCGGTGTCTGGGTGCTGAGTGGCGTTGCGGCGGATGAGATCCGTCAGGTTGCCGTCCGAGGGGACCTCGTACAGGGCCGGAAGGCTGAACTCGCGCAAGACTGCTGCTCCTCATCGGGCGCCGGCGCCACGGCTCTGTGTGAATGCACCGGTGCGGTCCAAGATCGGGCAGGTGCTCAGTGGGGTGAGCACAACTGGACTGCCCGGACGTTACCCATCAGTACTGGGTTCCCGATAGGGGGTCCTGGCCAGATGTTCCATGCGTCACACAGCTGTGGCGATGCTTCGCGCACAGTAGTCCACAGCTTCGACGACTCGGAAGTAACCGCAGGTCCGACGCCCTACGCTGAACCGCATGAGGATCAACGTGGTCAGCGACGTACACGGGAACAGCGGGGCCCTCGCCAAGGCGGGGCAGGGCGCGGACGCCCTGGTCTGTCTCGGTGACCTGGTGCTCTTCCTCGACTACGCCGACCACAGCCGGGGCATCTTCCCGGACCTCTTCGGTGTCGAGAACGCCGACCGAATCGTCGAACTGCGCACCGCACGACGCTTCGACGATGCGCGTGACCTGGGACGACGCCTCTGGTCCGAGCTCGCCGTCGACCGCGACACCGCGATCGAGTCCGCGGTCCGCCGCCAATACGAGGAGCTCTTCGCGGCCTTCCCGAACCCCACGTACGCGACGTACGGCAACGTCGACATCCCCGGCCTGTGGCCCGAGTACGCCCGCCCCGGGACGACGGTCCTGGACGGTGAGCGGGTCGAGCTCGACGGACTTGTGTTCGGCTTCGTCGGCGGCGGGCTGCGGACGGCGATGCGTACGCCGTACGAGATCTCCGACGAGGAGTACGCGGCGAAGGTGGAGGCCCTCGGCGAGGTCGACGTGCTGTGCAGCCACATCCCGCCGGACGTGCCGGAGCTGACGTACGACACCGTGCCGAGGCGCTTCGAGCGCGGCAGCCGGGCGCTGCTCGACGCGATCCGGCGCACGAGGCCGCGGTACGCGCTCTTCGGCCACGTCCACCAGCCGCTGGCGCGGCGGATGCGGGTCGGGAGCACGGAATGCGTGAACGTCGGCCACTTCGCGGCGACGGGCAGGCCGTGGACGCTGGAGTGGTGACGGGCGTTCGGTGACGGCGCGATAGCCTTCGGTCGGCACGTTCGTGCCCTTACGACTTCCGCCGGACCGCACAGTGGAGGAGCCACCACGATGGCCGAACACACCAGCTCGAGCATCACCATCGAGGCGGCGCCGGCCGACGTCATGAGCGTCATCGCCGACTTCGCGCGCTACCCCGAGTGGACGGGCGAGGTGAAGGAGGCCGAGGTCCTGGAGAAGGACGCGGCCGGCCGCGCGGAGAAGGTCCGGCTGCTGCTCGACGCGGGCGCGATCAAGGACGACCACACGCTGGCGTACACCTGGACCGGTGACGACGAGGTCTCCTGGACGCTGGTCAAGTCCCAGATGCTCCGCGCGCTCGACGGCTCCTACCGGCTGGCGCCGGCGGGCGGCGGGACGCGGACCGAGGTCACGTACCAGCTGACGGTGGACGTGAAGATCCCGATGCTGGGAATGATCAAGCGCAAGGCGGAGAAGGTCATCATCGACCGCGCGCTGGCGGGCCTGAAGAAGCGAGTCGAATCCGGCGCGTAGCGCTCACGGGACGCCTCCGCCGGTCGTGGGCGGTGGGGACCGGCCCTGTCGAGGGCCGGGGCGGGTGGCCTGCGGGGCGGCGGTAACGTCTGGGGCATGGGGATCATGCTTGTCACCGGCGCCGGCGGCGCCGGCCGCACCACTGTCGCCACCGCCGCCGCCCTCGCCGAAGCCCACGCCGGACGACGCGTCCTGCTCGTCTCCGCCGAGGCCGACGAGGGCCTCGGCGTCGACGTCCTCCGGCCGAGCCCCGCCGCCGACTTCCGGCGCGAGTTCCTCGCCCTGCAGGAGCGCTCCACCACCGCCTTCGACCTCCTCGGCGCCACCCCCTTCGAGGACGCCGAGCTCACCGAACTCCCCGGCAGCGCCCCGTTCGCCCTCCTCCGCGCGCTGCGCGACGCCGCCGCACAGGACCGGGACCTCGTCGTCGTCGACCTGCCTCCGCTCCTGGACGCCCTCGCCCTCCTCGCCCTGCCCGAGCAGCTGCGCCGCTACCTCCGCCGGCTCCTGCCGCCCGAGCGGCAGGCCGCCCGCGCCCTGCGTCCCATGCTGGCCCAGCTCGCCGGCGTCCCCATGCCCGCGCAGTGGCTCTTCGAGACGACCGCCCGCTGGGAGGCCGAGCTCGCCGCCGTGCAGGCCGTCGTCGACGCCCCCACCACCGGCGTCCGCCTCGTCGTCGAGCCGGGGCCCGCCGCCGCCGACACCCTGCGCACCGCCCGCCTCGGGCTCGCGCTCCACGGCCTCACCCTCGACACCGTCGTCGCCAACAAGCTGCTGCCCGCCGAGTCGGCCGACCCCTGGTTCGCCGCGCTGACCGCCCAGCAGCACGAGCACCTGGCCCGGCTCCGTACCGGACACGACGGAGTCGTCCACGCGCTCCCGCACCTCGGCCGGGACCCCCGCGGCCCCGAGGACCTCGCCCTGCTCGCGGTGGACGCCAATCCCGTCGCGGCCCCGGAGTGGACCGTCGAGGACCGCCGCGCCGACGACGGCATCCTGGTCTGGCACATCCCGCTGCCGGGCGCCGTCAAGGAAGAGCTGTCCCTCGTCCGCCGGGGCGACGAACTGCTCCTCGCCGTCGGGCCGTTCCGCCGCAACGTCCCACTGCCGGCGGCCCTGCGCCGCTGCACGGTCGCCGGTGCCGGGCTGGTCGACGGCGATCTCCGGATCAGGTTCACCCCGGACGCCGGCCTCTGGCCGAAGAGGCCGTAGCGCCGACGCGGCCGCGGCGCGGGCGCGGCCATGGCGTGGCACCGGCCGTAGCGGCCACGGCTCCGTAGCCCCCGAGGCCCCCGGCGCCGTGTACCGTCGACGGTATAAGCCGTAAGGAGTACGCCATGAGCGATTCGGATGCCTGGGCCAAGGCGTGCGCCGAGGACCTGGAGGCCGAGAAGGCCCGCCGCCGCGCCGCGGCCGGCCAGGAGCCCGGCTCGGCCGCCGAGGAGTTCCGCAAGCTCTTCGACGCCGTCGCCGAGAAGGTCTCCACACTGCGCAACCCGCTGACGGGCATGGCAGCCCAGGGCACGGTGCAGCAGTTCGTCAACCAGGCGAAGGCCGCCGTCGAGCCGATCATCGAGCGCAACCCGCAGGTCTTCGACCACCTCGCCGCGGCCGGCAACGAGCTGCTCGCCGCGTACCGCTCGGCGGTCGAGAACCACGAGACGCGCTGGACGCGCGACGAGCCGGACGACCCGCGCAGGGAGACCCCGGCCGAGCGGCCCGAGGACACGAAGAGGGACGACGAGGGGCCCGGAACCGGGCAGCACATCGACCTGGACTGATCAGGACGGGCGGCCCCCTCGGGTACGGTTGGCCTTAGCGGGGCTCGACCGAAAACTGAGGGACACATGGGACTCACCATCGGCGTCGACATCGGCGGCACGAAGATCGCGGCCGGCGTGGTCGACGAGGAGGGCAACATCCTCGACACGCACAAGGTGCCCACCCCGCCGACCCCCGAGGGCATCGTCGACGCGATCTGCGCCGCTGTCTCCGAGGCCGGCAAGGGCCACGAGATCGAGGCTGTGGGCATCGGTGCCGCGGGCTACGTCGACGACAAGCGCGCGACCGTCCTCTTCGCGCCGAACATCGACTGGCGGCACGAGCCGCTGAAGGACAAGGTCGAGCAGCGGGTCGGTCTGCCGGTCGTCGTCGAGAACGACGCGAACGCCGCGGCCTGGGGCGAGTACAAGTTCGGGGCGGGCAAGGGCCACGAGGACGTCATCTGCATCACGCTGGGCACCGGCCTCGGCGGCGGCATCATCATCGGCAACAAGCTGCGCCGCGGACGCTTCGGCGTGGCGGCGGAGTTCGGCCACATCCGGGTCGTCCCGGACGGTCTGCTCTGCGGCTGCGGCAGCCAGGGCTGCTGGGAGCAGTACGCCTCCGGGCGCGCGCTCGTCCGGTACGCCAAGCAGCGCGCCAACGCCACCCCCGAGCGGGCCCAGGTCCTCCTCGGCCTCGGCGACGGCACCGTCGGGGGCATCGAGGGCAAGCACATCAGCCAGGCCGCCCGCGCCGGCGACCCGGTGGCCGTCGACTCCTTCCGCGAGCTGGCCCGCTGGGCCGGCGCCGGCCTCGCCGACCTCGCCTCGCTCTTCGACCCGTCCGCCTTCATCGTCGGCGGAGGCGTCTCCGACGAGGGCGAGCTGGTCCTCGACCCGATCCGGAAGTCCTTCCGGCGCTGGCTGATCGGCGGCCAGTGGCGGCCGCACGCCCAGGTCCTCGCCGCCCAGCTCGGCGGCAAGGCCGGCCTGGTCGGCGCGGCCGACCTGGCCCGCCAGGGCTAGCTTTCCCTGCCACACCGACACCCGCCCGCCGCGTCCTCCCGGGACCGGCGGGCGGGTGTCGTATGTTGCTGGGCATGGCGATCACCCCGTTGCCCAACTCCCGTACCGAGGCGGATGGTTCGGCCGTCCTCCGGGTCCTCAGCTACAACGTCCGCTCGATGCGGGACGACGAGGACGCCCTCGCCCGGGTCATCCGGGCCTGCGCGCCCGACCTCGTCTTCGTCCAGGAGGCACCGCGGTTCTTCCGCTGGCGCAAGCACGCCGCCCGGCTCGCCGCCAAGAGCGAACTCGTCCTGCTCAGCGGCGGCGCGACGGCCGCCGGGCCGCTGTTGATGTGCTCGCTGCGGGCCACCGTGGAACGCACGGAGGACGTGCTGCTGCCCCTCACCCCCGGCCTGCACCGGCGGGGCTTCGCCACCGCCGTCGTACGTTTCGCGGGTGCCCGGGTCGGCCTGATCAGCTGCCATCTGAGTCTGCGGAGCGAGGAACGGTACGCCCAGGCCGGGATGCTCCTGGACCGGGTGGCCGCCATGGACGCCCCGCACACGATCGTGGCCGGAGACCTCAACGAGCGCCCCGGCGGCCGGAGTTTCACCCGGCTCGCGAAGGAGCTGCAGGACGGCTGGGCGGTCAGCCCGTGGGGCGGCGAGTACACGTCGACGCCCGAGGTCCCGCATCAGCGCATCGACGCGATCCTCGCCACGCCCGGGGTGGAGTTCCTGGGCTGTGGTGTACCGCAGGACCTCGATCCGGCGGACCTCCGGGCGGCCACGGACCACCTGCCGGTCCTGGCCGCCGTACGGATCCCGGCCTCCTGACCCCGGTCGGGCGGCAGCACGTGCCGGGCGGGGACGGGCCGCGGCGGGCCGGAAACGCCACGGCCCCCGCCGGGCCGAGGCGGGGGCCGAACGTGAGGCGCCGGACGCGAGGGTGTACGCCGGACGCGAGGGTGCGCACCCTACGCGAGGGTGTACGCCGTCACACGACCGCGCCGCGGCCCGGGTCGTCGAAGTCGTCGTCCTCGTCGTCGTGCCGCATCCGGGCGACCAGCGTCGCGAAGCCGCCCAGGAAGCCGCCCACGCACACCGTGGTCAGCCACCAGGTCATGTCCCACCGGAGCAGCACGGCGAGGAGCATGAGGACCGGGCCGCCGACGACGCCCAGCCACGCGAACTTGGTCGTCGTGTCCGCATCCGGCAGCGGTGGCGGCTCCGGCGGGACGAAGTGGCCCTCGCCGTCGTCGTCGCCCTTCTTCCGCGTCTTCCCGCCACCCTCGGCGGCGGCCTCGGCGTCCGGGTCCGCGAGCTCGTAGTCCCGGGGGCCGCCGCCGGCCACGCCCACACCCACCCCGGGCGCGAAGACGACCGAGCTGCCGAGCGCGGGTCTGGCGGGTCCTTCGCGGTCCCCGTCCCCGTCCCCGTCCTCGTCGTCCTCGTCGTCCTCTTCGCTCTCGTCCTCGTCGGCGTCCGCCGCGCCGTCCGCGTCACCGTCGTCCTGGGGGTCCTCCGGCTCCGGGAGCGCCAGATCCTCCACCGACCGGAACGGCCTCGCCCCCGGAGGGTCCGCCGGCTCCTCGCCGTACCCCGCGACGATCGCGGCCCAGGCCGCCTCCTCGTCGATGGGCTGGGGGTCGCCGCGCTCCCCGTCCTGCTGCTCAGCCACCGCTCGTGCTCCCCTTCTCACCGACCACGTCCGGAGCCAGCCGGCCCACGAAGGCCAGGCTCTCCTCGAAAATCCGCTCCGCGTCATGGTCCAACGTCGCCACGTGGTAACTCTGTTCCAGCAGGATCTCCGTCACGTCCGTCGAGGAGATCCTGCTCAGGATCCGCGCCGTGTCGGCGGGCGGCACCACATGGTCCTGCGGGCTGTGCAGGATCACCAGCGGCTGCGTGACCTGGGGGAGCTCGGCATCCACCGTCTGGAACAGCCGGCGCAGGGAGTGCGCCGCGTGCAGCGGCACCCGGTCGTAGCCGAGCTCCGTCACGCCCTCCTTGGCGATGTCACTCGCGATGCCGTTCGTCGAGCGGACGAAGTGGCGGACGACCGGCAGCGCGTGCGCCACGACGCCGTGCACCTTGTTGCCCGGGTTCACCAGGACCATGCCCCGTACCGCGTCCCCGTGCTTGGCCGCGAGGCGCAGCGCCAGCGCCCCGCCCATGGAGAGGCCGAAGACGAAGACCTGCTCGCACCGGGCGAGCAGCTCGCGCAGCTCCCGGTCCACCTCCGCGTACCAGTCGTGCCAGGTGGTGAGCTGCATGTCCTCCCACCGCGTGCCGTGACCGGGCAGCAGTGGCACCGACACCGTCAGCCCGCGCTCGGCCAGGTACTCGGCCCAGGGGCGCATCGACTGAGGGGAACCGGTGAATCCGTGACAGAGAAGGACGCCGACCTTGCCGCCCTCGTGGCGGTACGGCTCGGCTCCGGGAAGGACCGGCACCGGGGTCTCCTGTTCGGGGGGTTTCGGCTTCGCGGAGGGCGAGGCTTCGACGAAGCGACGACAAAAGGGGAAGGCCTTCACGGTACGCGACCGGACCGACACCGACCAGGTCCGTATCCAGGAAGGTGCCACGCTCACGGCCGCACCCGCGAGGGCGGGCGCGAAAAGGCGGGATAAGGTCTGTCCGACGGCACACGGAAGGTACTCGAGTTGATCTACGGCGCAATGAAGTTCTCCATCGGAGGGTCACTGAAGCTCGCCTTCAGGCCGTGGGTGGAGGGCCTCGAGAACATTCCCGCCGAAGGGCCGGCGATCCTCGCGAGCAACCATCTCTCCTTCTCGGACTCCTTCTTCCTGCCGGCCGTCCTCGACCGCAAGGTCACCTTCATCGCCAAGGCCGAGTACTTCACCTCGCCCGGAGTGAAGGGCAAGCTCACCGCCGCCTTCTTCAAGGGCGTCGGCCAGCTCCCCGTGGACCGCTCCGGCGCCCGTGGCGCGGGCGAGGCGGCGATCAAGGCCGGCATAGAGGTCATCGAGAAGGGCGGGCTCTTCGGCATCTACCCCGAGGGCACCCGCTCGCCCGACGGCCGGCTCTACCGGGGCAAGCCCGGCGGCCTCGCGCGCGTGGCGCTGGCCACCGGCGCGCCGGTCATCCCGGTCGCCATGATCGACACCGAGAAGATCCAGCCGCCCGGCAAGGTCGTCCCCAAGCTGATGCGCCCGGGGATCCGGATCGGCAAGCCGCTCGACTTCAGCCGTTACCACGGCATGGAGGGCGACCGCTTCATCCTCCGCTCGGTGACCGACGAGGTCATGTACGAGATCATGAAGCTGTCCGGCCAGGAGTACGTCGACATCTACGCGACGGCCGCCAAGCGCCAGATCGCGGAGGCCGAGAAGGCCGCCAAGGAGGCCGTCAAGGCCGAGATCGCGGCACGGGAAGAGTCCGGCGCCTGATCCTCGCGTAGCGGGGGGCGCCCGGGGGGTGGGGGAGATGGCCAAGCGCGAGCGTGTCGTGCGGATGTCGGTCGAGCAGCCGCTGTGGCGCGCGCTGACCGCGTACCGCGTCGGAACGATGGTCTACGCCGTTCTGATCTTCGTCTTCGCCCGGGACCGCTACGAGCGGCCCTGGGTGGCCGTCGCCTTCCTCGCGGTCATGTGCGTCTGGACCCTCGCCACCCTGCCCAAGGTGGCGAACGCGGCCAGCTGCACCAAGCGCTTCCTGATCGCCGACCTCACCGTCGCGCTGACCGGCATCCTGCTCACCCCGCTCGCGGACCAGCACGCCCAGTCGGTCGACGGGCCCACGCTGCCGACGATATGGACCGCCGGAGCCGTCCTCGCGTACGCGATCAAGGGCGGCTGGCGCTGGGCCGGCTTCGCCTCCTCGCTGGTCGCCGTCGCCAACATCATCGAACGTTCCCACCCCACCCGGGACACCCTGCACAACGTCCTGCTGGTGTGGGTGGCGTCCATCGCCATCGGCTACGTCGTCGAGGTCGCCCGCGCCTCCGAACGGACCCTCGCCCGCGCCCTGGAGATCGAGGCCGCGACCCGGGAGCGGGAGCGCCTCGCCCGGGACATCCACGACAGCGTCCTGCAGGTCCTGGCGATGGTGCAGCGACGCGGTACGGCGCTGGGCGGCGAGGCCGCCGAGCTGGGCCGGATGGCGGGCGAGCAGGAGATCGCCCTGCGCACACTGGTGGCCGGCGGGCTGAACAGGCCGTCGCTCGTCTCGGAGGACGAGTCCGAAGGCGCGGTGGTCCGCGTCGTCGAGGAGCCGGACGACGACGCCCCGGTCGATCTGCGCGCCCTGCTCGTCCCGCGAGCCGGGGCGAAGGTCACGCTCTCGGACCCGGGCGCCCCGGTCCTGCTGCCGCGGGCCGCCGGCCGTGAGCTGGCCGCCGCCGTCGGAGCCGCCCTGGACAACGTCCGGGTGCACGCGGGCGGGGACGCGCGGGCGTGGATCCTCGTCGAGGACTGGCCGGACGAGGTGATCGTGACGGTACGGGACGACGGGCCGGGCATCCCGGAGGGGCGGCTCGCGCAGGCGGAGGGCGAGGGACGGATGGGCGTCGCGCTCTCCATCCGCGGCAGACTGCGCGACCTGGGCGGCACGGCCGAGCTGATCTCGGTACCGGGCCAGGGCACGGAAGTGGAACTGAAGGTCCCGAGGGGCACACGCCCGACGGACGCACGGGGGAAGGCGGGAACGAGATGAGCGAGCAGCAGATCGAGCAGCAGCGGATCAAGGTGATGGTCGTCGACGACCATCCGATGTGGCGGGACGCGGTCGCCCGCGACCTGGCCGAGGCCGGGTTCGACGTGGTGGCCACCGCGGGCGACGGCGAGCAGGCCGTGCGGCGCGCCGGGGCGGTCGGCCCGGACGTGCTCGTCCTCGACCTCAACCTGCCCGCCAAGCCGGGGGTCCAGGTCTGCAAGGAGCTGGTCGCCGCCATGCCCGCGCTGCGGGTCCTGGTGCTCTCCGCGAGCGGCGAGCACGCCGACGTCCTGGAGGCGGTCAAGTCCGGCGCCACCGGCTATCTGCTGAAGTCGGCCAGCACGGCCGAGCTGATCGACGCGGTACGCCGCACGGCGGCGGGCGACCCCGTCTTCACCCCCGGGCTCGCGGGCCTGGTCCTCGGCGAGTACCGCAGGCTGGCCTCCGAGCCCGCTCCGGCCGCCGGCGGGGACGAGCCCAAGGCGCCCGAGCTGACCGAGCGTGAGACGGAGGTGCTGCGGCTCGTGGCCAAGGGCCTGAGCTACAAGCAGATCGCCGAACGTCTGGTGATCTCGCACCGGACCGTGCAGAACCACGTCCAGAACACGCTCGGCAAGCTCCAGCTGCACAACCGGGTGGAGCTCGTCCGGTACGCGATCGAGCGCGGTCTCGACGACGCCTGAGGCCGCCGCCGAGGCCCTTGCGCAGCCGTGCCCGGGCGCCCGGGCACGGAGCCGTACGCCCGTACGGCGCAGGACAATTCACCCTCCGTGCCGTGTCGAAGTGACCCACGTCACTACTAGCGTGGGTCGCGCATCCCGTCCGCACGGCGAAGGAGAGGTCCATGCGCGTCGGCGTACTGACCGGAGGCGGCGACTGCCCCGGTCTCAACGCGGTCATCCGCGCCATCGTCCGCAAGGGCGTCCAGGAGTACGACTACGAGTTCACCGGCTTCCGTGACGGCTGGCGCGGCCCCCTGGAAGGCGTCGCCGTACCGCTCGACATCCCCACCGTCCGGGGCATCCTGCCGCGCGGCGGCACGATCCTCGGCTCCTCCCGCACCAATCCGCTCACCGCCGAGAACGGCATCCGCCGGATCAAGGAGAACCTCGCCAAGTTCGAGATCGACGCGCTGATCGCGATCGGGGGCGAGGACACCCTCGGCGCGGCCGCCCGGCTGGTCGACGAGTACGGCGTCCGCTGCGTGGGCGTCCCCAAGACGATCGACAACGACCTGTCCGCCACCGACTACACCTTCGGCTTCGACACGGCCGTCGGCATCGCCACCGAGGCGATCGACCGGCTGCACACCACCGCCGAGTCCCACATGCGGGTCCTGGTGGTCGAGGTGATGGGCCGTCACGCCGGCTGGATCGCGCTGCACTCCGGTCTCGCGGGCGGCGCCAACGTCATCCTCATCCCCGAGCAGCGCTTCGACCTCGACCAGGTCTGCGCCTGGGTCACCTCCCGCTTCACGGCCACCTACGCCCCGATCGTGGTGGTCGCCGAGGGGGCGATGCCGCAGGACGGCGACATGGTCCTCAAGGACGGCACGCTCGACTCGTACGGCCACGTCCGGCTCTCCGGTGTGGGCGAGTGGCTCGCCAAGGAGATCGAGAAGCGGACGGGCCACGAGGCCAGGACCACCGTCCTCGGTCATGTGCAGCGCGGCGGCACGCCCAGCGCCTTCGACCGCTGGCTCGCCACCCGGTTCGGTCTGCACGCCATCGACGCGGTCCGCGACGGGGCCTGGGGGCAGATGGTCGCCCTGCGTGGCACCGACGTCGTCCGCGTCCCCATCGCCGAGGCCACCGCGCGGCTGAAGACGGTCGATCCGGAGCTGTACGCGGAGGTGGGCGTCTTCTTCGGCTGAGCGGCCCCGGCACCGGCACCGGCGTCGCGGGGCCGACGGGGCCGGCGAGCCGCCGGTGTTCCGGCCGGCCGGCACCGTCGGCCCGGTCGGCCGTCCCGGCCTGCGGCGCGCACCACTCCCGGGGTCGTATATTCGCCGTTACCCGACAATTCCGGCGAACCCCGGGAGGGGATCCGTGGACATCCTGGCATTCGGTGTGCAGGCCGACGAGAAGCCGCTGATCGAGAAGGCCTTCGCCGGCCTCCACGACGTCCGCTGCCTGGACGTGTTCCTCACCGAGGTCACCGCCCGTATCGCGACGGGCCACGAGATCGTCTCCACGAGCGTCAACGCCGACCTCGGCGAGGGTGTCCTGCGCACCCTCGCCGCCGGCGGCACGAAGCTCATCGCCCAGCGCTCCACCGGCTTCAACAACATCGACCTCGACGTCGCCGAGCGGCTCGGCCTGACCGTCGCCCGCGTCTCGTACTACTCCCCGTACTCCGTCGCCGAGTTCGCCTGGACCCTGGCCATGGCCGTGAACCGGCGGATCGTCCGCGCCTCCAACCGGACCCGCGACTTCGACTTCCGGCTCGACGGACTGATGGGCCGTGACCTGCGCGGCCGTACGGTCGGCGTCCTCGGCACCGGGAAGATCGGCGAGGCGTTCACCCGGATCGCCCACGGCTTCGGCATGCGCCTGCTCGGCTGGGACGTCGCCGAGAACCCCGCGTGTCTCGAACTCGGCATGAAGTACGTCGAGAAGGAGCGGCTCCTCGCCGAGTCCGACCTCGTCAGCCTCCACGTGCCGTTGCTCCCCGCCACCCGGCACCTCCTCGACGCCGCCGCGCTCAGGACGATGAAGGACGACGCCATCCTCGTGAACTCCAGCCGCGGCGGCCTCGTCGACACCGACGCGCTGGTGGCCGAGCTCCGCGCCGGCCGGTTCACCGGCGTGGGACTCGACGTGTACGAGGCGGAGGCCGGGCTCTTCTTCCTCGACAGGTCGCTGGAGGTCGTCGAGGACGACACCCTGGCCCGCCTGGTGACCTTCCCGAACGTGGTGGTCACCTCGCACCAGGCGTACTACACGGTCGACGCGGTCGGTCAGATCATCGACACGACCGTCCAGAACGTCCTCGACTACACCGCCGGGCGGCGCAGCGAGAACGTCCTGGTCCCGGCCGCCGCCTCCTAGGGCCTGTCTTTCGGATCATGCCGGGCTCGCGACGCCTGGCACGCGCGCTCGCCGCGTTGTCGTCGGTCGTCGACGCTCCGCGTGGACTCTCCCCCAGCCTGCGGCCGGGGGGAGCCCCATCCTCCGCCTTGCGATCGCACGTACCAGACGCCGCTCCCTGATCCGGCCTGATCCGAAAGACAGGCCCTAGACCAGCACCCCGGCGAGCAGGGACGCCGTCACCGCCGCCCCCTCCATCGTCAGCACCGACTCCGGGTGGAACTGGACGCCCGCGAAACCGGGGCCGCGGAGCGCGTGGACCTCGTCAGTCTCCCCGTCCCGGCTCACCTCGATGCGGTGCAGGGCCAGTTCGGTGGCGGTCCGGTCGTCGCAGCGGGCCGTGAAGCTGTTGTAGAAGCCGACCGTCTGCTCCTGCCCGAAGAGATCGATGCGCACCTGCGCCCCCTGGAACGGGGTGCGCTTTCGGACGATCTCCAGGCCCAGTTCGGCCGCGATCAGCTCATGACCGAGGCAGACGCCCAAGAGACAGGGGCGGCCCGAAGGGCCTCGATCAGGGGTGGTGGCCGGGTGACGTGCGGGCCCGTGCCGGTGGTCCCGGACGAGATCGGCCGTCAGCCCCCGCAGGAAGCGCATCTTCGGATCGGCGGCGTCCGACGGATCCCCCGGCCCGGGGCCGAGCACCACCGGGCCACGGTGGGAGAGCGCGAGCTCCCGCAGCCCCGGCTCGTCGTAGCGGACGACGGAGACCTCCAGACCGGACGAGCGCAGCAGATGCGCCAGCATCGCGGTGAAGGTGTCCTCTGCGTCGATCACCAGCGCGTGGCCGGTCAGCTCGGCCGAACGCTCCTGCATCCGCAGCCAGAACGGCGCCAGGTCCGCCCTCCGGGCGTCCAGCGCCGCCCGCACCCGCGGATCGTCCGCCAGCCGCGGAGCGACCGGCGACTCGTCACGCGGCCGGCCCTCCCGCACCCCCAGCGCGGCGAGCACGCCCGCCACCTTGGCGTGCGTCTCGGCGACCTCTCCCGCCGGGTCGGAGTGCCGTACCAGCGTCGCGCCCACCGGCACCCGCAGCCGCCCGTCCCCGGAGATGTCGGCGGTCCGGATCAGGATGGGGGAGTCCAGGGTCTGCGCCCCGCTCCCGTCGGTGCCGAGCAGGGCCAGAGCCCCCGCGTAGTAGCCGCGCCCCCCGGCCTCGTGCCGCTCGATCACCCGGCAGGCGTTCTGCACCGGCGACCCCGTGACGGTCGCCGCGAACATCGTCTCCCGCAGCACCTCCCGCACGTCGAGGGACGAACGGCCCCGCAGCTCGTACTCGGTGTGCGCGAGGTGCGCCATCTCCTTGAGCCGTGGCCCGACCACCACACCGCCCATGTCGCCGACCGTGCACATCATCTTCAGCTCCTCGTCGACCACCATGGAGAGCTCTTCGGTCTCCTTGCGGTCGGCCAGGAACGTCAGCAGATCCTCCGGGGTGGGCGCCGCCCCGGCCGGGTAGCGGTACGTCCCGCTGATCGGGTTCATGACGACCGTTCCGCCCGACATCCGGACGTGCACCTCCGGGCTCGCCCCGACGAGGGTCCGGTCGCCGGTGTGAACGACGAACGTCCAGTACGCGCCCCGCTCACCGGCCAGGAGCCGCCGGAACAGCGCGAGCGCGTCCGCCCGCCCGAAGCCCGGGATCTCCCCGGTGTAGGTCCGGCGGATGACGAAGTTGGCGCCCTCACCGGCGCCGATCTCCTCGTCGATCACCCGCCGCACCGTCTCGGCGTACGCCTCGTCCGACACGTCGAACCCGCCGCCCTCGACACGGACGGCGTGCGCCGGGAGCTGGGCGAGCGCGTCGGCGAGCGGCAGCTCGTACGCCTCCTCGGCGACGAGCACGGAGAGCGGGGTGCCGTCGTCGCGCACGTCGAAGCCGCGCTCGCGGATCTGCCGGAACGGCACGAGGGCGAGCGTCGGCAGCGCCCCGACGGGCAGCTCGGCGAGCCGCTCGGCCTCCCGGACCGGGCCGATCAGCACCTCGACGGTGTCGTGGTCGCGGCCGGGGGTGCGCCTGCGGATCAGGGCGAAGGGCGGGCAGGAGTCGTCGAGGAGACGGGACAGGTCCAGGTCCAGGTCCAGGGCCATGGTGCGTGTTCCTTCCGGTGGATCGGAGAGGAACGGCCCTGGGAAACGCGGAAGGCCGCCCCTCGGGGCGGCCTTTGCGTGTCGTGGAGGTACGCGCAGTCAGTGGGCCGCCGGATGAGCGGTCCACCACCAGTTCTGAGTCGTCTGCGCGAACATGCCTGCACTGTAACGCAGCCGGGCATCGGCGAGGGGCCCGGTTCACACCGCGGACGGTGCGAACCGGGCCCCTCAGCCGTGCGGGCGGTCCGGAACCGGGATCAGAAGATCAGGTTGTAGGTCTGCCAGCCGCTGCCGACCTTGGTGCGGGCGGCGAACGGGGCGGTGGCGCTGCCGGTGCCCTTGTAGTACCAGAGGACCCCGGCGCCGTCGCGGCCGATGAGGTCGACCTTGCCGTCGGCGTTCAGGTCGCTCGGACCGACGAGCTGGTTGTACGTCTGCCAGCCGCTGCCGACCTGCACGCGGGCGGCGTACGGGGCGGTGGTGCTGCCGGTGCCCTTGTAGAACCACAGGGTCCCGGCGGTGTCGCGGGCCACGAGGTCGGCCTTGCCGTCGGCGTTCAGGTCACCGGTGCTGACGAGCTGGTTGTACGTCTGCCAGCCCGCACCGACCTTGGTGCGCGCGGCGAACGGCGAGGCGGGGTTCCCCGTGCCCTTGTAGAACCAGAGCATGCCGGACTTCTCGCGGGCGATCAGGTCCGGTATGGAGTCCCCGCTCAGGTCACGGGCGCCGACGATCCGGTCGTAGATCTGCCAGCCGCCCCCGGTCTTGAGCCGGGCCTTGAAGGGGGAGGAGGGATTGCCGGTGCCCTGGTAGTACCAGAGCACGCCGGCGGCGTCCCGGCCGACCATGTCCCCGGTCCCGTCCGCGCGCAGCGCGGTCATCGGGGTGATGGCGTTGAACATGTTCCACCCGCTGCCGACGCGGTACCGGGTCAGGAACGGCGCGGTGGCGCTGCCGGTGCCCTGGTACTGGTAGAGCACACCGGAGGCGTCACGGGCGAGGAGGTTGTAGCGGTTGGTGGCGGTCGCCGGCGCGGTGGTGCCGATCTCCTGGATGTCGCTGGTCCTGACCCAGGCGATGCGGTGGTTGTAGCGGATCGGCGTGAAGAGGTTCGTCTTCCCCGAGACCAGCGTGCCGTCGGTGTTGTACGCGCTGAAGTAGTAGTCGCCGGGAGACGACACGCCCGCCTTCGCGTAGGCCTGTCCCGCCGGGAGGCTGTACTTCGTCAGGGAGGCGGAGTTCTCCGACTGGACCGGGACGCCCGTGCCCGTGTAGGCGGCGTCCTCGGGGTACGCGCGCCCGTAGATCGGGATCGACGTCGCTCCGGCCTTGGCCGTCACCGCGGTCTGGGAGGTGCTGCCGACCGGCGCGGTGAACTGACCGCCCGGATTGCGGAACCAGGCCTTCTTGCCGCCGTACCAGATCGCGGTCCAGTCCGTCCGGGCCTCGGCGACCACGTACTTGCCGCCCGCGACGACCTTGTTTGCCCAGTTGGGGCCCTCGGACCAGGTCTGCGTGCCCAGGTACGGATCGGTCAGCGCCTTGGCCGGGTCGGCGACAGGCTCGCTGTACAGGTAGCCGAAGTTCGCCGGCTGCGTCGCCACGGCGTTGCCGCCGTACGTCAGCGTCGGCTGGTTCGCCGTGGTGAAGGGGGGCACGACACGCACGAGCTGGCCGGTCTTGAGCAGGCCGCCCGCGCCGCCCGCGCCGGTGGGGGCGCCCATCAGCGACATGTAGTGGTTCCAGTCCCAGAACGGGCCCGGGTCCCAGTGCATCCCCCGCACCTTGGCGTCGAGGACGCCCGGGATCTCGTCGTGGGCGATGATGTGCTCACGGTCCAACGGGATGCCGTACTTGTTGGCCAGGTACTTGACCACGGCCGCGGAGGACTCGTACTGCGGCTCGGTGTACCAGCTGCCCGCCTTGATGGCGTAGCCCTCGTGCTCGATGCCGATCGAGTGCATGTTCGCGGTCTTGTTGCCCGCGTGCCACGCCTCGTTCTTCGTCGCCACCATCTGCGTGACCTGGCCGTCCGAGGCCCGGATCAGGTAGTGCGCGCTCGCGTACGACGCCGGGTTCTGGAAGACCGCCAGAGAGCCCGCGTAGCCGCCCTCGGTGTCATGAATGATGATCTGGCGGATGTCGAAGCCGTTGGCGGGGCGGCTGGCGAGGTTGTAGTTCCCGTCGTTCTGCGAGTACGCAGCGGGCTTGAAGTCGCACGGGAGGCCCGTCGGGCACTCGATGGCCGGGGCGTCCGTCGTGTCGGCGAAGGCGGCGGCGAGCGGCACGTTGGACGGCTTCACCGGTTCGACCGACGGATCGGCGGGGAGCGTGACGAGTTCGCCACTCGTGGTGAGCTCCTGCTCACCCGTCTTGATCGACTCGAAGACGCGCTTCGCGAAGAGGTCGGCGCCCTTCTTGTCGGGCGACTGGCTGTAGCGCGCGACGGCGGGGTACCAGGCGCCCGCCTCGTCGGACAGTTCGGCGCCGGCCTGCTTCTGGTACTCCGCGAGGAGCGCCGCGCCGGCCCGGATGGACTCGGCGGAGTCGTTCTGGACCGCCTCGGCGGAGCCGTCGACCAGCTCAGCGGCCTTGTCCAGCGTGTGCAGCCGCGGGTCGTCGGTGTCGACCGTCTCCTTCGGCAGCGCGCGCAGTGCCTTCTGGGCGTCGAACTTCTTCTCGATGCGCGGATCGCCGCTGCGGTTCATGTGCTCGACGCGGTGCTCGTCCGCGTCGGGCTCCACGTCCTCAGGGTCGACGTCCGTCAACCCCATGACGTTGTACGCCCCCGTCGTGCTCGGCTCCCCGTCGTGGGACTCCCACCGCGTCTGCCGGTACGACACCGCCATCAGCACGCTCTGCGGGACGTCGAACTCCGCCGCCGCCTCCGCGAACTGCGTCTGCAGCGACGTTTCTGCGCCGGGCTTGTCGTCCGATGCGCCGAGGATCCCCGGCGACGCCACGGCGATCGTGCCGATCGTGGCGGTGGCGACGATCGCCGCCGCCGCACCGTAAAGCAGCCGTCTCTTTTTGCGGTCCCTGCGGTGCCCCTGGCTCACGCCCACCCCTGTGAAGTATTTAGGCCTCAGATGTTTAAACACGTGTTTGAACGCGCGTGAGGGTAACACCCGTTCGAGGCGCGATCATCGCCCACGGACATTTCGGGCGCGCGTCTCACTCAATGGGCGCGTCCCTGGACAAGCCGCCGGACACCGTAATGTGGTGGTTGTGACCGTGAACGCTAAGACCACCGCAACCGGTGGCAACACCTGGCGAGACCTTCCCGCGGCGCAGCAGCCCGAGTACCCCGATGCCGAGGCTCTGCGCGATGTGATCGCGGACCTCGAGTCGTATCCGCCGCTCGTCTTCGCGGGCGAGTGCGATCAGCTGCGCGCCCGCATGGGAGCCGTCGCCCGTGGCGAGGCGTTCCTGCTCCAGGGCGGCGACTGCGCCGAGGCCTTCGACGCCGTGTCCGCCGACCACATCCGTGCCAAGCTCAAGACGCTGCTCCAGATGAGCGCCGTCCTGACGTACGCGGCCTCCGTGCCCGTCGTCAAGGTCGGCCGGATCGCCGGGCAGTACTCCAAGCCCCGCTCCAAGGGGACCGAGACCCGCGACGGCGTGACCCTGCCGACGTACCGCGGCGACTCGGTCAACGGCTTCGACTTCAACGAGAAGGCCCGCGTCCCGGACCCCGAGCGCCTGAAGCGGATGTACAACGCCTCCGCCTCCACGCTCAACCTGGTGCGCGCCTTCACGACCGGCGGCTACGCCGACCTGCGCCAGGTGCACGCCTGGAACCAGGACTTCGTGAAGTCGTCCCCCTCGGGTCAGCGCTACGAGCAGCTGGCGCGCGAGATCGACAACGCGCTGAACTTCATGAAGGCCTGCGGCACCGACCCGGCCGAGTTCAAGGCCGTCGAGTTCTACGCCTCCCACGAGGCGCTGCTGCTCGACTACGAGGGCGCCCTCACGCGTACGGACTCGCGTACCGGCAAGCTGTACGACACCTCCGGCCACATGGTCTGGATCGGTGAGCGCACCCGCCAGCTGGACCACGCCCACATCGAGTTCGCCTCGCGGATCGCGAACCCGATCGGCATCAAGCTCGGCCCGACGACCTCGGTCGACGACGCGCTGACGTACATCGACCGGCTCGACCCGGAGCGCGAGCCCGGCCGGCTCACCTTCATCGTCCGCATGGGCGCCGACAAGGTCCGGGACAAGCTTCCGGAGCTGGTCGAGAAGGTCACCGCCTCGGGCGCGACCGTCGCCTGGGTCACCGACCCGATGCACGGCAACACCTTCGAGGCGGCCTCCGGCCACAAGACCCGGCGCTTCGACGACGTGCTCGACGAGGTCAAGGGCTTCTTCGAGGTCCACAAGAGCCTCGGTACGCACCCGGGCGGCATCCATGTCGAGCTCACCGGTGACGACGTCACCGAGTGCGTGGGCGGCGGCGACGAGATCTTCGTCGACGACCTGCACCAGCGCTACGAGACGGCCTGCGACCCGCGCCTGAACCGCAGCCAGTCCCTGGACCTGGCGTTCCTGGTGGCGGAGATGTACCGCGATCAGTAAGTAGCTTCGTACGACGATGGGGCGCGGATCCATGTGATCCGCGCCCCATCGTCGTGAGGAGGGCTTTTGGGCCTCGTGCGTGCCGGGTAAGGTTAGGTTAGCCTTATCGATCTCGGCAGGAGGTGAAACCGCGTGTACGTATGCTCATGCTTCGGTGTCACGGAGAAGCAGGTCCAGGAGCACGCGGACGCGGGCGCCTGCACGCCTCGCCAGATCGCCTCGGCCTGCAAGGCCGGAACCGACTGCGGTTCGTGCGTACGACGTATTCAGGCCATCCTCGGGCGCGGCAACTGCCCGCGGCGGGAGCTCCTGGACCAGGGGCTGCCGGCGCTGACCTCGGTCTCGGACCCCGAGGAACTGCAGGACCTGCCTGAGGCGGCCTAGGGCCTGCCCTAGCTCGGCTGCTCGATCAGCGTCGAGATGTAGAGCGCTTCGCCGAGGCTCTCGATCAGCTCCAGCTGGGTGTCGAGGTAGTCGATGTGGTGCTCCTCGTCGGCCAGGATCTCCTCGAAGAGGTTGGCCGAGGTGATGTCCCCCTTGGCCCGCATGACCTCGATGCCGCGCTTGAGGCGGTCGATCGCCTCGACCTCCACCTGGCGGTCCGCCTTGAACATCTCGGTCACCGTCTGGCCGACCCGCACATGGAAGAGCCGCTGGTAGTTGGGCAGGCCGTCCAGCATCAGGATGCGCTCGGTCAGCTTGTCCGCGTGCTTCATCTCGTCGATGGACTCTTCGCGGGTGTACTTGGCGAGTTTCGCCCAGCCCTTGTTGTCCTGGATGCGGTAGTGCAGCCAGTACTGGTTGATGGCCGTCAGCTCGCCGGTCAGCTGCTCGTTGAGGAACTCGAGGACCTCGGGGTCGCCCTGCATCGCAGAGGCTCCTTCCACGCATGTCTGGGTCGTGACTGGGCAGGATGGCCGCATCCTTGCACCACGGATGGGGGGCGTCCAGTAAGTGGAGGCTTAGTGGGACTTGCCCCGAATCGCGCACGTGTGCGAGGTTGCCTGGTCATGACCACCCCTCGCGGTCTGTCACCATGGATGGCATGGGTCAGCCGGAGAGCGGAGTACGCCGGGAAGCAGAGCAGTCGGATCTTCCGCCGGGACAGCGGCTGCAGCGCGGCTGGCCGGTCACCCATTACGGCCCCGTCCCCAAGTTCAAGCCGGACCGCTGGGAGTTCCGGGTCTTCGGGGCGACGGCGGACGGCGACAAGCGGTGCTGGAACCACGAGGAGTTCTCGGCTCTCCCGTTCTCGACGGTCGTAGCCGATCTGCACTGCGTCACGAAATTCAGCATGCTCGGGGCCGAATGGGGTGGCGTGCCCGCCCGGACGATCCTGGAGCTGGCCCCGCCCGCCTCCGGTGTCACGCATGTGATGGTCTGGGCCGAGTACGGCTTCAGCGCGAACATGCGGCTGGCCGACTTCGCCGCCGAGGGCACCATCTTCGCCACCCACAAGGACGGTGAGCTGCTCACCGCCGAGCACGGCTTCCCGCTGCGGCTCGTCGTCCCGCACCTCTACGCCTGGAAGGGACCCAAGTGGGTCCGGGGCGTGGAGTACATGACCGCTGATCGCCGGGGCTTCTGGGAGGAGCGCGGCTATCACAACATCGGCGACCCGTGGAGGGAACAGCGGTACTCGTACCAGGAGGAGCCGGGTGACGGCCCGGAGCTCTAGGTGCCCCGGGCCGGACGGCTCAGTGGTGGTACCGGTACACCACCGCGTGGCCCTTGCCGCGGCCGATCATCCACTTGTTGACGGGTGTGGTGATCAGGAAGGCGACGAGGAAGGCGAAGGCCAGGGCGCCCCAGAACAGCGCGTCCGAGAGATGCGCGTCCATCGCTCCGGGGACCAGGAGCAGGACCCCGTTGTCGACGATCTCCATCACGAGGATCGAGAGGGTGTCGGCGGCGAGCGCGACACCGATGGCCGCCTTGAGGCTCAGGCCCGCGCGGACGACCGCCCACAGGGTGAGTGAGTAGCCGAAGAAGAAGGCCAGGGCGATGGCGAGGACCATCGTCGGGGCGTTGCCCCAGCCGAGCGCGGTGCCGATGATCATGCCGAGCACCTCGCCGATGGCGCATCCGGTGAGGCAGTGGAGGGTCGCCTTCATGGCCATGGACCAGCTGGCCTTGCCTGGGCCGTGGCCCTCCTGGGAGCCGTGGCCCTCGTGGGAGGTGGCGTGGTGATGCGCGTGCGCTTCGTGGTGCTCCATGGGTCCCCCAATGACCGGTGGCGGTTCCTGGTGCTTCACAGGAACCGTATACCCCCTAGGGGTATTCCTCAACGGCTCACCCCCGGAGTTTCTTCAGCCTCTCCACGTCCGCCGCATGCCCTTCCTTGCCGCCCGGCGTCTCGATGATCAGAGGAACGCCCTCGGTCGCGTGGTGCCGCATCAGCTCGCGGAACGGCTCCTCGCCGATATGGCCGGCCCCGATGTTCGCGTGCCGGTCCTTGTGCGCGCCGACGACGTCCTTGGAGTCGTTGGCGTGGATCAGTCTCAGCCGCCCCTCGCCCACGGTCGCGACCAGCTGGTCGAGCGTCTGCGCCATGCCGTGCGGGCCGGTCAGATCGTGGCCCGCCGCGAAGATGTGGCAGGTGTCGAGGCAGATCCCGAGCTTCGGGTGGCGGTCGAGCGCCTCGAAGTACGGGCCGAAGTCCTCCGCGCGCGAGCAGAGCGAGAAGCCCTGCCCCGCCGTCGACTCCAGCAGCAGGAAGGGGTCGTCCGGGTGCGTCAGCTCGTCCAGCAGAGGCCGCATCCGCTCCCGTACCTGCGCCAGCGCCTCCGCGCGAGGGCGGCCTCCGGTCGCCGATCCGGTGTGCACCACCACGCCCTTCGCCCCGATCTCCCGGCCCCGGCGCAGCGAGTGCCGCAGCGACTCCACGGACCGGTCGACGGTGGCCTCGGTGTGCGAGCCGAAGTTGATCAGGTACGGGGCGTGGACCCAGGCCGACAGGGACTCCGCCTCGCACGCGGCGCGGAACAGCTCGTCCTGCTGCGGACTGCCCACGGGGGTCGCCCAGCCCCGGGGGTTGGCGACGAAGACCTGGACGGTCTCGGCGCCCAGCTCGCGGGCGTAGCCGAGACCGACCGTGGCGAGGCCGCCGGCCACGGGGACATGGCCGCCGACGGGGTTGCGCATGAGTTCTTACAGTCCCTTGATCGTGATGGTGATGGTGGAGCCCTCGGGGGCGGTGGAGCCGCCGTCGACGGACTGGCCCGAGACGGTGTCCCCGAGGAAGGGGAAGGTCTTCTCGACCTTCACCTCGAAGCCCGCCCCCTCCAGGGCCTGCCGCGCCGCGTCGGCCGACTCGCCCGTCACGTCGGGGACCTCGATCATCCGGGGCCCCTTGGAGACGGTCAGGACGATCCGGTCGCCCTTCGCGGCACGGCTGCCCTCGGCGAGCGACTGGGCCGCCACCGTGCCCGCCTCCTCGGAGGAGTGGATCTGCTCGGTCGCGACCCGCACGCTGAGACCGGCGTCCTGGAGCGTGCGGGTGGCGTCGGCCACCGACTCGCCGGCCACGTCGGGGACGTCGACGGGGCTGCCCTTGCTGACCGTGAGCGCGACGGCGGAGTCCGGGCTGCGCTCGGTGCCGGGCTCGGGGTCGGAGCCGATCACGGCGCCCTGCGCGACGTCCTCGCTGAAGGCGCTGGTGATCACACCGGGAGCCAGGCCCTCCTTCGCCAGGAGCTGCTTGGCCTCCGCCAGCGGCTTCCCCTTCAGGTTCGGGACCTTCACGATCTCGGGACCCCGGGAGATGGTCAGAGTGACCGTGCCGTTGCCGCGGATCCGCGCGCCGGAGGCGGGGTCGGTGGCCATGACCGTGCCGCGCTCGTACACCTCGCTGAACGCCCGCTTCGTCGCGCCGACGTCCAGCCCCGCGTCCGTGAGGCGCCCGGTCGCCTCGCTCTCGGTCTGGCCGAGGACGGCGGGCACCCGCGTGAACTGGCCGGAATTGATGTACCAGACGCCGCCGCCGAGACCCAGGACGAGCAGAACGGCGGCGACGACGAGGAGCGGTCCACGGGGCGGACCACCGGTGTTCCGGCGTCGCGACGGAGGTTCGGGCGGCGGCATGGTCAGCCGGCTGGTGTGCTGCACCGGCTGCTCGGTCCCGGTCTCCACGGGCAGGATCCGGGGGATCACGCTGGTCCGGTCCTCGGAGCCGGTCCGGTCCTCGGGGTGGGCCTGCGGCGGGACCGCGTCCAGCTGCTCGTCCCGGAGCGTGGCACGGGCCTCACGGGCCTGCGCGAGGAGCGCGACGGCGTCGTGCGGGCGGATGTCGGGGTTGCGGGCGGTGGCGCTCGCCACGAGCTCGTCCAGCTCGAGGGCGAGGCCGGGGACGGCCGCCGACGGGGCGGGCACGTCGGTGTTCAGGTGCTGGTAGAGGACCTGGGCGGGAGTGTCCCCGGAGTGCGGCTTGCCGCCCGTCAGCATCTCGTACAGGACGACACCGCACGCGTACACGTCGGCGCGGGTGTCGGCGGTGCCGTGCTCGATCTGCTCCGGGGCCAGGTACGAGACGGTGCCGAGGACGGAGCCGGTGGTGTTCGTGGCCGAGCCGACCGCGCGGACGAGACCGAAGTCGGCGACTTTCACCCGGCCGTCGTCCCCTATGAGGACGTTCTCGGGCTTCATGTCACGGTGGACGAACCCGGCCCGGTGCGCGGCACCCAGCGCGGCGAGCACCGGCTCCAGGACGTCGAGCGCGGCGCGCGGCTGGAGCGCCCCCCGTTCGCGCAGCACGTCGCGGAGGGTGCATCCGGCCACGTACTCCATGGCGAGGTAGACGTACGCGCCGTCCGCGCCCTGGTCGAAGACCCCGACGACGTTGGGGTGGGAGAGCCGGGCGACGGACTTGGCCTCGCGGATGAAGCGCTCGACGAACGTGGCGTCGGAGGCGAGGGCCGGGTGCATCACCTTGAGCGCGAGCACCCGGTCGAGGCGGAGGTCGACGGCCCGGTAGACCGTGGCCATCCCGCCGACGGCGATGCGCGCGTCGACGCGGTAGCGGCCGTCGAGCGTCTGCCCGACGAGAGGGTCCTGAAGGGTCGTGTCCACGGCCCCGAGTTTACGAGCCGCCGAGCACCACCCGCCTCCACCGCCCCCGACCGCAGCACAGCTGTGACGTGCGGCCCCGCGTCAGAACGCCGGGCGCTCCGGGTCCAGGGCGCCCCGGCCGTCCGTGGGGGAGGAGGCCCGGGCGAAGTGGCGCCGGGGGATGCGGCCCGCCCGGTGGGCCAGCCGGCCCGCCTCCACCGCGTGGCGCATGCCCTCCGCCATCAGGACCGGGTCCTGCGCCCGTGTCACCGCGGAGGCGAGCATGACCGCCGAGCACCCCAGCTCCATCGCCTGCGCCACGTCCGAGGCGGTTCCGGCCCCCGCGTCCAGGATCACCGGCACGCCCGCCGACTCCACGATCAGCTCGAAGTTGTGCGGGTTGCGGATACCGAGCCCGGAACCGATCGGCGAGCCGAGCGGCATGACCGCCGCGCAGCCCACGTCCTCCAGCTTCCGTGCGAGGACCGGGTCGTCACTGGTGTACGGCAGGACCGTGAAGCCGTCGTCCACCAGCGTCTCCGCCGCTTCCAGCGTCTCGACGGGGTCCGGCAGCAGGGTCCGCTCGTCGGCGATGACCTCCAGCTTGATCCAGTCGGTACCGAGCGCCTCCCGGGCCAGGCGGGCGGTGAGGACGGCCTCACCCGCCGTGTAGCAGCCCGCGGTGTTCGGCAGGACGCGGATCGAGAGCCGGTTCAGGACGGACAGGACCGAGCCCTGGACGGTCGGGTCCAGACGGCGCATGGCGACGGTCGTCAGCTCGGTGCCGCTGACGGCCAGCGAGCGTTCGAGCACGTCGAGGCTGGGCGCCCCGCCGGTGCCCATGATCAGCCGCGAGGAGAACTCCGTACCGCCGAGGAGGAAGGTGTCGTCGGACATGGCGCTCAGCCCCCCTGCACGGCGGTGAGGATCTCGACCCGGTCGCCCTCGACGAGGACGGTCGCGGACCACTGGCTGCGCGGCACGACGCTCTCGTTGACGGCCGCGGCCACGCCCGACGGCGCGGCCGTCAGCGTCGCCACCAGGGCCTCGAGGGTGGTGGGCCCGACGAGGACACGCGCCTCGCCGTTGACGGAGACGTTCGCCGGGCCGTCCGCCGGTGTGCCGGGCGGGGTGCTCGCCGGCGTGCCGGCCGGGCTGTTCGTCGAG
Organism: Streptomyces sp. NPDC013317; assembly: GCF_055563155.1. NCBI lineage: Bacteria > Bacillati > Actinomycetota > Actinomycetes > Kitasatosporales > Streptomycetaceae > Streptomyces > Streptomyces sp. NPDC013317. The sequence goes on from NZ_JBVHDX010000005.1 coordinate 128,339, forward strand.
ACGTTCATGCGGGCTGCTCCTGTCGTACGGGGGAGAAGCGGCGGGGAGTGAAGGGTCGGGCCTCGTCCGGGAGCACGCCCGTGGTGAGCAGCTCGGCCATGACGTCGCCGGTGACCGGCGTGAGCAGGACCCCGTTGCGGTAGTGCCCGGTGGCCAGCTGAAGGCCGGGCAGCGCGGTGGGGCCGAGCAGGGGCGCGTTGTCGGGGGAGGCGGGCCGCAGACCCGCCAGGGTCTCGGTGAGCGGCAGCTCGGTGAGTCCGGGGACGAGCTCGTGGGCGTCCCGGAGCAGCTCGTAGACCCCGCCCGCCGTGACGGTGGTGTCCCAGCCCAGCTCCTCGCTGGTCGCGCCGACCACCAGCTCACCGCTCTCGCGGGGCACCAGATAGACGTGGCTGCCGCGGACGACGGCGCGGACGGTCCGGGACAGGAACGGGGCGAACGCGGGCGGCACGGTGAGCCGCAGCACCTGACCCTTCACGGGGCGTACGGGAGGCAGGACGTCCCGCGGCACGCCGGCGAGCCGCCCGCTGAGGCTGCCCGCGGCCAGCACGACCTGCTCCGCGGTGAGCTCGGAGCCGTCCGCGAGCACCACGCCCGTGGCCCGGTCCCCTACGACCGTCAGCCGCTCGGCGAGATCCCGGTGGAAGACCACCCCGGCCCGCTCACAGGCGGTGACCAGCGCGGCGGCGAGCCGGCGCGGATCGACCTGGTGGTCGCCGTCGACCCGGAGCCCGCCGCGCACGCCCGGCGCCAGCATCGGCTCCAGGCGCCGGCATTCGCGCCCGCTGAGCCACTCCGACTCCAGGCCGCAGCGGATCTGCAGGGCGTGCAGCTCGCGCAGATGCGCCCGGTCGTCGGCGTCGAGGGCGACGGCGAGCGTGCCGGAGGCGCGGTAGCCGACGTCCTGTCCCGTGGCGTCCCGGAGTTCGGCGACGAACTCCGGATAGCGGCGCGCGGAGGCGAGGTTGAGGGCGAGCAGCGTCTCCTCGCCGTAGTGGAGTTCGGTGACGGCGGCCAGCATCCCGGCCGCCACCCGCGCGGCCCCGCCGCCCGGTTCGGGGTCCACGACCGCGGTGCCCAGCCCGCGCTGCGCGGCCCGCCAGGCCGTGACCAGGCCGATGATTCCGCCTCCGACGACGAGAACGTCCGAGGTACTGCGTGTACGCGACATGGGCGTCCAGCCCCTCCCTTCGCCGGCATGACCCGGATCAGGTTCGTACGGTCGGAGGCCGGTCAGCCTCCCTCTCAGCCCGGTGCGTCCGGGCTCCCGCGAGTGCTCTACGTTGACGGTCAGCGTAACCCCCGCCCCCGACGCCCAGTAAGGGAGCCTCCGTGACCCGCCCTCCCGTCTCCGGCCACCACCCTGGACCGACGGGCCCCGCCCCGGCTGCTCCGTCCCTCGACGGACTCGTCCTCGTCCCCGTCGCCGACCAGGCGCCCGGCCAGGTCGGGACGCGCACCACGTTCACGTACCACGAGGAGGACGGCCGGATCTGGGCCGAGTACGCGGGCGGGGACGTGGTCCGAGGGAGTCTCGTCGGCACGCGCGCGGGGGACCGGCTCGACTTCCGTTACGTGCAGTTGAAGAGGGACGGATCGACCTCTTCCGGGCATTGCGTCTCCACCGTCGTCGAGCTGCCCGACGGCCGCGTTCGACTGGAGGAGAGCTGGGCATGGGAGTCCCAGGAGGGCTCCGGCACCAGTGTCGTGGAGCAGCAGTCTTCCTGACGTTGCGTCAGATACGTAAGGTGATCGGGTGAGCGAGCAGAAGCAGGCACAGCAGCGGGTCGTCGTCGTGGGTGCCGGGATGGCGGGGGTGCAGACCGCCGTCGCCCTGCGCGAGCAGGGCTTCACCGGCGCGGTCACCCTCATCGGGGCCGAGCCCCACCAGCCCTACGACCGCCCGCCCCTCTCCAAGGCGGTCCTCCTCGGCAAGGCCGAGGACTCCGCCTTCGACGTCGACTTCGAGGCGCTCGCCATCGAACTGCGCCTCGGCGTCGACGTGACCGGGCTGCGCGCCGGCGCCCACGAGGTCGACACCGAGGCCGGGCCCGTCCCGTACGACGTCCTGGTCGTCGCCACCGGCGCCGAACCCGTCACCCTGCCCGGCACCGAGGGCGTGCCGGGGGTCCATCTGCTCCGCACCCTCGACGACGCCGCCCGCCTCAAGCCCGTCCTGGAGCGGCGGCACGACATCGTGGTGGTCGGCGCCGGCTGGATCGGCGCCGAGTTCGCCACCGCCGCCCGCGAGGCGGGCTGCGCGGTCACCGTCGTCGAGGCCGCCGACCGCCCGCTCGCCGGCGCGCTGCCCGTCGAGGTCTCCGCCCCGATGACCCGCTGGTACGAGGAGAGCGGCGCCGAACTCCTCACCCACGCGCGCGTGGACCGGATCGAACCCGGCACGGTGCACCTGGCCGACGGCCGGCGGCTGCCCGCCGACGCGGTCGTCGTCGGCATCGGCGCCCGGCCCGCCACCCGCTGGCTCGCCGGCTCCGGCATCGCCCTCGACGCCGACGGCTCGGTCACCGCCGACGACCGGCTGCGCACCTCGCTGCCCGACGTGTACGCCGTCGGCGACTGTGCCTCGTTCCCCTCCGCCCGCTACGGCGCCCGGCTCCTGGTCCACCACTGGGACAACGCGCTCCAGGGCCCCCGTACCGTCGCGGCCGACATCATCGGCGAGACCCCCGGGGTCTACGACCCGGTGCCGTACTTCTGGTCCGAGCAGTTCGGCCGCTTCGTGCAGTACGCCGGACATCACGCCGGAGACTCCGAGCTGGTCCACCGAGGGGATCCGGCCGAGCCCTCCTGGTCCGCGCTGTGGCTGCGCGACGGCGCCCTGGTGGCCCTGCTCGCCGTCGGCCGCCCCCGCGACCTGGCCCAGGGGCGCAAGCTGATCGAGTCCGGCGCGCGGCTCGACCCGGAGCGCGCCGCCGACTCCACCGTCCCTCTGAAGGCGGCAGTCCTGTAGGGGGTGTCTCGCCGATCATGCCGGGCTCGTCGGCGAGACACCCCCTGGGCCCGACTACCGACTGTCAGTCCGGGATGGCAGGCTTGTCCCGTGACCGAGATTGACGCAAAGACCGATGCTCTCGTCCCCGCCTGGCTCTACCTCCCCGACATCGCGGAAATGCTCGACGTCGAGGTGACGCGCGTGCGGCAGCTGGTCAAGGAGGGCCAGCTCATCGCCGTACGCCGCGGCGAGAACAAGGCGCTCCAGGTGCCCGCCGCCTTCATCGACGGCGACAAGGTGGTCAAGGGGCTCTCCGGGACCCTGACCCTCCTGAAGGACGACGGCTTCTCCGACGAAGAGATGCTGGAGTGGCTTTTCACTCCCGACCCGACCCTGCCGGGCACGCCCGCGCAGGCCCTCAGCGAGAATCGCGGCACGGAGGTGAAGCGCCGCGCCCAGGCGCTCGCCGTCTGACGCACCGAAGACACCACAAGGAGTCCCCGGGGCCGGGTCCGCCCGGCCCCGGGGCCACCGCACTCAACGGGGGGAAGCACCCATGTCCACGTCTCGCGCGCAGCTCGCCGACGCCCGGCTCTACCTCTGCACGGACGCCCGCCGGCGCCAGGGCGACCTGCCCGAGTTCCTCGACGCGGTGCTCTCCTCCGGCGTGGACATCGTGCAGCTGCGCGACAAGGGCATGGAGGCCGGCGAGGAGCTGGAGCACCTCGCCGTCTTCGCCGAGGCCTGCCGTCGCCACGGCAAGCTGCTCTCCGTGAACGACCGGGCCGACGTCGCCCACGCCCTCGGCTCCGACGTGCTGCACCTGGGCCAGGGCGACCTCCCGGTGCCCGCCGCCCGCGCGATCCTCGGCGAGGAGATCCTCATCGGGCGGTCCTGCCACGCCGAGTCCGAGGTGGACGCGGCCGCGGCCGAGCCCGGCGTGGACTACTTCTGCGCCGGCCCCTGCTGGCCCACCCCCACCAAGCCCGGGCGGTACGCCCCCGGCCTCGGCCTCGTGCGCCACGCGGCCGCCCTGGAGCAGGACCGGCCCTGGTTCGCCATCGGCGGGATCGACGAGACCAACCTGGACGAGGTCCTGGACGCGGGAGCGCGCCGGATCGTGGTCGTCCGGGCGATCACCGAGGCCGACGACCCGGCCGCGGCCGCCGCCCGGCTGGCCAAGCGGGTCCGCGAGCGCCTCCAGCCGGCGCCCCGGCCCTCACCGGCCGGTTTGTCGTAACGTCCGAGAGGCCCACCCGTCCGCTGGGTGATGTCCAAAATCGTGTCCATTACTCGGACGCTTCTTCGTCGGCCGTGGCACCCCGTCTAACCTGCCGGTATGGCCCTTGGTACCGCTTCCACCCGCTCGGACCGCGCGCGAACGGTCCGCGACATCCTCGCCTCCGGCGGGCCTTCGTACTCCTTCGAGTTCTACGCGCCCAGGACCGAGAAGGGCGAGCGAAGCCTCTGGAACGCCCTGCGACGGGTCGAGGCGGTCGGCCCCAGCTTCGTCTCCGTGACGTACGGAGCCGGCGGCTCCACCCGCGGCGGCACCGTCAAGGCCACCCAGAAGATCGCCGGCGACACCACCCTCACACCCGTCGCCCACCTCACCGCCGTCGACCACTCGATCGCCGAGCTGCGCAACGTCCTGGGCCAGTACGCCGACGCCGGCATCCGCAACATGCTCGCCCTGCGCGGCGACCCGCCGGGCGACCCGCTGGGGGAGTGGATCGAGCACCCCGAGGGCGTCCGGTACGCCGCCGACCTGGTCCGGCTGATCAAGGAGTCCGGCGACTTCTGCGTCGGCGTCGCGGCCTTCCCCGAGATGCACCCGCGCTCCACCGACTGGGACACGGACATCCGTCACTTCGTGGACAAGTGCCGGGCCGGCGCGGACTACGCCATCACCCAGATGTTCTTCGACCCCGAGAACTATCTGCGGCTGCGCGACAGCGCGGCGAAGGCCGGCTGCGAGACGCCGATCATCCCCGAAGTCATGCCCGTTGTGAACGTGAAGACCCTCGACCGGCTGCCCCAGCTGAGCAACGCGACCTTCCCCGCCCATGTGAAAGACCGCATCCTCGCCGTCAAGGACGATCCGGCCGCTGTACGCTCCATGGGCATCGAGTTCGCGACGGAGTTCTGCGCGCGTCTGCTCTCCGAGGGTGTCCCCGGACTGCACTTCATCACGCTGAACAACTCCACCGCGACGCTGGAGATCTACGAGAATCTCGGACTGCACGTGCAGTCGTGACCGGCGTACCCGCCCCAGACCCGCGGCGGTGGCCGTAGGTAGGAGAGGGGCGGGCATGGGGTGGACGGTCCTCTACATCGCGTTCGGTGTCGTCGCGTTGTGGCTGCTGGGTGAGGTGCTCCTGCAGTACAAGGCGAGGCTGCGCTGGCGCGTGCTCGCCTTCTGCGGCTTCCTCGGAGTCGTCCTCGGCGTGCTGATGCCGTCCGTCGCGGTGATCATCGTCGGCGCGGTGGCCTTCGCCGTCGGCCAGACCTACGTGACCCTCTCGTTCCGGCGCGGCTTCTCCACCGGGTGGGCGATCGGAGGCAGCCCCGGCGCGAGCCGGCGGCGCAGGTCCGGCGCGCCCGTCGAGGCCGGCCCCACCCTGGAGGTCAGCGACCTCTCCTACGAGCAGGCCGACCCGTCCCCCGCCGAGACCACCGCCGTCTACGAGCCCCAGCCGCTGCCCGAGGACACCGGCCAGTACGGCGTCTACGACACCTCGTACGACCACTCCCAGACCCCCGCCGAGGCGCCGCAGCACACCTACGGGGAGTACGACGGCTACGGCACGCAGGGCACACCGGGCTACGCCCAGCAGCCCGGCGGCTACGAGGAGCAGCCCGGCTACGCGCAGCCCGCCTACGACTACGGCACCGGCCAGCAGCAGTACGCCGCCTACTCGGACCCGTACATCGGCCCGACCACGGACGGCCAGCAGTACGCCGCGTACGACTACGGCACGGACGGCCGGCAGCAGCCCTACGCGGACCCGTACGCCCCCTCGTACGGCTACGACACGCCGCCCGGCGGGGTCTGGGTGCCGCAGCAGCGCGACAGCGAGCAGCCCGCGCAGCCGCCGCACCAGGGCTACGAGAACTACGAGCCGTACAACAACGACCAGCAGTACCGGTACTAGGAGTGTCAGGCGGCTCCCGGCCTCACCGGGAGCCGCGGAAACCGTCGCCCTCCACGATCAGCCCCGCGACCAGCGCGCCCGACATGCCCGCGTGGGCGAGCCCGCCGCCCGGGTGGGACCAGCCGCCCGCGAAGTACAGCCCGGGCAGCGGAGAGCGGTTGGCCGCGGGCAGGAAGGCCCCCCGGCCGCCCGCGAGCGCGGGCCCGGGCACCTCGGAGGCGCCGGTCTCCCGCAGGGTGTCGTCCGGGGTGCGGACCTCCTGCCACAGCAGCCGTTCACGCAGCCCCGGCACGGCCGGCTCCGCGGCCGTCACCATCCCCTCGGCGATCTCCGCCCAGTCGTGCTCCGGGTACAGGTTCACCGTCGCGGTGAGGGTGACCGACTCGTGGTCGTCGTCGGGGCGGAGCGAGGGGTCGCCGGGCCGCAGCACGGTCGTCGTCGGGCGGTCCGCGGTCGCGTGGACGACCGTACGGTGCACGGCGTCCGCCTCCCGCGCGCCGCGCAGGGCCAGACAGACCGTCATCCGGCCCGTCCCGCCGTCCTGGTAGCGCGGCCACTCGTCCTGGCGTTCCCAGCCCACGACGTGCTCCCGGTACAGAGCGGGCACAGGGGCGCCCGCGACGACGTGGTCCGCCTCGACCGCCTCGCCCCCCGCCAGGACGACGCCGGCCGCTCTGCCGCCCCGCTCCGTCACCCCGGAGACCCCCGTGTCGAAGACGAACTCCACCCGCCGCTGCAGACACCGCTGGTACACCGCGTCCGCGAGCGCCCGGATTCCGCCGTCCACGTACCAGGTCCCGAACGTCTGCTCCATGTACGGCAGGACGGCGGCCGCGGCGGGGGCGGTGGCCGGATCGAAGCCGTAGGCCCAGGCGTACGCGTCGAGGAGCGCGACCAGCCGGGGATCGCGCAGCTCCCGCGCGCCGACCTGCGCGAGCAGGGTCGTGGGGCGCCGCAGCAGCCCCGCCTTCAGGGCCGGGTACGGCTCGCGGGCCAGGGGCGAGGCGTCCGCCGTCTGCGGCTCCTCCAGGAGCGGGCGGCGCGTGCGGTCCCAGGCCTCGCGGGCCCGGACCAGGAAGTCGCCCCAGCGCTCGCCGGCGCCCGCGCCGAGCGCCTCGTCCAGGGCGGAGACCGTGCCCGCCCGCGAGGCGTTCGGCAGGTCCACGCGGGTGCCGTCGGCGAAGACGTGACGGCTCGCCGGATCGACCTGCCTCAGCTCGACGCAGTCCTCCAGCGGCTCCTTGCCGGTCTTGACGAAGAGATCGCGGTACACCGCGGGCAGATGCAGCAGCCCGGGGCCGGTGTCGAAGCCGAACCCGTCCCGCTCGAAGCGGCGCACCGCGCCGCCGTACGTCCCGCCCCGCTCGTACACCGTCACCCGGTGGCCCGCCACGGCCAGCCGGGCGGCGGTCGCCATGGCGCCGAGACCTGCGCCGATCACCACAATCCGTGCCATGTCAGCGACCTTATCGGCCGTCACCGACCGTCAGGCCGGGCGCCCCTGTCAGTAGGGAGGGACCCTCTGGGCCTCCGTCGCGGCCAGGCGCCGCTCCTCCCGCCGCTGCGCTCTCCGGCGCAGGAAGCGGCGGATGCTCCGGGCGAGGACGACGAGTATCACCAGGCCGAGCAGGAGCAGGACGGCCGCGATGATCGCCGCCACCTCCGGGTTGAACAGGGCGAAGGTGATGATCCCGGCCACTCCGAGGTCCTCCGCCGTGCTCATGGCGATGTTGGAGAACGGCTCGGGCGAGGTGTTGATCGCCATCCGGGTCCCCGCCTTGACGAAGTGGCTCAGCAGGGCGGTGGTACCGCCCACCGCGCCCGCCGCGAGCTCGGGGATCGATCCGGACTGGCCGGCGAGCAGCGCGGCCACCACGGCGCCCGCCACCGGCCGGATCACCGTGTGGACCGAGTCCCAGACGGAGTCGACGTAGGGGATCTTGTCCGCCACCGCCTCGCAGAGGAACAGCACCCCGGCGACGATCAGGACGTCGGTGCGCTGGAGCGACTCGGGCACTTCGTCGGTGAGACCGGTCGCGCCGAAGACGCCGAGGAGGAGGATCACCGCGTAGGCGTTGATCCCGCTGGCCCAGCCGCTGGTGAAGACGAGGGGGAGTACGGACACGCCCGTGATCGTAACCAGGTCTGAGTACCCGTACCTATACCTCGGTTTGAGTAGGTACGCGGATGGGTTCCGACCTGCGAAGACGAGAGAGTGGGGACCACGGAGGGGGCGCGGCTCCGGCACCGCCGACACGGGGTGGCGGAACGGGGTCGCGTGCCCGACGGCACGGGGGTGCAACGGGGGTTGCAGGAAACGGCGGACGGCGAGGCTCGGGGGGATCGAGCCTCGCCGTCCGCCGTGTCTGCCGTCCGCCGGCGGTCAGCGGCCGCTCACGCGCCCGTGCAGCAGCCGGGACAGCGCGCTGTGGACGTCGTCGATCGAGCGCTCCCGCTGGAAGGCCTGCCAGTCGAGTGCGGCCACCAGGACCATTCCCACCAGCGCCGCCGCGGTGAGCGGGATGTCGATCTCGTCGCTCAGCTCGCCCTCCGCGACTCCCTCGCGCAGCACGCCCTCCACCACCGCGACCGCCTGCTGCCGGACCACCAGCAGGGTGGAGTTCCAGGCGCGGTTGGTGCGCCAGAGCTCGGCCACGTACAGCTGGGTGAAGGCCGGGTAGCGGTCGATGAAGAGCAGTCCCGCCCGGATCATCGCGTCGAGCGCGTCGACCCGGCTCCCGCCGCGTTCCGCCGTCTCCTCGGCCGCCGCCCGGAGGGAGGCGGTGAGGAGCCCGACTCCGTGCCGCAGCAGCTCCTCGAACAGCTCGGTCTTGCTCTTGAAGTTGTAGTAGACCGTGCCCTTGGCGACGCCCGCGCGCTCGGCGATCTCGTCCACCGTCGTCGCCGAGAAGCCCTGCTCGGCGATGAGGGTGACGGCGGCCTCGTAGAGCTTCGCGCGCGTGGCCTGGCGTCTGGTGCTGCTGCTGTCCATGGGCTCGATTCTCACAGGTCTCGCGGGTGCCACAGGGCCGGATTCACAGGGTCAGATCGGGGTGGAGCCGGTCCAGCGTCCACACCTGCTTGCGCCGCGCGGAGACGGCCGTCAGCGCCAGCGCACCCACCGTGAAGGCGGTCAGGACCGCGCACGCCTGCCAGACCGGTCCGATCCCGCCGCCCGAGATCAGCCGGCGCAGCGACTCGACCACGTAGCTCATCGGCAGGAACGGGTGGATCGCGTTGAAGAAGCCGGGGCTGGTCTGTACGGGGTAGGTGCCGCCCGCCGACGTCAGCTGGAGCATCAGCACGGCCAGCACCAGGATCCGGCCCGCCGCGCCGAAGCGGGCGTTGAGCCACTGGATGATCGCGGCGAAGCAGCAGGTCACCAGGGCCAGGAAGCCGACCGTGCCGGCGGCCCGGGTCATCTGCAGGCCCAGCCCCCAGTGCAGGACCGACATCAGCGCGGCGACCTGGAGCAGTCCGATGGCCGCGACGGGCAGCCAGCCCGCCAGGGCGATCCGCCAGGCCGAGGCCCCCGCGGCGAGCGCGCGCCGGTTGAGCGGCTGGATCAGCATGTACGCCACCATCGCGCCGACCCAGAGGGAGAGCGGGATGAAGTACGGGGCGAAGCCGGTGCCGTAGTTGGGCGCCTTGTGGAGGGACTGGGAGGCGAGTTCGACGGGGTCGGCCATGACCTCCGTACGCCGGTCGCGGTCCTGCTTGTCGTAGTCGGGGATCTTGGCGACGCCGTCCTTCAGGCCGGTGGCCAGCTCGCCCGAGCCGTCGGCGAGCTTGAACAGGCCGCCGTCGAGCTCTCCCGCGCCCTTCTTGAGCTTGCCGACGCCGCTGTCGAGGTTCGCCGAGCCGGTCTTGGCGCTGGTCAGGCCCGTGTGGAGCTCGTCGGCACCCTTGGCGACCTTCTGGGCGCCCGCGTTCAGCCTGTTGATCTTCTTGACGGCGCTTTCGAGGTCGTCGTCCAGGTGCGGGGCGTCCTTGGCGAGCTGATCGGCCTGCTTCTGGACCTCGGCGAGCCGCTTGTCCAGCTTCTTCAGGTCGCCGTCGCTGTCCTTGGTCAGCTCGTGGAGGTCGTCGGCGATCTTGGCGACGTCGTCGGCCGAGGTCTTGGCCTCCTTCAGCACCGAGCAGGCCTTCGGGTCGGGCAGCGGGTTGTCGACGCAGCTCTTCTTGTGGAGGGCCGCCAGCTTGTCGTCCGCGACGTGGGCGGCGCTGCGGGCGATCGGGGCACGGCGGACCACGTCGTCCAGGTCGTGACGGACCGCGCCTGCGGCGTCGGAGACCAGACGGGCGGTGTCGCCGATCGTCTTGCCGTTGTTCCTCAGATACGGGCGGACCTTGTCGGCCTTTCCGTTGACCTTGTCCGCGAGCGCCTTGGTGCCGGCGGCGACCTGCCGGGAGCCGGTTTCGAGGTCGCCCGCGCCCTTGTCGAGCTTCTTAAGACCGGAGGAGAGGTTCCCGCTGCCGGTCTTGGCGTCCTTCAGCCCGTCGGCCAGGCTCTTGGAGCCCTTCTTGGCCTTGTCCACGCCGTCCTTGAGGTCGCCGGCACCCTTGGCCGCGTCGGCGGTGGCGTCGTGGATGTCGGAGAAGGAGATGAAGATCTTGTCGAGGAAGGAGCGCGAGGACTTGGTGGAGGCCGCGGTGCGGACCTCGGAGAAGACCGTCCGCGAGATCTGCCCGACGATGTAGTTGTTGGCGTCGTTCGTACGGACCTTCAGCGCACCGGTCTCGGGGGTGTCGCCCGAGCTGGAGGCGATCCGGCTGCTGAAGTCCTCGGGCATGGTCAGGGACAGGTAGTACGTCCCGTCCTCGACGCCCTTGCGGGCCTCCTCGTCGCTCACCTGACGCCAGGCGAAGACCTTGCTGTCGAGCAGGTTCTCGGTGATGTCGTCACCGGCGTTGATCTTCTTGCCGTCGGCGGTGGCGCCCTTGTCGGCGTTGACGAGCGCGACGGGTATCCGGTCGAGCCTGCTGTACGGGTCCCAGAAGGACCAGAGGTACAGCGCTCCGTAGAGCAGCGGCAGCAGCAGGATCGCGACGAGCGCGGCGCGCGGCAGCTTCCCCCTGCCGAACCGCTTCAGCTCAAGCGCGGCCAGTTTCGGCGAGCGCATCGGCTTCCCCCTCCTCGGTCGTGTCGTCGTTCGCGTCACCGGCGTCGGCGCCGGCGGTGGAGACGCCGGTCGCGTCTCCGGCCGTGGCGTCGGCGGTGTCTTCGGCCGGGTCTTCCTCGGCCGGGTCTTCTGCGGTCGGATCTTCTCCGGCCGGGTCTTCTCCGGCCGGGTCCTCCTCGGTGTCCCCGTCCGCGCCGGCCGTCGTCTTCACGGCGTCACCGGACTCCGGGGTGTCCTCGGGGGTGCGGGGTGCCGTGGTGACCTTCAGGGCGTCCTCGGGTGCCTCGCTGCACACGGCGAGCACCGTCGTCCCCGCGTCGGCGATGGAGCGCAGGAGCGCCCACGCCTCGGCCCGGTCGGCCGCCGAGAGCTTGAGGTCGGTGTCGTCGAGGGCGAGCAACCGGGGCCGGCCGATGAGGGCCAGGGCCACGGACAGGCGCAGCGCCTCCAGGCGCTCCAGGTCCCGTACGGAGGTCCGCTCGCCCTTCGGCAGGGCCTCCAGGTCGAGCCCGGAGGCCTCCAGCGCGGCGTCGATCCGGGCCCGGGTCGCGGCGGCCCGCTCGCCGGGCGGCCGCAGCAGCGCCCGGACGGCCCCGTCGTAGCGGCGCTGGAGCAGCGCCCGCTCGCGCAGGTGCTCGGCGACGGTGAGGGAGGGGTCGAGGTCGCTGACCCCGGGCACCGGACCGAGCGAGCTGATCCGGCGCACGGCGGCCATCCTGCGGGGCAGCGGGTGTCCCGCGACCTCGGCGTGGCCCTCCTGCGGCTTCATCCGGCCGGTGAGCGCGAGCAGCAGACAGGTGCGGCCCGAGCCCGACGGCCCCTCGATCGCGACGAGCGCGCCCGGTTCGGCCCGGAAGCCGACCTCGCGGAAGACCCAGCCGCGTGGTCCCTTCAGCCCGAATCCGTCCGCGACGACGGCTGCGCCGTGCGGCTCCGCCGGGTTCGCTTCCACCGGCCCACCCCCAACTTCCCCGTTTTGAACTGACCAGTCAGTTCAAAAACTTACCCCTTGATCCTCGTTCTCGGCAAAACAGCAGGTCAGCGCAATTGTCAGTGGCGCCCTTCACGATGGACACATACGGACACAGAGCCGTCACACGACGACAGGAGGCTCGTCATGACCAGCTCCTCCGCAGCAGCCGCGCCCAGGCGCCGCCCCGGAAGCCGACCCGCCCCCGCACTGGCAGGACCACCGTCCGACGTCCACCCCGTGCTGCGCCGCTCCACGGCGCCGCCCGCCGCCCTCGACCTGCTCGCCCAGGCCCGTACCGGGCTCGAAGAGGCGGCCGCCCTCGACCGGCCCAACGAGCGGTACGCCACGGCCCACCTCGCCGCCCTCCGTACCGCGGCCGCCGTGCTCGCCGTCCGGGGCCGCCCCGAGGCCGATCCCCGCAAACGGGCCAGGATCCGCAGCGCCTGGGAGGTGCTGCCCGAGACAGCGCCCGAGCTCGCCGAGTGGAGCGCCCTCTTCGCCGCGGGCGCCGCCCGCCGGGCACGGGCCGAGGCGGGCATACCGGGCGCCGCGACCGGCCGGGACGCCGACGACCTGATCCGGGACGCCGCGATGTTCCTGCGCCTGGTCGAGCGGCTTCTCGTCCTCCAGCCCGTGCTGCCCCGCCAGACCGGCGCCGGCGAGGCCACGGGGTGAGCGGCGGTTGATCGGGGCAGCGCGGCCGAGGCCATAGGGTGGGAGGCGTTCGTACACCGTCACCGAGGAGTCAACAGCCGTGTCGGACCCTTCCCCTGTCTTCGGTCGAGAGGCGTCGTCGCGCCCGTCGCGTGCCTCCCTGCGCACGGCCGTCGTCTGGGACGTCCTCAAGGACGCCCTCGATCGCCGGGTCAAGGCCACCGGGAAGGACACCCTGGATGTCCTCGACACGGGCGGCGGCTCCGGGAACTTCGCCGTGCCGGTGGCCCGCCTCGGCCACCGGGTCACCGTCGTCGACCCCAGCCCCAACGCGCTGTTCGCGCTGGAGCGCCGGGCCGCCGAGGCCGGCGTCGCCGAGCGGGTCAGCGGGGTCCAGGGCGACATCCGGGGCCTCTTCGACGTGGTCGGACGCGACGGCTTCGACGTGGTGCTCTGCCACGGCGTCCTGGAGTACGTGGACGACCCGGCCGAGGGCGTACGGAACGCGACCGCGGCGCTCCGGAACGGCGGCGCGCTCAGCCTGCTCGCCGCGGGCGTCGGCGGTGCGGTCCTCGCCCGCGCGCTGGCCGGGCACTTCACCGAGGCCAGGAACGCCCTCAGCGACCCGGCCGGGCGCTGGGGGACCGGCGACCCGGTGCCCCGGCGGTTCACCGCGGAGCAGCTCACCGAACTGGCGGGCACGGCCGGTCTGGACGTCGGTGCGGTGCACGGCGTACGGGTCTTCGCCGACCTCGTCCCCGGGGTTCTCGTCGACACCGAGCCCGGCGCGGCCGAGGCGCTGCTCAAGCTGGAGGCCGCCGCGGCGGAGCTCCCCTCGTTCCATGCCATCGCCACCCAGTTGCACGTCCTGGGGGAGAAGCCCGCCTGATACCTCGGTCGCGCCGCTGATCAGCGGCGCAACCGCACATGGAGTACGCCACAGCACCTCCGGTCGCGGGCTTTCCCCCGTATGATCGGGGGACACCGTCCGGCATGACGGGCAGGTTGCCGGGGAATCAACGCCTCAGCAACCGAACCGCATGGCGGCCCGGTCTGGCGAATAGGCGTTGAGGGCGGGTTTCACGGGGACGATTCCCTGCCTATCCTGAAAGGGCCGCATCCCGGTCGCCCCCGCGACCGACGACTAGGAGGACTCCGTGCCGCTCTCGGAGCACGAGCAGCGAATGCTCGAGCAGATGGAGCGAGCGCTGTACGCCGAAGATCCCAAGTTCGCGACAGCGCTCGAGGGAAGCGGACTGCGTACGTACACCCGGCGACGGGTCTACCAGGCAGTCGCCGGCTTCCTGGTGGGTATCGCGCTCCTCATGGCTGGAATGGTCGCTCAGCAGATCTGGATCAGCGTGGTGGGGTTCCTCGTCATGCTGGGCTGCGCGGTACTGGCGGTCACCGGATGGCGCAAGGCGCCCAAGCCGGGTGAGCAGCAGGCGAGTGGCGGAGAGGCGGCCGGTGGCCGTCAGACCCGGCAGCGCCGCTCGATGATGAACCGGATCGAAGAGCGGTGGCAGCGCCGCCGCGACGAGCAGCAGGGCGGCGGCCACTGACGCCGCGCTGAGGGCGCGACGCGCCCCTACACACGCACCGAGCCCCCGCGGGCCCGCGCCACAGCGCGTCCCGCGGGGGCTCGTTCGTTCCCCGCTCCTGACCCTCGCGGGGGTGGGGGGAGCGCCGGGTGGCGCCCCCCACCCGCGAGGGTCAGGGGTTCGTGCGGGTCAGGCGGCGGAGGGTGGTGGTCAGGCGGAGCGTCGCGGTCTGGCGGCGGGTGGCCCAGCGGTCCGTCAGGGCCGACCAGCCGGCCGACGCCCTCCAGATCACCCGCGCGGCCGAGCGCGGGGCCAGCAGCGCCCGCAGCCGGACCTTCCGGGAGGCCGCAGCCGCGAAGCCGGTGACGACCAGGGCCACCTCGTCCGCCAGGCCCGTGCCCGGACGGGGCTGCGGGGCGTAGAGGACCTGCTCCACCGCCCGCGCCACCCGGTGCACCGCGTTGGCGGACTCGCCCTCCAGGGCGCCGAGCCGGACGATCCGCGCCGCCGTCTTCCGGGGGGTGATCGACTCGTCCGGCACCACCCCGTGGTCCCAGGCGGTGTCCACGATCTCCTGCCACGCGGCCAGCGTCCTGGCCACCGCGTCCTCGGCGGTACGGCCCGAGGAGCCGAGCCGGCGCGACCGCAGCCGCCTGCGCCACAGCAGAGGCGTCAGCGGCAGCAGCACCACCACCGCCACGCCCAGGCCCACCAGAACCACCGTCAGCGGATCGACCCCGCCGCCGCCCGACGAGGCACCGCCCGCCGCCGTGTCAGGGCCGCACTCGCCGAGGCGGCGCAGCTGCGGCGGGCAGCTGTCCGACGCGCTCGGCACCGCCGACGGAGCGGCGGAGGCGCCGGTCGACGGCTGCGCCGTCTCGGTCGGCGTCCCCGAAGGGGACTGCTGCCGCGTGTACTCCGGTGTGAAGCCCCGCGTCGGCGTCGGCTCGAACCGGGTCCACCCCGCGCCCTCGAAGTACAGCTCGGGCCAGGCGTGGGCGTCCCGGATGCCCACCGACATCGCGCCGTCGGCCTGCTGGCTGCCCGGCATGAAGCCGACCGCCACCCGCGCCGGGATGCCCAGGGTCCGCGCCATCGCCGCCATCGAGAACGAGAAGTGGACGCAGAAGCCCTCCCGCCGTTCCAGGAAGCGCGAGATGGCCTGGACCCCCGTACCGGACTCGACGTCGACGTCGTAGCGGAAGCCGCCGTCCGACGCGAACCAGTCCTGCAGCTTCACGGCCCGTTCGTAGTCGTTGCGCGCGCCCTTGGTGACCTGGAGTGCCGTCGCCCGCACGTCGAGCGGCAGCGAGTCGGGGACCTTCGTGTACTCGGCGCGGAGCGCCGACGACGCCGGCGGGGCCGCCGCCAGCTGCGCGGCCGTGGGCCGCACGTCCAGGCTGGCCACCGTGTACCGGGCGCCCCGGGTGGTCTGCCCGTCGTCGCCGACGAGCATCCGCCCGGCCGGCTCGTACCGCCAGCGACCGCCGATCTCCACCCGGGACGCCGGGTACGGCATCGGCAGCCACTTCTGCTCGTACGCCGGGGCGGCGACGAAGTTGCCCGTCACCTCGGTCGTCGCGACCTGTCCGCTCAGGCCGTCCGGCCGCGGCAGCGGCTTGGGCACGTCCTCGATCGGGCGGACGGAGGACTTCCACGACGTGCCGTCGAACTGGTCGAGCGCCACGAGCCGCAGATACATGCCGCTGGTGTCGGTCGCGTTCGTCCGGTACCGCAGCACCTCGCGGTCCTCGGGCTGGCGCAGGTTGTCCTGGAGCGAGACCAGCGGGTTCACCGCTGAGATCGTCCCGCCCTTGCCGCTCTCGCCCGGTCCGTCGCCCGAGCCGCCGAACAGGCCGCCGGAGAGCGTGGGCACCGCCGCCACGGCCAGCGCGACGCCCATGGCGGCCACGCCGATCCGCCGGCCGGTTCGCACCGGGGCGAGCGGTCGCGCGCCCCCGGAGCCGGCCGTACCGGCACGCGGCGCCGCGCCGAAGACCCGCCCCCACTGGGAGAGCCGGTCCCGGCTCTCCGCCAGGAGCAGCATGAGATAGCCGGAGGCCGCGAGCAGGAAATACAGCGGGCTCGCGCCGCCCTCGGAGAGCCCGGCGGCCACCGAGTAGAGCGCCAGCAGCGGCAGTCCGGCCGGGGCCGCGCTGCGGAAGGTCACCGCGAGCGTGTCCACCAGCAGCCCGATCACCAGCACGCCGCCGACCACCATCAGCCGGATGCCCGCGGTGTCCGGGGCCGGGATCGCGAAGGTCCCCACGTCGTCGACGCCCGACCGGAAGAGCGTGGCGAAGCGCCCGAACGCCTCCGGCCCGGGCACCAGCCCGAGCAGCGCCTGCTCCCGGGCGAAGACCAGGGTCATCGCCAGCACGGTCACGACGGCCTGCGCCGTGACCGTCAGTGGCCTGGCCAGCGGAACCCGCCGGGTCAGCGCGCCGACCCCGCTCTGCACCGCGAGCAGCAGCGCCGCCGTGAAGATCCAGTTCGCCGGCCGCACCAGCGGAAAGAGCGCGCCCGCCGCCATCATCGTGGCGGCGTAGGCGCCCAGCGTCAGCCGCCCGAGGCCGCTCATGACCAACCTCCGTACGTCTCGCCCGCGGCGCTCTCCGCGCGGATCCCGCCCGCCTGCTGCCACAGCTCGGCGAGCCGGGCGCCCGGAGGAACGGCCAGTGCCGTCCAGCCGGCCTCCCGCAACTGCCTCAGCCGCTCCTCGACCGCCCCGGACGCCGCGCCTCCGGAGATCCACGTGCCGGAGTCCAGGACGAAGGCGACGGCCGCGCCGCTGCGCTGCCGCATCCGGGCGGCGAGCGCCGCCTGCTCCTCGTCGATGTCGCCGACGAAGGCGATGAGCAGACCCTCGTTCCCGCCGCGCAGCACGTCGTAGGCGCGCGAGAGTCCGGCGCCGTCGGAGTGGTCCACGACGGCGAGGGTGTCCATCATCAGCCCGGCCGCCTCGGCCGAGTCGTGCGTGGTGCCGGCGAAGCCCTCGGCTCCCTCGCCGGGCACCGAGGTGCCCGTGTCGGTGAGGAGCCGTACCGAGAAGCCGCGCTCCAGCATGTGCACCAGTGCGGAGGCCGCCCCGGAGACCGCCCACTCGAAGGCCGAGTCCGGCCCGGCGCCCTCGTAGGCGATGGCCCGGGTGTCGAGCAGCACCGTGCAGCGGGCCCGCTGCGGCTGCTCCTCACGGCGCACCATCAGCTCGCCGTAGCGCGCGGTGGAGCGCCAGTGGACCCGGCGCAGATCGTCGCCGTGGCGGTAGGTGCGCGGGATCACGTCGTCGTCGCCGGCCAGCGCCAGCGAGCGCAGGCTGCCGTCGCCGTACCCCGCCGCCTCGCCGGTCAGCTTCACCGGCGGCAGCGGCTCGGTCCTGGGGACCACGGTGAGGGTGTCGTACGCGCTGAAGGAACGCGTCAGCTCGCACAGGCCGAACGGATCGTTCAGCCGGAGCTGGAGCGGGCCCAGCGGGAAGCGCCCGCGCAGGTCGGAGCGGACGCGGTAGGACACCTCGCGCCGGCCGCCCGCCTCGACCCGGTCCAGGACGAACCGGGGCCTCGGCCCGAGCATGTACGGGACGTGGTCCTGGAGCATGAGCAGCCCGGTGGGCAGCCGGGAGACGTTGTCCATCCGCAGGTGGACGCGCGCCTCCGAGCCGACCGGCACCCGCTGCGGGGAGAGCCGCCGGCTGCCGGCGACCCGGTAGCGGGTGCGGTGGAGCACCACGGCGCAGAGCAGCGGCAGCACCGCGAGCAGCACCCCGACCCGCAGCAGGTCGCTCTGGCCGAGGACGAAGGCGCAGATCGCGGCGGCGGCACCGGCGGCGAGGAAGGACCGGCCGCGCGTGGTGAGTCCGCTCAGGGCTGCCCGCAGACCGCCCCGGTCGTCACCCGCGCGAGCGCCCAGGTCGTCTCCCCGCTGCCCCTCAGGCGTGGCAGCGGTCGTCATCACAGCGGCCGAACGCCGGGCTGCTGGTGGCCGAAGTGAGGGCCGGTGGGCGGCGCGGAGGCCGGCACGGGCGTGCGCTGCAGGATGTCGAGCACGACCTGCTCCGCGGTACGCCGGTTCAGCTGGGCCTGCGCCGTCGGCAGCAGCCGGTGCGCGAGCACCGGCACGGCCAGCGCCTGGAGGTCGTCGGGCAGGACGTACTCGCGGCCGCTGAGCGCCGCGGAGGCCTTGGCGGCGCGCAGCAGGTGGAGCGTGGCACGCGGGGAGGCGCCGAGTCTCAGGTCCGGGTGGGTTCTGGTCGCGGCGACGACGTCCACGGCGTACCGGCGCACGGAGTCGGCGACGTGCACGGCTCGTACCGCGTCGATCAGCTTGACGATGTCGTGGGCGTGGGCGACCGGCTGCAGGTCGTCCAGCGGGTTGACCGCGCCGTGGATGCCGAGCATCTGGAGCTCGGCCTCGGCGCTGGGGTAGCCGATCGAGACGCGCGCCATGAAGCGGTCGCGCTGCGCCTCGGGGAGCGGGTACGTGCCCTCCATCTCCACCGGGTTCTGCGTGGCGACGACCATGAAGGGGCTCGGCAGCTCGTACGTCTGACCGTCGACCGTGACCTGCCGCTCCTCCATGGACTCCAGGAGCGCGGACTGGGTCTTCGGTGAGGCGCGGTTGATCTCGTCGCCGATCACGATCTGGGCGAAGATCGCGCCCGGTTTGAACTCGAAGTCCCGCCGCTGCTGGTCGAAGATCGACACACCGGTGATGTCCGACGGCAGCAGGTCGGGCGTGAACTGGATACGGCGCACCGAGCAGTCGATGGACCGCGCCAGCGTCTTGGCCAGCATCGTCTTGCCGACGCCGGGGACATCCTCGATCAGAAGATGTCCCTCGGCGAGCAGCACTGTCAGCGAAAGCCGTACGACCTCAGGCTTGCCCTCGATCACACCCTCCACCGACCTGCGGACACGCTCCGCTGTGGTGGTCAGATCTGTGAGGCTCGCTCGATCGTCATAGGTCGTCACCCGGCCCTCCTCGGCCCCTCCGAAAAACACCGACACCTGCCCCCGCGGTTCCTTGCGGGGGGTGTCACCCGAGCATTCTTGTTGCCCTTGCCGGGTTGTGTCACTCGCCTGTGGACAAGTGGGAGCGTTATGCCGGGGTTTGCCATGTTGCGCCCTGCGGATCAGGCGGGGTCGATCTCGCGGAGAAGACCGGTGGTCACGTCGAAGACGAACCCGCGGACATCGTCGGTGTGCAGCAGGAACGGCGAGGTCCGGACGCGCTGCATGGACTGCCGGACGTCCTGGTCGACGTCGCGGAAGGACTCCACGGCCCAGGACGGCCGCTGGCCGACCTCCATCTCCAGTTCGTGCCGGAACTCCTCGGTGAGCGACTCCAGGCCGCAGCCGGTGTGGTGGATGAGCACGACGCTGCGGGTCTTGAGCGCGCGCTGGCTGATCGTGAGCGAGCGGATCACGTCGTCGGTGACGACGCCGCCCGCGTTGCGGATGGTGTGACAGTCGCCGAGCTCCAGGCCGAGCGCGGCGTGGAGGTCGAGACGGGCGTCCATGCAGGCCACCACGGCCACGTTCAGCACGGGGCGCGCGTCCATGCCCGGATCGGTGAAGCCGGCGGCGTACCGCTCGTTGGCCTCGACGAGCCGGTCGGTGACCGTGCCGGCGGTCTGAATCACGTCGGTGGAAGTGTGCGCAGAGGTCGACATGTCTATGACGGTAGTGGTCACGAGTGCTCATGGCCCGCTGTGAGAGCGGACAAAGAACGTCAATGAGGCTTGTTGTGAGGTAACCCACAGGCATGGGAAGTGAAGGCCCATTCGGGTGAGTCATCCTGAATGCCCCGCTCCGACCGAAGCCCTGTGCGACGCGCCAGCCGGTTGATTGACCGCCACGGCCAGTGGACTAAAGTAACGCGAAGTTCACGGAGACATTGAGCGATTTCCGCGCTTTCTCCCCCGCGTGCGCGGCGGATGCGTAGCGGCCGCGCCGAATCATGAGCCGAATTCTGAGAGGGCGCAATTGAGCAACGACCGACACGTCCCGGTGATGCTCCAGCGGTGCCTGGACATGTTGGCCCCCGCCCTGGAGCGCCCCGGCGCGGTCGTCGTCGACTGCACCCTCGGCCTCGGCGGCCACAGCGAGGCGCTGCTCGCGCGGTTCCCCGAGACGCGTCTCGTCGCCCTCGACCGGGACAAGGAGGCGCTGCGTCTCTCCGGCGAACGGCTCGCCCCGTACGGTGAGCGCGCGACGCTCGTCCACGCGGTCTACGACGAACTGCCCGAGGTCCTCGACCGGCTCGGCATCCCGCGCGTCGACGGCATCCTCTTCGACCTGGGCGTCTCCTCCATGCAGCTCGACGAGGCCGACCGGGGCTTCGCCTACGCGCAGGACGCCCCGCTCGACATGCGCATGGACCAGACGACCGGCATGAGCGCGGCGGAGGTCCTCAACACCTACCCGGCCGGCGAGCTGGTCCGCATCCTGCGGGCGTACGGCGAGGAGAAGCAGGCCAAGCGGATCGTGTCCGCGATCGTGCGCGAGCGCGAGAAGGAGCCGTTCACCAACAGCGCGCGCCTGGTCGAGCTGATCCGCGACGCGCTGCCGCAGGCGGCCAAGCGCACCGGCGGCAACCCCGCCAAGCGCACCTTCCAGGCCCTGCGCATCGAGGTCAACGGCGAGCTGACCGTCCTGGAGCGGGCGATCCCGGCGGCGGTGAAGGCACTCGCCGTGAGCGGCCGGATCGCCGTCCTCTCGTACCACTCCCTGGAGGACCGCCTGGTCAAGCAGGTCTTCGCGGCGGGCGCGGCGAACACCGCGCCGCCCGGCCTGCCGGTGGTCCCCGAGCAGTACCAGCCCCGGCTCAAGCTGCTCACCCGAGGCGCCGAACTCCCCACCGAGGAGGAGATCGCCGAGAACCGCCGAGCCGCTCCGGCCCGGCTCCGAGGGGCGCAGCGCATCCGGGAGGACGCACTGTGACCGCCCGCCCGTCTCCCGCCGCCACCCCGCGCGCAGCGCTCGGCGCCGCCGCGGCTCCGCGCCACTCGGGCGGGGAAGAAGCGCACGGAAGCGAGCGGGCATGACGACGAAGGGGCCGCTCAAAGGGCGGGCGGCGCGGCTCGGGCGGCTCATGCCCTCGGGGCCCAGCACCGCCGCCCGTACCCCCTTCGTCCTTCTCGTCGTGGTGCTCCTCGGCGGCGGACTCATCACGCTCCTGCTGCTCAACTCCGCCCTCAACCAGGGATCCTTCAAACTGCGTGACCTCAAGAACCGCACCACCGAGCTGACCGACGAGGAGCAGGCCCTCCAGCGGGACGTGGACGACTACTCCGCGCCCGACGCGCTGGAGCGCAGGGCCCGGGAGCTCGGCATGGTCCCCGGCGGCAGCCCCGCCTTCCTCGACCCGAGCGGCAAGGTCCTCGGCGAGCCCTCCGAGGCGACGGCCGCGCCGAAGCCGCCCGCCCCCCGACCCGACCCGACCCCGCCGCGCACGAACCCGGACACGAGCGCCCCCGCGAAGCCGCCAGAGACGGCAGTGACGCCAGAGACGGCAGTGACGCCAGAGACGGCAGTCACGCCGGAGACGGCAGTCACGCCAGAGGCGCCCGAGACGACGCAGAAGACGACCGCGCCCGCCCCGACGACCTCCGGCAGGTGACCTCAGTGCCCCCCAAGGAGCCCCCGCGCCGGCGGGTCCCCGGCCCCGCCGGGCCCGCGCGCCCCGCCCGCCCCCGGCCCGCCGCCGCCCGCTCCGGTGGCGCCCGCTCCGGTGGCGCCCCGCGCAGGCCCGCCTCCCGGCCTCCCGTACGGCCCAAGGTGCGCACCATCCGGCTCGGCAGCCCGAAGCCCCGGCTGCGGCTCGTCTCGCTCGGCCTGACCCTCGTGATGCTGGTGTTCGTCGTCCGCCTGCTCCAGGTGCAGGCCGTCGACGCGAGCGCCCTGGCCGCGAAGGCCGAGGCGCACCGCTACCAGGAGTACACGCTCTCCGCGGAGCGCGGCGAGATCACCGACCGCTCCGGGATCGCCCTGGCCGCCAGCGTCGACGCGTACGACATCACCGCCGACCCCAAACTCTTCACCCCCGAGGAGAGCAAGGTCCGGGACGCCCCCGAGCAGGCCGCCGCGCTCCTCGCACCGCTCCTGGGCAAGGAGCCCGCCGACCTGGCGAAGAAGCTGCGTACCCCCAAGTCCCGCTACACCCTGCTGGCCCGCAAGCAGACCCCACAGGTCTGGAACCAGATCAAGGACCTCAAGAAGGTCTACGGGCAGAAGTCCAAGCCCTCCGAGGGCGGCAACGGCGTCAACCTGCTCGGCGGCATCCTGAGCGAGCCCAGCAGCAAGCGCGTGTACCCCAACGGGGAGCTCGCCGCCGGGATACTGGGCTATGTCAACGCCGAGGGCCGGGGCGCCGGCGGCCTCGAGTCCATGCTCGACAAGGAGCTCGCGGGCCAGGAGGGCAAGATCAGGTTCGCCGAGTCCGGCGGCCGCCAGGTGCCCACCGCGGGCTCCCGCGGTACCCCGGCCGTGCCCGGCTCGGACATCGAGCTGACCATCGACCGGGACATCCAGTGGGCCGCCCAGCGCGCCATCACGGAGCAGGTGGAGAAGTCCAGGGCGGACCGCGGCTACGTCATAGTGCAGAACACGCGGACCGGGGAGGTCCTGGCCATGGCCAACGCCCCCGGCTTCGACCCCAACGACCTGTCCGCGGCCAACGCCGCCGCGATGGGCAACGCGGCCCTCCAGGACGCCTACGAGCCCGGCTCCACCAGCAAGGTCATGTCCATGGCCGCCGTCCTGGAGGAGGGCGCGGCGACGCCCGCCACCCATGTCGTCGTCCCCAACCGCCTGCACCGGGGCGACCGGCTCTTCAAGGACGACATCGACCACCCGACCTGGTACCTGACGCTCAACGGCGTCCTCGCCAAGTCCAGCAACATCGGCACCATCCTGGCCACCGGCCAGCTCGGCGACACCCAGGCCGAGTCCAACCGGGTCCTCCACTCCTACCTGCGCAAGTTCGGCATCGGCAGCCCCAGCGGGCTCGGCTACCCCGGCGAGACCCCGGGCATCCTCGCCAAGCCCCAGAACTGGTCGACCTCGCAGCAGTACACGATCCCCTTCGGCCAGGGCCTCTCCGTCAACGCCATGCAGGCCGCCTCGGTCTACTCGACCATCGCCAACGGAGGCGTACGGATCGAGCCCACCCTCGTCCGCGGCACCAAGGGACCCGACGGCCGCTTCACACCCGCGCCCGCCCCGAAGGAGACCCGGGTCGTGAGCGAGAAGACCGCCAGGACCGTCGCGCAGATGCTGGAGTCCGTCGTCGGCGACGAGGAGGGCACCGGCACCAAGGCCCGGATCCCCGGCTACCGCGTCGCGGGCAAGACCGGAACCGCCAACCGCGTCGACCCCGAACTCGGCCGCTACAAGGGGTACACGGCCTCGTTCGCGGGCTTCGCGCCGGCCGACGACCCGCAGATCACGGTCTACTGCGCCATCCAGAACCCCACCAAGGGCAGCTACTTCGGCGGCCAGATCTGCGGCCCCATCTACAAGAAGGTCATGGAGTTCGCCCTCAAGACGCTCCATGTGGCCCCGACGGGCAGCGAGCCCGCCCGACTGCCGGTCATGTTCAAGGACAGCGAGTGACACCCCGGGAGCACCAGTGAGCACGATCACCCCCGATTCCGGGAACCGGAAATCGAACTCCGGCGACGCCCCGGCCTCTTTTGGCCCCGCGGCGGGTGGGCCCGGTACGCTCACCGCCGTGCCACACGCTGATCAGTACCGAACCGCCCCGCCCCGCCCCGAGCAGGCCCGCCCGACACCCCTGGGCGACCTGGCCGCCCGGCTCGGGACCGAGACGCCCGGCGACGCCGCCGTCACGGGCATCACCCACGACTCGCGGGCGGTACGGCCCGGCGACGTGTACGCGGCCCTTCCCGGCGCCCGGCTGCACGGCGCCGACTTCGCCGCCCAGGCCGCCGGCCTCGGCGCCGCCGCGATCCTCACCGACCCGGCCGGCGCCGAACGCGCCGCCGCGACCGGCCTGCCGGTCCTGGTCGTCGAGAACCCGCGCGGACGGATGGGCGAACTCGCCGCCGAGATCTACGGCCGGCCGGGCGAGGACCTCCTCCAGATCGGCATCACCGGCACCTCGGGCAAGACCACCACGGCCTACCTCGTGGAGGGCGGACTCAGGGCGGCCGGGCTCAGGAGCGGCCTCATCGGCACCGTCGAGATGCGGATCGGTGACGAGCGCATCAAGTCGGAGCGTACGACCCCCGAAGCCACCGACCTCCAGGCCCTGTTCGCCGTGATGCGCGAACGGGGCGTCGAGGCGGTCGCCATGGAGGTCTCCAGCCACGCCCTCGTGCTCGGCCGGGTCGACGGCTGCGTCTTCGACGTCGCCGTCTTCAACAACCTCAGCCCGGAGCACATGGAGTTCCACTCCGACATGGAGGACTACTTCGCGGCCAAGGCTCAGCTCTTCACCCCGGAGCGCAGCAGGCGCGGTGTGGTCAACCTCGACGACGCCTACGGCCGCAGGCTCGCCGCCGGGGAGGCCGGCGTCCCGGTCGTCACCTTCTCCGCCGAGGGCCACCCGGACGCCGACTGGCGCGCCGAGGCCGTCGAGATCGGCTCCCACGGCTCCACGTTCACGGTCGTCGGCCCCGAGGGCGAGCGGATCTCCGCCGCCGCGCCGCTGCCCGGCCCGTTCAACGTCGCCAACACCCTGGCCGCGATCGTCACCCTGGCCGTCGCCGGGATCGACCCGCAGACCGCCGCCGACGGCGTCGCCGCCGTCCCCGGCGTCCCCGGCCGGCTGGAGCGCGTCGACGCCGGCCAGCCGTACCTCGCGGTCGTCGACTACGCCCACAAGACGGACGCCGTCGAATCGGTCCTGCGCTCGCTGCGCAAGGTCACCGAGGGGAAGGTGCACATCGTCATCGGCTGCGGCGGCGACCGGGACACCACCAAGCGCGGCCCGATGGGCGCCGCGGCGGCCCGTCTCGCCGACACCGCCGTACTGACTTCCGACAACCCCCGTTCCGAGGACCCGCTCGCGATCCTCGCCGCGATGCTCGCCGGCGCCGCCGAGGTGCCCGCCCACGAGCGCGGCGACGTCCTGGTCGACGCCGACCGCGCCGCGGCCATCGCCGCGGCCGTGGCCCGCGCCGAGCCCGGCGACACCGTGCTCGTCGCCGGCAAGGGCCACGAGCAGGGTCAGGACATCGCCGGAGTGGTCCGCCCCTTCGACGACCGTCAGGTCCTGCACGCAGCGATTGAACAGAACCTCAAAAACAGTCAGGGATAAGTTGTGATCGCCCTCTCCCTCGCCGAGATCGCCGAAATCGTCGGCGGGCAGTCGTACGACATACCGGATCCGGCCGTCCGGATCACGGGTCCCGTCGTCATCGACTCCCGTGAGGTGAAGCCCGGCAGCCTCTTCGCCGCCTTCGCCGGCGAACAGGTCGACGGCCACGACTACGCGGCCCGCGCCGTCGAGGCGGGCGCGGCAGCGGTGCTGGCCGCCCGCCCCGTCGGCGTACCCGCGATCGTCGTGGACGACGTCCAGACGGCCCTCGGCGCCCTCGCCCGCGCCGTCGTCGAACGCCTCGGCACCGATGTCGTCGCGCTGACCGGCTCGGCCGGCAAGACCTCCACCAAGGACCTGATCGCCCAGGTCCTCGACCGCCACGCACCCACCGTGTGGACACCCGGCTCGCTCAACAACGAGATCGGGCTCCCGCTGACGGCGCTGCGCGCGAGCGACGAGACCAGGCACCTGGTCCTCGAGATGGGCGCCCGCGGCATCGGTCACATCCGCTACCTCACCGGACTGACCCCGCCGCGCATCGGACTCGTCCTCAACGTGGGCACCGCCCACATCGGCGAGTTCGGCGGCCGCGAGCAGATCGCCCAGGCGAAGGGCGAACTCGTCGAGGCGCTGCCCCCGGCCGACGAGGGCGGTGTGGCCGTCCTCAACGCCGACGACCCGCTCGTCCGGGCCATGGCCCAGCGGACCCGGGCGCGCGTGACGCTCTTCGGAGAGTCGGACGAAGCGGTCGTACGTGGCGAGAATGTCCGTCTCACAGCGAACGGACAGCCCTCTTTCAAGCTTCACACACCCACCGGGTGCAGTGACGTGACCTTGCGCCTGTACGGTGAGCACCACGTGTCGAACGCGCTCGCCGCGGCCGCCGTCGCCCATGAGCTGGGCATGCCCGTCGAGGAGATCGCCACCGCGCTCTCGGAGGCGGGCACCCTGTCGCGCTGGCGCATGGAGGTCACCGAGCGTCCGGACGGCGTGACGATCGTCAACGACGCCTACAACGCGAATCCCGAGTCCATGCGAGCCGCTCTGCGCGCGCTCGCGGCCATGGGCCGGGCCGCACAGGCCCAGGGGGGCCGGACGTGGGCGGTGCTCGGCAAGATGGCCGAGCTCGGGGACGCATCGCTCGCCGAGCACGACGCGGTCGGACGGCTCGCCGTCCGGCTCAACGTCAGCAAGCTCGTGGCAGTAGGGGACAGGGAAGCGTCCTGGCTGCAACTGGGCGCATATAACGAGGGTTCGTGGGGTGAGGAGTCGGTGCACGTGTCCGACGCGCAGGCGGCTGTCGACCTGTTGCGCAGAGAGCTGCGCCCGGGGGATGTCGTCCTTGTGAAGGCTTCCAGGTCTGTCGGTCTTGAGCAGGTCGCCCTGGCACTGCTCGACTCCGAGAGCGAGGTCACGGGCCGATGAGGCAGATCCTCTTCGCGGGAGCCATCGGGCTCTTCCTGACCCTGATCGGCACCCCGCTGCTCATCAAGCTCCTTGCCCGCAAGGGGTACGGACAGTTCATCCGCGACGACGGCCCGCGCGGCCACGCCGGCAAGAAGGGCACGCCCACCATGGGCGGCATCTCCTTCATCCTGGCCACGCTCATCGCGTACGCGCTCGCCAAGGTCATCACCGGTGAGGACCCGACGTACTCGGGTGTGCTCGTCCTCTTCCTGATGGCCGGCATGGGCCTCGTCGGCTTCCTCGACGACTACATCAAGATCGTCAAGCAGCGTTCGCTGGGTCTGCGGGCCAAGGCGAAGATGGCCGGCCAGCTGATCGTCGGCATCGCCTTCGCCGTGCTCTCCCTGCAGTTCGCGGACCTGCGCGGGCTCACTCCCGCCTCCACGAAGCTCTCCTTCATCACCGACTTCGGCTGGGCCATCGGGCCGGTGCTGTTCGTGGTCTGGGCGCTCTTCATGATCCTGGCCATGTCCAACGGCGTGAACCTGACGGACGGTCTGGACGGCCTGGCCACCGGCGCGTCGGTGATGGTCTTCGGCGCGTACACGTTCATCGGCCTGTGGCAGTTCCAGGAGTCCTGCGCCAACGCGGTCACCCTGACCAACCCCAACGCCTGCTTCGAGGTCCGCGACCCGCTCGACCTCGCGGTCGTCGCCTCCGCCCTCATGGGTGCCTGCTTCGGCTTCCTGTGGTGGAACACCTCGCCGGCCAAGATCTTCATGGGCGACACCGGCTCGCTCGCGCTCGGCGGCGCGCTCGCCGGTCTCGCCATCTGCTCCCGTACCGAGCTGCTGCTCGCCCTGCTCGGCGGCCTGTTCGTGCTGATCACCATGTCGGTGGTCATCCAGGTCGGCTCGTTCAAGATGACCGGCAAGCGCGTCTTCCGGATGGCCCCGCTCCAGCACCACTTCGAACTCAAGGGGTGGTCGGAGGTCCTGGTCGTCGTCCGGTTCTGGATCATCCAGGGCATGTGCGTGATCGTGGGCCTGGGCCTCTTCTACGCGGGATGGGCATCCGAAAAGTGAGCTGGAACGGCAAGAGGGTCACCGTCGCGGGTCTCGGGGTCTCCGGGATCCCGGCCGCCCGTGCCCTGCACGGCCTGGGCGCCGTCGTGACCGTCGTCAACGACGGCGACGACGAGCGCTCCCGGGCGCAGGCCGAGGAGCTGCGGGCCGAGGGGATCACCGTCCGCCTCGGTGACGGCGACACCCTGCCGGAAGGCAGCGAACTGGTCGTCACCGCCCCCGGCTGGCGGCCCGACAAGCCGCTCTTCGCGGCCGCCGCCCAGGCGGGTGTGGAGGTCTGGGGCGACGTCGAGCTCGCCTGGCGGCTGCGTGAGACCCCGCCGGGAAGGACTCCCGCTCCCTGGCTCGCCGTGACCGGCACCAACGGCAAGACCACGACCGTGCGGATGCTCGCCTCGATCCTCCAGGCCGCGGGGCTGCGGACCGCCGCCGTCGGGAACATCGGGGTCTCGCTCCTCGACGCCGTCCTCGGCGAGGAGACGTACGACGTCCTCGCCGTCGAGCTCTCCAGCTACCAGCTCCACTGGGCCCCGAGCCTGCGGGCCCACTCGGCCGCGGTGCTCAACCTGGCGCCCGACCACCTCGACTGGCACGGCAGCATGGAGGCGTACGCCGCCGACAAGGGCCGGATCTACGAGGGCAACACCGTGGCCTGCGTCTACAACGTGGCCGACAAGGTCACCGAGGACCTGGTCCGCGAGGCGGACGTCGAGGAGGGCTGCCGGGCCATCGGCTTCACCCTCGGCACCCCCGGCCCGTCCCAGCTCGGCGTCGTCGAGGGCATCCTCGTCGACCGGGCCTTCGTCGAGAACCGGCAGAAGCAGGCCCAGGAGCTCGCCGAGGTCGCCGACGTCCAGCCGCCCGCCCCGCACAACATCGCCAACGCGCTCGCCGCGGCCGCCCTCGCCCGTGCCTTCGGCGTCGAGCCGAAGGCGGTACGGGACGGGCTGCGCGCCTTCCGGCCCGACCCGCACCGCATCGAACTGGTCGAGGAGATCCAGGGCGTCGTCTACGTCGACGACTCCAAGGCGACCAACACCCATGCCGCGGAAGCCTCGTTGGCGGCCTACGACCCGATCGTCTGGATCGCCGGCGGCCTCGCCAAGGGCGCCGCCTTCGACGAGATCGTCGCCAACTCGGCGAAGCGCCTGCGCGGGGTCGTCCTCATCGGCGCCGACCGTGCGCTGATCCGCGAAGCCCTGGCGCGACACGCCCCCGAGGTCCCGGTCGTGGACCTCGACCGGACCGACACTGGGGCGATGTCCGCGGCGGTCGAGGAGGCGTCCCGGCTCGCGCAGCCGGGCGACACGGTCCTGCTGGCCCCGGCCTGCGCCTCGATGGACATGTTCACCAATTACAACAAGCGGGGCGAGGCCTTCGCGGACGCCGTCCGAGCCCTCGCCACGGCCGGGCGCGACTGACCTGACCAGCAAGGAGGTCCGGCAGCGCCGGGCACGACTGGAGGGGACAGCGACCATGCCGAGCAGAACCGCCGGGACCCGCCGGCCCTCCGCCGTCCGCGGCGGAGGCCGCGTTCCCGCGCCGCCGCGCGCCTCCCGCGCCGGAGGCGTACGGCGGATGTACGAGCAGGCGCGGCGGGCCTGGGACCGGCCGCTCACCGCGTACTACGTCATCCTCGGCGCCGCCCTGCTGATCACCGCGCTCGGCCTGGTGATGGTCTACAGCGCCTCGATGATCACGGCGCTCCGGTACGACCTCGTGCCCTCGTACTTCTTCCGCAAGCAGTTCTTCGCCGCCGTCCTCGGCGCGGTGCTGCTCCTGGTGGCGTCCCGGATGCCCGTGAAGCTGCACCGGGCGCTCGCGTACCCGATCCTCGTCGGCGCGGTCTTCCTGATGGTGCTCGTGCAGGTCCCGGGGATAGGGCGGGCGGTCGGCGGCAACCAGAACTGGATCTCGCTGGGCGGCCCGTTCATGCTGCAGCCCAGTGAGTTCGGCAAGCTGGCGCTCATCCTGTGGGGCGCCGACCTGCTGGCCCGCAAACAGGACATGAAACTGCTCACGCAGTGGAAGCACATGCTCGTGCCGCTGGTGCCCGCGGCGTTCCTGCTGCTCGGGCTCATCATGCTCGGCGGGGACATGGGCACGGCGATCGTGCTGACCGCGATCCTCTTCGGGCTGCTGTGGACGGCCGGCGCCCCCACCAGGCTCTTCGTCGGCGTGCTGGCGGTGGCCGGGGCCCTCGGATACCTGCTGATCACGACGAGCGACAACCGGCTGAAGCGGTTCGCCTGCATCGGCGCCACCGACCCGGGCGGAGAGGGCGCGCCCTGTCTCCAGGCCGCCCACGGGATCTATGCTCTCGCCTCGGGCGGATGGTTCGGTTCCGGACTGGGTGCCAGTGTGGAAAAATGGGGCCAACTACCCGAAGCGCACACCGACTTCATCTTCGCCGTCACCGGGGAGGAACTGGGTCTGGCGGGGACGCTGTCGGTACTCGCCCTGTTCGCGGCTCTAGGCTATGCGGGTATCCGCGTGGCCGGACGCACGGAGGACCCCTTCGTGAGGTACGCCGCGGGAGGTGTGACCACGTGGATCACGGCCCAGGCCGTGATCAACATCGGTGCGGTGCTCGGTCTGCTGCCGATCGCCGGGGTCCCGCTCCCGCTGTTCTCCTACGGAGGGTCGGCCCTGCTGCCGACCATGTTCGCCGTCGGGCTCCTCATCGCCTTCGCGCGACAGGAACCCGCCGCGAAAGCGGCCCTGGCCATGCGGCGCCCCGGCTGGGGTAGGCGGGCCGGGGTGAGATGGAAGTCGATGCGACGGCGCGTCAAGAAGCGTCCGTCCGGAGAGCGGTGAATTTCGGTGCATGTCGTACTCGCCGGTGGGGGGACCGCCGGCCACATCGAGCCAGCGCTCGCCCTCGCGGACGCCCTGCGCAGGCAGGACCCGAGCGTGGGCATCACGGCGCTCGGCACGGAGAAGGGCCTGGAGACCCGACTCGTCCCCGAGCGGGGCTACGAGCTGGCGCTCATCCCTGCCGTGCCGCTGCCGCGCAAGCCCACCCCTGAGCTGATCACCGTCCCCGGACGGCTGCGCGGCACCATCAAGGCGGCCGAGCAGATCCTGGAGCGCACCAAGGCCGACTGTGTGGTCGGCTTCGGCGGCTACGTGGCCCTGCCCGGCTATCTCGCGGCCAA
The DNA here is from genome assembly GCF_055563155.1 of Streptomyces sp. NPDC013317. Taxonomy (NCBI): domain Bacteria; kingdom Bacillati; phylum Actinomycetota; class Actinomycetes; order Kitasatosporales; family Streptomycetaceae; genus Streptomyces; species Streptomyces sp. NPDC013317. The sequence continues at coordinate 159,674 of NZ_JBVHDX010000005.1, forward strand.
GCGCCTCGGAGTGCCGATCGTGGTCCACGAGGCCAACGCCCGGCCCGGCCTGGCCAACAAGATCGGCTCGCGGTACGCGGCCGGGGTCGCCGTCGCCACGCCGGACTCGAAGCTCCGCAACGCCCGTTACATCGGCATCCCGCTGCGGCACACCATCGCCACCCTCGACCGGGCCCGGGTCCGGCCCGAGGCGCGCGCCGCCTTCGGTCTCGACCCGAACCTGCCGACGCTGCTCGTCTCTGGCGGCTCGCAGGGCGCACGCCGGCTCAACGAGGTCGTCCAGCAGATCGCGCCCGTGCTCCAGCGCTCCGGCATCCAGATCCTGCACGCGGTCGGCCCGAAGAACGAGCTGCCGCGTGTCGACAACATGCCCGGGATGCCGCCGTACGTCCCGGTACCGTACGTGGACCGGATGGATCTCGCGTACGCGGCGGCGGACATGATGCTCTGCCGCGCGGGCGCGATGACCGTCGCCGAACTCTCCGCCGTCGGGCTGCCCGCCGCCTACGTCCCGCTGCCCATCGGCAACGGCGAACAGCGGCTCAACGCCCAGCCGGTGGTCAAGGCGGGCGGCGGGCTGCTCGTCGACGACGCGGAGCTGTCGCCGCAGTGGGTGCAGGGCAACGTCCTGCCCGTGCTGGCGGATCCGCACCGGCTGTACGAGATGTCCCGCGCCGCCGCCGAGTTCGGCCGCAGGGACGCCGACGACCTGCTCGTCGGCATGGTGTACGACGCGATCGCCGCGCGCTGAGGCGAGCGCGCCCCACAGGGACGGAGAGAGGGCGTGACCGGACCGACGACCGCGGAGAAGCGCGGCACACGCGAGCCGAAGGGGTCGTCGGAACGGCCGGTGGGGACGGGTGCCCGGAATGGAGGATTCCGGGCACCCGGCCCCAGGTCCCTGCTGATCGCGCTCGCCCTCGTCCTGATCGGGTCCGGCACGGTCTGGGCGCTCTACGGCTCCTCCTGGCTGCGCCTGGAGCGCGTGACGACCTCCGGGACACGGGTTCTGACACCCCGTGAGGTGGAGGCGGTCGCCGCCGTGCCGATCGGTTCCCCGCTCGTCTCCGTCGACACCGACGCCATCGAGGCGCGACTGCTACGGGAACTGCCCCGTATCGACACCGTCGAGGTCACTCGGTCCTGGCCGGATGGAATCGGTCTGAAAGTGACGGAACGGAAGCCGGTCCTGGTGGTGGAAAAGGGCGGAAAGTTCACGGAAGTGGACGCCGCCGGAACGCGATTCGCCACGGTGGACAAAGCGCCCCCCGGCGTACCCGAACTCGTACTGAAGGCCGCCTCCGCGCCGAGCCTGCGCCGCTTCGACGAGGACCGGCTCCTGGTCGAGGCGGTGGGCGTGACGGGCGAACTCCCGGAGAAAATCGCCCGGGACACTCGTGTCGTGGAGATCACCTCGTACGACTCCATCACTCTGGAGCTCGGCGGCGGTCGTACGGTCTTCTGGGGCAGTGGTGAGGAGGGTGCCCTCAAGGCCCGTGTGCTCACCGCTCTGATGAAGGCGGCGCCCAAAGCGGGGCACTTCGACGTAAGCGCCCCCACAGCCCCCGCCACCTCGGGGAGTTGACGCCCATTCCCGCTGGCCAGCGCCCTGGTTGGCCAGCGCTATGGGTGATCACATAGGGTGAAAAGAAAAACGGGAGGTTCGGCGTGTTCGTTGAACGTGCGCCACTTGTCGACTTAGTGTCCTGTTCGGAAGAGTCCAGCGAACAGAGACACTGGTAACCCTAAACTTCAACGTTAGGGTTTGGGTCGGCGTTTCGGACCGTCCCATCGGCATCCGTCGTCGCAGCGCGACTACCACCGCGAAGCGGCGACACGTAACTCGAGGCGAGAGGCCTTCGACGTGGCAGCACCGCAGAACTACCTCGCAGTCATCAAGGTCATCGGTGTCGGCGGCGGTGGTGTCAATGCCATCAACCGAATGATCGAGGTCGGTCTCAAGGGCGTCGAGTTCATCGCGATCAACACCGACGCGCAAGCGCTGTTGATGAGCGACGCCGACGTCAAGCTCGACGTCGGCCGTGAACTCACCCGTGGCCTCGGGGCCGGGGCGAACCCGGCAGTCGGTCGCAAGGCGGCAGAGGACCACCGTGAGGAGATCGAGGAGGTCCTCAAGGGGGCCGACATGGTCTTCGTGACCGCCGGCGAAGGTGGCGGCACCGGCACCGGCGGCGCACCCGTCGTGGCCAACATCGCGCGCTCGCTCGGCGCCCTGACGATCGGTGTGGTCACCCGGCCGTTCACCTTCGAGGGACGCCGTCGGGCCAACCAGGCGGAGGACGGCATCGCCGAGCTCCGCGAAGAGGTCGACACCCTCATCGTCATTCCGAACGACCGGCTGCTCTCGATCTCGGACCGCCAGGTCTCCGTGCTCGACGCCTTCAAGTCGGCCGACCAGGTGCTGCTGAGCGGTGTGCAGGGCATCACCGACCTCATCACCACCCCCGGTCTGATCAACCTCGACTTCGCCGACGTCAAGTCGGTCATGTCCGAGGCCGGTTCGGCCCTCATGGGCATCGGCTCCGCCCGCGGCGACGACCGCGCGGTCGCGGCGGCCGAGATGGCGATCTCCTCGCCGCTCCTGGAGGCGTCCATCGACGGCGCCCGTGGCGTGCTGCTCTCCATCTCCGGCGGTTCGGACCTCGGTCTCTTCGAGATCAACGAGGCCGCGCAGCTGGTGAGCGAGGCCGCCCACCCCGAGGCCAACATCATCTTCGGTGCCGTCATCGACGACGCCCTGGGCGACGAGGTGCGGGTCACGGTCATCGCGGCCGGCTTCGACGGCGGTCAGCCGCCGGCCCGCCGGGACAACATCCTCAGCTCGGCCTCGGCCAAGCGCGAGGAGCCGGCCCCCGCGCCGCGCGCCGCCGAGCGCCCGCTCGGCGGCCTCGGCACCGTCGCCCCCCGGGACGAGCCGGCCGCCCCGGCCGAGCCCGCGGCCCCCGCGGTCTCCGCCGAGACCACGCTGCCGCCGGCCGTCCCCCCGGTCGTCCCGCCGGCCCGCCCGTACCCGGACACCCAGGCCGAAGAGCTGGACGTTCCGGACTTCTTGAAGTGATAGAGCGGCTCGAACCCGTGAGCGGCGCGCACTTCGCCTTCACCGACAGGTGGGGCGGGGTGAGCGCCGTTCCGTACGAGGAGCTCAACCTCGGCGGCGCGGTGGGGGACGACCCCGAGGCCGTGCGTGTCAACCGGGCCCGGGCGGCCGGGGCCCTGGGCCTCGACCCCGGGCGTGTCGTCTGGATGAACCAGGTGCACGGCCCGGATGTCGCGGTGGTCGACGGACCCTGGGGGGACCGGCCGGTTCCCCAGGTCGACGCGATCGTCACCACCCGGCGCGGACTCGCCCTCGCGGTCCTCACCGCCGACTGCACACCGGTCCTGCTCGCCGACCCCGTCGCCGGAGTCGCGGCCGCCGCCCACGCCGGGCGGCCGGGGATGATCGCCGGGGTCGTGCCGGCCGCCGTGCGGGCCATGATCGAACTCGGCGCCGAACCGGCCCGGATCACCGCCCGTACCGGCCCCGCCGTCTGCGGGCGCTGCTACGAGGTGCCGGAGGCGATGCGCGCCGAGGTGGCCGCCGTCGAGCCGGCCGCCTTCGCCGAGACGAGCTGGGGCACCCCGGCCGTCGACGTCACCGCCGGGGTCCACGCCCAGTTGGAGCGGCTCGGCATCCGGGACCGGCAGGCGAGCGAGGTCTGCACCCGAGAGTCGGGTGACCACTACTCGTACCGCCGCGATCGCACCACAGGGCGACTCGCGGGATATGTCTGGTTGGACGGATATGACGGACCGTAAGTCGGAACTCGCCGAGAACCTTGCGCGGGTGGAGGAACGTATCTCTGCCGCCTGCGCCTCCGCCGGCCGCAAGCGGTCGGAGGTGACCCTGATCGTGGTCACCAAGACCTACCCGGCGAGCGATGTGCGCATCCTGCACGAACTCGGCGTACGGGACGTCGCCGAGAACCGCGACCAGGACGCCGCCCCCAAGGCCGCGGCCTGCGCGGATCTGGACCTCCGCTGGCACTTCGTCGGCCAGTTGCAGACGAACAAGGTCCGTTCTGTGACGAGTTATGCGGATGTCGTGCAGTCCGTCGACCGGTTGAAGCTGGTCACCGCTCTCGCCGCGGCGGCGGAGAGGTCGGGGCGCGAGCTCGGCTGCCTCGTCCAGGTCGCGCTCGACGCCGAGTCGGGCGAGCGCGGAGAGCGCGGCGGCGTCTCGCCGGACGGAGTCGCGGAGTTGGCCGCCGCGGTGGAGGCCGCACCCGGGCTGAGGCTCGACGGACTGATGACCGTCGCGCCGCTCGCCGGCCCCTTCGCGGGCCGCCAACGTGCGGCGTTCGACCGCCTGATGGATTTGTCGACTCTCCTGCGCGCGACCCGTCCGGCTGCGAACATGGTGTCCGCGGGAATGAGCGCGGACCTTGAGGACGCTGTGGCGGCCGGAGCGACACATGTGCGCATCGGTACGGCGGTACTGGGTGTCCGCCCCAGGCTCGGGTAACGTCGCCAAGCAAGTCGGACCACAGCAGAAAATATGGTCATTCCCGCCGGTCGGCGGGCAGACCTCGTGGATCACGGGCACTTGGTGACGAGGCCGATCCACCACAGAGCGGAGGACTCAGAGAATGGCCGGCGCGATGCGCAAGATGGCGGTCTACCTCGGCCTCGTGGAGGACGATGGGTACGACGGCCGGGGGTTCGACCCCGACGACGACTTCGAACCCGAGCTGGAACCGGAACCCGAGCGCGAGCGGCGCCATCAGCCCCCGCGACAGCTGGAGCGCGAGGAGCCGGTACGTGTGGTGCAGCAGCCCACGCCGCGCGAGCCGGTCGCTCACGCCGCCTCACTATCCGCCGAAAGCGGACGTCCGGCTCGAATCGCCCCCGTGGCGTCCATCACACCCGAACGCCCGAGCCTGGAGAAGAACGCACCGGTGATCATGCCCAAGGTCGTGTCCGAGCGGGAGCCGTACCGCATCACCACGCTGCACCCGAGGACCTACAACGAAGCCCGTACCATCGGGGAACACTTCCGTGAGGGCACTCCGGTGATCATGAACCTCACGGAGATGGACGACACGGACGCGAAGCGACTTGTCGACTTTGCCGCCGGACTCGTCTTCGGGCTCCATGGCAGCATTGAGCGCGTGACGCAGAAGGTGTTCCTGTTGTCGCCTGCTAACGTCGATGTCACGGCGGAGGACAAGGCCCGGATCGCAGAGGGCGGGTTCTTCAACCAGAGCTGAGAAAACGAAGACCGGAACGGCCGGCCGCAAGGCCGGGCAAGTGAGAGCACGAGAGCCAGGGGAGAGGGAAGCGCGGGATGGGCGTCGCACTACAAGTGGTCTACATCGCTCTGATGTGCTTCCTCATCGTGCTGATCTTCCGGCTCGTCATGGACTACGTCTTTCAGTTCGCACGTTCATGGCAACCCGGTAAGGCGATGGTGGTCGTTCTGGAGGCCACCTACACTGTCACCGATCCACCGCTCAAGCTTCTGCGGCGGTTCATCCCGCCGTTGCGTCTCGGGGGCGTGGCACTTGACCTGTCCTTCTTCGTTCTGATGATCATCGTCTACATCCTGATCTCCATCGTGAGCGGCTTCGCGAGGTGAATGTGGACGATACGGTCTTGCCGACTGCCGACGACTACGTAGAGGTGAAGAAGAGATGCCGCTGACCCCCGAGGACGTGCGGAACAAGCAGTTCACGACCGTCCGCCTTCGAGAAGGCTATGACGAGGACGAGGTCGATGCCTTCCTCGACGAGGTCGAAGCCGAACTGACCCGCCTGCTCCGCGAGAACGAGGACCTGCGGGCCAAGCTGGCCGCGGCCACGCGTGCCGCTGCGCAGAACCAGCAGCAGGGCATGCGCAAGCCCCCGGAGCAGCAGGATCGTCCCGTCGGTCCCGGCGCCCCGGTGCCCGCCGCCATATCCGGACCGCCCGTCCAGCAGCAGCCCCCGCAGATGGGCCCGCCGCAGCTGCCGTCCGGTGCGCCCCAGCTTCCCGCCGGTCCCGGTGGCCACGGCCCCGGCCCGATGCAGGGTGGCCCGATGGGCCCCGGCCCGATGCAGGGCGGCCCGATGGGTCAGCCGATGGGCGGCCCCATGGGTCACCCCCAGCAGCAGATGCAGCAGCCGATGCAGCAGCCCCAGCAGGGCCCCGGTGGCGACAGCGCCGCCCGTGTCCTCTCGCTGGCCCAGCAGACGGCCGACCAGGCGATCGCGGAGGCCCGTTCCGAGGCCAACAAGATCGTCGGAGAGGCGCGCTCGCGCGCCGAGGGCCTGGAGCGGGACGCCCGCGCCAAGGCCGACGCGCTGGAGCGGGACGCGCAGGAGAAGCACCGCGTCGCGATGGGCTCCCTGGAGTCCGCTCGCGCGACGCTGGAGCGCAAGGTCGAGGACCTGCGCGGCTTCGAGCGCGAGTACCGCACGCGTCTGAAGTCGTACCTGGAGTCGCAGCTGCGCCAGCTGGAGACCCAGGCGGACGACTCGCTGGCTCCGCCGCGGACGCCGGCCACGGCCTCCCTGCCGCCGTCGCCCTCGATGGCCTCGGCGGGCGCGGGTGCGCCGTCGTACGGCGGCAACGGCTCGATGGGCGCCCCGCCGTCCATGGGCGGTGCCCCGTCCTACGGTGGCCAGCAGCAGATGTCGCCGGCGATGACCCAGCCGATGGCTCCGGTCCGCCCGCAGGCGCCGCAGCCGATGCAGCAGGCGCCGGCGCCGATGCGCGGCTTCCTGATCGACGAGGACGACAACTGACGGCGGCGGTTCGCGCGGTGAGCGCGTAGCCGTCGGCAGGCTGAAGGCCGGGCCCCTGGGAAACCAGGGGCCCGGCCTTTTTGCGTGGGCGTGGGCGTGGGCGCGGGGTGCGGGCGGGTGGGGACGGCGGGTGGGGACGGGGGTGGTGACCCACGGTCTCGCGTGGGGAACGGAGAAGCCCGGCCCCACGAGGGGGCCGGGCTTCCCGGTGCCGCTGGTTACGCCTTGCGGAGGCTGAAGGTCAGGGACAGGCCTTCGTCCGTGAACGGGGTGCCGAACGTGGTGTCCGGGGCGGTCGGGGCGAAGTCCGTCGCCAGGACCTCGTCCGCGATCAGCTCCGCATGGGCCGTCAGGGCCTCCGTCGTCTCGGGGGACTCCGACGCCCAGCGCAGGGCGATCCGGTCCGCCACGTCCAGGCCGCTGTTCTTGCGGGCCTCCTGGATCAGGCGGATCGCGTCACGGGCCAGGCCCGCCTTCCGCAGCTCCGGGGTGATCTCCAGGTCCAGGGCGACCGTCGCACCCGCGTCCGAGGCGACCGACCAGCCCTCACGGGGCGTCTCCGTGATGATGATCTCCTCGGGGGTGACGAAGATCGTCTCGCCGTTCACGTCCAGCGTCGCCTCGCCCGCCTGGCGCAGCGCCAGCGACAGCTCCGCCGCGTCCGCCGCCGCGACCGCCTTCGCCACGTCCTGGACGCCCTTGCCGAAGCGCTTGCCGAGCGCGCGGAAGTTCGCCTTCGCCGTCGTGTCGACCAGCGAGCCGCCGACCTCGGAGAGGGAGGCCACGGACGTGACGTTCAGCTCCTCCGTGATCTGGGCCCGCAGCTCCGGGGAGAGCTCGGTGAAGCCCGTCGCCGCCACCAGGGCGCGGGAGAGCGGCTGGCGGGTCTTGACGCCCGACTCCGCCCGCGTCGCCCGGCCCAGCTCGACCAGGCGGCGGACCAGGGTCATCCGGGTCGAGAGCGCCGGGTCGACCAGGGACGCGTCCGGCTCCGGCCACGTCGAGAGGTGGACCGACTCCGGGGCGTCCGGTGTCACCGGGACCACCAGGTCCTGCCAGACCCGCTCCGTGATGAAGGGGGTCAGCGGGGCCATCAGCCGCGTGACCGTCTCCACCACGTCGTGCAGGGTCCGCAGCGCCGCCTTGTCGCCCTGCCAGAACCGACGGCGCGAGCGCCGCACGTACCAGTTCGACAGGTCGTCCACGAACGCCGAGACGAGCTTGCCCGCCCGCTGCGTGTCGTACGACTCCAGCGCCTGCGTGACCTCGCTGACCAGCGTGTTCAGCTCGGACAGGAGCCACTTGTCCAGGACCGTGCGGTCCGCCGGCGCCGGGTCGGCCGCGCTCGGCGCCCAGCCGGACGTACGGGCGTACAGCGCCTGGAAGGCGACCGTGTTCCAGTAGGTGAGGAGAGTCTTCCGCACCACCTCCTGGATCGTGCCGTGGCCCACCCTGCGCGCCGCCCACGGGGAGCCGCCGGCCGCCATGAACCAGCGGACCGCGTCCGCGCCGTGCTGGTCCATCAGCGGGATCGGCTGCAGGATGTTGCCCAGGTGCTTGGACATCTTGCGGCCGTCCTCGGCGAGGATGTGGCCCAGGCAGACCACGTTCTCGTACGACGACTTGTCGAAGACCAGGGTGCCGACCGCCATCAGCGTGTAGAACCACCCACGCGTCTGGTCGATGGCCTCGGAGATGAACTGCGCCGGGTACCGGGACTCGAAGAGTTCCTTGTTCTTGTACGGGTAGCCCCACTGGGCGAACGGCATCGAGCCCGAGTCGTACCAGGCGTCGATGACCTCCGGCACGCGCGTCGCCGTCTTGGAGCAGCTCGGGCAGGGGAAGGTCACCGCGTCGATGTACGGGCGGTGCGGGTCGAGCTCCGACTGGTCCGAGCCCGTCAGCTCGGTCAGCTCGGCGCGCGAGCCCACGCACGTCAGGTGGCCGTCCTCGCAGCGCCACAGCGGCAGCGGGGTGCCCCAGTAGCGGCTCCGGGAGAGCGCCCAGTCGATGTTGTTGTTCAGCCAGTCGCCGAAGCGGCCGTGCTTGACCGAGTCCGGGAACCAGTTCGTCTTCTCGTTCTCTTCGAGAAGGCGGTCCTTCACGGCGGTCGTGCGGATGTACCAGGACGGCTGCGCGTAGTAGAGCAGGGCCGTGTGGCAGCGCCAGCAGTGCGGGTAGCTGTGCTCGTACGGGATGTGCTTGAAGAGCAGGCCGCGCGCGTCCAGGTCGGCGGTCAGCTGCTCGTCGGCCTTCTTGAAGAAGACCCCGCCGACCAGCGGCACGTCCTCCTCGAAGGTGCCGTCGGGGCGGACCGGGTTCACGACCGGCAGGCCGTAGGCGCGGCAGACCTTGAGGTCGTCCTCACCGAAGGCGGGGGACTGGTGGACCAGACCCGTGCCGTCCTCGGTCGTGACGTACTCCGCGTTGACCACGTAGTGCGCCTCGGCGGGGAACTCGACGAGCTCGAAGGGGCGCTGGTACGTCCAGCGCTCCATCTCGGCGCCCGTGAAGGACTCGCCCGTGGTGACCCAGCCCTCGCCGAGCGCCTTCTCCACCAGCGGCGCGGCGACGACGAGCTTCTCCTCGCCGTCGGTCGCGACGACGTAGGTGACCTCGGGGTGCGCGGCGACCGCCGTGTTGGAGACCAGGGTCCAGGGCGTCGTCGTCCAGACCAGGAGCGCCGCCTGGCCCGCCAGCGGGCCGGAGGTCAGCGGGAAGCGGACGAAGACGGAGGGGTCGACGACCGTCTCGTACCCCTGCGCCAGCTCGTGGTCCGAGAGGCCGGTGCCGCAGCGCGGGCACCAGGGGGCGACGCGGTGGTCCTGGACGAGCAGGCCCTTGTCGAAGATCTGCTTGAGCGACCACCAGACCGACTCGATGTACTCGGGGTCCATCGTCCGGTACGCGTCGTCCAGGTCGACCCAGTAGCCCATGCGCGTCGTCAGCTCGGCGAAGGCGTCGGTGTGGCGGGTCACGGACTCGCGGCACTTGTCGTTGAACGCGGCGATGCCGTATTCCTCGATGTCCTTCTTGCCGGAGAAGCCGAGCTCCTTCTCGACGGCGAGCTCGACCGGGAGGCCGTGGCAGTCCCAGCCGGCCTTGCGGGCCACGTGGTAGCCGCGCATGGTCCGGAAGCGGGGGAAGACGTCCTTGAAGACGCGGGCCTCGATGTGGTGGGCGCCGGGCATGCCGTTGGCGGTCGGCGGGCCCTCGTAGAACACCCACTCGGGGCGGCCCTCGGACTGCTCCAGCGTCTTGGCGAAGATCTTGCTCTCGCGCCAGAAATCGAGCACGGCGTGCTCGAGCGCGGGCAGGTCGACCTGGGCGGGCACCTGGCGGTACTGCGGCGGTTTCATCGGCGAGCTTCCTCCGGCGGACTGCTTCGTTTCCGTCCGGAGGGACGAGAGCGCCGTGCTGCGCGGCTCCCGCGGTACCACCCTCCTTGGCCGCGGACGTGTGTCGTCCGTGGCCCCCTCATTGGGGTCGCGATGCCGGTTCTAGTCGCCTGACGGCTTTCTTCCGGCGGCTCCGGGGTGATCCTTCACATCGGGCTGGCCCCCGGGCTCTCACCGTCCCCGGGTCGCTCATGGCTGCGTACGACGCTACTCGTCCCCATCCAAGCCTTTCGCTCAGCCCAGTGTACGGGGCCGGAAGCCGCTCGGCAGACCGCTTTTCCGGCGGCGCGCGGGGCGGCCGGACATGACCCGAATGGCCATACGGCCGGGGCCGGACTTCACCGGCCGCCGCGGGGCGGATTACGGGGCGGGGAGCTGGGCACAACGGATGCAGACTCGCCGTGCCGGCGGCACGGGGCGGGTGCGAACGGCGGCGTGCCCCGTTGCCGCGGGCCTTGGGCCGATTTATCGTCCCAGCACGATTCGCGAGCAAGATCACAAAATGTGAAGGGGCCGCGACATGGTGGCGAAGAAGACCGCCGCGAAGAAGACCTCGACCGCCGGATCCACCGGTGTGGACGGGGCGGCCAAGGACGTCACCGGCAAGAAGACGGCGGTCGCCGGGAAGGCGGCGGCGAAGAAGGCCCCGGCACGCGGGACGACGAAGAGCACGGCGAACAGCACGGCGAAGGCCGGGGCCGAAGCAGCCCCTGCGAAGAAGACGTCCGCGAAGAAGACCTCGGCCGGGAAGACCCCGGCCGGGAAGGCGGCCGCCACGAAGGCCCCGCCGAAGAAGGAGACCGCGGCGGCCGAGAAATCCCCCGCCGCCGGCGGGACGGTCGCGAGGAAGACCGCGGCCAAGAAGACCGCAGCCAAGAAGAAGGCCGCATCCGCGGCGCACGTGAAGCAGACAGGAGCCGCGACAGTGGCAGCTAAGAAGACCGCGGGTGGCGTCACGACGGCAGACGGCGAGGCCGCGGTCCCTCCGGCACGCGCCGGTGAGCTCGCCGTACGCCCCGGTGAGGACCCCTGGACGCCCGCGGAGGTCGCGGAGGCCCGGGCCGGGCTGGAGAGCGAGGTCCTCCGCCTGCGGGCCGAGCTGCTCCACTCCCAGGAGGAGCTGACCGGCCTCATGCGGGACTCCGGGGACGGCGCGGGGGACGACCAGGCCGACACCGGCACCAAGAACATCACCCGCGAGCACGAGCTCGCCCTGGCCGCCAACGCCCGCGAGATGCTGGAACAGTCCGAGCACGCCCTGGAGCGGCTCGACGCGGGCACGTACGGCCTCTGCGAGGTGTGCGGCAAGCCGATCGGCAAGGCACGCATGCAGGCGTTCCCGCGGGCCACCCTCTGCGTCGAGGACAAGCAGAAGCAGGAGCGCCGCGGCTGACGGCCCCGAAGGGGTGTGCCGTACCCTCGTGCACAGTCAGGGCACCTAGGTTGAGGGACTCACGTGGCAGAGGCGGAGCGCATCATCGGTACGCCGGATTCAGACGCGGACGGCTCGGGCGGCGAGGCCGCCGCCCCGGTCGCGGACGAGCGGCCGAAGGGCCGGCGCAAGATCGTCGCGCTGCTGGTCGTGGCGCTCTTCGCGTATCTGCTCGACCTCGGAAGCAAGATGCTCGTGGTCGCCGAGCTGGAGGGCCATGAGCCGATCCGGGTGATCGGCGACGTGCTGAGGTTCGAGGCGATCCGGAACCCGGGCGCCGCCTTCGGCATGGGTGAGGCCTTCACGATCATCTTCACCTTCATCGCGGCCGCGGTGATCGTGGTGATCATCCGGCTCGCGCGGAAGCTGTACAGCACGTGGTGGGCGGTCGCGCTCGGTCTGCTGCTCGGCGGTGCCCTGGGCAACCTGACCGACCGGATCTTCCGCTCGCCGGGCGTCTTCGAGGGCGCGGTCGTGGACTTCATCGCGCCCGCGCACTTCGCCGTCTTCAACCTCGCGGACTCGGCGATCGTCTGCGGCGGCTTCCTGATCGTCATCCTGTCGTTCCGGGGTCTGGACCCCGACGGCACCGTCCACAAGGACTGACAAGGCATACTCGACGGGTGAGTACGAGTCCCGAGATCCGCACCCTGCCCGTTCCCGATGGCCTGGAGGGCGAGCGCGTCGACGCCGCCATCGCCCGGATGTTCGGGTTCTCCCGCACGAAGGCGGCGGAGCTGGCCGCCTCCGGCAAGGTCCAGGTCGACGGCGCCGTCGTCGGCAAGTCCGAGCGGGTCAGCGGCGGCGCGTGGCTCGAGGTCGAGATGCCCGGGGCCCCGGCTCCGGTGCAGATCGTGGCCGAGCCGGTCGAGGGCATGGAGATCATCCACGACGACGACGACATCGTCGTGATCATGAAGCCGATCGGGGTCGCCGCGCACCCGAGCCCCGGCTGGACCGGGACGACGGTCATCGGCGGCCTCGCCGCCGCCGGGTACCGCATCTCCACCTCCGGCGCCGCCGAGCGCCAGGGGATCGTGCACCGCCTCGACGTCGGTACGTCGGGCCTCATGGTCGTCGCCAAGTCCGAGCGGGCGTACACGCTGCTCAAGGCGCAGTTCAAGGAGCGGGTCGTCGACAAGCGCTACCACGCGCTGGTCCAGGGGCACCCGGACCCGATGAGCGGCACGATCGACGCCCCGATCGGGCGGCACCCCCAGCACGACTACAAGTGGGCCGTCACCGCCGAGGGCAAGCCCTCCGTGACGCACTACGACCTGATCGAGGCCTACCGCGCGGCCTCGCTGCTGGACATCAAGCTGGAGACCGGCCGTACGCACCAGATCCGCGTGCACATGTCGGCCCACCGCCACCCCTGCGTCGGCGACCTCACCTACGGCGCGGACCCGACGATGGCCAAGCGGCTCGGACTGACGCGCCAGTGGCTGCACGCCGTGCGCCTGGGCTTCGAGCACCCGTCGGACGGGCGCTGGGTCGAGTTCGAGAGCACGTACCCGGCGGACCTGCAGAACGCCCTGGACCGGATCGCGGCGGAGAGCGCGTGAGCACCGGGTACGAGGTCCGCGAGGCGATCGGCCCGGACGACCGGGAGGCCTGCTTCACGGTGCGCCGCGAGGTCTTCGTCGTCGAGCAGAACGTGCCGCAGGAGATCGAGTACGACCGTTACGACGAGACCGCCGTCCACGTCCTCGCCGTGCGCGAGGACGGGCTGCCGCTGGGGACCGGCCGGCTGCTGCACGGAGCCGACGCGCTGGGCAAGACCGGCGGGGACGCCGCGGTCGGCTCGCTCGGCCGGCTCGCCGTCTCCAAGGCCGCGCGCGGCCTCGGGGTCGGCGCGGCGCTGGTCCGCGCGATCGAGGACGCGGCGCGCGAGCGTGGCCTGACCGCCGTCGACCTGCACGCCCAGACCCATGCGCTCGGCTTCTACGAGCGGCTCGGCTACGAGGTGTACGGCCCCGAGTTCCCGGACGCGGGCATCCCGCACCGCGCGATGCGGCGGGTGCTCCAGGGGCCGTAGCAGCCTCCTGCTCCTCGCGGTCCGGTCCGGCCGGACCGGACCGATGACGGGGCGCAGGGGCACATGTGGTGGTCCGGGGTGATTCGTCCCCCGGCGTGGCAGGGTTGAGGTCCGATCATCGACCGTGCCTGCCCGCCGCCAGGCCGGAAGGGCGCCCCCGTGGACCAATTGGCCCTGCTGTTCGTGCTGTTGCTCGGCGCCGTGCTCACGGTGCCGCTCGGGGACCGGCTCGGACTGCCCGCCCCGGTGCTCATGACCGTCGTCGGAGTCGTGTTCGCGTTCCTGCCCTTCGTACCGAACGTCGACATCCCGCCCGAGTACATCCTTCCGCTCGTCCTGCCACCGCTGCTCTACGCCTCGGTCCAGCGCACCTCCTGGCGGCAGTTCGCGGCCAACCGGCGGCCCATCTTCCTGCTGGCCGTCGCCCTGGTCTTCGTCACCACGGCCGCCGTCGCCGCCACCGCGAACGCGCTCGTCCCCGGGCTGCCCCTCGCCGCCGCCGTCGCGCTCGGCGCCCTCGTCGCCCCGCCCGACCCGGTCGCCGCGACCGCCGTCGCCGGGTCGCTCGGGCTGCCGCGGCGGCTGATCTCGATCCTGGAGGGGGAGGGGCTGTTCAACGACGTCACCGCGATCGTCCTGTACCACGTGGCGATCTCGGCGGTCGTCGGCGGCAGCTTCAGCTGGGAGGGCGCGGGCCTGGAACTGGTCCTCTCCGCCGTGGTGGCCGTCGCCGTCGGGCTCGTCCTCGGCTGGCTCAGCAACAAGCTCATGGGGATCCTCGGCGAGGCCACCCTGCAGACCGGGCTCACCCTCCTCGTCCCGTTCGTCGCCTACGTCCTCGCCGAGGAGCTGCGCGGCTCCGGCGTCCTCGCCGTGCTGGTCGTCGCCCTCTACCTCGCGGAGAACGCGCTCGACGCCGACGACGTGATGGGCCGGCTCGCCGGACAGACCTTCTGGGAGATCGTCGACACCCTCGTCACCGGCATCGCCTTCGGGCTCATCGGCCTGGAGCTCCACAACGTCTTCGGTACGGCCGACAACCGGCTCGGCGAGATGCTCGGCTGGGGCGCGGTCGTGGCCGGTGTCGTGATCGGCGTACGGCTGCTGTGGCTGCTGCCCGCCACCTGGCTGGCCAAGCGGCTGCACACCCGGCGCGACTACGCCGAGCAGATCCCCGTCAGCTGGCGGGAGACCGTCGTCATGTGGTGGGCCGGAATGCGCGGAGTGGCGTCCGTGGCGCTCGCGCTCGCCATTCCGTTCCGTACGGAGGAAGGCTCGCCGTTCCCCGCGCGGGACCAGATCATCTTCATCGCCTTCTGTGTGATCATGGTCACGCTCCTGCTCCAGGGGCTCACCCTGCCCTGGCTGGTCAGGCGGCTTGGCGTGCAGGCCGACACGGACGCCGAACGGGCCCTGGAACGCGAGCTGGCACTGCGCGCGGCCAAGGCGGCCCGGCGTCGGCTGAAGCAGATCGAGGAGCTGGAGGAGCTGCCGGAGGAGGTCCAGGAGCGGCTCCAGCGCGGGGCGTTCGACATCGGGGCGCGGATCAGCCCGGAGATGGTGGACGAGGAACGGCGGGCCGCCTTCGTCGAGCGCGCCGGGCGCCTCAAGGCCGTCCAGCGGATCCAGCGGGAGATGATGTCGGCCGCCCGGCACGAGGTGCTCGCGGCGCGCAGCGAGCCGGGCGCCGATCCCGAGGTGGTGGACCGGGTGCTGCGCCAGCTGGACGTCCGCAGCATGCGCTGACCCGGACCGACCGCGCCACGGTACCGAAACCCCGGCCGCTCCCGACCTCCGCCCTCAGCTCTCGTGCTCCCCGCTCTCCCGCTCTCAACCGCGGCCGGTCCGGGTGGGCTCGCCGCCGTTGGTGTACACGGCCGGATGGTCCGCCACACGCGGCGACGGCACCGCGGACGAAGTCGCGATCCGCGGCAGGGCGTGCGGCTGCTTCTCCGCCAGCCAGGCCACGAGGCCCTCTCGTACGGTGCACCGCACCGTCCAGAGGTCGTCCGCGTCCTTGGCGGTGACCACCACCCGTACCTGGATCGTGCTGGGCGTGGTGTCGGTGACCGCCAGGCTCCAGTCCCGGCCGTCCCAGGCCCGGCACTGCGCCAGGATCTCCTCGGTCCTCAGGCGCATCGCGTCGAGGGGCGCGGAGTGGTCGAGATGGAGCAGGACCGCTCCTGTCATCTGCGCCCCGCCGCGCGACCAGTTCTCGAAGGGCTTGCCGGTGAAGTACGAGACCGGCATGGTGATCCGGCGCTCGTCCCAGGTCCGTACCGCGAGGAACGTCAGCGTGACCTCCTCGACCACGCCCCACTCGCCGTCCACGACCACGGTGTCGCCGATCCGCACCATGTCGCCGAAGGCGATCTGGAAGCCGGCGAAGAGGTTGCCGAGGGTGGACTGGGCGGCGACGCCCGCGACGATGCCGATGATGCCGGCGGAGGCCAGCATCGAGGTCCCGACGGTGCTGAGAGCGGGGAAGGTCAGCAGCGCCGCTGCCACGGCGACCACGGCGACGACCGCCGTCACGATGCGGGTGATGAGCGTGACCTGGGTGCGCACCCGGCGGACCCGGGCGGGGTCGCGGGTGGCGGAGGCGTACCGGGCGAAGGTGGCCTCGACCACGGCCGAGGCGATGTGGATGACCAGCCACGCGCCGGAGCCGATGAGGATCAGGGAGAGGATCTGGCCGATGCCCGCCGCGTGTTCCTCGACCACGCTCCACTTCGTCTGGCGGTAGCTGCCGCGCAGGAGCGAGGCGAGCAGGACCGCCTGGAGCGGTGGCCGGCAGCGGCGCAGCAGCCCCCAGAGCGGGGTCTCGCGGTGATGGGCGTCGGCCCGTCGCAGCAGCACGTCGACGGCCCAGCCGACGAGCGCCGTGAGCAGGAGCGCCCCTCCGACGACGAGGAGCGGGCGCAGCGCGGTGTCCATGTGATCGAGACCTCCGTGTCTCCGGCTCGGTGGGCCCGGCTGGCAGGATGGACCGCATGGACATCATGCTTTTCCACTCGACCTACGGCTTGCGTCCGGCGGTGGAGTCCGCGGCCGAGCGGCTGCGGTCCGCCGGGCATCAGGTTCGGGTGCCCGACCTCTTCGGGGGCCAAACCGCGGAGACGGTCGAGGAGGGGATGGAGCTCCAGAAGTCGATCGGCAAGGACGAGCTGCTGCGGCGCGCCGTCCTCGCCGCCGCGCCCTACTCGGACCGCGGTCTCGTCTACGCCGGCTTCTCCTTCGGCGCCTCGGTGGCGCAGACCCTGGCTCTGGGGGACGAGAAGGCGCGTGGTCTGCTGCTGCTCCACGGCACCTCGGACATCGCCGAGAGCGCGGCCGTCGACGACCTTCCCGTACAGCTGCACATCGCCGACCCGGACCCCTTCGAGTCGCACGACTGGCTGACGTCCTGGTACCTGCGGATGGGGAAGGCGGGCGCGGACGTGGAGGTCTACCGCTACCCGGGCGCCGGGCACCTGTTCACCGACCCGGACCTGCCGGACTGGGACGAGGCGGCGGCCGAGCGGACCTGGGCGGTCGCGCTGGCGTTCATCGAGGGCCTGTAGGACCCGGGCTTCCGGACATACGGGAAGGGTGCGGCGGGGGCTCTCCCGCCGCACCCTTCACGTCCTGAGGTGTGTCAGCCCGCGCGGTACGCGGTCCACATGCTGCCCATCCGCGTGACCTGGCCCGCGGTGAACTGGTACATGCACGCATCGTACGTGTAGTCCATGAAGTTGTGGATCGGGTCCACACCGGTCTTGTTGGCGCAGCTGTCACGCCCGGTCGGGCACTCGTAGGCCGGGCTCTTCTCGGCCGGGGTGTCGCTCACCGAGTCGCCGCTGCCACTGCAGCCGCCCTGGAACGTGTGGTAGAGCCCCAGCCAGTGGCCGACCTCGTGGGTGGCGGTGTCGCCCTCGTTGTAGTTGGCCGCGGAGCCGCCCGGCAGCGAGGAGTCGAGGACGACCACACCGTCCATGGACGGGTTGGAGTTGTACGAGGACGGGAAGGTCGCCCAGCCGAGCAGACCGCCGCCGAGCTTGGCGGTGTAGAAGTTCAGCGCGCCGGCGCCGCCCTTGCGCAGCGTCTGCTTCATCTGCTTCTCGGCCGTGGAGCCGGACGACAGGTTGTACCAGGTGGCGTTGTCCGTGTAGTCCGTCGAGGCGAGCGTGAACTGGAAGTTGGTGTTCACGTTGCCGGTGCCCTGGCCGCCGTAGGCCGCGTTGAGCACGGCCATCTGGTTGTTGATCGCGGTGGCGCTCAGCTTGCCGGTGGTGCCGCTGTGGATGACGTGGAAGTAGACCGGGATGTTCACCACGGCGGCGGTGGCGTTCATGCCGCTCGCGCGGACCGACTCCAGTCTCTTCTTCAGGTCCGCGTCCATGGCCTTGGCCTGGGCGGCGGAGAGCTCGTTGGGCTCGTGGCCGTGGCTGTCGGCGCCACGGGACTTGCGGGCGCCGGA
The DNA here is from genome assembly GCF_055563155.1 of Streptomyces sp. NPDC013317. NCBI lineage: Bacteria > Bacillati > Actinomycetota > Actinomycetes > Kitasatosporales > Streptomycetaceae > Streptomyces > Streptomyces sp. NPDC013317. The sequence goes on from NZ_JBVHDX010000005.1 coordinate 177,786, forward strand.
GAGGGCCTCCGTGCCGTCCTCGCACTCCTCGGCGGAGACGCCGGCGGCGGAGGTGGTGGTGGCCGGGGCGGCCGCCGGGGCGGAGAGCGGGGCCAGGGCCAGGGTTCCGGCCATGACCGCGGTGCCGAGCAGACGACGTGACATACGCGGCGATATACGAACAAGAGCACGCACAGGTGACTCCTCGCGGGGGGTTCGTGGAGAGGGGATTCCTCGCCACCGCGGGGAGATTACGGGTCCATGTCAGAAGCTGTTGAGCATGGAACAAGCCCAATCATCCGTGGGGCAAACCGGGTTATCAGGAAGAAGAACTTTCGCCGGTTCCGAAGTTTGAGACGTGGACGTAACGAGTCAGGGGACAGAGGCGGGTGGTGTGTCCGGATTCGATCGCCCCGGACTCGCCACCCGCCGTGCTGATGTGATCTCCCGTTAACAGGAGGGATCATGGCCGAAAATCGACCCTGCGGTCATCTCATCGGACCGGCTGGTACACGCGCTCGACGCGCTGCGTTCCGTTCCGCGTCCGGTACGAGCGCGCCCACGCGGTCGTCGCGTCCGCCTTCGTCTTGTCGGAGACCGTGTAGTAGTCCATCTGGGAGTGCTCGGCCGTGACGTCCAGGACGCCGTAGCCGTGGTTGTCCATGTCCACCCACTTCACATGGCGGTTGGCGGCCTTGATCGCCCCGGCGGCCACCAGGGAGAGCGTGCCCGGCGCCACGTGGAGCAGGTCGTCGATGTTGTCCGAGGTCACCGAGGTCACCACGAACTCGGTCGCCGCCGACTGCGACAGCGGGTAGGTCGCCGCCTTCACCGGCACGTCGGTGGCCCAGGCCATGTGGATGTCGCCGGTCAGGAAGACGGTGTTCCGTACGGACCGCTGCGTCAGGTGCGCGAGCAGCTCCTTGCGGTCGTCCGTGTAGCCGTCCCACTGGTCGACGTTGATCGCGAGCCCCTCCTTCGGCAGGCCGAGGAGTTCGGCGAGCGGACCGAGGAGCTGGGCCGGCAGCGAGCCGAAGGCGACCGGCGAGATCATCACCGAGGTGCCGACCAGCTTCCAGGTGGCGTCCGAGCTCGCGAGCCCCGACTTCAGCCAGTCGAGCTGCGCGCGGCCGGTGATCGTGCGCTCCGGGTCGTCGACCGAGCCGCTGCCGATCTTGGCCTGCTGGGAGCGGAACGACCGCAGGTCGAGCAGGTGCAGATCGGCCAGCTTGCCGAAGCGCAGCCGCCGGTAGACCGTGCCCTCGGTGGAGGCGCGGACCGGCATCCACTCGAAGTACGCCTGCTTCGCGGCGGCGACCCGTGCCGCCCACTCGCCCTCGGCGCCCGGCGTGTGGTTCTCCGCGCCGCCCGACCAGGCGTCGTTGGCCACCTCGTGGTCGTCCCAGATCGCGATCACCGGGTGGGCCGCGTGCAGCGCCCGGAGGTCGGGGTCCGTCTTGTACGTGGCGTGCCGGAGGCGGTAGTCGGCGAGCGAGACGATCTCGTGCTTCGGCTCGTGCTGCCGTACGGAGTACGCGGCGTCCGGGTAGGAACCGGCCGCGTACTCGTAGATGTAGTCGCCGAGATGGAGGATCGCGTCCAGGTCCGCGCGGGCCGCGAGATGGCGGTACGCGGAGAAGTGGCCGGCCTCCCAGTTGGCGCAGGAGACCACGCCGAACCGGACGCCCGGGGTGGCGGCGTCGGTCGCCGGAGTGGTGCGGGTTCGGGCCACGGGGGAGACGGTGCCGCCCGCCGTGAAGCGGAACCAGTGGGCGGTCGCGGGGCGCAGGCCCCGGACGTCCACCTTCACCGTGTGGTCCGAGGCGGCCGTCGCGGTCGTGGTGCCGCGGGCCACGGTCCGGGCGAACTCCCGGTCCTCGGCGACCTCCCAGCCGACCGTGACGTCGGGGCCTCTGCCGGAGCCGGGAGTGGCGTCGGAGGTGGGGGTGACGCGCGTCCAGAGCAGGACGCCGTCGGGCAGCGGGTCGCCGGAGGCGACACCGTGCAGGAAGGCGGGGGCCTCGGAGCCCGCGAGCGCGGGAGAGGCGGCGCCCACCAGGACCGGGGTGGCGACGGCCGTGACGGCGGCGGCCTTCACGACGGTGCGGCGGGTGGGCGCGGAGGATATGTGTCGACTGGTCACGGGCAGTCAGATTACTGACCGGTATGCCGAACAGGCAGGCGAAATCCGGAAAGTTCGCGCACTCGTCGCCCCGAGGTCGTGATCCCTCGGACACCTCGGGACCGACCGGACGGATCGGGAGGGTCCGGATGCCCCGGGACCCCCCGGACGAACGGCGGGTCCGCGGGAGCGAACTCCCGCGGACCCGTACCGTCGGCCGTGCGGACCGGCCGTCGCCCGATGTCAGCCCTTGAGCGCCGGGGCCAGCGCCGCGTTGAACTCCTCCACCGTCAGCGGCGGGTTCTTGCTGCCCGCGACCGTCAGCGCCTTGCCGTCCATCTTCAGCGTCGGAGTGCCGGTCACCCCGCTCTTGTCGAAGGCGGCGGACATCTTCATCGCCCAGGCGTCGAAGGTGCCGCTCTCCACGTTCTTCTTGAACTCCGCGTTCCCCTTCAGCGCCGGGACCGAGTCCGCGACCTCCAGGAGGTAGGAGTCCTTGGCGAACCTGTCCTGGCTCTCCTCCGGGTGGAACTGCGTGGAGTAGAGCGCCGCCTTGTACTTCATGAACGCCTCGGGGCTCACGTTCAGCGCCGCGCCCAGCGCCGAGAGGGCGTTCTTCGAGCCCTCCCCCTGGTCGGCGTTGTCGATGAAGGTGGCGCCGACGTACTTCAGCCGGTACTTGCCGGCCTCCACGTCCTTGTCGACGGTCGAGCCGACCTGCTGCTCGAACTGCGCGCACACCGGGCAGCGCGAGTCCTCGTAGATCTCCAGGGTCTTCTTCGCGGACGGCTTGCCGACGACGACCGTCGTGCCGTCCGTGCCCTCGGTGTTCTTGGGCGCGGTGACGTTCGACGCCTCGGCCGCCGCCTCCCAGTGGGACGGCTTGTTGGCCTGGACGACGGCGTAGCCGACACCGCCGGCGACCGCCAGGACGGCGACGGCCGACACGGCGACGGTCACCTGGCGGCGGACCTTCTCCTTCTTGGCCTGGCGTTCGCGCTCGACGCGCAGCCGCTCGCGGGCGGCGGCCTTGTTGGACTGGCTGTTGCGTGCGCTCATGATCGTGATCTCCGTGAAAGTCGAAAGCCCCGGAAAGGGCGAAGAGGGGACTGCGAGGGCTCAGGCGAGGACGAAGCCCGGGCGCGGCGGTCCCCGCCGTCCGACGGAGTGCACGAGAAGGCGGGTACGACGGGACCGGCGCGGCCGGTCCAGGGGGCGCCCGCCGCGCCCACGGGCCGCTCGCGGGGTGCCGAAGAGCGCGACGACGAGCATCAGGGGGCGGAACGCGAAGGCGGCCACCGCGGAGAGCAGCCGGGCGAGCGCCCGCTCGCCGTGCCGAAGCCAGGCCGCCGCGAACAGGCCGACCGACACATGGGCGGCGAGCAGCAGCCACGGCAGGGCCGGGGCGGGGGAGCTCAGCAGGGCGGCCGCGGTCCCGCCCTCGGGGGCGGCGACGCCCGGCAGCGGGGTGCCGAGGGCGCCGCCGCACAGCACGTCCACGCCCACCGAGCGCAGCGAACCGGCGACCGGACCGCCGGACGGGCCGTAACAGACCGTCTGACCGGCGGTGAAGACCGTGTCGGCCGCCAGCTCCAGCGGGACGAGCAGCCCGGCGATCGGCCAGAAGCGCCGCTCCCGGCCGGCCAGGGCGTACGCGACGGCGAAGACGCCGACCGTGAGCAGCCCCACGGTCAGGAGGGGCAGCGGCACCTGGGACAGCAGCACGTGCGAGCCGGCGGACAGCGTCACGACCAGTGCCGTGAAGAGCGCCGCCCGCAGCCCCCTGAGCCGCGTCCCTGATATGTCCATAGCGGAGGAAGTCTGCCACGCCCGCCCGTAAGAGGCCCCTAAGGGCGAGCTGTGAGAGGGGTCGCCGAGCCGGGGACCGGCCTACAGACCCGGGATCCGGCCGTTGCGGAACAGGTCCACGAAGATCTGGTGATCCGCACGCGCGCGTGCCCCGTAGCCGTGCGCGAAGTCGACCAGCAGCTCCGCGAAGCCGTTCTCGTCGGCCGCGATCGCCGCGTCGATGGCCCGCTCGGTGGAGAACGGCACCAGGGAGTGCCCGCTGGAGTCGTCGGCCGCCGCGTGCATCGTCGCCGTCGCCCGCCCCAGGTCGGCCACGGTCGCCGCGATCTCCGCCGGGTCGTCGATGTCCGACCAGTCCAGGTCCACCGCGTACGGCGAGACCTCGGCGACCAGCTGCCCGCAGCCGTCCAGCTCCGTCCAGCCCAGCCACGGGTCGGCGTGCGCCTGCAGGGCCCGCTGGGAGATGACCGTGCGGTGGCCCTCGTGCTGGAAGTACTCCCGCACCGCCGCGTCCGTGACGTGGCGGGACACCGCCGGCGTCTGCGCCTGCTTCATGTAGATCACGACGTCGTTCTCCAGGGCGTCGCTGTTGCCCTCCAGGAGGATGTTGTACGACGGGAGACCGGCCGAGCCGATGCCGATCCCGCGCCGCCCCACGACGTCCTTGACCCGGTACGAGTCGGGGCGCGCGAGCGAGGACTCCGGCAGGGTCTCCAGATAGCCGTCGAAGGCCGCCAGGACCTTGTAGCGGGTCGCCGCGTCCAGCTCGACCGAGCCGCCGCCGGAGGAGAAGCGGCGCTCGAACTCGCGGATCTCGGTCATCGAGTCCAGGAGCCCGAAACGGGTCAGCGAGCGGGCGACACGCAGGGCGTCCAGGAGGGGGCCCTCGGCGGTGTCCAGGGTGAAGGGCGGCAGCTCGTCGTCCTTGGCGCCGGTGGCCAGGGCGTGGATCCGCTCGCGGTAGGCGGCGGCGTATATCCGGACCAGGTCCGTGATCTGCTCGTCGCTGAGCGCCTTCGTGTAGCCGATCAGGGCGAGCGAGGCGGAGAGCCGCTTCAGGTCCCAGGTGAAGGGGCCGACGTACGCCTCGTCGAAGTCGTTGACGTTGAAGATCAGCCGGCCGTTGGCGTCCATGTACGTGCCGAAGTTCTCCGCGTGCAGATCGCCGTGGATCCACACCCGGCCGGTCCGCTCGTCCAGAAACGGCCCGCCGGGCATGCCCCCGTCCGCCCGCCCGGCGTGCTCCGCCTCCAGGTCCGCGTAGAAGAGGCACGCCGTGCCGCGGTAGAAGGCGAAGGCGGAGCCGGCCATCTTCCGGAACTTCACGCGGAAGGCGGCCGGATCGGCCGCGAGGAGCTCTCCGAAGGCGGTGTCGAAGACGGTGAGGATCTGCTCACCGCGCGCGGCGGCGGTGGGCTGGGGGACCGACATCGAGGGTGCCTCCTGGTGAAAGACTGTTCATGACAATTGGGACAGGGCGTCCCTGACGTCCAACGGGCGACGGTACCGCCGAGTGCCCGCGGCCTGTCAGTCCGGAGACGTAGACTTCCACGCTGTCCCCCCAGAATTTCATCGGAGGCATGCCGTCGTGACCAAGCCGCCCTTCACGCACCTTCACGTACACACCCAGTACTCGCTGCTGGACGGTGCCGCGCGGCTCAAGGACATGTTCGAGGCGTGCAACGAGATGGGCATGACCCATATCGCCATGTCCGACCACGGCAACCTCCACGGGGCGTACGACTTCTTCCACTCGGCCAAGAAGGCCGGCGTGACGCCGATCATCGGCATCGAGGCGTACGTCGCCCCGGAGTCCCGGCGGAACAAGCGGAAGATCCAGTGGGGCCAGCCGCACCAGAAGCGGGACGACGTCTCCGGTTCGGGTGGCTACACCCACAAGACGATCTGGGCGGCGAACAGCACCGGACTGCACAACCTCTTCCGCCTCTCCTCCGACGCGTACGCCGAGGGCTGGCTCCAGAAGTGGCCCCGGATGGACAAGGAGACCATCTCCCAGTGGTCCGAGGGGCTCATCGCCTCCACCGGCTGCCCCTCCGGCGAGCTGCAGACCCGGCTGCGCCTCGGCCAGTTCGACGAGGCCCTGAAGTCCGCCTCCGAGTACCAGGACATCTTCGGCAAGGACCGGTACTTCCTGGAGCTGATGGACCACGGCATCGAGATCGAGCGGCGCGTCCGCGACGGGCTCCTGGAGATCGGCAAGAAGCTCGGCATCCCGCCGCTGGTCACCAACGACTCGCACTACACGTACGCGCACGAGGCGACCGCCCACGACGCGCTGCTGTGCATCCAGACCGGCAAGAACCTCTCCGACCCGGACCGCTTCAAGTTCGACGGCACGGGCTACTACCTGAAGTCCACGGACGAGATGTACGCCGTCGACTCCTCGGACGCCTGGCAGGAGGGCTGCCGCAACACGCTGCTCGTCGCCGAGCAGGTCAGCACCGACGGCATGTTCGTCGAGAAGAACCTCATGCCGAAGTTCGACATCCCCGAGGGGTACACCGAGGTCTCCTGGTTCCGCGAGGAGACCATGCGCGGCATGCACCGCCGCTTCCCGGACGGTATCCCCGACGACCGCATGAAGCAGGTCGAGTACGAGATGGACACCATCATCTCGATGGGCTTCCCCGGCTACTTCCTCGTCGTCGCCGACTTCATCATGTGGGCCAAGAAGCAGGGCATCGCCGTCGGCCCCGGCCGAGGCTCCGCGGCCGGCTCGATCGTCGCGTACGCCATGGGCATCACCGACCTCGACCCGATCCCGCACGGACTGATCTTCGAGCGGTTCCTCAACCCCGAGCGCGTCTCCATGCCCGATGTCGACATCGACTTCGACGAGCGCCGGCGCGTCGAGGTGATCCGGTACGTGACGGAGAAGTACGGCTCCGACAAGGTCGCCATGATCGGCACGTACGGCAAGATCAAGGCGAAGAACGCCATCAAGGACTCGGCCCGAGTCCTCGGCTACCCGTACGCCATGGGCGACCGGCTCACCAAGGCGATGCCCGCCGACGTCCTCGGCAAGGGCATCGACCTCAACGGCATCACCGACCCCTCGCACCCGCGCTACAGCGAGGCTGGCGAGATCCGGGCGATGTACGAGAACGAGCCCGACGTGAAGAAGGTCATCGACACCGCCAAGGGTGTGGAGGGCCTCGTCCGGCAGATGGGTGTGCACGCGGCCGGCGTGATCATGTCCAGCGAGCCCATCGTCGACCACGCCCCGATCTGGGTGCGGCACACGGACGGCGTGACCATCACGCAGTGGGACTACCCCCAGTGCGAGTCGCTCGGCCTGCTGAAGATGGACTTCCTGGGCCTGCGGAACCTGACCATCATGGACGACGCCGTCAAGATGGTGAAGGCCAACAAGGGGCTCGACCTCGACCTCCTCGCCCTGCCGCTGGACGACCCGAAGACCTTCGAACTGCTCCAGCGGGGTGACACCCTCGGTGTCTTCCAGTTCGACGGCGGCCCGATGCGCTCGCTGCTGCGTCTGATGAAGCCCGACAACTTCGAAGACATCTCCGCCGTGTCCGCCCTGTACCGGCCGGGCCCGATGGGCATGAACTCGCACACGAACTACGCCCTGCGCAAGAACAAGCAGCAGGAGATCACCCCGATCCACCCCGAGCTGGAGAAGCCGCTCGAAGAGGTGCTCGCGGTCACCTACGGCCTGATCGTCTACCAGGAGCAGGTGCAGAAGGCCGCCCAGATCATCGCCGGGTACTCCCTCGGCGAGGCCGACATCCTCCGCCGTGTGATGGGCAAGAAGAAGCCCGAGGAACTGGCGAAGAACTTCGTCCTCTTCCAGAAGGGCGCCCGGGAGAAGGGCTACAGCGACGAGGCCATCCAGGCCCTGTGGGACGTCCTGGTCCCCTTCGCCGGCTACGCCTTCAACAAGGCTCACTCCGCCGCGTACGGCCTGGTCTCCTACTGGACGGCGTACCTCAAGGCCAACTACCCGGCCGAGTACATGGCCGGTCTGCTGACCTCGGTCAAGGACGACAAGGACAAGTCCGCGGTCTATCTGAACGAGTGCCGCCGCATGGGCATCAAGGTCCTGCCGCCGAACGTCAACGAGTCCGAGTCGAACTTCGCCGCCCAGGGCGACGACGTGATCCTCTTCGGCCTCTCCGCCGTCCGTAACGTCGGTACCAACGTCGTCGAGTCGATCATCAAGTCGCGCAAGGCCAAGGGGAAGTACTCCACGTTCCCCGACTTCCTCGACAAGGTCGAGGCGGTCGTCTGCAACAAGCGGACCATCGAGTCGCTGATCAAGGCCGGCGCCTTCGACGAGATGGGCCACACCCGCAAGAGCCTGGTCGCCCACCACGAGCCGATGATCGACAACGTGGTGGCGGTCAAGCGCAAGGAGGCCGAGGGGCAGTTCGACCTCTTCGGCGGCATGGGCGACGAGGCGAGCGACGAGCCCGGCTTCGGCCTGGACGTGGAGTTCTCCGACCTCGAGTGGGAGAAGTCCTACCTGCTTGCCCAGGAGCGCGAGATGCTCGGCCTCTACGTCTCCGACCACCCGCTCTTCGGCATCGAGCACGTCCTCTCGGACAAGACGGACGCGGCGATCTCCCAGCTGACCGGCGGCGAGCACTCCGACGGCGCGGTCGTCACCATCGGCGGCATCATCTCCGGCCTCCAGCGCAAGATGACCAAGCAGGGCAACGCCTGGGCCATCGCCACCGTCGAGGACCTGGCCGGCTCCATCGAGTGCATGTTCTTCCCGGCCACGTACCAGCTGGTGTCCACCCAGCTCGTCGAGGACACGGTCGTCTTCGTCAAGGGACGTCTCGACAAGCGCGAGGACGTGCCCCGACTGGTCGCCATGGAGCTGATGGTCCCCGACCTGTCGAACGCCGGGACCAACGCGCCCGTGATCCTCACCATCCCCACCGTGAAGGTCACCCCGCCGATGGTCAGCCGGCTCGGCGAGATCCTCGGCCACCACAAGGGCAACACCGAGGTACGGATCAGGCTCCAGGGCCCGCGCAAGACGACCGTCCTGCGGCTCGACCGGCACCGGGTCCAGCCCGACCCCGCACTCTTCGGCGACCTGAAGGTGCTGCTCGGCCCGTCCTGTCTGGCCGGCTGACGCCCGGAACCCGGCGGTGACGCCGGGGCCACACGCGCGGAAGGGGCGCGCCCGTCGTCACGGGTGCGCCCCTTCCGGGGTGTACGCGCGTTCAGTTGTGACCGAAGCGCTTCTGCCGGCCCTTGCGGGCCATGTCGCCGGGAGTCACCTGGGAGGCGCGCTGCTCGGCCTGCGACTCCATCGAGGACTGCTGCGCCTGCTGGGCGCCGCGCTCGGCCTGCGAGGACTGCTGACTGCGGTTCTGCTTTCGATTCTTGGCCATGGTGATGCCTCCTCAAGGGGATCTCGGGGCCAGGGCCGCTGTCAGACTCACACATGGGGTGAACCGTCGCATTTTGGATCATTACCGACAGTGAGTGGAGTGCCGGAAGGTCGCGGAGTGATATTCGCCACGCCGATGATCCAGTTCCGACGGTCTACCTCCCCACGTTCGGGCAGACTCGAAGGAAATCCGAAGCAACTTCCGATCCCGAGGTTCCCGAAAGAGGGTGGAACACGTGGACCGCTGCGTCGTTCTGGTGGACGCCGGCTATCTGCTGGGCGCCGCCGCGAGCCTTCTCGCCGGGGAACCGGCCCGCTCCCGGATCACGGTCGACCACGCCGCCCTCATCCAGGGACTGCGCGAACGGGCCGAGGCGGACACCGAACAGCCCCTGCTCCGTATCTACTGGTTCGACGGCGCACCCGACCGCGTGCCCCAGCCGGAGCACCGCAGGCTGCGCGTGATGCCCCGGGTCACCGTCCGGCTCGGCGCCCTGACCCGCAGCGACGGCCGCTGGGCGCAGAAGGGCGTCGACGCCGCGATGCACGCCGAGCTCACCGAGCTGGCCAGGAACCGGGCCTGCTCCGACGTGGTCCTGGTGACCGGCGACGGGGATCTGCTGCCGGGCCTGATGTCCGCCAAGGAGCACGGCGTCGCCGTCCACCTCTGGGCGGTGCAGGCCGCCGACGGCGACTACAACCAGTCCGAGGACCTCGTCGCCGAGGCCGACGAACGCCGCGTCCTCGACCGGGCCTGGATCACCCGGGCCGTCCGTGCCAAGGACCTCAGCGGGCTCTGCGCGCCCCCGCCGGCCCCGCGCCCCGAGATCGCCGCCATCCTCTCCGCCCCGCTGCCCGAGTCTGCGCTCGCCGCCTCCGCCGAGCGGGCCGCCGCGGCGGCGGCCGCGGGAGCCGCCTCCGTGCACAACGGGGCGTCGGCCCCCGCCGACTCCGCACCCGCGGACACCGAGGGCGGACCGGCGTCCGCCGTTCCCGCCCCCGCCGCGGGCCGGGGCGTCCCCACGCCCAAGGACCTCGCCGGACTGCGCGCGCCCGGCGGCCCGGCCACCCCGCCGGCCACCAACGCCACGCTCCGCTGGTCCTCCGACAAGGGCTGGATCGAGCGCCCCGGCGGCGCGCTCGGCGAGCCGCCCGAGACGGCCTCCCTGCCCACCCTTGCCCAGCTCACCAGCGCCGAGCAGCGCTGGGCCGACCGCGAGGAGGACATCACCACCGTGGGCGGCGACCCCTTCGAGGTCGGGCAGGTGTTCGCCCGTCGCTGGATGGAGCGGCTTCCCGAGCAGAGCCACGTCCAGAAGCTCTCCGTGATGTACCCGCGGATCCCGCACCGCATCGACGGCGAACTGCTCCGCTACGCGGCCAGGTTCGGCCTGCTCGCGCACAAGGACGACCAGATCGACGAGCACGACCGGTACGCGATCCGGGCGGGGTTCTGGCGCGAGATCGACGTCCGGGCCGCCGCGGAACGCGCCCCCGCGGGGGAGTAGGCCGGGGGACCCCGTAGGCTCATCCCTCGTGAGTACGGTGTGCGTGGTGCGGGATCTGGTCAAGACGTACCCCGCCGCGCGCGCCCGCAGGGGGACGCCCGCGACCCCCGAGATCCGCGCCACCGACGGCATCAGCCTCGATGTCCACGGCGGCGAGATCTTCGGTCTGCTCGGGCCGAACGGCGCCGGGAAGTCGACGCTGGTCCGCCAGCTGACCGGGCTGATGCGCCCCGACTCCGGAACGGTCGAGCTGCTCGGCCACGATCTGGTACGCCACCCGGAACGCGCCGCGCGCCTGCTCGCCTACCTCGGACAGGAGTCGACCGCGCTCGACGAGCTGACGGTCGCGCTCGCCGCCGAGACCACCGGGCGGCTGCGCGGGCTGACCGCACGGGACGCGCGCGCCGCGACGGACGCCGTCCTGGAGGAGCTGGGCCTCACCGAGCTCGCCGGCCGCGCGCTGAAGAAGCTCTCGGGCGGACAGCGGCGGCTCGCCTGCGTCGCGACCGCCCTGGTCGGCGAGCGGCCGGTCCTGGTCCTCGACGAACCCACCACGGGCATGGACCCGATCGCCCGGCGGGCCGTGTGGTCCGCCGTCGACCGGCGGCGCGCCGAGCACGGCACCACCGTGCTGCTCGTCACCCACAACGTGATCGAGGCCGAGACCGTACTGGACCGGGTCGCCGTCCTGGAGCGGGGCCGGGTCATCGCCTGCGACACGCCGGCCGGGCTCAAGGAACGCGTCGCGGGCGAGATCCGGGTCGATCTGGTGTGGCGCGAGCGCGCCCCGCTGGACGTGCCCGAGGTCGCCGCGCTGCGCGGACTCGCCCAGGAGTCGGGCCGGCGCTGGACGCTGCGGCTCGCCCCGGACGAGGCGCGGGCGACGGTGGCGGCCGTGACGGGCGGGGCGGCGTTCGCAGCCCTGGACGACTTCACACTGGCCACGCCGAGCCTGGAGGACGTGTATCTGGCGCTGGGCGGCGAGACGCAGGGGCTGGTCAAGGCGTGAGGAGCTGTAGGGAGTGAGTATCGTGCCCGCCCAGGCCGCGTCGGCGTCGGGACCGGCGCCGGGACAGGCATCGGCCGAGGGCCCGGGGGCCCGGGCCGCCGGAGCGGCGGCCGGGAATTCGGTCACCGCCGCGCCGCTGGCGCCGCGCGCCCGGCTGCTGCCCGCACTCGCCGCCGTCTACCGCGCACAGCTCTCGCGTGCCCGGGTCTCCCGGATACCGCTGCTCTTCGTGGCGACCTTCCAGTCCGTGGGGATCATGGTCCTGATGCGGGGCGTCGTCGACGGCGGGTCGGAGGCGCGCGCCGTCGTGGCGGGCTCGTCGGTGCTCGTGGTCGCGTTCGTCGCGCTCAACCTGCTCGCCCAGTACTTCGGGCAGCTGCGAGCGACCGGCGGCCTCGACCACTACGCCACGCTGCCGGTGCCGCCCGCCGCGGTCGTCCTCGGAGCGGCGGGGGCGTACGCCTCCTTCACGGTGCCGGGGACCGTGGTGACCGCGGTCATCGGCTCGCTGCTCTTCGGGCTGCCGCTCGGCCACCTGTGGATCATCGCGGCGGTCGTGCCGCTGGCGGGAGCCGCGCTGGCCGGTCTCGGGGCGGCGCTCGGGCTGCTCGCACCGCGTCAGGAGCTCGCGACGCTGCTCGGCCAGCTGGGCATGTCGGCCGCGCTGCTGCTCGGTGTGCTGCCGGCGGACCGGCTGCCGGGACCCATCGGCTGGGCACGGGACCTGCTGCCGTCGACGTACGGCGTGGAGGCGCTGGCCCGGACGTTCGACGCGCACCCGGACTGGGCGGCGGTCGGGCTCGACCTCGCGGTCTGCGGGGCGGTCGGGGTGGTCTCGCTCGCGGTGGCGACCTGGGCGTACCGGCGGGCGGCGGTCCGCTGAGGCGGGTCGTTCCCGTACCTGGCACGATGGCGGGGTGACCGCACCTCTGACACCGCCTCACCAGCCGCCGAACGATGCCGTGCCGCCGCACGGCTGGCCGGCGCACCATCCGCCGACGCACTCCGGGGACGGTGCCCCGAGCGTGGCCAGGGAGCTCCGGCAGGCCGCGGTGGTGGCCGCGGTCTCGGCGGTCGCCGGGGCGGCGCTGGGACTGCTGTGGCTGTGGCTGGCGCCGCGCGTTCCGCTGATCTCGGACGGCAAGGCGGTGTTCCTGCGGAACAGCGAGGGCGAGTCGGCGGTCGGGGCGGACGGGACGTTCGTCCTGCTGGCGCTCGGTTTCGGCGCGGTGGCGGCGGCGCTCGTCTTCCTGTTCCACCGGCACGGCGGCGTGGCGCTGGTGCTCGCGCTGGCGGCGGGCGGGGTGCTCGGGTCACTGCTCGGCTGGGGTGTGGGCACGGCCCTGGGGCCGACGCACGACGTGGTCGCGCACGCGCGCGAGGTGGGGGCCGGGGTGCAGTTCGACGCTCCGCTGAAGCTGGAGATGTGGGCGGGGGCGATGCTCGCGTGGCCGCTCGCGGCGATGGTCGTCCACCTCTCCCTGACCGCGCTCTTCGGCCCGAGGGACCCGGAACCGGACTGGCCCGAGGAGTCCTGACCTCCTGACCCGCCCGGCCCGGAGTTTCGGGCCGGGCTCGGACCGGTCGCTACGCGCGGCCGATGGGGGCGAGGACGGCCGTGGTGAGACCGGTCAGGGCCTCGGGGGTGAGTTCGACCTCCAGGCCACGGCGGCCCGCCGAGACGCAGATCGTGGCGTGCGTCGTGGCCGAGGCGTCCAGGACCGTGCGCAGGCGCTTGCGCTGGCCGAGCGGGGAGATGCCGCCACGGACGTAGCCCGTCGTGCGTTCCGCCAGGGCGGGGTCCGCCATCGCCGCGCGTTTGCCGCCGACCGCCGAGGCCAGGGCCTTCAGGTCCAGCTGTCCGGCGACCGGGACGACCGCGACCGTCAGTTCGCCGTCGACGTCCGCGACCAGCGTCTTGAAGACCCGGTCGGGCGAGACGCCGAGGGCCTCCGCCGCCTCCTCGCCGTACGAGGGCGACGCCGGGTCGTGGTCGTAGGAGTGGACGGTGAACGGCACGCCGGCCGTCGTCAGGGCCACCGTCGCCGGGGTGCCGCCCGTCTGCTTCTTCTGCTTCTTCGCCACCGCGCTCCTCCGTCAGTTCGGGCTCGTCGGCGCCCGGGTCAGCTCCACCGCCGGCAGCGACGGCAGATGCCGCAGCACGGCGGTCTCCGAGCGGAGCAGCGTCAGCTCCTCCCGCAGCCGCGTCGCCGTGTCCGGTGCCTGCAGCAGCCGCTGCTTCGACGGGATGTCGAGCACCGCGGCCGCCGCGACCAGGTAGGACACCACCGACGGGTCGTCCGGCAGTTCGCTCGTCGTCAGCGATCGCTCCCGCGCCCCCGCCAGCCGCTTCTGGTAGCTCCGGAACGCCCGCAGCACACCCTCCGCGAGCGTGCCCGCCTCGTCGCCCTGCTCCTCCGGGATCTCCTCGACCTCGGCGACCAGGAACGGCCCCGTCGCGTCCACCGACAGCAGCTTCACCCGGGTCGTCCCCGTCGCCATCACCTCGAAGCTGCCGTTCGACCGCTCCCGGATCGTCGCCGCGTCGGCGATGCAGCCGACCCGGTGGAAGGCCTGGATCGGGTCGGGGCCGAAGCCCGCGGCGGGCCCCTTCTCCGGCAGCGCCGTCTGGTCCGGCATCCCCGGCGCCGTCGGCGCGACCTCACGGCCGTCGCGGATCGCGACGACGGCGAACCGGCGCGGTTCGGACTCGTCGGTCGTGAGCAGCTCGCGCATCATGGCGCGATACCGGTCCTCGAACACGTTCAGGGGCAGCACGAGGCCCGGGAACAGCACCGCGTTGAGCGGGAAGAGTGGCAGGCTGGCGGTGGTCACAGCGGTCAAGAGTAATGGCCGTCGGGCGCACCCCGTCAGGCCCGTCCGGCTCCGGCTCCGCGCAGTGACCTCGCGCGGCCGGCCTCGGCCCGCACCAGGTCCCTCGTCTCCAGGAAGGCCGCGAGCGGATCCTCCTCGACGAGCCCCCACGGAAAGGTCGTCGCGTACGGACCGATCTTTCGGAACTCCTCCAGCGCGTCCGCCCAGCGTCCCCGTCTGACCAGCACGTACGCCAGCAGATTGCGGACCTCGGCCGCCCACGGGTCGCCCTCGGGGAACTCCGCGGACAGTGCGATGCCCCGGTCCGCCGCGGCGTCCGTCCGGTCGTCGTGGACCGGGCCGTCACCGGCGAGGAGCCGGGCGAAGGCCGCGTTGACCGGGAGCGCCCGGGCCAGGGAGCCCGGCGGCGCGTCCTCGGCGGCCTCCTCCGCGAAGTCGAAGCACTCGTGGTGCGAGCCGTACCACTGGGCGGACAGATACCGCAGCGCGGCGACATGGCAGCCGTAGTGGTGCGGTGAGCGCCGCACGGCCTGCTCCCACAGCGCCTCGAAGGCCGTGTGCCCCGCATGGGTGCCCCGCGCGTGGTCCAGGGCGAGCCGCCACGGCACCGGGTCGCGCGGCGAGGCCTCGGCGGCCGCGTCGATCAGCGGTCCGAGTTCACGCAGCCGCTCGGAGCGGGCCGGCGACTCCCAGGCCCTGCGCACCGCCAGCTCCGCCTTGACGAGCAGCGCGTCCGGGTCCCGGGGCGAGACCGCCAGCCAGTGGGCCAGCCACCCGTCACGGCTGTACGCGAAGGTGGCGAGCCGGGCCACGTACCGGTCGCGCTTCTCCCATTCGGCCGCGTCCCGGGTCGTCGCGAGCAGCTTCGCGGCGGGTTCGGGGTCGGCGAGCGCCGCCGCCACCAGGGCCGGGGCGAGCCTGTCGTCCGGCGCGTCGAGCAGCACGTCGTCGCCCGGCGGCAGGGCGGCGTCGAGCCGCGGTGCAAGCCGGACCATCCGGGCGGTGCCGATCAGGGCGCGGAACAGAGACATCGTGCGGACCATTCAAAAACCGCAGGTGGGGGCGGCGCCAGTGGGGGACTGTGAAGCTTTGGTAGCGGCAGGAAAGTTGTCCTGTGGGAGGTCAAGACAGCGTAAAGAAAGGGGTGGGAGTCGGCACAATCCGCCCCCCACGCCCCATCCGTCACCCCCGTCGCAACAGCCTCGACGCTCCCGCCGCCACCGTCGTCGCCAGCACCCAGCCGAGCAGGATGAGCGCCGTCGCGACCCACTGCCAGAGGCCTTCCAGCCGCCAGTAGCCGTCCTGACCGAGGTTGATCACCGGCAGCAGCAGATCCAGCGCGTACAGCGTGGCGCTCCAGTGGGGCGACTCCTCCGCCTTCAGCGGCACCGGGTCGTGCCGCGAGAACGCCAGCGCCCCGGCCGCCCAGAGCACCGCCATCCACAGCGCCGCCCGGCCCGGCCGGTAGCCGTACGCCACCGTCCAGTCCTGGAGATAGCCCCAGAGCTTCCCGGCCACCGGCAGCGTCTCCCGGCGCCGCCGCTGCTTGGCGAGCAGCACGACCCGGGCGTCCGCGTCCTCCCCGCTGTTGCGCAGCACCGTCGCCAGCCGCTCGTACGGCTCCGGGGCGTACTCCGGGGTCGCCGCCGCCACCCACTCCAGACGGCGTGTCAGCGGGAAGTGTCCGTACGGCACGAGGTTCTCGTAGACGAAGCCGTTCATGGAGAGGCCGCCCGGGCCCGGCCAGCTCGTGGAAAGGTCGATCAGCGTCACCACCCGGGCTCCGTTGAGCACCACCCGCCCCTCCTCCGGGCGCTCGCCGTTGAACCGCAGCTCCGGCGTGGCGATCCGGCGCAGCGACACCTCCTCCCGGCTCGCACCGTTCAGCATGAACCGCGCGTAGTGCAGGTCCACCGCGTCGCCGAACCGTCCGTCGTCGAGGCGCACCCCGCCATGGCACTCCACCGGTTTTCGCCGGGCGCCGCGCACCGGGGTGTACCCCACGCCGTACGGGGGAGTGGCCGTCGAGTCCCCCGAGCCCTCGTACACCCACGCCGCGTTCAGATAGAGCGAGCGCTCCACCGTCAGCTGCGGAGCGTTCAGCGCGCGGCGCTGCTGCGCGCCGCGCAGCACGCTGCCCCGCAGGCTCAGCGACACGCCCACCTTCGCCCCGCGCAGGCTCAGCTCGCCGTACGTCTCGATCAGCTCGGCCTGGAGGTCCTGCGCCACCACCAGCCCGTCCGCCGTGATCGCCCGGCCGCGCCGGTCGGGCCACACCCGGATCTGGTTGATCAGCAGATCGGTGCCTATCTGCGCGTCCGTCAGCCGGATCCCGCGCTGCACGCGGCAGCGCGGCAGATGCAGATCCCCCTCCGTGTGCAGCCGCGCCGCCTCGAGCCGCGGTATCGCGCACTCCACCATCCGCACCGTGCCGAAACGCGCCTCCGGCAGCACGATCTCCTGGTCGAAGCGGCAGCGGTTCCACTCCACGTACGGGTCGATCGTCCCGCCGGCCAGATTGAGCACGCCGGTGATCCGCACGCCGCGCAGCTTCAGCGCCGCGACCCGCCCGGCCCGCGCCTGCGGGCCGTCGAGCAGCAGCAGCGCCACCACCTCGGCCCGGACACTGCGCTGCTCGCCCCACGCCTCCGCCCCGAACGGGTCGTCCCGTGCCGCGTCCCCCTCGCTCAGATCACAGCTCCTGCCGATCCGGAAAGCCCGCCACATGGCCCGCTCCGGGCCCGTCAGACCGTCCGGCATTCCGTCCTCGTGCGGCTCGGTCACTGCCGCCCCCTCGCTTTCCACGAACCCGCTTCCCTGGATTCGTACAGCCGTTCTTCCCGCTGAGTGACGGACTGAACGCTAACGGTCAGCTGTGGCGACTAGACGCCACTGTGGCTCGTATCAGTCAGTGATACGGACGTCCGGCGCTTGTGGGGCGTCTGCGAGAATTGACCCGTGATCTCTCGTATCGACCTGCGCGGCGACGCCCTCCCCGAGGGTGGCGCACTGCGCGACCTGCTGCCCCGTGCCGAGTTCGACGTGGAAGCCGCCCTGGACAAGGTGCGGCCCATCTGCGAGGACGTCCATCATCGGGGCGACGCGGCGCTGGTCGAGTACGCGGAGAAGTTCGACGGTGTGCGGCTGGAGCACGTCCGCGTGCCGGCCGAGGCGCTCGCCGCGGCCCTGGAGCAGCTCGACCCGGCCGTCCGCGCGGCCCTGGAGGAGTCCATCCGGCGGACCAGGATCGTCCACCGCGCCCAGCGCCGTACGACGCACACCACCCAGGTCGTGCCCGGCGGCACGGTCACCGAGAAGTGGATCCCCGTCCAGCGCGTCGGCCTCTACGCGCCCGGCGGCCGCTCCGTGTACCCCTCCTCCGTGATCATGAACATCGTCCCGGCGCAGGAAGCGGGCGTGGAGTCCGTCGCGCTCGCCTCCCCGCCGCAGAAGGAGTTCGGAGGGCTGCCGCACCCCACGATCCTCGCCGCCTGCGCACTGCTCGGCGTCGACGAGGTGTACGCGGCCGGAGGCGCCCAGGCCGTCGCGATGTTCGCCTACGGCACCGAGTCCTGCGCCCCCGCCAACATGGTCACCGGCCCCGGCAACATCTGGGTCGCCGCCGCCAAGCGGTACTTCACCGGCCGGATCGGCATCGACGCCGAGGCCGGGCCGACCGAGATCGCGATCCTCGCGGACTCCACGGCCGACCCGGTGCACGTCGCCGCCGACCTCATCAGTCAGGCCGAGCACGACCCGATGGCCGCCGCCGTCCTCGTCACCGACTCCGAGGAGCTGGCCGAGGCCACCGAGGCCGAGCTGAAGACCCAGGTCGCGGCCACCAAGCACATCGACGACCGGGTCGTCCCCGCCCTCGCCGGCAAGCAGTCCGCGATCGTCCTCGTCAGGGACCTGGAGGACGGCCTCAAGGTCGTCGACGCGTACGGCGCCGAGCACCTGGAGATCCAGACCGCCGACGCCGCCGCGCGCGCCGAGCGCGTCCGCAACGCGGGCGCGATCTTCGTCGGCCCCTGGGCCCCGGTCTCCCTCGGCGACTACTGCGCCGGCTCCAACCACGTACTGCCCACCGGCGGGTGCGCCTGCCACTCCTCGGGCCTGTCCGTGCAGTCCTTCCTGCGCGGCGTCCACATCGTGGACTACACCCGGGACGCCCTCGCCGAGGTCACCCACCACGTGGTCACCCTCGCCGAGGCCGAGGACCTGCCCGCGCACGGTGCCGCGCTCAAGGCCCGGTTCGGTTGGAAGGTGCCAGAAAGCAAGTGACCGCGAACGACACCATCCGGATCGACGACCTTCCGATCCGCGACGAGCTGAAGGGCAAGTCCCCCTACGGCGCGCCCCAGCTCGACGTCCCCGTGCAGCTGAACACCAACGAGAACCCGTACCCGCTGCCCGAGGCCCTCGTGGCCCGGATCGCGGAGCGGGTCGCCGAAGCCGCCCGCGGCCTCAACCGCTACCCCGACCGGGACGCGATCGAGCTGCGCACCGAGCTCGCCCGTTACCTCACCCGTACCGGAAAGCACCCCGTCGCCGTCGGGAACGTCTGGGCCGCCAACGGCTCCAACGAGGTCCTCCAGCAGCTGCTGCAGACCTTCGGCGGCCCCGGCCGTACCGCCATCGGCTTCGAGCCCTCGTACTCGATGCACGCCCTGATCGCGCGCGGCACCGGCACCGGCTGGATCTCCGGGCCGCGCAACGAGGACTTCACCATCGACGTCGAGGCGGCCGAGAAGGCGATCGCCGAGAACCGGCCCGACGTCGTCTTCGTCACCTCTCCCAACAACCCCACCGGCACGGCGGTGGGGGCCGAGACGGTCCTCGCCCTCTACGAGGCCGCCCAGGCGGCCAAGCCCTCGCTCGTCGTCGTCGACGAGGCGTACGTCGAGTTCAGCCACCGGGACTCACTCCTGCCGCTGATCGAGGGCCGTCCGAACCTGGTCGTCTCCCGCACCATGTCCAAGGCCTTCGGCGCGGCCGGTCTGCGCCTGGGCTACCTCGCCGCGCACCCGGCCGTGGTCGACGCCGTGCAGCTCGTACGGCTGCCGTACCACCTCTCCGCCGTCACCCAGGCCACCGCCCTCGCGGCCCTGGAGCACACCGATACGCTCCTCGGGTACGTCGAGCAGCTCAAGACCGAGCGGGACCGCCTCGTCACCGAGCTGCGGGCGATCGGCTACGAGGTCACCGAGTCCGACGCCAACTTCGTCCAGTTCGGCCACTTCGACGGAGCCGAGGGCTCCCACGAGGCCTGGGCGAAGATCCTCGACCGGGGTGTCCTGGTCCGGGACAACGGCGTACCCGGCTGGCTGCGGGTCACCGCCGGCACCCCCGAAGAGAATGACGCGTTCCTCGATGCGGTTCGCGCACTGAAGAAGGAGCAGAGCTCATGAGCCGCGTTGGCAGAGTCGAGCGCACCACCAAGGAGACCTCCGTCGTCGTCGAGATCGACCTCGACGGAACCGGCAAGGTCGATGTCGCCACCGGCGTCGGCTTCTACGACCACATGCTCGACCAGCTCGGCCGCCACGGGCTCTTCGACCTCACCGTCAAGACCGACGGCGACCTGCACATCGACTCGCACCACACCATCGAGGACACCGCCCTCGCCCTCGGCGCCGCCTTCAAGCAGGCGCTCGGCGACAAGGTCGGCATCTACCGCTTCGGCAACTGCACCGTCCCGCTGGACGAGTCGCTCGCCCAGGTGACCGTCGACCTCTCCGGCCGCCCGTACCTGGTGCACACCGAGCCCGAGAACATGGCGCCGATGATCGGCTCCTACGACACGACCATGACCCGGCACATCTTCGAGTCCTTCGTGGCGCAGGCGCAGATCGCGCTCCACATCCACGTGCCGTACGGGCGCAACGCCCACCACATCGTGGAGTGCCAGTTCAAGGCGCTGGCGCGGGCCCTGCGCTACGCCTCCGAGCGCGACCCGCGCGCGGCCGGCATCCTGCCTTCCACGAAGGGCGCGCTCTAACTCCATGACCGGCCTCTCCACCATCCTCATCGTCGTCGGTCTCTTCCTCGCCGGCGGTGTGTACTCCTTCTCCAAGCAGGAGCTGCCCAAGGGCGTGATCGTCCTCCTCGCCGTCGCCTCCGCGATGTGCCTGGTCGCGGGCGTCCTGCGGATTCAGGGGATCTGGGAATGAGCACTGCGCGTACTTCCAAGAAGGTCGTCGTCTTCGACTACGGCTTCGGCAACGTCCGCTCCGCCGAGCGGGCCCTCGCCCATGTCGGTGCCGACGTCGAGATCACCCGCGACTACGACAGGGCGATGAACGCCGACGGACTCCTCGTCCCCGGCGTCGGCGCCTTCTCCGCCTGCATGAAGGGCCTCAAGGAGGCCCGCGGGGAGTGGGTCGTCGACCGCCGCCTCTCCGGCGGCCGCCCCGTCATGGGGATCTGCGTCGGCATGCAGATCCTCTTCGCCCGGGGCATCGAGCACGGCGTGGAGACCGAGGGCCTCGACGAGTGGCCCGGTACGGTCGAGCCGCTGAAGGCCCCGGTCGTGCCCCACATGGGTTGGAACACCGTCGAGGCGCCCGAGGACAGCGAGCTGTTCGCGGGCCTGGACGCCGACGCCCGGTTCTACTTCGTGCACTCCTACGGAGTGCGGGAGTGGACCCTGGAGGTCGGCAACCCGAACATGCGCGCCCCCAAGGTCACCTGGGCCACCCACGGCGAGCCGTTCGTCGCGGCCGTCGAGAACGGCGCCCTGTGGGCGACCCAGTTCCACCCCGAGAAGTCCGGCGACGCCGGAGCGCAGCTGCTCACCAACTGGATCGGAACCCTGTGACTGTGTCTTCTGACAGCGTGCTCGAACTCCTCCCCGCCGTCGACGTCCGCGACGGCCAGGCCGTCCGCCTCGTGCACGGGGAGTCCGGTACGGAGACCTCCTACGGCTCCCCGCTGGAGGCCGCCCTCGCCTGGCAGCGCTCCGGCGCCGAGTGGCTGCACCTGGTCGACCTGGACGCCGCCTTCGGCACCGGCGACAACCGTGAGCTGATCGCCGAGGTCGCCAAGGCGATGGACATCAAGGTCGAGCTCTCCGGCGGCATCCGCGACGACGCCTCGCTCGCCGCCGCCCTCGCCACCGGCTGCACCCGCGTCAACCTGGGCACCGCCGCGCTGGAGACCCCCGAGTGGGTCGCCAAGGTCATCGCCGAGCACGGCGACAAGATCGCCGTCGGCCTCGACGTGCGCGGCACGACCCTGCGCGGCCGCGGCTGGACCCGCGACGGCGGCGACCTCTACGAGACGCTCGCCCGCCTCGACTCCGAGGGCTGCTCCCGCTACGTCGTCACCGACATCGCCAAGGACGGCACGCTCCAGGGCCCGAACCTGGAGCTCCTGAAGAACGTCTGCGCCGCCACCGACAAGCCCGTCGTCGCCTCCGGCGGCGTGTCGTCCCTGGACGACCTGCGCGCCCTTTCCGGGCTCGTCCCGCTGGGCGTCGAGGGCGCGATCGTCGGCAAGGCGCTCTACGCCAAGGCGTTCACCCTGGAGGAGGCGCTGGAGGCGGTGGCTTCCGTATGAGCGACGGCGTGAAGAAGGTCGTCACCGGCGCACCCTGGGAGGAGCAGTTCGGTTACTCCCGCGCGGTGGAGCTGCCGAACGGCCTGGTCCTCGTCGCCGGCTGTACGTCTGTGGTCGGCGGCCAGATCGCCGGCGGAGGCCCGTACGAGCAGGCCGTCAACTCCTTCAACGTGGCCTTCGACGCCCTCAGGAAGCTCGGTCTGGGCCCGGAGGACGTCGTACGAACCCGGATGTACATCACGCACGCCCGGGACGTGGAGGAGGTCGGCCGCGCCCACAAGGAGCTGTTCGACGCCGTCCGCCCGGCCGCTTCGATGATCATCGTCTCCGGCTTCGTCGACCCGAGCCTCGTCGTCGAGGTCGAGGTCGAGGCCTACCGGAGTGGTGCGGAATGAGCCTCGCCGTACGGGTGATCCCCTGCCTGGACGTGGACAACGGCCGCGTCGTGAAGGGCGTCAACTTCCAGAACCTGCGCGACGCGGGCGACCCCGTCGAGATGGCGAAGCTGTACGACGCCGAGGGCGCCGACGAGCTGACCTTCCTCGACATCACCGCCTCCTCCGGCAACCGGGAGACGACCTACGACGTGGTGCGCCGCACCGCCGAGCAGGTCTTCATCCCGCTGACCGTGGGCGGCGGGGTGCGTGCGGCGGAGGACGTCGACAAGCTGCTGCGCGCCGGTGCCGACAAGGTGGGCGTGAACACGGCCGCCATCGCCCGGCCCGAGCTGATCCGCGAGATCGCGGAGCGCTTCGGCCGCCAGGTGCTCGTCCTCTCCGTGGACGCCCGGCGCACGGCCTCCGGGTCGTTCGAGGTGACGACGCACGGCGGCCGCAAGGGCACCGGCATCGACGCCGTCGAGTGGGCGCACCGGGCCGCCGAGCTGGGCGCGGGCGAGATCCTGCTCAACTCGATGGACGCGGACGGCACGAAGGACGGCTACGACACCGAGATGATCGCGGCCGTGCGCAGGCACGTGACCGTGCCGGTGATCGCTTCCGGCGGCGCCGGCCGGCTGTCCGACTTCCCGCCGGCCATCGAGGCGGGCGCGGACGCGGTGCTGGCCGCCTCGGTGTTCCACTTCGGCGACCTGCGGATCTCCGAGGTCAAGGGCGCACTGCGGGACGCGGGCCACGCGGTCCGCTGAGCAGCGCTTCCAGGAAGGCCCCCGACCGGGGGCCTTTCTTCTCGGCAGATGTGCAGGATTATTTGTGCAATTTCAGTTGTGCAATGTTTCTTTCGCACCTACGGTCGTGGGCATGACCTCGCAGGAGAACCGCCGGATCACCGATCTCGGCACCCTCAAGGCCCTCTCGCACCCGCTGCGGATGCGCCTCTACCGCGCCCTCTTCGTCGCCCGCACCGCCACCGCCTCCCAGCTCGCCGACCAGGTCGACGAGGCGGTCTCCCTCGTCAGCTATCACCTGCGCAAACTGGCCGAGCACGACCTCATCGAAGAGGCGCCGGGACACTCCGCCGACGGCCGCGAGCGCTGGTGGCAGCCCAGCTCGTACGGCGTCTCCATCCGGGACGAGGACGTCCGGAGCACACCCGAGCTGGTCGCCGCCGGAGACGCCCTCGGACGCACGATCAACGAGCAGCGGTCCGAACTCCACCGCCGCTTCCTCGACGAGCGGCTCACCTGGTCCGACGAATGGCGCTCCGCCTCCATCAGCTCCGAGTGGCTGCCCCGCCTGACCGCGGCCGAACTCGCCGCGCTGGGCGGGGAGCTCGACGCGCTGCTCAAGAGGTACGACCAGGCCGCCCGCGCCGCCGAGCGGGCCGGCGACACCGAAGGCCGCGAGAACGTCGCCATCCACCTCCACGGCTTCCCCTACCGCTCATGACGGCGCCCACCGCCGTCCGAGCCGCCCGGCCCGCCCACCGCGACCCGAACGTCCTGCGCTGGCTCGGCGCCTACAGCGCCTCCACCCTCGGCGACAGCGTCTACCACCTCGCCCTCTCCTGGTCCGCCGTACGCGGCGGCACCCCCGCCGAGGCCGGGCTCGTCATGGCCGTCAGCGCCGTGCCGCGAGCCCTGCTGATGCTCGGCGGGGGAGTGATCGCCGACCGCTTCGGGCCGCGCCGGGTCGTGGTCCTGTCCGACACCGTCCGCTGCCTGGTCGTCCTCGGTGTGGCCGCCCTCGTGCTCCTCACGAGCCCGGCCCTCTGGGTGCTGGCCGCCGCCGCCCTCGTCTTCGGCGCCCTCGACGCCCTCTTCCTGCCGGCCGTCGGCGCGCTGCCGCCCCGGATCGCCCCCCGCGAGGAGCTCGCCCGCGTCCAGGGGATGCGCGGGCTCGCCTATCGCGCCGGGATCGTCCTCGGCGCCCCGTTCGGCGGCCTCGCCGTCGCCCTCGGCGGACCGGCGGCCGCCTTCGGAGCCGCGGGGCTCCTCTTCGCCCTTTCGCTGCCCCTCCTCCTGAAGCTCCGGATCGCCCCGCTGCCCGGCGACGAGCCCGCCCGCGACGGCACCGGACTGCGCGACCTCGCCGACGGACTGCGCTACATCCGCCGGCACCGGGTCCTCGGCCCGCTGATGATCGTCGTCGCGCTGAGCGACCTCGGCTTCGTCGGCCCCCTCAACGTCGGCCTCGCGCTCCTGGCCGACCGGCGCGACTGGGGCGCCGCGGGCATCGGCTGGGTCCTCGCCGGATTCGGCGTCGGAGCGGCCGCCGCCTCGCTGCTGCTGACCGTGCGGGGCCGGATACCCCGCGCCGGGGCCGTCATGGCCTGGACGATCACCCTCGGGGCAGGCTCGATCGGCGCCCTCGCCTACGTACCGCAGCTGCCCGTCGCCGTCGCCGTGTCCGTCTCCGTCGGCCTGCTCGCGGGCCTCAGCGGCGCGCTCTGCGGAGCGCTCACCCAGACGGAGTGCGACCCCGCGTACCTCGGGCGGGTGACAGCCGTCTCCAGCTTCTTCAGCCTCGGCGTCGCCCCGCTGAGCTTCCCGCTCACCGGGGCGGCGATCGGCCTGTGGGGACTCGCCCCGGTGTACACCGCCAGCGCAGCGGTCTGCGCGCTCGGCGGCGTGTACGGACTCTCCGTACGGGCCCTGCGCCGCGCGGAACTGCCACGACGGGACTTTCGCAACACGCCCTAGGGCGTGTTGCGCCCTAGATGCCCAGCTGCTTCGTCTCGTGCAGACGGTCGATCGCGTCCTGGTCCCCGTCCAGCTCCACCTTCGCCTGGTCCTGGCGGCCGAAGACGAACATCGTCAGCTCGCCCGGCTCCCCGGAGACCGTCACCACCGGGGTGCCGCGGTTGGCCACCGCCGTCTGGCCGTTCGGGCGGCGCAGCACCAGGCCCACCGGGGCCCTGCGGCCCAGCAGCTTCGCGCCCTTCTCCAGACGGGACCAGAGGGCGTCCGAGAAGACCGGGTCCAGCTCGCGCGCCGACCACTCCGGCTGGGCGCGCCGCACGTCCTCCGCGTGGACGTAGAACTCGACGATGTTCGCCCCCTCGTCCACCTGCTTGATCGTGAACGGGGACATCCGGGGCGGCCCCGTTCGGATGAGCCGGATCAGCTCCTCGTACGGCTTCTCCGCGAACTCCGCCTGCACCCGGTCGAGCCGCGCCTTCAACGCCGGTACGACCGTTCCGGCGGCCGCGTCCGGACGGCGCTCGCGCACGACCACATGGGCCGCGAGGTCACGGGTCAGCCAGCCCTCGCAGAGCGTCGGGGCATCGGGCCCGGCCGCCTCCAACAGGTCGGCGAGCAGAAGGCGTTCACGCTTCGCATGGGTCGACATGCTCGCCAGCGTACGGCCGCCGCCCGCGGTCCGCCCAGTGGACGGTCATCCGGACGCACCCGCCGGTCACGGCACAATGGCCCCATGAGCAGCAATCTCGACCCGGCCATCGCCGCCCGCCTCAAGCGCAGCCCGGACGGACTCGTCCCGGCCATCGCCCAGCAGTACGACACCGGCGAGGTGCTGATGCTCGGGTGGATGGACGACGAGGCCCTCCACCGCACCCTCACCACCGGCCGCTGCACCTACTGGTCGCGCAGCCGCCAGGAGTACTGGGTCAAGGGCGACACCTCCGGCCACGTCCAGCACGTCAAGTCCGTCGCGCTCGACTGCGACGCCGACACCGTGCTCGTCAGGGTCGACCAGATCGGCGCCGCCTGCCACACCGGCGCGCGGACCTGTTTCGACGCCGACGTCCTGCCCCTGGGCAAGTAGGGTCTGGCGCCATGGATCTCGAGACCTTCCGCAAGCTGGCGGCAGACCGCCGTGTCATCCCCGTCAGCCGCCGCCTCCTCGCGGACGGCGACACCCCGGTCGCGCTCTACCGGAAGCTCGCCGCCGAGCGCCCCGGCACGTTCCTCCTCGAATCCGCCGAGAACGGCCGCTCCTGGTCGCGCTACTCCTTCATCGGGGTCCGCAGCGACGCCACCCTCACCGTCCGCGACGGCCGCGCGCACTGGCTGGGCACCCCGCCCGTCGGCGTCCCCACGGACGGCGACCCGCTCGCCGCGCTCCGCGCCACCGTCGAGGCCCTCCACACTCCGCGCGACCTGGCCTCCGGCATGCCGCCCTTCACCGGCGGCATGGTCGGCTACCTCGGCTACGACGTCGTCCGCCGCCTGGAGCGCATCGGCGACTCCACCCGGGACGACCTGGAGCTCCCCGAGCTGACCATGCTGCTCACCAGCGACCTCGCCGTCCTGGACCACTGGGACGGCACGGTCCTGCTGATCGCCAACGCGATCAACCACAACGACCTGGAGACCGGTGTCGACGAGGCGTACGCCGGCGCCGTCGCCCGGCTCGACGCCATGCAGGCCGACCTGGCCCGCCCCGTCGCCTCCGTGCCCGCCGCGCTCCCGCCGTCCGAGCTGCCGGAGTTCTCCGCGCTCTGGGGCGGCCGGGCCTACCAGGACGCCGTCGAGGACATCAAGGAGCGGATCCGGGCCGGCGAGGCCTTCCAGGTGGTCCCCTCGCAGCGCTTCGAGACCCCCTGCCACGCCTCGGCGCTCGACGTCTACCGGGTCCTGCGGGCCACCAACCCGTCGCCGTACATGTACCTCTTCCGCTTCGAGAACGGCTTCGACGTCGTCGGATCCAGCCCCGAGGCGCTGGTGAAGGTCGAGGACGGGCAGGCGATGGTGCATCCCATCGCCGGCACCCGGCACCGCGGCGCGACCCCGCAGGAGGACCACGACCTCGCCGAGGAGCTGCTCGCCGACCCCAAGGAGAGGGCCGAGCACCTGATGCTCGTCGACCTCGGCCGCAACGACCTGGGCCGGGTCTGCGAGCCGGGTTCGGTGGAGGTCGTCGACTTCATGTCGATCGAGCGGTACTCGCACGTCATGCACATCGTCTCGACGGTGACCGGACGGGTCGCCGAGGGGCGGACCGCCTTCGACGTCCTCACCGCCTGCTTCCCGGCCGGCACGCTGTCCGGCGCGCCGAAGCCGCGCGCCATGCAGATCATCGAGGAGCTCGAACCCTCCCGGCGCGGACTGTACGGCGGCTGCGTCGGCTACCTCGACTTCGCCGGCGACTCCGACACCGCGATCGCCATCCGTACGGCCCTGCTGCGTGACGGCACCGCGTACGTGCAGGCGGGAGCGGGTGTCGTCGCCGATTCCGACCCGGTCGCGGAGGACAACGAGTGCCGCAACAAGGCCGCCGCCGTGCTCCGCGCCGTGCACACCGCCAACCGGATGAACGGCGCGTGACGGCGTAAGGGATAGTGGGGTACGTGAGTGCTGTTCCCGTACCCCAGCCCCGAGCCGCTCGCGCGGACGGCGCCGCCGCCGCGTCCGGCGGCCGCCGCAGCCTGGCCGCGGCTCTCCTGCTCGGCGCCCTCGGTGCCACCGTCGTGCTGCTGTCCGCGGGCCAGATCTGGGCCGAGGGCACGGCGTCGGTCGGTGGCGGCACGGTGCCCGTCGAGGCCGACGGCGGCGCCGTCACCGGCGTACCGACGGCGCTCGCGATCGTCGGCCTCGCCGCGCTCGTCGCCGTCTTCGCCGTCCGCCGCGCCGGCCGCGCCCTGGTCTCCGGCCTCCTCGCGCTGAGCGGCGCGGGAGCGGCGGCCGCCGCGTTCCTCGGCGCGTCCGACGGCGCCGCGCTGGACGCCGAGGCGGCCCGGATCTCCGGCGACACCGCGGCGACGGTCGCGGGTCTCACGCACACCGCGTGGCCGTACGTCACGGCCGGCGGCGCGCTGCTGATCCTCGTCGCGGGGCTGCTCGCGCTGCGGTTCGGCACGCGCTGGCCGACGATGGGCGGACGGTACGAGCGGACCGGCACGCCCCGTGCGGCGCGCCGGGCCCCGGCCGCGTCGCCGGACCGGCCCGAGGACCTGTGGAAGGCCCTGGACCGCGGCGAGGACCCGACGCGCGAGGGATGATCGCGGAGGCCGGACGCGACGCGTGATCGTCGCACCACCCCGATTCATCCTCGCGCCCCCGTGTGCGGGACAATGAACCACGAGTGTCCGCGCACGCGAGACCTCACCATCGAGCCACCGAGCAACAGCAACGAGGAGCAACTCATGGCGGGCAGCGCCCACGGACACACCCCGGCCGCCTGGACCGGTGTCATCATCTCCTTCATCGGCTTCTGCATCGCCGGAGTCTTCATGGTGGCCGCCAACGTGGCCGGCTTCTGGGCCGGCATGGCCGTCGTCCTGCTGGGCGGTGTGATCGGCCTGGCGATGAAGGTGGCGGGTCTGGGCATGCCGAAGGAGTCGGCGGCGGTCGCCGCGGCCCGCGAGACGGCGACGGCGAAGGCGCGCGCCGTCTGACGGACGACGTACGCGACGCGACCAGCGACACGCGCGAAGGCGCAGTCCGGCGGGGCCGGGCTGCGCCTTCGCGCGTGAGGCGCGAGAATCACCGCGTGGACGCCAACCCCGAGCCCTTCTCGCACGCAGAGCCCGCGACCGCTTCGGCGGCGCCCCCTGCGGCAGCCGGCTCCGGCAGAGCCGTGCCGGCTCCTGCCGCCGGATCTCCGGACGAGCCCGGGGCCCCGTCCCGGCCGCGCGCGGCGGGCCGGTCGGGGGCCGTGCCTGCGGCGCCCCACCCGCCGCGCGCGAACCCGGTCGAGCCCGTGCACGGGGCGGCCGCGGCGGGTCCGGCCGGGGACTTCCGGAGTCCGGGAAGCCCGCCGTTCCACGGCGTGCTCGACGCGGCCGGGGCCCCGGGGCACGTCCCCGGGCAACCCGGCGGCCGGGCCGGGCGGGCCGTGGCGCGGCGTCTGCTGGTGCCGGTCGGGGTGCTCGGCGGGGTCGCCGTCGCCTTCGCGTACGTCGGGGCCGTCGATCCCAACGAGCCCGGGCACTATCCCGTCTGCCCGCTGCTCCGCTTCACCGGGCTGTACTGCCCCGGCTGCGGCGGCCTGCGCAGTGCCCACGCCTTCGTCCACGGCGACCTCGCCGCCGCGTTCGGCGCCAACGCCCTCGCCGTCGTCGGCTACGGCCTCTTCGCCCTCGTCATGGTCCTGTGGCTGGTTCGCGCCGTACGCGGCGTGCCCATGAGGGTCGGCGTCACCCCCGCCTGGGGGTGGGCGGTCGGCGCCCTCCTCGCCCTCTTCACCCTGGTGCGGAACCTTCCGTTCGGCTCCGCGCTCGCCCCCTGACCCCGCACCGGAAGTCCCAGTAGGTGGGACGCATCTCGGCCGGATGCGAGTCCGGACCCTCGGTGCGGATACCATCGACATGGCTGAACCTGGTTCATCTGCACCACCGCCACCATCACCGTCCCGGAAGGGGGCCTCTCGCGTGAGTGTGCTCGACGAGATCATCGAAGGCGTGCGCGCCGACCTCGCAGAGCGGCAGGCGCGGGTCTCCCTCGACGAGCTCAAGGAGCGCGCCGCCAAGGCGCCGCAGGCCAAGGACGGCGTCGCCGCACTGCGCGGCGAGGGCGTCACCGTGATCTGCGAGGTCAAGCGCTCCAGCCCGTCCAAGGGCGCGCTCGCCGCGATCGCCGACCCGGCCGGTCTGGCCGCGGACTACGAGGCGGGCGGCGCCGCCGTCATCTCCGTGCTGACCGAGGAGCGCCGCTTCGGTGGCTCGCTCGCCGACCTGGAGGCCGTACGTGCCCGGGTCGACATCCCGGTCCTGCGCAAGGACTTCATCGTCACGGCGTACCAGCTGTGGGAGGCCCGTGCCTACGGCGCCGACCTCGCCCTCCTGATCGTCGCCGCCCTCGAGCAGGAGGCCCTCGTCTCCCTGATCGAGCGCGCCGAGTCCATCGGCCTGACGCCGCTGGTCGAGGTCCACGACGAGGACGAGGTCGAGCGTGCCGTCGACGCCGGCGCCCGGATCATCGGCGTCAACGCGCGGAACCTCAAGACCCTCAAGGTCGACCGCTCCACCTTCGAGCGCGTCGCCCCCGAGATCCCGGCCGGCATCGTCAAGGTCGCCGAGTCCGGCGTCCGCGGGCCGCACGACCTCATCGCGTACGCCAACGCCGGCGCCGACGCGGTCCTGGTCGGCGAGTCCCTCGTGACCGGCCGCGACCCGAAGGCCGCCGTCGCCGACCTCGTCGCCGCCGGCGCCCACCCGGCCCTGCGCCACGGGCGGGGCTGACCCCGCCATGACCCCGCACCGCGCCACGCCGACCACCCAGGGCCTCACCGCCCCGGGTGGGTCCGGCGCGGGCGCGGTGATCGCGGTGCCCAGCCGTGCGCTGCGCACCCGCCTCCGTACCGCCGCCGCGCCCGCCCACGCCCCGCTGGCCCGGGGCTGCCGGCCGCGCGGCTGCCGCGCACCCGCCCGCCGTGTCCACGGCCGCCGGGTGCGGTATGTGATCGGTGACGAGCCGGGGCAGGTCAACGGCATGCGATGGCGCCCGCACCCCGCGCGCACCTTCACGACGGCCTGACTCCGGGCCCGCTCACGTTGTGGGCATTCGTTCCGCACGGCGGAACGGGTGGGCACAACGGAACGGCGCCCTGGCGGGCGCGTCCGCCCCGTGCCTGCCCCGCCCCGTGACCGTTCCGCCCTCGTGGGCGCCGGGCACCTGGAGCGGGCGCACCCGCAGGGGTGCCGTCCCGTGTGCCCACCCGTCCCGCCGTGCGGGACGATCGCCCACACGCAGGGTGCGGGGGTCGCGCGCAGTACGTGACCACCGTCGAGCACGTCATCGGGGCATCCGCCCCGCGAGGAGCAGCCGCATGTCCAGCGAGTTCTTCATTCCGGACCCGGAGGGTCAGGTTCCGAACGCCGAGGGTTACTTCGGCGCCTTCGGCGGCAAGTTCATCCCGGAGGCGCTCGTCGCCGCCGTGGACGAGGTCGCCGTCGAGTACGACAAGGCCAAGGCCGACCCCGAGTTCGCCCGTGAGCTCAACGACCTGATGGTCGACTACACCGGCCGTCCGAGCGCCCTCACCGAGGTGCCCCGGTTCGCCGAGCACGCCGGTGGTGCCCGGGTGTTCCTCAAGCGCGAGGACCTCAACCACACCGGCTCGCACAAGATCAACAACGTCCTCGGCCAGGCCCTGCTCACCAAGCGCATGGGCAAGACCCGCGTCATCGCCGAGACCGGCGCCGGTCAGCACGGTGTCGCCACCGCCACGGCCTGCGCCCTCTTCGGGCTCGAGTGCACCATCTACATGGGCGAGATCGACACCCAGCGCCAGGCGCTGAACGTCGCCCGGATGCGCATGCTCGGCGCCGAGGTCGTGCCGGTGAAGTCCGGCAGCCGCACCCTCAAGGACGCCATCAACGAGGCGTTCCGCGACTGGGTCGCCAACGTCGACCGCACGCACTACCTCTTCGGCACCGTCGCCGGGCCGCACCCGTTCCCCGCCATGGTCCGCGACTTCCACCGCGTCATCGGCGTCGAGGCCCGCCGGCAGATCCTGGAGCGCGCGGGCCGCCTCCCGGACGCGGCCATCGCCTGTGTCGGCGGAGGATCGAACGCGATCGGCCTCTTCCACGCCTTCATCCCCGACGCCGACGTGCGCCTCATCGGCTGCGAGCCGGCCGGCCACGGCGTCGAGACCGGCGAGCACGCCGCCACGCTCACCGCCGGTGAGCCCGGCATCCTGCACGGCTCGCGGTCGTACGTCCTCCAGGACGACGAGGGCCAGATCACCGAGCCGTACTCCATCTCCGCCGGTCTGGACTACCCGGGCATCGGCCCGGAGCACTCGTACCTCAAGGACAGCGGCCGCGGCGAGTACCGCGCCGTCACCGACGACGCGGCCATGCAGGCCCTGCGGCTGCTCTCCCGTACCGAGGGCATCATCCCGGCCATCGAGTCCGCGCACGCGCTCGCCGGAGCCCTCGAGGTCGGCAGGGAGCTGGGCCCCGAGGGGCTGCTCGTCGTCAACCTCTCCGGACGTGGCGACAAGGACATGGACACCGCCGCCCGCTACTTCGGGCTGTACGACACCGACGCGGCCCCCGTCGAGGCCGACGCCGCCGCCGAGGACGGCGCGGGCGAGATCCGGAGGGACACCAAGTGAGCGGCAACATCCAGCTCCTCAGCGACACCCTGGCCAAGGCGAAGGCCGAGAACCGCGCCGCTCTCATCGCCTACCTCCCGGCCGGATTCCCCACCGTGGACGGCGGCATCGAGGCGATCAAGGCCGTCTTCGACGGCGGCGCCGACATCGTCGAGGTCGGCCTCCCGCACAGCGACCCGGTCCTGGACGGCCCCGTCATCCAGACCGCCGACGACATCGCCCTGCGCGGCGGTGTCAGGATCGCCGACGTGATGCGCACGGTCCGCGAGGCCTTCGAGGCCACCGGGAAGCCCGTCCTGGTCATGACGTACTGGAACCCGATCGACCGCTACGGCGTCGAGCGCTTCACCGAGGAGCTGGCCGCGGCCGGCGGCGCGGGCTGCATCCTGCCCGACCTGCCGGTCCAGGAGTCCGCCCAGTGGCGTGAGCACGCCGAGAAGCACGGGCTCGCGACCGTCTTCGTGGTCGCCCCGAGCAGCCAGGACGCCCGGCTCGCCACCATCACCGCCGCCGGCTCCGGCTTCGTCTACGCCGCCTCGCTCATGGGCGTCACCGGTACCCGGGAGTCCGTCGGCGCCGAGGCGGCCGACCTCGTCCGCCGCACCCGCGCCACCGCCGACCTGCCCGTCTGCGTCGGTCTCGGCGTCTCCAACGCCGAGCAGGCCAAGGAGGTCGCGGGCTTCGCCGACGGCGTCATCGTCGGCTCCGCCTTCGTCAAGCGGATGCTCGACGCCGACGGCGAGGCCGCCGGGCTCACCGCCGTAAGGGAACTGGCGGCCGAACTCGCCGAGGGCGTCCGTCGCGTTTCGTAACCCGTACGGGTGGATCTGTGACCGGGGAGGCGCGGACGCGCCTCCCCGGTTCGTTGCTGAGGGCGTGAGCCAGAAGAACAGTGACGGTAATCGGAGCGCGCGGGAGCGCCTCCAGCAGCAGCGTGAGCGCGAGAAGGCACGGGAGAAGCAGCGGCGCGTCCTGATCGTGTCGGCCGCGGTCGTCGGCGTCCTCGGCCTGGCCGCGGTCGCCGGGGTGATCGCCGCCAACACCGGGGGCGACGACGGCGGCTCGGACAAGGCGGGGCCGGTCGTCGCCCCGACGGGTTCGATCGAGGGGGACAAGCCCGCGATCCCCACGGGGGCGGAGGACGCCCCGTCCACGCTCGCGATCTGGGAGGACTTCCGCTGCCCGGCCTGCGCCTCCTTCGAGAACGCGTTCCGGGACACGATCCACGAGCTGGAGGCCTCGGGCGCGCTCAAGACCGACTACCACCTCGCGACCCTCATCGACCGGAACATGGGCGGCCAGGGCTCGCTCCGGGCGGCGAACGCGGCGGCCTGCGCCCAGGACGCCGGGAAGTTCACCGCGTACCACGACACGCTGTACATCAACCAGCCGCAGGAGACGGACGACGCCTTCGGCGACAACGCCAAGCTGATCGAGCTCGCGGCGAAGGTGCCGGGGCTCGACACGCCGGCCTTCCGCAGCTGCGTCGAGGACGGTACGCACGACAGCTGGGTCGGGAAGTCGAACGAGGCCTTCCAGAAGGGCGACTTCCAGGGCACGCCGTCGGTGCTGCTCAACGGAGAATCGATCTTCCCGTCGAAGGGGAGCGAGCAGATCTCCCCGGAGAACCTGAAGAAGTGGGTCGCCGAGGCCAACAAGGGCAAGAAGCCCGGCACGGCCTCGCCCTCGGCGGGCTGACGTCCACGGGGATGATCCCCTTAGTTACGCCCCCGGGATGATCCCCTTAGTTACGCAGACGTTGCCGGGTGGGCTGCCGCCACGCCCGCCCGGCAAGGTAGCGTCGGTTCTGCCATGGACCTTGCCTACATTCCCAGCCCGTCGACCGGTGTCCTCCATCTCGGACCGGTCCCGCTGCGCGCCTACGCCTTCTGCATCATCATCGGTGTCTTCGTCGCCGTCTGGATCGGCAACAAGCGCTGGATCGCCCGGGGCGGCAAAGCCGGCACCGTGGCCGACATCGCCGTCTGGGCCGTGCCCTTCGGCCTCGTCGGCGGCCGGCTCTACCACGTCATCACCGACTACCAGCTCTACTTCAGCGAGGGCGAGAACTGGGTCGACGCCTTCAAGATCTGGGAGGGCGGCCTCGGTATCTGGGGCGCCATCGCGCTCGGCGCGGTGGGCGCCTGGATCGGCGCCCGCCGGCGTGGCATCCCGCTGCCCGCGTACGCGGACGCGATCGCTCCCGGCATCGCCCTCGCCCAGGCCATCGGCCGCTGGGGCAACTGGTTCAACCAGGAGCTGTACGGCAAGGAGACCACGCTCCCCTGGGGCCTGGAGATCTCCGCCGGCACGAACCGCGAGGCGGGGATCTTCCACCCGACCTTCCTGTACGAGTCGCTGTGGTGCATCGGTGTCGCGCTCCTGGTCATCTGGGCCGACCGCCGGTTCCGGATGGGCCACGGCCGGGCGTTCGCGCTGTACGTCGCCGCGTACTGCGCGGGCCGCGGCTGGATCGAGTACATGCGGGTCGACGAGGCGCACCACATCCTCGGCCTCCGGCTGAACGTCTGGACCGCGATCGTCGTCTTCGTCCTCGCCGTGGCGTACATCGTGATCTCGTCGCGGCTCCGCCCGGGCCGGGAGGAGATCGTGGAGCCCGAGAAGGACAAGCCCCACGGCGACGGCAAGGGAGCGGCCGCGACCGAGACCTCCCCGCCGGAGGGCGAGGGCGACGGCGGGACCGAGGGCGGGACCGCCCGGCGCGAGGCCGTGACCGACGAGCCGGACGACGCGCCCGCGAACGGCACGGAGTCCGCCGCCAAGGGCTGACCGGGCAGAATCGCGCCACAGGGCCGCCGGGACCGATGGGTTCCGGCGGCCCTGTGGCGTTCGGGCGGAAACCCGGGCCGTGGTCAGGAGCTCCGCGCCGACAGGGTCAGCACGCGGCGGGCGCCCTCGACGACCGCCGCGTCGACGAAACGGCCGTCCGGGAGGGCCAGGGCGCCCTCCTCCGTCTGGGAGGCCTTCACGACCTCCTCGGCCGCGGCGACCTCGTCGGGTGTGGGGAGGTAGGCCTGCTCGATGACCGGGAGCTGGCGGGGGTGGATCGCCGCCCGGCCGAGGAAGCCCATGGCACGGCCGCGCGCGCAGCCGGCCGCCAGCGAGTCCAGGTCGCGGATGTCGGGGTGGACCGACTGGATCGGCGGAGGGAGGGCCGCCGCGCGGGCGGCGACCACGAGACGGCCGCGCGACCAGTCGAGGCCGCAGTCGTCGCGTACCCCCAGATCGGCGCGGAGGTCCGCCTCGCCGAGGGCGATGCCGTGGACGGAGGGATGGGCGGTGGCGATCGTGTACGCCCGCTCGACGGCGAGCGCGTTCTCCAGGAGCGCGTAGAGCGGCAGGCCGGAGGTGACCTCGGCGATCCGGTGGATGTCAGTGGCGTGTGTCACCTTGGGGACACGGAGACCACGGAGGCCGGGGAGGGGGGCCAGGGACGGGATGTCACGGGGGGAGTGGATGCGGACATGGATCGGTACGGGGTGGGGATCGGCGAGCAGATCGGCCGTGGCGGCCAGCGCGTACGCCTTGCGGTCCGGGGCCACCGCGTCCTCCAGATCGACGATCACCACGTCCGCGCCGGAGACCAGGGCCTTCTGGACGACGGCGGGGCGGTCCCCGGGGGCGTACAGCCACGTGAGGGGGAAGTGCGTTCCACTCATACGGCTCCTTCACCGCGTAGGGCGCCGATCTCGGCCGGGGTGAGACCGAGCTCGGCGAGGACCTCGGTCGTGTCCGCGCCGTGCGGGCGTCCGGCCCAGCGGATCCCGCCCGGGGTCTCGGAGAGCCGGAAGAGGACGTTCTGCATACGGATCGGCCCCAGCTCGGGGTCGGGGACCTCCGTGACGGTGTCCAGGGCGCGGAACTGCGGATCCTCCATCACGTCCCGGACGTCGTAGACGGGCGCGATCGCCGCCTCCGCCTTCTCGAAGGCGGCCATCGCCTCTTCGCGGGTGTGGCGGGCGATCCAGGTGCCGACCGCCTCGTCGAGCTCGTCCGCGTGGGCGGCCCGGCCGGCTCCGTCGGCGAACCAGGGCTCGTCGATCAGCTCGGGGCGGCCGACCAGCCGGAGCACGCGCTCGGCGATCGACTGGGCGGAGGTGGAGACGGCGACCCAGGAGTCGTCGGACGTGCGGTACGTGTTGCGGGGGGCGTTGTTGCGGGAGCGGTTTCCGGTGCGGGGCTGGACATAGCCGAGCTGGTCGTACCAGAGGGGGTGGGGGCCGATGACGGCGAGCATCGGTTCGATGATGGCCATGTCGACGACCTGGCCGCGGCCGGTGGCCGTCCTGGCGGTGAGCGCGGTCATCACCGCGTACGCGGTGGCCAGGGCGGCGATCGAGTCGGCGAGGCCGAAGGGGGGCAGGGTGGGCGGACCGTCGGGTTCGCCGGTGATGGCGGCGAAGCCGCTCATCGCCTCGGCCAGGGTGCCGAAGCCGGGACGGTGGGAGTACGGGCCGGACTGGCCGAAGCCGGTGACCCGGGCGAGGACGAGCCCGGGGTTGGCGGTGGACAGCTTCTCCCAGCCCAGACCCCAGCGCTCCAGGGTGCCGGGGCGGAAGTTCTCCACGATCACGTCCGCGTCGGCGGCCAGCCGCAGCAGGGTGTCCCGGCCGCCGGGGGAGGAGAGATCGAGGGTGATGGTCCGCTTGTTGCGGCCGAGGACCTTCCACCAGAGACCGACCCCGTCCTTGGCGGGTCCGTGACCGCGGGACGGATCGGGCTTGCGGGGGTGCTCGACCTTGATCACGTCGGCCCCGAAGTCGCCGAGCATCATCGCCGCGAGCGGGCCGGCGAAGAGGGTGGCGAGATCCAGGACGCGCAGCCCGTCGAGAGGAGGCGCGGTGTCGGGGGTACGGGCGGTCATACGGCGTCGACCTCCTGGCCGTCGGGGGAGTCGTGGGCCGCGTCGATCTCGGGGCGGTACGGCATCGAGGACGAGGCGCCTTCGTGCTGGACGGAGAGCGCCGCCGCGGTCGAGGCCCAGGCCATGGCCTCGCGGACGGGCCGCCCCTCGCCGAGGGCGACGGCGAGCGCGCCCACGAAGGTGTCGCCCGCGGCGGTGGTGTCCACGGCGCGGACGCGGGGCGCGGGGA
Organism: Streptomyces sp. NPDC013317; assembly: GCF_055563155.1. Classification (NCBI taxonomy): domain Bacteria; kingdom Bacillati; phylum Actinomycetota; class Actinomycetes; order Kitasatosporales; family Streptomycetaceae; genus Streptomyces; species Streptomyces sp. NPDC013317. Next base: position 215,535 of record NZ_JBVHDX010000005.1, read on the forward strand.
CCGTGAACGGCTCGGTGTCGCGGGACGCGTAGAGGGAGCCGGCCTTGCCGAGGGTGATGACCACCTCGGGGACCTGGGCGAGCAGGGCGACGGCGGCGGAGCGCGGGTCGGCGACCCCGGTGAGCGCGGCGGCCTCGTGCTCGTTGGGGACCAGGAGGTCGGTGGCGGCGAGGAGTTCGGGAGGCAGGGGCTGCGCCGGGGCGGGGGTGAGGACGGTGCGGACGCCGAGGCGACGGGCGGTGACGGCGCATTCGACGACCACGGGGAGGGGGAGTTCGAGCTGGAGGAGCAGGGTTCCGGCGTTGGCGATCAGGGCCTCGTCGCCGTGGTCGAGGGAGGCGACGGTGCCGTTGGCGCCGGGGACGACCACGATCGCGTTGCCGCCCTCGTCGTCGACGACGATGTGCGCGGTGCCGGAGGGGCCCTCGACGGTGCGCAGGAGGTCGGTGTCGACCCCGGATGCTTCGAGCGCCGCCCGGAGCCGTACACCGAAGTCGTCGGTGCCGACCGCGCCGATCATCGACACGTCGGCGCCGGCCCTGGCCGCGGCGACCGCCTGGTTGGCGCCCTTGCCGCCGGGGATCGTGCGGAACTCCCGTCCGGTGACGGTCTCGCCGAGCGCGGGGGCCCGGGGGACGAAGGCGACGAGGTCCATGTTGGTGCTGCCGAGCACCACGATGCTGGTCATGGGCGTACTGCCTCCAGATACGTCAGTTCGGCCAGGGTGTCGAAGCCGGTCCCGTCGAAGGACGGGATCGAGGTGGAGAGCCGGTTCTTGAGCGGGGCGGTCCAGCGCTCGGGCAGCCGGTCGGGGTGGCCGGCGAGGAGACCGGCGACGGAACCGGCGGTGGCGCCGTTGGAGTCGGTGTCCCAGCCGCCGGAGACCGCCGCGCCGATGGTGCGCGAGAAGTCGCCGTCGCCGTGGGTGAGGGCGGCGGCGAGGAGGGCGGAGTTCGGGACGGCATGGACCCAGTGATACCCGCCGAGGGCGGCGTGGAGCCGGTCCACGACGGTGTCGAAGTCGGGGGTCGCGCGGGCCGTCTCGATGCCGAGGCGGACGGCGCGCGCCAGCCGCGAGCGAGGCGGGATCACGGCGAGACCCGCGGTCAGGGCCTGGTGGACGTCGGCGGTGCCGTCCGCGGCGGCGGCGATCGTCGCGGCGACGAACCGGGCGCCGTGGACGCCGTTCCCTGTGTGGGTGAGCGCCGCGTCCCGGTACGCCTGCTCGGCGGCGGCCCCGGGGTCGCCGGGGTTCGTCCAGCCGTGGACGTCGGCGCGGATCTGGGCGCCGATCCACTCGCGGAAGGGGTTGCGGTGGACGGCGGTCAGCGGGGGTTCGATGCCGTCGAGGAGGTTGCGGTAGGCGACGCGCTCGGCGGTGAAGGTACGGCCGGCGGGGAGTTCGTCGAGCCAGAGGCGGGCGACGTCGGCGGTGGAGAAGCCGCGGCCGTACCGCCGGAGGAGCAGCAGGTTGAGGAGGGGGTAGTTGAGGTCGTCGTCCTCGGGCATGCCGTCGATGTTCTCGGCGAGCGAGGTGGCCGCGGAGCGGCGGTTCCACGGGTGGGCGGCGAGCAGTTCCGCGGGAACGCCGGTCGCGGTGAACCAGGTGGTGAGGGGCCAGTTTCCGGCTGCGCGGGCGAGGGCGCGGATGGCGGGGAGGGGGAGCTTCTCGACGGGCTTGCCGAGGAGACAGCCGACGGCGCGGCCGAGCCAGGCGGCGTGCAGCCGGTCGACCTGGCGGCGGTCACCCGCTGCCCCGAGCCTTCCCGGGTCCCCGGCCGGTCCGTCGGCTCCGGACCCGGCTCCCCGGGCTCGCGGGGCCTCGCGCACGGGGATCGCCCCGTTGTCGAGGGTGCGCGGAGGCGGGCTACCGGGGGTGGGGCGGAGCCGGTCGTCGCGCGGGGTGCCGGGGGTGGGTCGGAGGCGGTCGTCGCGCGGGGCGGCGGGGGCGGAGGGCCCTGGCTCGTCGGGGGCGGGTGAAGGCAGGGCGGCGAGTTCGCAGAGAAGGGTCTCGGCCAGCGCACGGAGGTCCGGGCGCGGGGTCGGGGAGGCGCCGGCCGTCAGGGGGGCGGGGTGGCCGCCCGCCCGATGCCAGCGGGCGGCGATGGCCGTCGCGTCGCGGCCGTCCTCCGCGGCCTGGCGGAGTTCGTGGCCGACGAGGTCCTCCGGCTGGACCCAGGTGACGCGCAGGGTCATCGGACGGCCGCGTTCGTGAGGGTCGCGTACGCGGACTCGTGGGCCCGGCGGCGGGCCGTGTCGCGGGCGAAGACCTCGTGGGCGACGGCCGTCAGCGCCCGCGCCGGGGCGTGCAGGTCCAGTCGGCTCGCCTCGGCGACCTGCTTCGCCCAGGCGGCCGGTACCGCGGCCTCGCCGGCCAGGGCGCCGGCGATCGCGCCCGCCATCGTGGCGATCGAGTCGCAGTCCCGCCCGTAGTTGACCGCGCCCAGGACCGTACGACGGTAGTCTCCGCCGCCGACGAGCAGCATCCCCAGAGCGATCGGGAGCTCCTCGATCGCGTGCAGGCGTGACGGGCGGCGCGCCCCGAGCGACGGTGCGCGGTAGTCGGGGCCGACCGTGTCGAACGGCGCCACCGCCTGGCGCAGGGGCACGAGGGCGGACTCGAAGTCCGGTTGCCGCGCGGCGACTTCGGCGACCGACTCGATCGCCGCGCGGGTGCCGTCCTTCGCCAGGGCGCCGGCGGCGGTCACGACCGACTCGGGGGTCGCGCCCGGTGCGCACGCCGCCGCCACCGCCGCCGCGAACACCCCCGCCGCCTCGCGGCCGTACGAGGACTGGTGCGGCGCCGAGATGTCCAGCGCCTCCGCGTACGCCGCCTCCGGGTGCGCCGCGTTGATCAGACCCACGGGCGCCATGTACATCGCCGCACCGCAGTTGACGATGTTGCCGCTGCCGGCCTCGCGTGGATCGACATGGCCGTAGTGGAGCCGGGTCACCAGCCACTTCTCCGCCAGGAAGATCCGCTGGAGGGGGAGCGCCTCCGCCTCGAGTTCGGGGATCCAGACCGGGTTGCCGATGAGTTCGGGGACGAGGTGGTCCGCCACCGCGTACGCGTCGAGGTGGTCACGCACCTTCGCGTACACCCTGATCAGGGCGTGGGTCATCAAGGTGTCGTCGGTGACGTGCCCGTCGCCCTTGTGGTACGGCGCGATGGGGCGGGCCGTGCGCCAGGCGTCCCCGTTCCAGGGGCCGACGACGCCGGTGACCCGGCCGCCGTGGCGCTCGACGATCTGCTCGGGGGTGTAGCCCTCCACGGGGCCGCCGAGGGCGTCGCCGACGGCGGCCCCGAGGAGACTTCCGGTGATCCGGTCATCCAGTGTGGGAGTCATGTCGGAATTGTCCACCCGGGGTGGCCAGTTCCGTGTCTCCGAGCAGCCCGGCGAGTTCGACGAGATCCGTGCCCGCGAGGCGGGGGAGCGCGCAGCCCGCGAGCCTGCGGCAGGCCTCCCGCCAGGTGACGGGGAGGGCGTCGGCGCCGCCGAGCGCACCGGTGAGCGCGCCCGCGAGTGCGGGGGCGGAGTCCGCGACACGCGAGAGGCAGGCGGCGGCGGGTACGGCCCCGGCCGCCTCGCCGCGCGCCGCGAGCGCGAGGGCCAGCGCGACCGGGACGGTCTCGGCGGCGGCGATGCCGTAGCTGTAGACGTGGTCGACGATCTGGTGCTCCAGGAGGGGGACCAGCTCGAAGGCGCTCGTGACGTTCTGCGCCATCTTCACGGCCTGCTGGGCGTTGCGGCCGATCTCGGTGGTCGGCGGGAGTTGGGCGAGCGCCGCCGCCACGGCCTCGTCGACGGTGTCGCCGCCGAGGGCGGCGGCTACGGCGGCGGCCATCGCGCGGGCGCCGTGGACGCCGTCGCCGTCCTGGGTGTACCGGGCGTCGAACTCGGCGAGTTCGGCGGCCGCGACCGGGTCTCCCGGGTGGACGATCGCGAGCACGGCGGCGCGGACGCAGGCGGCGTCGTCGAAGTAGTGCGGATTGTCATGGCCGGTGGCGGGGGGACGCAGCCCGGTGGCGAGGTTGCCGAGCCCGGCGCGCACGGAGATCCGGGCCCGCAGCGGCAGGACGGCGGACTCCACCTCGGGGGCGCGGTCGGCGGCGGCCGCGACCTGGCTCGCGAGGGAGTTCCAGGCGAGATCGACGGCGGCGCGCAGACGGCGCTCCGGCGGAAGGGTGGCGAAGAGCGGGCCGGACGCGGCGAGGACGGCCTCGGCGGTGAAGACCGCCCATTCGGCGTCGTCCGAGGGGCCGAGACGGAGGGGCTCGGGGGGCTGGTTGAGGGCGATGGGGACGGGGAGGGTGGTGGTGGCGTTCTGTTCGGCGAAGGTGTCGAGTTCGCGGGTGAGGCGGCGGGTCCACTCGGGCATGCGGGCGGCGCGGTGGCGGGCGGCGGGCCAGCCGGCGGCGTCACCCGCGGCGAGGCCGAGGAGGAGGCCGGCGATCCTGGCGGGGCCGGGGCGTCCGTCCTGGGGGCCTGCCCCGGGCCCGCCCTCGGGGCTTCCGTGGGCGCCGGCCCTGTCCTGGGGGCCGCGCTCGTGGCCCGTGCCCACCCTCACCCGGACTTCGTCCAGGGGGACCCCCACCGCCCCGGCGGAACGAACGTCCACAGTCGGCGGGGCGGGGTGGGCGCCGAGCGAGAGGGTCGAGCCGGAGCCGTAGGTGCGGTGGGTGGGGTCCGTGGTCGTCATGCCGCCTCCTCCTCGTCCGCCGTCAGCAGGTCCGCGATGTCCAGCACGTGGTAGCCCCGCATCGACGGGAGGCAGCTGCCCGTCACCGGGGCGATCGCCGTCGCCCATTCCTCGGGGATCGCCGAGACGCCCGACGCGGCGCCCGCGAGCGCGCCCGCCACGGCCGCCGTCGTGTCGGCGTCGCGGCCCATGTTCACCGCCATGAGCACCGCCGTACGGAAGTCGCCGCGGGCCGCCGCGAAGGCGCCGAACGCCAGGCCCACCGCCTCCGGGGCCAGGTCCGTCCACGGGTAGCCGCCGATGACCACCGCCGAGCGGACCGCCCGTTCGCGGACCAGCGGATCGGGGTCCACCCGTTGGGCCGCCACCACCGCGCGGCGCATCGAGCGGGCCGTCCAGGAGTCCATCGGGACCACCGAGAGCGCCGCCGCGATGACCGAGGTCACCGACGCGCCGCCCATCGCCGCCGCGACACCCGCCGCGACCGCCTGGCCGCCGTAGATGCCCTCGCCGTCGTGGCTCACCGTGCCGTCGATGGCGACCAGCCGGGCCGCCTCCGCCGGCCGGCCCGCGGCGAAGACCCCGAACGGCGCCGCCCGCATCGCCAGACCGTCCGACCACGCGTGCCGGTGCTGGGCCGAGATGGGCGCGGCGAGGCCCCGCCGGAGGTTCTCCAGGGTGCCGCGCTCGCTGAAGCCCGCCCCGCGGAACGGGCCCTCGTCCAGGTCCGCGATCCAGTGGTGCCAGGCCCGTTCCACGTGCCGGACGGTCAGCGCCGAGCCGTGCCGGGCGAGCAGCAGCCCCGAGAAGATCGCGTACTCGGTGTCGTCCGTGCCGGACGGACGGTCCGTCACGAAGCCCTCGATCCGGCCCCAGCGGCGGCGGATCTCCGACGGGCGCATGTTCTCGGCCGGCGCGCCGAGCGCGTCACCGACCGCGAGGCCGAGCAGGGCGCCCCGCGCGCGCTCGCGCGTGTCGCATCCCGTCGTTGCCGTCTCGCTCACCATCTCGCACCCCTTTCACGGTTCCTGAATCTGTGCCACATCGGGAGGCGATGACGTCGCAGAAACGTCTCTGTCACCCGGCTGACACCCCGCCAGAAGAGCAAGGTCAGCCTTACTAAGTACGGCCTGCCTTGCTGGCGCGCCCCTTACATCGGGCGTATTTTCGAGGGTGTTGGGGGCGGCGGGTGCAGCCCGGCCCGCCGGAGAAGACAGGGGAGAAGCATGTCCATCATCGAAGTCCAGGCACCACTGCACGAGGCCCACCGCGACAACCACACGCACCGCGATGTGAACGGCGGCTGGCTCCGCCCGGCGGTGTTCGGAGCCATGGACGGACTGGTCTCCAACCTCGCGCTGATGACCGGTGTCGCGGGCGGCGCGGTCTCGCAGCAGACCATCGTCATCACCGGCCTCGCCGGACTCGCGGCAGGCGCCTTCTCCATGGCGGCCGGCGAGTACACCTCCGTCGCCTCGCAGCGCGAACTGGTCCAGGCGGAACTGGACGTCGAGCGGCGCCAGTTGCGCAAGCACCCGGTCGACGAGATGGAGGAGCTCGCCGCGCTGTACGTGTCCCGCGGTGTCGAGCCCGCGCTCGCCCGCGAGGTCGCGATGCAGCTCTCCCGCGACCCGGAGCAGGCGCTGGAGATCCACGCCCGCGAGGAGCTGGGCATCGACCCCGACGACCTTCCGTCGCCGATGACCGCCGCCGTCTCGTCCTTCGCCTCGTTCGCGCTCGGTGCCCTGCTTCCCGTACTGCCCTATCTGCTCGGCGCGAGCGCGCTCTGGCCGGCCGTGCTGCTGGCGCTCCTCGGGCTCTTCGGCTGCGGCGCGCTGGTCGCCCGGGTGACGGCGCGCAGCTGGTGGTTCAGCGGACTGCGTCAGCTCGTGCTCGGTGGCGCGGCCGCGGCCCTCACGTACGGACTCGGCATGCTCTTCGGGGCGGCGCTCTGACCTCGCAGCCCCGCTCCTGCGTACCCCCTTGGAAGGCCCTCGCCCTGCGGTGAGGGCCTTCCGCGTGCATGCTTGCTGTGACGTATATCCCCTGGGCGGATCGGCCGCCCGGTGAGACACTATGCACAGCGCGACATATGTAGCCGTTACTCGGCGGTTTCGAATCCATGACCACCGGGCATGAGGCGTAAGCGCCGCGGGCAATGAGGCTCGCTCCGCGTCGGGTCTGCCGACCCCCTTGAGACGGGTCTGCCGACCCCCTCGAGAACCACCCCTGGACCCCACGCTTCACGCGTGAACCATCATCACCGCTCCGTGTCAGCGGTGTCCGCATGTTGGAATGAGCTATCCACTTCGCGAGAAGCCAGCCATCATGTAACCTGCACGAAATTTCGCGGAGGGCCAACGTCGTCCCTCGGCAGCTGCATATGCCACGACGACGACGGGAGAGCCGATGCGTTCCGACGCCTGGTCGCCCATGGACGGTCGCCCCGCTCCGCAGGGGATGTACGACCCCCGTAACGAACACGACGCCTGTGGTGTCGGGTTCGTGGCCACCCTGACCGGTGTTGCCAGCCACGCCCTGGTCGAGCAGGCGCTGACCGTACTGCGCAACCTCGAGCACCGCGGCGCCACCGGCTCCGAGCCCGACTCCGGAGACGGCGCCGGCATCCTGCTCCAGGTTCCCGACGCCTTCCTGCGCGAGGTCACCGACTTCGACCTCCCCGCCGTCGGCGCCTACGCCGTCGGCATCGCCTTCCTCCCTGCCGACGGCTCCGCACAGGCCGTCTCGCAGATCGAGACGATCGCGTCCGAGGAGGGTCTGAACGTCCTCGGCTGGCGCGAGGTCCCCGTCGCCCCCGAGCTGCTCGGCGCCTCCGCCCGCTCCACCATGCCGGTCTTCCGTCAGCTCTTCGTCGCCGACGGGACCAGCGAGGGCATCGCGCTGGACCGCAAGGCGTTCGTGCTGCGCAAGCGCGCCGAGCGTGAGGCCGGGACGTACTTCCCGTCGCTCTCCGCCCGCACCGTCGTCTACAAGGGCATGCTGACCACCGGACAGCTGGAGCCCTTCTTCCCGGACCTGTCGGACCGCCGCTGCGCCACCGCCGTGGCCCTGGTCCACTCCCGGTTCTCCACCAACACCTTCCCGAGCTGGCCGCTGGCCCACCCGTACCGCTTCGTCGCCCACAACGGTGAGATCAACACCGTCAAGGGCAACCGGAACTGGATGACCGCCCGCGAGGCCCAGCTCGACTCCACCGTCTTCGGCGAGGGCTCGCTGGACCGGATCTTCCCGATCTGCACCCCGGACGCCTCCGACTCCGCCTCCTTCGACGAGGTCCTCGAGCTGCTCCACCTCGGCGGCCGCTCCCTGCCCCACGCGGTCCTGATGATGGTCCCGGAGGCGTGGGAGAACCACGAGTCCATGGACCCGGCCCGGCGCGCCTTCTACCAGTACCACTCCACGATGATGGAGCCCTGGGACGGCCCGGCCTGCGTCACCTTCACCGACGGCGTCCAGGTCGGCGCGGTCCTGGACCGCAACGGTCTGCGCCCCGGCCGCTACTGGGTCACCGACGAGGGCCTCGTCGTCCTCTCCTCCGAGGTCGGCGTCCTCGACATCGACCCCGCCAAGGTCGTCCGCAAGGGCCGCCTCCAGCCCGGCAAGATGTTCCTCGTCGACACCGCCGAGCACCGGATCGTCGAGGACGACGAGATCAAGGCCGGCCTCGCCGCCGAGAAGCCGTACGCCGAGTGGCTGGAGACCGGGGAGATCGAGCTCTCCGACCTGCCCGAGCGCGAGCACATCGTGCACACCCACGCCTCGGTCACCCGCCGCCAGCAGACCTTCGGCTACACCGAGGAGGAGCTGCGCGTCATCCTCGCCCCGATGGCCCGCACCGGTGGCGAGCCGCTCGGCTCCATGGGCACGGACTCGCCGATCGCGGCCCTGTCCGAGCGCCCCCGGCTGCTCTTCGACTACTTCACCCAGCTCTTCGCGCAGGTCACCAACCCGCCGCTGGACGCCATCCGCGAGGAGCTCGTCACCTCGCTGCACTCCTCGCTGGGCCCGCAGGGCAACCTGCTCGACCCGACCGCCGCGTCGTGCCGCAGCGTCACGCTGCCCTTCCCGGTGATCGACAACGACGAGCTGGCCAAGCTCATCCACATCAACGCCGACGGCGACATGCCCGGCATGAAGGCCGCGACCCTCTCCGGCCTGTACCGGGTCTCCGGCGGGGGCGACGCGCTCGCCGCCCGCATCGAGGAGATCTGCGCCGAGACAGACGCGGCGATCGAGGGCGGCGCCCACCTGCTCGTCCTCTCGGACCGGCACTCCGACGCCGAGCACGCGCCGATCCCGTCGCTGCTGCTCACCGCGGCCGTCCACCACCACCTGATCCGCACCAAGCAGCGCACCAGGGTGGGCCTGCTGGTCGAGGCCGGCGACGTCCGCGAGGTCCACCACGTGGCCCTCCTCATCGGCTACGGCGCCGCCGCCGTCAACCCGTACCTGGCGATGGAGTCGGTCGAGGACCTGGTCCGCGCCGGCACCTTCATCGAGGGCCTCGAGCCCGAGCAGGCCATCCGGAACCTGATCTACGCCCTCGGCAAGGGCGTCCTCAAGGTCATGTCCAAGATGGGCATCTCGACCGTCGCCTCCTACCGCGGCGCCCAGGTCTTCGAGGCCGTCGGCCTCGACACCGCCTTCGTCGAGAAGTACTTCAACGGCACGGCCACCAAGATCGGCGGCGCCGGTCTCGACGTCGTCGCCAAGGAGGTCGCCGCCCGCCACGCCAAGGCGTACCCCGCCTCCGGCGTCCCCTCCGCGCACCGCGCGCTGGAGATCGGCGGCGAGTACCAGTGGCGTCGCGAGGGCGAGCCGCACCTGTTCGACCCGGAGACCGTCTTCCGCCTGCAGCACGCCACGCGCAACAAGCGGTACGACATCTTCAAGAAGTACACGGACCGGGTGAACGAGCAGTCCGAGCGTCTGATGACGCTCCGCGGTCTCTTCGGCTTCGCCGAGGGCCGGGAAGCGATCTCCATCGACGAGGTCGAGCCGGTCTCCGAGATCGTCAAGCGGTTCTCGACGGGCGCCATGTCGTACGGCTCCATCTCCCGCGAGGCGCACGAGACCCTCGCCATCGCCATGAACCAGCTGGGCGGCAAGTCCAACACCGGTGAGGGCGGCGAGGACCCGGAGCGCCTGTACGACCCGGCGCGCCGCTCCTCCATCAAGCAGGTCGCCTCCGGCCGCTTCGGCGTGACGAGCGAGTACCTGGTCAACGCGGACGACATCCAGATCAAGATGGCCCAGGGCGCCAAGCCCGGCGAGGGCGGCCAGCTGCCCGGCCACAAGGTCTACCCGTGGGTCGCCAAGACCCGGCACTCCACCCCGGGCGTCGGTCTGATCTCCCCGCCGCCGCACCACGACATCTACTCCATCGAGGACCTGGCTCAGCTGATCCACGACCTCAAGAACGCCAACCCGGCCGCGCGTATCCACGTGAAGCTGGTGTCGGAGGTCGGTGTCGGCACGGTCGCCGCCGGTGTCTCCAAGGCGCACGCGGACGTCGTCCTGATCTCCGGCCACGACGGCGGCACGGGCGCCTCCCCGCTCACCTCGCTGAAGCACGCGGGCGGCCCCTGGGAGCTCGGCCTCGCCGAGACCCAGCAGACGCTGCTGCTCAACGGCCTGCGCGACCGGATCGTGGTGCAGACCGACGGCCAGCTCAAGACCGGCCGTGACGTCGTCATCGCCGCACTGCTCGGTGCCGAGGAGTTCGGTTTCGCGACCGCGCCGCTCGTCGTCTCCGGCTGCGTCATGATGCGCGTCTGCCACCTGGACACCTGCCCGGTCGGCATCGCCACGCAGAACCCGGTCCTGCGCGACCGCTTCTCCGGCAAGGCCGAGTTCGTCGTGAACTTCTTCGAGTTCATCGCCGAGGAGGTCCGCGAGATCCTCGCCGAGCTGGGCTTCCGTACGCTCGAAGAGGCCGTCGGCCACGCCGAGCTGCTCGACACCAGCCGCGCCGTGACGCACTGGAAGGCGCAGGGCCTGGACCTGGCCCCGCTCTTCCACGTGCCCGAGCTGCCGGAGGGCGCGGTCCGCCACGCCCTGATCGAGCAGGACCACGGTCTGGAGAAGGCCCTCGACAACGAGCTGATCGAGCTCGCCGCCGAGGCGCTGGGCGCGGCGACGGCCGAGGAGGCCCAGCCGGTCCGGGCCCAGGTCGCGATCCGCAACATCAACCGGACGGTCGGCACCATGCTCGGCCACGAGGTGACGAAGAAGTTCGGCGGCGCGGGTCTCCCGGCCGACACCATCGACATCACCTTCACCGGCTCCGCCGGCCAGTCGTTCGGCGCGTTCCTGCCGGCCGGTGTCACGCTCCGCCTGGAGGGCGACGCCAACGACTACGTCGGCAAGGGCCTCTCCGGCGGCCGTGTCGTCGTCCGCCCGGACCGCGGCGCCGACCACCTGGCCGAGTACTCGACCATCGCGGGCAACACCATCGCGTACGGCGCGACCGGCGGCGAGCTGTTCCTGCGCGGCCGCACCGGCGAGCGCTTCTGCGTCCGCAACTCGGGCGCGCTGGTCGTCTCGGAGGGCGTGGGCGACCACGGCTGCGAGTACATGACCGGCGGCAGCGCGGTCGTCCTCGGCGAGACGGGCCGCAACTTCGCGGCCGGCATGTCGGGCGGCGTCGCGTACGTCGTCGACCTCGACCGGGACAACGTCAACTCCGGGAACCTGTCCGCCGTGGAGGCGCTGACCGACTCCGACAAGCAGTGGCTGCACGACGTCGTGCGCCGCCACCACGAGGAGACCGGCTCGACGGTCGCGGAGAAGCTCCTGGCCGACTGGACCGCGAACGCGGACCGGTTCAGCAAGATCATCCCGTCCACGTACAAGGCAGTGCTCGCCGCCAAGGACGCCGCTGAGCTCGCCGGTCTCTCCGAGGCCGAGACCACCGAGAAGATGATGGAGGCGGCGACCCATGGCTGACCCCAAGGGCTTCCTGACCACCGGGCGCGAGGTCGCCAAGACCCGTCCGGTGGGCGAGCGAGTCAAGGACTTCAACGAGGTCTACGTCCCCGGCTCCCTGCTGCCGATCATCAGCAAGCAGGCCGGCCGCTGCATGGACTGCGGCATCCCGTTCTGCCACAACGGCTGCCCGCTCGGGAACCTGATCCCCGAGTGGAACGACTACGCCTACCGCGAGGACTGGGCGCAGGCGAGCGAGCGCCTCCACGCCACGAACAACTTCCCGGAGTTCACCGGGCGGCTCTGCCCGGCTCCGTGCGAGGCTGCGTGCGTGCTCGGCATCAACCAGCCGGCCGTCACCATCAAGAACGTCGAAGTCTCGATCATCGACAAGGCGTGGGACGCGAACGACGTCAAGCCGCAGGCGCCCGAGCGCCTGTCCGGCAAGACCGTCGCCGTCGTCGGCTCGGGCCCGGCCGGACTGGCCGCGGCCCAGCAGCTCACGCGGGCCGGTCACACGGTCGCCGTGTTCGAGCGCGCGGACCGGATCGGTGGACTGCTGCGGTACGGCATCCCCGAGTTCAAGATGGAGAAGCGGCACATCAACCGCCGTATCGAGCAGATGCGCGCGGAGGGCACCAAGTTCCGTACGGGTGTCGAGATCGGCCGCGACATCACGGCGACGGACCTGCGCAAGCGGTACGACGCCGTGGTCATCGCGGCGGGCGCCACGACCGCGCGCGACCTGCCGGTTCCGGGCCGCGAGCTGTCCGGCATCCACCAGGCGATGGAGTACCTGCCGCTCTCCAACAAGGTCGTCGAGGGTGACTTCGTGACCCCGCCGATCACGGCCGAGGGCAAGCACGTGGTCGTCATCGGCGGCGGCGACACGGGCGCGGACTGCGTCGGCACCGCCCACCGCCAGGGCGCGGCCTCGGTCACGCAGCTGGAGATCATGCCGCGACCGGGCGACGAGCGGGCGGCCGGCCAGCCGTGGCCGACGTTCCCGATGCTGTACAAGGTCACCTCGGCGCACGAGGAGGGCGGCGAGCGGGTCTACTCCGTCTCCACCACCCACTTCGAGGGCGACGAGGACGGCAACGTCCAGTTCCTGCACCTGGTCGAGGTCGAGTTCGTCGAGGGCAAGCTGACGCAGAAGCCCGGCACGGAGCGGAAGATCCCGGCGCAGCTGGTGACGCTCGCGATGGGCTTCACGGGCACGGACGTCGAGAACGGCCTGGTCGGGCAGTTTGGTCTAGACCTCGATGAGCGGGGTAACATCGCCCGTGACGCGGACTTCGCCACCAACGTCGGTGGTGTGTTCGTGGCCGGTGACGCCGGCCGCGGCCAGTCGCTGATCGTCTGGGCGATCGCCGAGGGCCGTTCGGCCGCCCGCGGAGTCGACCGCTTCCTGACGGGTGCGAGCGACCTCCCGGCCCCGATCCGCCCGACGGACCGAGCCCTGACGGTCTGACCGTCCCGTCCCCAAGACGTCCCGTACAACGACGTACGGAACTGAGCGCGGCGCCCCCCGAATGTCCCCGACCGGACGACTGGGAGGGCGCCGCGGCGCGTCCTGCGGCCGCCGGGACGACAGTCGGCCTACTGGCTGCTCATCCGGTGGGGGTGCGAGGCGTCCGCGGGACAGACGAAGGCCCGGTACTCGTCGCGTGCCGCGCCGATGCCCGTCGGGCCGTACAGGGAAGGGGGCGTCGAGCCGTCCCAGGTGGCCGCGACCTCCTCGTACGACAGCCAACTACGCCCGCCACCACCGGAGTCCATGGTCAGCAGCAGCCGCATCTCCGTCCCGCACGCCCCGCAGAACACCCGGTCCAGGTCCGTCCGGTGCCACGAGTCCCAGCCGCCGATCTTCCAGCCCGGTGCGATGGACAGGTCGTACTGGTACCGGGGCGCCGCGTCCCCGGCGCGCTCCACGAAGGCGTCCTCCCAGGAGTCGATCCGCTCCACCAGCTCCTGGGGGAGGTAGTCCGCGAAGGGGTACTCGACGACCTGCTCGGGAGCGAGGACGCACGGTTTCGGGAGGTACTGCTCCCGCTCCACGACCGGCGGTTCCGGCTGGTCCGGCAGTACCGCCCGCACGTCCGCCGACCGCCGCCAGCGCAGGTGCGTCGAGGGCCCGAAGTCGCCCGGGGAGGCGTCGTCGTGGCGGGTGAACGGGCACCACAGCACCTGGAGCAGATCCGCCCCGGGCGGGGCGAACGGTGCCAGGTCCGGAACGTCCCGGACGTAGAACTGGGCGAGCCCCAGCAGGGGCAGCGGGGAGCCGTCGTGCCGGTCCGGCTGATGCGCGGCGTCCACCATCTCGTCCAGCTCCACCTGTTCGGCGGCGGTGTGCCGAATGCCGTCCGGGCCCGCCGCCCGGGGCCGGGCCCAGGCCGCCCGCACGATCCGCTCGTACCGCCGTGCCCGCTCCGGGCGTACGCCACGAGCCCGCCCGTGCGCCGTCCCGCACACCGGCCACGCCTCGTCCGCCGGCCACAGCAGCGGACCGCCCACCGAACTGTCCGCCGCCGTCGGCGAGCCCTCGCGCGGGTGGAGCAGGGTCGCGGTGCGGGCGTACGCGGTCAGTTCGGGGAACGGGATCGTGATGTCCAGCGGACGGTACGGCGTGGTCGGTCTCACGCGCACAGGCTAGCGAGCCAGCCCGCGGCGCCCGCCAGGGCCGCGTCCGCTTCGGGGAGCACGCCGCGCGCCCCCAGGAAGCCGTGGAACATGCCGGTGTGCAGCCGCGCTTCGGCGCGGACCCCCGCCGAGGAGAGTCGGCGGGCGTAGGCCAGGCCCTCGTCCCGGAGCGGGTCGCAGTCCGCGAGGACCACGAGCGTCGGAGGGAGGCCGGTGAGGTCGGCCGCGAGGCCGGGGGAGGCGGCGACCGGATCGCCGGCCGGGCCTACGTACTGCTCCCAGTACCAGCGCATATGGGCCGTGGTGTGGAAGAACCCCTCGGCGTACGCCTCCGCCGAGAGGGAGTCGAGCCGGTGGTCGAGGGCCGGGTAGAAGAGCAGCTGGCCCGCGACCGGTGGGCCGCCGCCGTCCCTGGCACGCAGGGCCGCGCCCGCGGCGAGGTTGGCGCCGCTGGAGTCGCCCGCCAGGATCAGAGGGCCTCCGTGACGGGCGGCGGCCCACTCCAGGACCGCGTACACGTCGTCCTCGGCGGCCGGGAAGCGGTGCTCGGGCGCGCGCCGGTAGTCCACGGAGACCACGGAGACCCCCGCCCGGACGGAAAGTTCACCGCAGAGTCCGTCGTGGGTGTCGAGGTCGCACAGAACCCACCCGCCGCCGTGCGCGAAGACGACGACGGGGCGGGAGGCGAGCGCGGAGCCCGGCCCGGCGTCGTACAGACGTACGCGGACGCCGTTCGCCGTCGTCTCGTGCCGTGGCGGGACCTCCCGTACGCTCGCCCGGGACGCCGCCCGTAGTGCCAGGGGTGAGCCCGGGGGCGGGAAGTCCGCCGACATCGCCTCGCAGAGCGCCCGGGCCGCCGGTGTCAGGGGATCGGTCATCCGGCCGTCAGCTCCCGCGCGCGGAAGTGCGGGATGACCCGCTCGCCCCACTGCCGGATGGTCTCCATGCAGACCTCCTGCGGGACCGTGCCCATCTGGATCAGGCACATCACCTCGTCGACGCCGATCTCGCGCAGCCGCTCGACGTAGGCGATCGCGGTGTCGGCGTCCCCGTAGGCGTGGTCGGTGTTGTACGGGCCGGTGTCCGCCGGGCGGGCCGGGACGTCCGCCTCGTGGAGCCGGGCGACCAGCTCCTCGCGTCGTCGTTCGAGCGCGGCCGTGTGGTCCTCGTCCTCGGCGTAGCCGGTGGGTGCCGGGGCGTCGCCGTACCAGTGGGCGATCGACTCGGCGAAGAAGCGCTGGCCGCGCGTGCCGAGGCGCAGCGCGCGCTCCGCGTCGTCCAGGACGATCGTGGGGCAGAGCGCCGAGAAGTGGTCGTTGACCTCGGTGGAGACGAGCCGCGAGCCGTCGCGTACGGCGATGGCGTCGTCGTACACCTTCCGCATCGCACGGACGTCGTCCGCGCCCGCGAACCCCAGCACCAGTGCGCCGATGCCGAGTTCGGCGGCCCGCTTGAGGGTGTCGTGCTTCGAGCAGGCCATGAAGAGGGGCGGGTGCGGGTCCTGCACGGGACGGGGAAGGACCGCGCCCGGGCCGATGTCGATCGAGCCGTGCCACTCGAACCGCTCCTCGCGCCAGGCCCGGGAGAAGATCCGCAGGGCCTCCTCCATCTGCGGATACGTGTCCTCCTGGCGCACTCCGTACATGCGCATCTCCTGGCGGGTCGCTCCCCGGCCGGCGCCGATGTCCACCCTGCCGCCGCTGAGGACGTCGAGCATGGCGGCGCGCTCGGCCACCCGTACCGGGTGCTGGTAGCCGAACGGCATGGTGACGACGCCGTGGCCGATCCGGATGCGCTCGGTGCGGGCGGCGACCCAGGACAGGAAGATCTCGGAGGCGCTCATGTGGGCGTACTGGGTGAGGGAGTGGTGCTCGACGGCCCAGACGCGGTCGAAGCCCATCCTCTCCGCGTGGACGGCCTGTTCGACGCAGTCGTGGATGACCTGGCGTTCACGTTCGGGGGTCGGGTCGACGAGCTGGGCTTCGAAGATCATGGAGAACTTCACGGTGAACTCCTCTATGCCGAATAGAAATACTTCTAGCAGGCATAGGTGTGGTGCGGAAGGGAGTCGTAGACTTCGGTCCGTGGCGGACAAGACGACGGCGGGGCGGGGCGCGGAGCCGGAGAACCCCGGTTTCCCGGCGACCGGTTGGGCGGTGCTCGGGCTGCTCTCCTTCGGCCGGGAGCTGTCCGGCTACGACCTCAAGAAGTGGGCCGACCAGTCGCTGCGCTTCTTCTACTGGAGCCCGTCGTTCAGTCAGATCTACAGCGAGCTGAAGCGCCTGGAGCAGGCCGGATTCGCCACCTCGCGGACGGTCGCCCAGGAGACGGGGAGCCGTGACAAGCGGGTCTACCGGATCACGGACGAGGGGATGACCGCCGTCCGCACCTGGGCCCGCACCGCGGCCGTCGACCCGCCGGTGCTCAAGCACGGCCCCATGCTCAGGCTCTGGCTCGGGCATCTCCTCGAACCCGAGCAGATGGGTGAAGTCCTCCGCCACCACCGGGAGTTCGCCGAGGGGATGCGCCGGCGCGCCGAGGCCGACGTGGAGGGCGCGAAGGCCGAAGAGGCCTGGGAGTACCCGATGCTCACCCTCACCTGGGCCGAGCGGTACTACGCCGCCGAGCGCGATCTGGCGGACGCCATGCTCGCGGACATCGAAGACCTGCGGAAGAGGAGGCTGTGATGACGACAGGGATCGAGCAGTGGTGGGCCGAGGGCGAGCGGATCACGCTCACCGTCTCCGGAGTCCCGCGCGAGGTGTTCGTCCGCCGGGCCGGCAGCGGACCCGTGATGACGCTCCTCCACGGGTTCCCCAGCTCGTCGCACGACTGGGCACGGGCGGCCCCCGCTCTCGCCGCCCACCACACCCTCCTCATGCCGGACCTCCTCGGCTTCGGCGCCAGCGAGAAGCCGGCCGACCACACGTACTCGATCCACGAACAGGCCGACCTGGTGGCCGCGTTGTGGCAGCACGAAGCGGTGCGCTCGACGCATCTGGTGGCCCACGACTACGGCACCACCGTGGCCCAGGAACTCGTCGCCCGCCGCGCCGAGGGAGCGTCGAAGAGCGAGATCACGAGTCTGACGCTGCTGAACGGCGGCATCTATCCCGAGCTCCACCGGCCGGAACCGGCCCAGTCCGCGCTGCTCGACCCCGAGCTCGGCCCCCAGCTCAGCGCCGCGCTGAGCGCCGAACTCCTCGCCGCCGCCCTCGCCCCGACGTTCGCCGAGGGGTACGACGCGAGCGCCGACGTGGCCGCGATGTGGCAGGGCCTCGGCCGGGACGACGGCCACCGGAACGCCCATCTCCTGATCCGGTACATCGACGACCGGACCGCCCACCGCGACCGCTGGGTCGAGGCCATGGAGAGCGGCGACCTGCCCAAGGCGTTCGTCTGGGGCCTGCTCGACCCCATTTCGGGGGCCCACATCGCCGAGCGGATCGCCGAGCGCATGCCGGACGCGACCCTCCACGCTCTGGCCGACGTCGGCCACTGGCCCCCGCTGGAGGCCCCGGACCGCGTCGCCTCCCTGATCCTCGCCGCGGTGGGTGACCGGTGACGCCGGCCCCTGGAACACGTGCGGCGCGGCGGGCCTGATCACGTACGCTCGGGAACGTATCGGGAGGAGTCCGCGCGGCAGCGGCCGCGCGGGTCCTGGGGGAGGGGAGCCGTCGATGGCACTGAGTCTGCGCAAGGTCGAGGAGACCGCACCGGCGCTGGTGAGTCTCTACAAGTCGGCGGGGGCCTCCCTGCGCAAGCACGGCCTGGACGGGCAGCGCGTCGCCGTCTATCTCGTGCTCGACTACTCCGGCTCGATGAAGCCGTACTACAAGGACGGCAGCGTCCAGGCGCTGGCCGACCGGGTGCTCGGTCTCTCGGCCAACCTGGACGACGACGGGCGGGTGCCCGTGGTCTTCTTCTCCACCGACGTCGACGCCGAGACCGACATCGAACTCGCCGACCACCAGGGGCGGATCGACCGGATCGTCGCCGGGCTCGGCCACATGGGCAAGACCAGCTACCACCTGGCGATGGACGCGGTCATCGACCACTACCTCGACAGCGGCGCCACCGTGCCCGCGCTCGTCGTCTTCCAGACCGACGGCGGACCGATCAACAAACTGGCCGCCGAGCGGTACGTCTGCAAGGCGGCGAAACTACCGCTCTTCTGGCAGTTCATCGGCTTCGGCGACCCCGGCAGCCGGCAGTTCGAATTCCTGCGCAAGCTCGACGAGTTGGCCGTGCCGGACAGGCGGCCCGTCGACAACGCCGGGTTCTTCCACGCCGGAACGGACCCGCGCAGGGTCCCGGACGCCGAGCTGTACGACCGGATCGTCTCCGAGTTCCCAGCCTGGCTCTCCGCCGCCCGGGCCGCGGCCATCGTCCGCCCGTGAGACCCCGCAGGCCCGGGAACCGCGGGAAACCCGCTGGCTCGTACGGTGTCGACCACGTGATAGTGACGGCATGGCATCTCTTGTGCGACATGTGACGTTCGACTGCTCCGACGCGTACGGCCTGGCGGCCTTCTGGGCCGAGGCCCTGGACGGAAAGGTGTCCGACGAGGACGCGCCCGGTGACCCCGAGGTGCTGGTCCACTCCGCGGGTGCGGACCTGCTCTTCATCCAGGTGCCCGAGGGGAAGGCGGTCAAGAACCGGGTCCACCTCGACCTGCGGCCGGAGGACCGCGGCCGGGACGCGGAGGTCGAGCGGCTGCTGGCCGTCGGCGCCACGATGGTCGGCGACCACCGGAACGCGGACGGCACCGGCTGGGCCACGCTGGCCGACCCCGAGGGGAACGAGTTCTGCGTGGAGCGGTCGGCCGCCGAGCGCGGGGAGTAGGCGGGGCCGGAGATTCGGGCCGCAGTCGGTGGGCCGGTCCCGGCCGGCGTCCCGGTCCGGACAGAGGAGCAATCCAGACAGAAGGTGTCGGGTATCCGGTGTTTCCTGGAGTCATGGGAGACACCGGAACCACGACCACCTGGGCGGCCTTCGAAGCCGCCGAGCCCGCTTTCGCCGCGACCGTGCGCGAACGCTTCGGGCAGTACACCCACCACTCGCTCGCCACCGTACGGAAGGACGGCTCGCCGCGGCTCAGCGGCATCGAGGCCGACTTCCGCTGGGACGAGCTGTGGCTCGGCATGATGCCGAACTCCCGCAAGGCTCTCGACCTGCGCCGTGACGGCCGCTTCGCGCTCCTCGCCAACCCGGGCTCGGGGACGGACATGGGCGGCGGCGACGTCCGGATCTCGGGCCGGGCCGTCGAGATCACCGATCCGGGGGCGCTGGAGCGGTACGCGGAGGCCGTGGGCATGCCCCTGCCGTTCCACGTCTTCCGGGTGGAGGTGACGGAGGTGGTCCGCACCTTCGTCGAGGGCGACGACCTGGTCGTCCGCACCTGGTCACCGGGGCGGAGGCTGCGGACGATCCGGCGCCGTACGGACGACAGTCCGCCGCGCGAGCAGTCATGAGCCGCCGTACGTGTCGAGGACACGGGCCCGGCACCAGGACGGGGCGCCCCAGGCGTCCCTGAGCGGCCGGGCCTTGCGGAGCCAGAGCGAGAGGTCGAGCTCCTCGGTGTAGCCGACGGCGCCATGGATCTGCAGGGCCGTCCGGGCGGCGGTGTAGGCGGCCTCCCCGGCCGTGACCTTGGCGGCCGCGAGATCGGTGCTCGCGAAGGAGAGCGCCGCTCCGAAGACCAGGGGGCGGGCGAACTCCAGCGCGATCAGGGTGTCGGCCAGCCGGTGCTTGACCGCCTGGAAGGAGCCGATCTCCGTACCGAACTGCCGCCGCTGCTTCGCGTACGCCACGGTCCGGTCGAGCAGCGTCAGGCCGACGCCGAGCGCCTGGGCGGCTGTCGCCAGCAGGGCCCAGTCCCGGGCGTACGCGACGGCCGCCGTCACGGCGGGCCCCGCGGCCAGCACCTCCCCGCCGGGCCCGGGCCTGGCGAACCGGCGCGCGGGATCGGCGGAGACGCGTACGCCCTCGTGGCCCCGGGCGATCCGTAGCTCGTCCGCCTCGACGGCGAGGACCAGGTCGGCGCGGTCCGCGTCCAGGGCGGCGCCCCGGGGCGGTGCGGGCGGCGCGCCCGTCGCCAGCGTCGCGATGGTCCCGCCCGCGGCGATCCCCGGGAGCAGACGCTTCGCGGGACCGTCCTCGCCCCGCCGTGCCAGCTCCGCGAGCAGCGCGGAGGCCGCCACCGTCTCGACCACCGGGCCGGGCACCCCGTGCCGACCCAACTCCACGAACGCCGTGGCCAGTTCGACCGGCAGCGGGCCCACGCCCTCGTACGGCTCCGGCACCGCGAGCGCGAAGACGCCCGCCTCCGCGAGGCGTGACCACAGGGCGCGGCCCGGCGACGGATCGTCCGCCGCCCAGGCCCGGATCGCGGCAGGCGTCCCCGCCGCCGTCAGCATCGCGTCCAGCGAGCGCGCGAAGGCGCGCTGTTCCTCCGTCGCCGGGAATCGCATCAGCGCCGCCCCTTCGGCAGGCCGAGCAGCCGCTCGGCGATGACGTCGCGCTGGATCTCGTTGGTGCCGGCGTAGATCGGACCCGCGAGGGAGAAGACGTACCCCTCGCCCCACGCGCCGTCCGCCGGCTCCGTCTCGTCGCCCAGCAGGTCGAGCGCCGTCTCGTGCAGTGCGATGTCGTACTCCGACCAGAAGACCTTGTTCAGGCTCGACTCCGCCCCGATGGCCTCCCCGGCCGCGAACCGTGCGGCGGCGCCCGCCGTGAAGAGCTGGTAGGCCCGGGCCCCGATCACCGCGTCCGCGACCCGGTCGCGATGCCCCGGACCCTCCCCGCCCTCGCGCCAGAGCCGTACGAGCCGGTCGGCGGCGGCGAGGAAGCGGCCCGGGGAGCGGAGCATCAGCCCGCGCTCGTTGCCCGTCGTGGACATCGCGATCCGCCAGCCCTGGCCGGGCTCCCCGATCACGTCCTCGTCCGGGACGAAGACCTCGTCGAGGAAGAGCTCGGCGAAGGCCGGCTTCCCGTCGAGCCGCCCGATCGGCCGGACCGTCACCCCGGGCGCCCGCAGGTCGAACATCAGGTACGTCAGCCCCCGGTGCGGCCGTGCGGGGTCCGTCTCCGGGTCGGTGCGGAAAATGCCGAACGCCCGGTCCGCGAAGGCCGCCCGCGAGGACCAGGTCTTCTGCCCGGACAGCAGCCAGCCGCCCCGCGTCCGTACCGCGCGCGAGGTGAGTGAGGCCAGGTCGGAGCCCGACTCCGGCTCCGACCAGGCCTGCGCCCAGACGACCTCGCCGGTCGCCATCGACGGCAGCACGCGGGCCCGCTGCTCCTCCGTGGCGTGGTCGAAGAGGGTCGGGGCGAGGAGGTTGATGCCGTTCTGCGTGACCCGGCCCGGCGCCCCCGCCGCGTAGTACTCCTCCTCGAAGACCAGCCAGCGGAAGATGTCGGCGCCCCGGCCGCCGTACCGCTCGGGCCAGGAGACGACCGACCAGCGGCCGGCGGCCAGCTCGGCCTCCCAGGCGCGATGCGCGGCGAAGCCCTCCCCGGTCTCCAGGGAGGGCAGCGGCTCGGCGGGCACATGGGCCCGCAGCCACTCCCGGGCCTCCGCGCGGAAGGCGTCCTCCTCGGCGCTGTACGACGGGTCCATCGGGGCTCCTTCCCTAACAAGTGTTTGGTAGGTTAACGTACGGCCATGAGCAGCGCCATGAGCAGCGTCGAGGAGTTCCGCACCGAGATACGCGCCTGGCTGCGAGCCCACCTCACAGGCGAGTTCGCCGCCCTCAAGGGACTCGGCGGCCCCGGCCGCGAACACGAGGCCTTCCCCGAACGCCTCGCCTGGGAACGCCACTTGGCCGCCCACGGCTGGACCTGCGTCGGCTGGCCCACCGAGTACGGGGGGCGCGGGGCGAGCGTCGAGGAGCAGATCGCCTTCCACGAGGAGTACGCCCTCGCCGACGCCCCCGCCCGCGTCAACCACATCGGCGAACAGCTCCTCGGCCCCACTCTCATCGACCACGGCACCGAGGAGCAGAAGGCGCGCTTCCTTCCCCCGATCCGCGCCGTCGAGGAGCTCTGGTGCCAGGGCTACAGCGAACCCGGCGCCGGCTCCGACCTCGCCGCCGTCCGTACCCGCGCCGTCCGGGACGGCGACGACTGGGTGATCGACGGACAGAAGGTCTGGACCTCGCTCGCCCACGAGTCGCAGTGGTGCTTCGTCGTCGCCCGCACCGAGCCCGGCTCCCGGCGCCACGCGGGACTCTCGTACCTCCTCGTCCCCCTGGACCGGCCGGGCGTGGAGATCCGGCCGATCGTCCAGCTCACCGGCACCAGCGAGTTCAACGAGGTCTACTTCGACGGCGCCCGGACCGCCGCCGCGAACGTCGTCGGCGCCCCCGGGGACGGCTGGCGCATCGCCATGGCCACCCTCGGCTACGAACGCGGCGTCTCCACCCTCGGCCAGCAGGTCGGATTCCGCCGCGAGCTGGAAGGGCTCATCGCGCTCGCCCGGCGCAACGGCGCCCTCGCCGACCCGCTGATCCGCGACCGGCTCGCCCGGGCCTGGACCGGACTCCAGGCCATGCGCGCGAGCGCCCTGCGCGGCACCGACCCCTCGACGGCCAAGCTCTACTGGTCGCACTGGCACCGCGACCTCGGCGAGCTGGCCATGGACGTCGGCGGCGCCGCCGCGACGGTCGTCGCCGCCGAACCGTACGAACTCGACGAGTGGCAGCGGCTGTTCCTCTTCTCCCGCGCCGACACCATCTACGCCGGATCCAGCGAGATCCAGCGCAACCTCATCGCCGAGCGGGTGCTCGGCCTCCCCAAGGAGCCGCGCCCATGACCCCGCCCGCCGCCCCGCCCCCGTACGTTCCCGGGCACGGACTGCTCACCGGCCGTAGCGCCGTCATCACCGCGGCCGCCGGCGCCGGTATCGGCGGGGCCACCGCCCGGCGCTTCCTGGAGGAGGGCGCCAGGGTCCTGATCAGCGACGCGCACGCCCGCCGGCTCAAGGAGACCGAGGCCGCCCTCGCCGCCGAGTTCGGTGCGGACCGGGTCGACGCGCTGCCCTGCGACGTCACCGACGAGGCCCGGGTACAGGCCCTCTTCGACACGGCCGTACGGCTCCACGGCCGGCTCGACGCCGTCGTCAACAACGCCGGGCTCGGCGGCACCGCCGCGCTCGTCGACATGACCGACGCCCAGTGGAGCCGGGTCCTGGACGTCACCCTGAACGGCACCTTCCGCTGCACGCGCGCCGCCCTGCGCCACTTCGCGGCGGCGGATCACGGCGGCGTGATCGTCAACAACGCCTCCGTCGTCGGCTGGCGCGCCCAGGCGGGCCAGGCCCACTACGCCGCCGCCAAGGCCGGCGTCATGGCCCTCACCCGCTGCGCCGCCGTCGAGGCGGCGCCGTACGGCGTCCGCGTCAACGCCGTCGCCCCGTCCCTCGCCATGCACCCGCACCTGGTCAAGGTCACCTCCGCCGAGCTGCTCGCCGAACTCACCGCGGCCGAGGCCTTCGGGAGGTACGCCGAGCCCTGGGAGGTCGCCAACGTCATCGTCTTCCTCGCCGGCGCGTACTCCTCCTACATGACCGGCGAGACCGTCTCGGTCAGCAGTCAGCACGCCTAGGACCAGAATGGACGTGTGCCGAAGACAGTCAGCAGCGACAGCAAGAAGAAGCCCCCGGTGAGCGCCTCGCCCGAGCGCCGCAGGGAACTCCTGGACACCGCGGCCGAGGTGTTCGCCGCCCAGGGGTACAACGCCACGACCGTACGGAAGATCGCCGACGCCGCCGGCATGCTCGCCGGCAGCCTCTACTACCACTTCGATTCCAAGGAATCGATGCTCGACGAGATCCTCTCCACCTTCCTGACCGAGCTGTGGGAGGGGTACGACGCCGTCCTCGCCGCCGGACTCGGCCCCAGGGAGACCATCGAGGCCCTCGTCACCGAGTCCTTCCGGGAGATCGACCGGCACCGCGCCGCCGTCGCGATCTACCAGAAGGAGTCCAGGCACCTCGCCGACCAGCCCCGCTTCCACTACCTCTCGGACTCGCAGGTGAAGTTCGAGAAGGCGTGGCTGGGCACGCTGCAGCGCGGGGTCGAGGCCGGGACCTTCCGGGCCGACCTCGACATCCGGCTCACCTACCGGTTCGTGCGCGACACCGTCTGGGTCGCCGCGTCCTGGTACCGCCCGGGCGGACAGCACAGCCCGGACGAGATCGCCCGCCAGTACCTGTCGATGGTCCTGGACGGAATCGCCGTACGTTCCTAGCCGTCTGGAGGAGTTGTCATGGCCGAGGCCTACATCGTCG
The DNA here is from genome assembly GCF_055563155.1 of Streptomyces sp. NPDC013317. NCBI lineage: Bacteria > Bacillati > Actinomycetota > Actinomycetes > Kitasatosporales > Streptomycetaceae > Streptomyces > Streptomyces sp. NPDC013317. The sequence goes on from NZ_JBVHDX010000005.1 coordinate 240,115, forward strand.
AAGCGGTCCGCACCCCGGTGGGCCGCCGCAAGGGAGGCCTGGCCTCCGCCCACCCGGCGGACCTCGGCGCGCACGTCCTGAAGGCGCTCGTCGCCCGCTCGGGCATCGATCCCTCCGCCGTCGAGGACGTCGTCTTCGGCTGCCTCGACACCGTGGGCCCGCAGGCCGGCGACATCGCCCGTACGGCATGGCTGGCGGCGGGCCTCCCCGAGGAGGTCCCCGGCGTGACGATCGACCGTCAGTGCGGCTCCTCGCAGCAGGCCGTGCACTTCGCGGCGCAGGGCGTGCTCTCCGGCACGCAGGACCTGGTCGTGGCCGGCGGCACCCAGAACATGTCGATGATCCCGATCGCCTTCGCCTCCCGGCAGGCCGCCGAGCCCCTCGGCCTGAGCGAGGGCCCCTACGCGGGCTCCCAGGGCTGGCGAGCGCGGTACGGAGACGTGCCCGTCAACCAGTTCCACGGCGCCGAGCTGATCGCGAAGAAGTGGGGTATCACCCGCCGTGACCAGGAGGAGTTCGCCCTGCGGTCGCACGAGCGGGCGCTGCGTGCGATCGACGAGGGCCGCTTCGCGCGGGAGACCGTCGCCTACGGGGACGTGACCGTGGACGAGGGCCCGCGCCGGGACACCACCCTGGAGAAGATGGCCGGCCTGAAGCCCGTCGTCGAGGGCGGCACGATCACGGCGGCCTGCTCCTCCCAGGTCTCCGACGGTGCCGCGGCGATGCTCCTGGCGAGCGAGCGGGCCGTACGGGAACACGGCCTCACCCCGCGCGCCCGCGTCCACCACCTCTCGGTGCGCGGCGAGGACCCGATCCGGATGCTCTCCGCCCCGATCCCGGCCACCGCGTACGCCCTCAAGAAGACGGGCATGACCATCGACGACATGGACCTCGTCGAGATCAACGAGGCCTTCGCCCCGGTCGTCCTCGCCTGGCTGAAGGAGACGGGCGCCGACCCGGAGCGGGTGAACGTCAACGGCGGCGCGATCGCCCTGGGCCACCCCCTGGGCGCGACGGGCGTGAAGCTGATGACGACGCTGCTCCACGAGCTGGAACGCACGGGCGGCCGCTTCGGCCTCCAGACGATGTGCGAGGGCGGGGGCCAGGCCAACGTGACGATCATCGAGCGGCTCTGATCTTCGTACCGCCCCCGGTGTGACGCTCGTCGCCGTCCCGCCCTCCGGGTGGGGCGGCGTGCTAAGGTTCCCTTGTTGCTAGTTGGTACCCATGAACTTTATGTGCGCCTGACGGGAATGTTCCTCAGGCGCGATTTTGTTTTCCGGACTCTCCGGGATGGGACCCTTACCTATTCAGGAGAAGATTATGGCCACCGGAACCGTGAAGTGGTTCAACTCGGAAAAGGGCTTCGGCTTCATCGAGCAGGACGGCGGCGGCGCCGACGTCTTCGCCCACTACTCCAACATCGCGACCTCCGGCTTCCGTGAGCTGCAGGAAGGCCAGAAGGTCACCTTCGACGTCACGCAGGGCCAGAAGGGCCCGCAGGCGGAGAACATCCTCCCGGCCTAATTGTCGGACGCGTTTCTCGCAGCCGGGGCCCGCACCGCGCAGGTGCGGGTCCCGGCTTGTGCTGTGCTCAGGCCAGGAAGGCATTTCCCATGACCCGCTCCGAAAGGCGGCCCCGCCGGGCCGCGGAATCCCGCTCCGGAAACCCGTCCGGAAATACCCGCCGTGGCTCCGCCGCCGCCCCCAAGGGCAAGGCCAAGGGCGCCGGGCGTGGCCGTGGACCGGCCTCGCCTCCGCCGCCGCGTGAGTTCACCCTGCCCGAGACGCTGACGCCCGCGCTCCCCTCCGTCGAGTCCTTCGACGCCCTCGACATGCCCGCCGCCCTCGTCAAGACGCTGAACGCGCAGGGCGTGACCGAGCCCTTCCCGATCCAGGGCGCGACCCTCCCGAACTCGCTCGCCGGCCGGGACATCCTCGGCCGCGGCCGCACCGGCTCCGGCAAGACCCTCGCCTTCGGCCTCGCCCTGCTCGCCCGCACCGCGGGCCGCCGCGCCGAGCCCAAGGCCCCGCTCGCCCTGGTCCTGGTGCCCACGCGCGAGCTCGCCCAGCAGGTCACCGACGCCCTCGCGCCGTACGCCACCTCGGTCCAGCTCCGGCTCGCGACCGTCGTCGGCGGTCTGTCGATCACCAAGCAGGCCAACTCGCTGCGCCGTGGCGCCGAGGTCCTCGTCGCCACCCCCGGCCGTCTGAAGGACCTCATCGAGCGGGGCGACTGCCGGCTCGACCAGGTCGCGATCACGGTCCTGGACGAGGCCGACCAGATGGCCGACATGGGCTTCATGCCGCAGGTCACCGCGCTGCTCAAGCAGGTCGAGCCCGACGGCCAGCGGATGCTGTTCTCGGCGACCCTGGACCAGAACATCGACCGGCTCGTGAAGATGTTCCTCGACGACCCGGTGGTGCACTCCGTCGACCCGTCGGCCGGCGCCGTCACGACGATGGAGCACCACCTGCTCTACATCGCCGACGAGACCGACAAGAAGGCCGTCACGCTGAAGATCGCCGCCCGCGACGGCCGGACGATCCTCTTCCTGGACACCAAGCGTGCCGTGGACCGGCTGGTCAAGCGGCTGCTCGCCAGTGGCGTACGGGCCTCCGGCCTGCACGGCGGCCGCTCGCAGCCGCAGCGCAACCGCACGCTGGACCAGTTCAAGAACGGCCAGGTCACCGCGCTCGTGGCGACCAACGTGGCGGCCCGAGGCATCCACGTCGACGACCTCGACCTGGTCGTGAACGTCGACCCGCCGATCGACCACAAGGACTACCTGCACCGCGGCGGCCGCACCGCCCGGGCCGGCGAGTCCGGCAGCGTGGTCACCCTCGTCCTGCCCGAGCAGAAGCGCGACATGGGCCGCCTGATGTCGAACGCCGGCATCAGCCCGCGTACGGCGCAGATCAAGTCCAGCGACGAGGAACTGACCCGCCTCACCGGCGCCCGCGAGCCCTCGGGCGTCCCGGTCGTCATCGAGGTCCCGCAGCCGGCCCAGCCCGCGCAGCCGCGCACGGGCGGCCAGCGCTCCCGCCGCGGTGGCGGCGGCGGCCGTCCCCGCTCGGGCGCCACCACCCGTACGGGTACGACCGGTTCGCGCACCGCCGCGGGCACGGGCGGCTCGCGTACGGGTACGGCGGGCGCCGCCGGCCGCACCCGCGGGTCCGGCACCGCCGGCGGCGGCCGTAGCGGCCGCCGGGGCGGCGGAGCCGCGACGCAGGGCTAGCGGAGAGCCGGGCGGGTGCCCGGCTGGTCGACGAGTCGGTCCTGGAGCCTGGCCAGCGTGCCCAGCTCCAGGCCGAGCCCGTCGGTGAGGTAGCGGAACAGGCTGCCGTACCCCTTCCTCACCTCGTCGAGCGCGGTCCTCAGATACTCGGTCCGCACCTCCTGGAGGGGGATGATCAGGTCCGGGTTCTGCATCAGACCGCCCTGCTTCAGGCCCTCCCGCACCTTCGCGTCGTACGCGGAACGGAAGGTGTTCGAGGCCAGGTAGTCGCCGACGACCATCTGCTCCGGCACGCCCAGGACCGTCAGGAGCAGGTAACTCGTCCAGCCCGTACGGTCCTTGCCCGAGGTGCAGTGGTACAGCGACGGCGTGGAGCCGAGACCGGCCAGCTCGCGGAGGGTGAGACCGAGCTGGGCCCGGTTCGCCGCGCTCGTGACGAAGGTGCGGTACACCTCGTGCATGAACGCGGCCGCCCGGCCGCCGCCGAGCATCTGCTCCTGGCGCACCGGGTCGCGGGAGCCGATCGCCGCGAGCAGCTGCCCGAACAGACCGTTGTCGGTGACCTGCCGCGACACCGCGACGAGCCCGGACGGCAGCCGGTCCGCGCCGTCGTACTGGACCTCCAGCGGGATCCGGAAGTCGACGACCCGCCCCAGGCGCAGCCCGGCGAGGGTCGTCACATCGGCGTCGGTCAGCTTGCTGAGCGCGTCGGCGCGGTAGACCAGGCCGTGCCGGACCCGGTCGCCCGTGTAGGTGAGGTAGCCGCCCAGGTCACGTACGTTGACCGCGCCCTGCAGCGGGATGTGGCGGACGGCCGCGGCGCGGGGACGGCTGCGGGGCGCCGCGACGGCCGGGGCGGCGGCCGCCGCGAAGGCGGCTGCGGTGGCGGTGCTCAGCAGTGCGCGTCTCGACAGTGGCATGACGGAACTCCCGTGGGCGATGAGGGTTTCACCCTGGTGATGGCAGGGTGCGGAGCACGTGCTCGGCCTCGGACATGACCCGCAGGACGAGTTCCTCGCAGCTGGGGAGGTCCTCGATGACTCCCGCGACCTGTCCGGACGCCATGACACCGAGGTCGGTGCGGCCCTCGACCATGGACGCTCTGAGGAGCATGGGGGTGTTCGCTGCGAGCAGGACCTGGCTCCACGACAGGTCCTTGCCGTGTCTCATCGCGAGACCGTCGCGGACCATCCGCGACCAGGAGAGGCCCGAGATCCCGCGGAAGTGCGCCGCGCGCCGGACCGCCTGGGCCAACGCCCGCACCCGGCCCGCCCGTTCGAGGGCGGCGACCATCTCCGTACGGAGCATCCGGTGGGGCAGTCCGTCGACGGCGGTGGTCACCGTCACGTCCTTGACCGTCGCCGCGAGGTACTTCGCCTTGACGGCGTCGGGGACGGTGGAGTCGGAGGTGAGGAGGAAGCGCGTGCCCATGGCGATGCCCGCGGCCCCGTAGGAGAGCGCGGCCACCAGGCCGCGGCCGTCGTGGAATCCGCCCGCGGCGATCACCGGGACGGAGACCGCGTCGACGACCTGCGGCAGCAGGACCGTCGTGGCCACGTCGCCGGTGTGCCCGCCGCCCTCCCCGCCCTGCACGATCACGGCGTCCGCGCCCCAGGCCGCGACCTTCTCCGCGTGCCGCCGTGCCCCGATCGAGGGGATGACGACCACGCCCGCGTCCTTCAGCTCCGCGATCAGCTCGCGGGACGGGGCGAGCGCGAAGGAGGCGACCCGGACGCCCTCCTCGACGATGATCCGGACCCGCTCGCCGGCGTCGCCCGCGTCCGCGCGCAGATTGACCCCGAACGGCCGGTCCGTACGCGACTTCACCTCGCGGACGGCGGACCGCAGCTCCTCGACCGTCATCGTCGCGGAGGCGAGGATGCCGAGGGCACCCGCCTCGGCCGTGGCCGTGACCAGGCGGGGGCCCGCGACCCAGCCCATACCGGTCTGGACGATCGGGTGGCGTACGCCGGTCAGTTCGGTGAGCCCCGTCTTCATCAGGCCCGGACCTCCCTCTCCCGCAGCCCCCGGGGGTCGATCACCTCGCGGATCAGCCGGAGCTCCTCGGCGGTCGGTTCGCGGGTGTACGGCACGTCGTCGCCGATCGCGAGGTCGAAGCCGGTGGCCTGCCGCACCTGGTCCACGGTGACGCCCGGGTGCAGGGAGGCGAGCCGCATCGAGCGGTCGGGCGTCTCGAAGTCGAAGACGCCGAGGTCGGAGACGACCCGGGGGATCCGGTGGAAGCGGTCCACCCCGGCGGCGGCCGCGCGGTCGTGTCCCACGCCGCTGACCATGTCCACGCGCTCGACGAAGACCCGCGGGGAGTGCTTCGGCACCCAGTAACTCACCGGGTTGTTGAGGGTGTTGACCGGCGCTCCGCGTACGCCGAGAAGTTGCCGGGAGGGCCGGGACCAGTCGCCGATGCAGGAGATGTTCTGGTTGCCGTACCGGTCGATCTGGCTCGCGCCCATCATGACGTGCCTCTTGCCGCCGGTGACCATCGTCAGATGGCGGCGGTACGGCAGCCAGCCCTCGATCTCCCCGTCGAGGCCCACCAGCATCGCCTCGCCGTCGGTCAGCAGCAGTTCGGGGGCGAAGGAGCGTTTGGCGAGCCGGGCGCCGAACGAGGAGACGGGGGCCATGGCGGCGGCGAGCACCTCGCCGCCGTCCCGCCAGGCCTCGGCGCAGGCGAGGACGCAGTACTCGGCGCGGGTGACGCTCGCGGTCGTGGTCACTGCTGCTCCTCGTGCCAGGTGCGTACGGCCTGCTGGTAGTCGTCCTCGCTCTTGCCGGAGAGGAAGCGCTCGGCGAACTCGGGCCAGGGGGTGGTCGCGTACAGCTTCTGGAAGGATTCGTCGCGTTCGTGGTCGGGGGCGCAGGAGGTGAAGTGGGCGCCGTTCGGGGTCTCGACCACTCCGGTGACGCTGTGCCGGCTGACCAGCAGGGACTGCGGGGCGGTGCCGGGGTCGAACCGCTCGACGATCCGTTCGCACGAGACGTACGCGGTGTCGGCGGCCTCGCAGAAGAGGTCGTCGAAGTACGGGTCGGGGCCCAGGTACTGGCCGTTGCCCAGCCGGTCGGCGCGGTTGAGGTGGACGAAGGCGGCGTCCATGCGCAGGGCGGGGACGGCGACGAGCGTCTCGCCGTCGTCGTACGGCGAGGTGATGGTGCGCAGCTCGGGGTTGACCGTCATCACGTCCGAGCCGAGCCCGGCCCGGACGGGCATGAAGGGCAGCCGGTTGGCCGCCGCGTGCAGCCCCCACATGAACATCGCCTCGTCCAGCTCGGTCATGGTGAGGTCGCCGCGCTCGCGCGCGGCGCGGAAGTGGGGTTCGAGGGGGATGGAGTCCAGGGTGGTGAAGGCGGCCACCAGACGGCGGATCCGGCCCGCCGCGGCCAGCAGGCCGACGTCGGGTCCGCCGTAGGAGATCACCGTGAGATCGGTGATCTCGGACCGGAGCACCGCTCTGACCAGGGCCATCGGCTTGCGGCGCGAACCCCAGCCGCCGATGCCGATCGTCATGCCGGAGCGGAGCCGGCCCACCACCTCGTCGGGGGTCATGGTCTTGTCGGTCACGGGGAGCCCTCCTTGGCCTCGTCCTTGCCGAAGGTGTCGCGCACGCGGTCGGCGACCCCGCTGAGGTTCGCCTCGAAGGTGAAGCCCTGCTCGAAGCGGTAGCTGCGGCGCACGTCCACCGGGTCGATGCCGTTGATGGCGGCCTTGGCTAGCCGGATCAGGTAGCCGTCCTTCCGGGCGATCTCGGCCGCCAGCTCCAGCGCCGCGCCGAGGAGTTCCTCGCGCGGCACGACCTTCCAGACCGAGCCGTGGGCGTGCAGTTCGGCGGCGGTGGCGGTGCGCGAGGTGTAGTACAGCGCGCGCATCAGGTGCTGGGGGACGAGCCGGGCCAGATGGGTGGCGGCGCCGAGCGCGCCCCGGTCGAGTTCGGGCAGTCCGAAGGTGGCGTCCTCGGAGGCGACGATCGCGTCCGCGTTGCCGACGAGTCCGATGCCGCCGCCCAGACAGAAGCCGCCGACCGCGGCCACGACCGGCACCTCGCACTCGTACACCGCCGCGAACGCCTCCGCGCAGCCGCGGTTGGCGCCGATGAGACTGCCGTGGCCGGTGTCGCGCTGCATCTCCTTGATGTCGACCCCGGCGTTGAAACCGCGGCCCGCGGCCGCGAGGACGACGCAACGGGTCCCCGGGTCCCGGCCGGCCGCGCGGACGGCGTCGGCGAGGTCGTACCAGCCCCGCACGGGAAGGGCGTTGACCGGTGGGAAGTCGACGGTGACGAGTGCGATGCCCTTGCCCGGGCTTGCGGTGGAGACACCCATGAGCGGATCAGCTACCTTTCCACCAAACATTTGTTAGGTGACTGCTCGATGAGGAAAGGTAGCAGCCGATGGAGCTGGACGGGAGGGTGGCCGTCGTCACCGGCGGCACACGCGGGGTCGGCGCGGGCATCGCGCGGGCCCTCCTCGGGGCGGGCGCGCGCGTGGTCGTCTGCGCCCGCAGACCGCCGGACACGCCCGTCACGGAGGGGGGCCGCGAGGCCGCCTTCGTCCCCGTCGACCTGCGGGAACCCGCCGCCGTCGGCGCGTTCCTCGCCGGCGTCGGCGAGCGCTACGGACGGCTGGACGTGCTGGTCAACAACGCGGGCGGCACGCCCTACCGGCTCCTGGGGGAGGAGGAGGCCGAACGCCACGCGCGGGTGGTGGAGTTGAACCTGGCCGTCCCGCTGCGGGTCTCGCTGGCCGCCCACGGACTGCTGCGGACCTCGCGCGGCTCCGTCGTCATGATCGGCAGCGTCAGTGCCACGCGGCCCTCGCCGGGCACGGCCGCGTACGGCGCCGCGAAGGCCGGCCTGGAGAACCTGGCGCGCTCGATGGCCGTGGAGTGGGCCCCGTACGTACGGGTGAACACCCTGGTCCTCGGGATGGTCCGGACCGAACTCTCCGATCTGCACTACGGGGACGAGGACGGGATCGCGGCCGTCGCCCGGACCGTGCCGCTCGGCCGGCTCGCCGAGCCCTCGGACGTGGGGGAGGCGGCGGTCTTCCTCGCCTCCGACCGGGCCTCGTACGTCTCGGGGGCCTCATTGCTTGTCCACGGGGGCGGCGAGCGCCCCGCGTTCCTGGATGCCGCGACCGCCAACAAGGAGAGCTGATATGGGACTGTGCGAGGGCCGGGTCGTGATCGTGACCGGAGCGGGAAGGGGTCTGGGGCGGGCGCACGCGCGCGCCTTCGCCGCCGAGGGGGCGAGGGTCGTCGTCAACGACCTGGGGGTGGGGCTCGACGGTTCCGCCGGGTCGGGTTCGCCCGCCGGGCAGGTGGTGGAGGAGATCCGTACGGCGGGCGGCGAGGCCGTGGCACACGGCGGCGACATCGCCACGGAGGAGGGGGCGGCCTCGCTGGTCGCCACCGCCCTGGACGCCTTCGGGCGCCTCGACACCCTGGTCAACAACGCGGGCTTCCTGCGGGACCGGATGCTGGTGAACCTCGGCGAGGACGACTGGGACGCGGTGATGCGCGTCCACGTGAAGGGCCACTTCCTGCCGCTGCGGCACGCGGCGGCGTACTGGCGCGCGGAGGCCAAGGCGGGCCGCGAGCCGGTCGCCCGGGTCGTCAACACCACCTCGGGTGCGGGCCTGCTGGGCAGTGTCGGGCAGGGCAACTACGCGGCGGCCAAGGCCGGGATCATCGGTCTGACCCTGGTCGCGGCGGCGGAGACGGCCCGCTACGGCGTGCAGGTCAACGCCATCGCCCCGGCGGCCAGAACCCGGATGACGGAGGGGGCCTTCGCGGACCTGGCGGGCGTACCGGAGGACGTCTCCCCGCTGGTCGTCTGGCTGGGCTCGGCCTCCTCGGCAGGGGTGACCGGCCGGGTCTTCGAGGCGGAGGGCGGCCGGATCACCGTCATGGAGGGCTGGCGTCCGGGCCCGACGGCCGACAAGGGCGCGCGGTGGAGCCCCGCGGAGGCGGGCGAGGCGGCGCTGAAGCTGCTGGCGGAGGCGGAGGTGCCGCAGCCGGTGTACGGCTCCGGGGGGTGAGCCCCCACCCGTACGTGCGGAGGGCGTGACGTCCGAGTGGGGGCCGCACACGCGACCCCCACATCACGCAGATGAAGTCAACATCCAGCGAAATGAAGGGAGTTGGGCTGTCGGCGACGCTTCTACGCGCGTCATCATCGGTGCATGCGAATCCCCCCACGATTCACCCTCATCGGCGGCGCCGCCGCTCTCGTCTCGACACTCCTCCTGGGCGCCCCCGCCGGCGCGGCCCTCGCCCCGGCGGCCCCCGTGTCCGCCGCGTCCTCCTTCTCGACCGCCGCCGTCGGAGAGATCTGTCTCTCCGACCTCCCCTCCCAGGCCCACGACACCCTCCGCCTGATCGAAGGGGGCGGGCCCTTCCCGTATCCCCAGGACGGCACTGTCTTCCAGAACCGGGAACGTGTCCTCCCGGGTCAGTCCGCCGGTTACTACCACGAGTACACGGTGGAGACCCCCGGCTCCCCCACCCGCGGTGCGCGCCGGATCGTGACCGGTGAGTCCCAGCAGGAGGACTACTACACGGCCGACCACTACGCCACGTTCGACCTCGTCGACCACGGCTGCTGAGCCGGCCCGGCCCCATCGGCTCCCGTTCCGCGGCCGGCCTTCCCCCATGCCGGCCGGCCGCGGACCGGGTGTTGGGCTGTCCGTAACCCGTCGGCCGCCCACGGCTGCGAGGCTCCGAGACGAACTGAAGTTGTCTGTACAACTTGGAGAACCTCATGGCGTCACCCGCCGCCGCGCCGCCGCGCTGGCTGCGCGACAACGGTCCCTGCGCGGAGTGCCGGGATCCCCGCAACGGCCAGAAGCTGTTCCAGATCACCGAACTCCCCGCCGCGCTCGCCGTCGGCACCGTGCGCAACACCCGCACCCCCGACGGCGCCCCCGCCCGCGAGGTCGTCCGGGCCCCCGACGGTCACCGCTCGCTCTACCCCGAGTCCTGGCTCGACGCCCACCTCCCCGGCGCGGCGGCCGCCCCCGGCGACGGCCGCACCGAGGACGACAAGGAGCTGTGGGCCGCCGGGCGGTTCGCGGACGGCGTCCCCGAGGCCGACTGGGCCTCCTACACGTCCGACCCCGCCGTCCGCGCCGACCTGCTCGACGCCGTCCTCCGCCTCGGCTTCGCCCTCGTCCGCGACGTGCCCGTCCGCGACCGCCAGGTGCTCGACGTGGCCCGCACCTTCGGCCGGCACCGACAACCGGCACAGCCACACCGGTGCCGACTGGCTCGACCAGTGGTTCGGGCCCGAGGTCACCGAACCCGTACGGCTGCACGTCGCGGCCAAGCGGTACCTGTGCGCCGTCGAACCCGGCTACTCCGCGCTGCTCTCGGAGGCCTCCGTCCACACCCTGGCCGTACAGGGCGGGCCGATGACCGAGGAGCAGGTCCGCGCCTTCGAGTCCCACCCGGGGGCCGCGGACGCCGTCGCCGTACGCCGCTGGGACGAGCAGGCGAAGGGTCCGGACCTGCCGACGCCCGGCTTCGAGCACTTCCGGCCCCTGCTGGCCCGGCTGCTCCTCACGGGCTGAGTGCTCACGAGCCGAGGCGGCGTCCGAGCGCGCTCGTCGCCGTCGAGCTCTGCATCGTGAACGCCACCGTCCCCGGCAGATACCGGTCCTGCGACCACTCCACCGGGTTCCCCGCCGGGTCGGTCGAGTGCCGCCGCTCCCGCAGCAGCGACTCCCCGGCCCGGCACCCCAGCAGCTCCGCGTCGTCCGCGTCGGCCGGCACCAGGTCGATGGTGTGCCGCGCGTCCGCGAACAGCACGCCGTGCAGCTCCAGTTGCTCCGAGTGCGAGACCGTGTCCAGCGGCATCCCGGCCACCAACTCCCCGATCCGCTCCGGATACGTCGTCCGCTCCACCATCACCGGGCTGCCCGCGAGCGTCCGCAGCCGTCGCACCCGGTAGACCGGCGCGCCCTCCCCGACACGGAGCTTCTCGGCCTCCTCCGCGTCCGCCGGGACCCGCTCGACCGCCACGATCCGGCCACCCGGCTTCTCGCCGAGCGAGCGCGCCCAGCGCGTGAAGGAGCGCAGCTCGCCGAAGCTGTGCAGCCGCGGACCGCCGAGGACCACCCGGCGCGAGCCGCGCCGCGAGGTGATCAGACCGTCGGTGCGCAGCGCGGCCAGCGCCTGCCGGACCGTACCCCGCGACACGCCGTAGCGGCGGGCCAGTTCGTCCTCCGCCGGCAGCTTCGCCCCGGAGCCGTACTCGCCCGCCGTGATGGCGGTCCGCAAATCGCCGGCGACCTTCAGATACAGCGGCGTCCGCGCCCGTTCCTCACTCACACGCCCACCCTGTCATGCGCCCCGCTCACCCGACCAGGGAGCTCAGCAGCTCGGGGTCGACCTCGGTCAACGACTCGGCCAGCGTGACGCCTTCGGTCCCGGCGAAGGCCCCGAGCGGCTCCGTCGACGGCACCGCGAGGACGCGGCACCCGGCGGCGACGGCCGAGGCGACCCCCGTCGGGCTGTCCTCGACCGCCACGCACCGCCCCGGCTCGGCGCCGAGCGCCACGGCCGCCGCCAGATAGGGATCGGGCTCCGGCTTCGTCCGCACGGTGTCCTCGGCGCCGAACAGCGCGTCGAAGCGGTGCCCGTCCAGGGTGCTCGCCACCTGGGCGACGACCGCGCGCGGCGAGGCCGAGACGAGCGCAGTCGGCACCCGGCTCTCGCGGAGCGCGGCGAGCAGCCGCAGCGCGCCCGGGCGGGGCGCGGCGGCCACCGAGAGCCGGCCGGCGAAGTCCGTGCCCAGTTCGGCGGCGAGTTCGGCCGCCGGCGCGTCCAGGTAGGTGTGGAGCAGGGCCGCCGTGTCCTCGACGGACCGTCCGGTCACCGCCGTCCGGCGCTCGGCGTCCAGGGCGCGGCCCCGGCGCGCGGCGGCGGCCTCGACGACGTCCAGCCAGACGCCCTCGGTGTCGACGAGGGTGCCGTCCATGTCGAAGAGGACCGCCTGCAGCCGCGTCACGCCGCACCGCCCGTCGGCGCGGTGGAGGCGAGCAGCACGGGCCGCTGACGGGGACGGACGGAGACCTCCGTGCCCGGGGTGAGCCCCGCCGCCGCGTGCGTGGGGACATCCGCCTTGACGTCGGTGCCGTCGGCGAGAGCGATCCGCAGCCGGGTCGTCGGGCCGTGGAACGAGGTGCCGGTGACACGAGCGGGACCGCCCGCCGTGACCTCCAGCGCCTCGGGCCGCAGCAGCACCCGCACGTTGAGGGCGACCTTGCCCTTGTACTCGGGCTTGAGCAGGTCGGCGAAGGTCTGCGGGCAGACCGTGACCCGCTTGGCGTCGCAGCCGATGGAGACGTAGCCGCCGTAGTCGTTGAACCAGCGGCCCTGGGCGTCGCGCTGCGTGCCGGGGATCTTGTCGAAGGCGGCGACCTTGTACGGGGCGGTGAGGCCCTGCTCGCCCGCGGCCTGGGCGAAGGACGCACCGAGGTCGAGCACGTCGGGGGCGCGGTCCTGGCCCTTGCGGGACCTCACCGCGTTGATCTCGTCCTGGCTGGAGCCGTCGGGGTTCTCCACGTTCACCTTCATGCCGTACTTCGCGGTGAAGCCGTCGATGATCGCGCCGTAGTTCGCCCAGTCGCGCGGGATGGCGATCGCGTTGAGCGTGCCCTCCTTCTTCGCGGCGGCGACCAGGGCGTCCATGCCGCCGGCCTCGGTGGCGGAGGTGGCGGTGGCGAGGTTCTTCCCGTCGGCGCCGGCGGCGTCCTTCGTCGGGGCGGCGCCGCAGGCGGTGAGGGAGAGGGCTGTCAGGCCGAGGGCGCCGAGCAGGACGGCGGCGCGGGCAGGGGAGGTCACGCGTACTCCATGAGGGAAGGGGAGCGGGGCCAAGATGTATGAACAACTGCTGTCCATACAACTCCTGCATTACGGGGGGTCGCGGTGGCTCCTCGGTGAACGCGAGGAGAAGCCCGCCCTGCGATTCCCCGGCGGAACGGGGCGCTCGACCGGGGGCCAGGGGAGCCTGGGGTCAGGGGAGTCAGGGGCCAGGGAGCCTGGGGTCAGGGGAGCCAGGGGCCAGAGAGCCTGGGATCAGGGGAGTCAGAGGAGTCAGGGAGCCTGGGGTCAGGGGTCCCTGGGGACGGATCAGGTCAGGGGAGCCAGGGATCAAGGTCCCTGGGGTCAGGAGGCCCCTGGGTCAGGTGGCCTTGGGGCAGGGGTCCGACGCGCCCCGGGGGTGCGGGGTGCCGCCCCGCCGCCTCAACGGCAGCGCGGCGTCGTCCACTCCAGGCGGGTCCTGGCCCGGGGGTCCGCGACGTACTCGACGGCGGCGAGCGCGGTGTCGCGGGCCGTCCCCTCCGGGTCGCCGTCGGCGAGGAGACGCGCCAGGACTTCCACGGCGCGCGGATCCTGACGCATCGCCAGCCCTCGGGCGGCCTCGGCCACCGCGTCCTCGTCGTCGTCGGCGAGCCGCGCGACGAGCGCCTCCCGCAGAACCGGGGTGTCCTCGGGAACCTCCGCGAGCGCGAGCGTCGCCCAGTCCCGTACGCCGTGGTCGTGGTCCCGGCTCAGCGCGATCAGCGTCGCCACCTCCTCGGGGCGCCCGGCGGGCACCAGGCCCGTGAGCGCGCAGCCGAGCGCCCGCCGCACCTCCACGTCGGGATGCGAGGCGAGCGCGAGCAGCTCCGGCAGCGCCTGCGCGTCCCCGCACCGCCCGAGTGCGACGACGGCGGAGAGCGCGGGCTCCCGGGCCGCGCCGGGCGCGACGCCGGGCACGGTGCCGGGCGCCTCGCCGGACCCCGAATCGGCCACCGTCGCCGGCCACGCCGCCACCTTCGCGGCCTCCGTCTCCGCCCTGGCTCTCGCCACCTCCGCGGCCGTCCCGGCCTCCGCAGCGGTGCCCGTCCCCGCAGCCGTCCCCGCCTCCGCGGCCCTCCCCATCTCCGCAGCGGTCCCCGTCCCCGCCTCCGCGGCCGCCTCCGCCGCGAGCCTGCGCAGCACCGGGACGGACCGGGACGTGAAGCGGTCGAGGCCGCCCAGGACGCGGGCGCCCAGCGCCCGTCGCAGCGGGCCTCCGCTCGCGCACCAGCCGGCTGCCACCCTGAAGGTCTCCTCGTCGTCGCGGTCGGCCAGCGCGCGGACCGCCTCCTGCCAGTCGTCCAGCTCGGGGTCCGCGCAGTTCAGGGCCCGGGTGGCGAGCTCCTCCGGGGAGACGCGCACACCGAGCGTCCGCTCCAGGAGCGTGGCGATCGCGGCGTGGCCGGTCTGCTGCTCGTTGCCCCGGCTCGGCGCGCCGTCCGCCCGCAGCACGTCGACGACGACGGTCACCCCGCCGTCCTCGCGCACGCGCCGCACCACGGTCTCCTCGGCGCCCTCGGGCCGGCCCGGGTCGAGCAGCCCGCGCCGCAGCTCCCCGGCGATGTCCACGCCGACCCAGCGGCGCGCCTCCCGCAGGGCGTCCTCGGCCGGGCCCGCCCCGTACTCCAGGAGCGCCCGCACGCTCGCGGCCGAACCGCGCCGTGCCGCGGCCACCAGCGGCGGGAGGCCGTCGGGCCCCGGCCGGCTCGGCGCGGCGCCGTGTTCGAGCAGGACCCGTACCGTCTCCGCGTGTCCGAGCCGCACCGCCCAGTCCAGGGCCGTGAATCCGTACGCCTCGGCCTGATCCGCCCGCGCGCCGCCCGCCAGCAGGGCCCGCACCACGTCCGCGTGGCCGCCGCAGGCCGCACCGCACAGCGGAAGGTCCCCCGCCTCCTCGCCGCTGCCCCGGCGGGGATCCGCCCCGGCCGCGAGCAGCAGCCGTACGATCCCCGGTTCGTTCGCGACGGCCGCCCGATAGAGCGCCGTCTCCCCTTCGTCGTCCGTCTCGGGGGAGACCCCGCTCCGCAGGACGCGCACCACGGCGTCGTCCCCTTCGTGCATTGCCTCGAACAGCGTGCTCATCCACCGACCTTCACCCGTGGGGCGCGGACGGCGCAAATGGGAAACAGCCCCCCGCGACCACCCACCGGGACTACGTGTCGCACTCCAGGACCGCCTCGCACACCCCGCACCGGGCGCGCACCCGGCGGCCCGCCGGCACCCTCAGCCGCTGCCGGCACACCGGGCAGGGGAAGGAGACGCGGGCCGAGGCCCCGCTCCCCTCGAAGGCGTACGAGGCATCCTCCGCCGCTCGCCCGTAGCGGCGGTCCTTCGTGTACCGGTGCCGGGCAGCCCATCCCGCCGCGGCGAGCGGGGGCCGCCGGGCGTCGCGCGCCGCCTCCTCCCGCCCGCGGATCCACGCCTCGTACGCGCGGGGGCTGGTGAACCACGGCGAGGGGTCCTCTCCGAACACCTCGGCCCGCTTCGCCAGCACGTACCCGAACTCCTCCGGCGTCAGATACCCGAGCTTCTGGCTGGACATCCCGTCCTCCCGGAAGGCGTCGAGCAGCAGCCAGCCTGCCCCCAGATAGGCGGTCACCACATCGGTGAGGATCTCGTTGTCCCTGGTGCCGGGAAAGCCCAGGCCGAGGCGGTGGAGCAGCACGTGCGTGATCTCATGGGCCAGCGCCGCCCCGATGTCCCTGCGGTGGCCCCGGAAGCGGTCGTTCAGCTCCACGAAGTACTCGGGACCCGCAGCCAGGTCCACGCTCGCCGCGTGCTCCATCTCCCGGAAGCTCACGATCATCCGTGCCTCGGGCAGCCTCAGATGGTGCACGAGTGCCCCGGCCACGCGCTGGGCGCCGAGGTGGAGGTCCTCCTCGTCGGTGAAGGCCACGGCCTGCGCGGACATGCTCGCCCCGTACCGCCGCACCCCGTCCGCCGACAGCCGCCGGTACAGCGCGGTGATCGAGGCCCGGACCGTGGCGAGGTGCGGGAACCCGTGGACGACTTCGCTTCCGTTCGGCACGCCGCACCCCCTTGCCTCCACTGTACGAGGCCTCGCGGGAGCGCGGTGCTGGCCGAAATCGCGCCCTTGTGGCCCTCCCGGGGCGCTGTCCATAATCCCGACCAAGTCTTGACGGGCACATGCCATCAAGGCCAACCCCCCATGAAAGGCAGACACTTGAAGAAGAACAGGTTCGTCCGCGCCCTTCAGAGAATCGCCGCCGCCGGCGCCGTCGTCCTCGCGGCCGTCAGCCTCCAGCCCTCCAGCGCCTTCGCCGCGCCCGCCCCGGTCGTCGGCGGAACCCGCGCCGCCCAGGGTGAGTTCCCCTGGATGGTCCGGCTCTCCATGGGCTGTGGCGGCTCGATGCTGACGTCGCAGATCGTCCTCACCGCCGCCCACTGTGTGAACGGCTCCGGCAACAACACCAGCATCACCGCCACCGCCGGAGTCGTGGACCTCCAGTCCAGCAGCGCCATCAAGGTCCGGTCGACCAAGGTCCTCCAGGCCCCCGGCTACAACGGCCAGGGCAAGGACTGGGCCCTGATCAAGCTGGCCTCGCCGATCACCTCGGTGCCCACGCTCAAGATCGCCGAGACCACCGCGTACAACAGCGGCACGTTCACCGTCGCCGGCTGGGGTTCCACCCGTGAGGGCGGCGCGCAGCAGCGGTACCTGCGCAAGGCCACGGTCCCGTTCGTCTCGGACGCCGACTGCAAGGCCGCCTACGGCAGCTCCCTCGTCGCCGGCGAGGAGATCTGCGCCGGCTACAACGAGGGCGGCGTCGACACCTGCCAGGGTGACTCCGGTGGCCCGATGTTCCGCCGCGACAACGCCGGCGCCTGGATCCAGGTCGGCATCGTGAGCTGGGGCGAGGGCTGTGCACGTCCGGGCCTCCCCGGCGTGTACACCGAGGTCTCGACCTTCGCCGCCCAGATCAAGTCCGCCGCGGCGACCCTCTAGCACGACCGGTCGGACCGGTCCGACCGGCAAGACCCCGAGCGTGTACGGGGGCGGGGCCGCCGCCCCCGTACACGCTCGCCCCTCAACCGAGCCGCACGCCCGCCGGTCCGCCCTCCAGTTCGAGCACCCACACCTCGTTGACACCCTCCCGCAGCACGGGGCCCGGGACGAAGAGCGACTCCTGCGGGCCCGCGCTCCAGTACCGGCCGAGACAGAAGCCGTTCACCCAGACGAAGCCCCGCGTCCCGCCCGGCAGCGACAGCGCCGCGTCGCCCGGCCCGGACACCTCGACCTCCGCCCGGTGGAGCCCCGGCAGCGTCCCGGCGGTCACCGGACGGAACGGCACCTTCGCCACCGCCGCCGCCTCGAAGGCGTCGAGCCTCAGCCCCCGGGCCCGCACCCCGTGCACGTACTGCCGCTCGTGCCGGACCCCGCCCGTGATGCCCTTCGGCTCCGCCTGCCGCGGCCCGTAGTTGACCCGCCCCAGCGACTCCACCCACAGCTCCACCACCGCCGGCCCCGCCACCGGCTCGGGCAGCACCGCGTCCTCCGACGTCAGCACGCCCGCCCGGACCCCGTCCACGTACACCAGCGCACGGTCGCGCAGGCCGGACACCGCGAGCGGGTACGGCTGCCGGGGGCCGGGGAGCTCCAGGCGGTAGCGCACCAGACCCCGGTCCACCCCCAGCTCCTCGAAGGTCGGCGGCACCGGCGTCCGCGACTCCTCGTCCCCGAGGACCTCCAGGACCTCCGCCAGGGGCGCCCACTCCGTCAGGGCGGCCTCCACCGGCCCGGCGATCCGCCGCGGCGGCCCCGGCACCTCGGGCAGCGGCCCCTCCGCATACTCCGCGAGCACCTCACGGAACCGCCAGTACTTCTCCGTCGGCAGCCCCGCCTCGTCCACCGGCGCGTCGTAGTCGTACGAGGTCACCGTCGGCAGCAGCGCGCCCCCGTGGAGCTCACCGGCCCGGTTCGCCCCCGCCCAGCCCGCGAAGTTCGTCCCCCCGTGCGCCATGTAGACGTTCACCGAGGCTCCGCACTCCAGGATCTCCCGCAGCGCCGCCGCCGCGTCCGCCGCTTCCCGTACGGAGTGCTCCGTGCCCCAGTGGTCGAACCAGCCGCACCAGAACTCCATGCACATCAGCGGCCCGGACGGCTGGTGCCGCCGCAGCACCGCGAACGCCTCCCGCGCCCCCGAGCCGAAGTTCGCCGTCGCGAGCGCCCCCGGCACCGAACCGCCCGTCAGCATGTGGTCCTCCGGCCCGTCCGAGGTGAAGAGCGGAACCTCCACCCCGCAGTCGAGCAGCAGATCCGCGACATGGCGCAGATACCCCTGGTCCGAGCCGTAACTCCCGTACTCGTTCTCCACCTGGACCATGATCACCGGACCGCCGCGGCCGATCTGCCGCTCCACCACCTGCGGCATCAGCCGGCGGAACCAGCGCTCCACATGCCCGAGGTACTCCGCGTCGTCCGTCCGCACCCGGCGCCCCAGGCGTCCCGTCAGCCAGTGCGGCAGCCCGCCGTTCTCCCACTCGGCGCAGATGTACGGCCCCGGCCGCACGATCGCCCACATCCCGGCCCGCGCCACCTCGTCCAGGAACCGGCCGAGCGCGCCCACGTCCCCGTACCGGCCGGGCTCCGGCTCGTACAGGTTCCAGGGGACGTACGTCTCGACACAGTTGAGGCCCATCGCCCGGAGCATCCCCAGGCGATGGCCCCACTGCTCCTCGTGCACCCGGAAGTAGTGCAGCGCCCCCGACAGCAGCCGCACCGGCCGGCCGTCCAGGAGAAAGTCCTCGTCACCCACAGCGAACGTGCTCATGACGTCACCCTCGCCCTCTGGCGGCGGACGGGTCCATGGACAAAGATCGTCGCTGTTTGGACGGAAGAAAGGCAGGTACGGCGGATGTACCACACCTGGATGCGTTACTTCACACCCAGCCCGGTCCACCACCGACTCGGTCTCGTCTGCCTCGGCGTCGGGCTCCAGCACGGCGCCCTGCCCACCGTCGGCCCCCGCACCCTCGACCACCACGTGGCCGTCGTCGTCAGCGCCGGCAGCGGCTGGTACCGGGGCCCCGACGGGCGCCGCACCACCATCACCGCGCCCGCCCTGATCTGGCTCACCCCCGGCGTACCCCACCACTACTCCGCCGACCCCGACACCGGCTGGGACGAGGCCTTCGTCGACTTCGCGGGACCCGCCACCGTCACCTACACCGAACTCGGATACATCGAGCCCGATCGGCCCGTCGTCCCCCTCGCCGACGCCACCGCCCCGCGCGCCGCCGTCGGCCGCATCGCCCGCGCCGCCCGCCGCGGCAACCCCCTCCTGGAGGTGGAGACCGGGGCCGCCGTCCACGAGCTCCTGGTCGCCCTGCGCCGCGCCCGCGCCGACACCAACGCCGACGGCGACCCCGTCCTCACCGCCCTCGCCCGCGACGCCTTCCAGCCGCTCTCCGTCGCCGAGCACGCCGCCCGCCACGGCATGACCCAGGCCGAACTGCGGACCGCCGTCCGCCGCACCGCGGGCTGCAGCCCCAAGGACTACCTCCTCACCATCCGGCTCGGCCGTGCCAAGGAACTCCTCGCCGCCACCGAACTGCCCGTCGCCGCCGTCGCCCGCCGCGTCGGCTACGACGACCCCGCCTACTTCTCCCGGCTCTTCACCCGCCGGGTCGGCACCGCCCCCGTCCGCTTCCGCGAGCAGCAGGGCCGGACCGTGCCAGGCGGCTGGAGCAACGTGATCCCGGATCCCGAACACCCGCCGACCCTTCGCTCCCGATCCGTCTAAGCTCGCTGCTCATGAGCGAGATCGACGAGTCCGTCACTGCGGAACTGACCCGGCTGCGCGAGAGCATCGACAACATCGACGCGGCGGTCGTCCACATGCTCGCCGAACGCTTCAAATGCACCCAGCAGGTCGGCGTCCTCAAGGCGAAGCACCAGCTGCCGCCCGCCGACCCGGCGCGCGAGTCCCGCCAGATCGCCCGGCTGCGGGAGCTCGCCGAGAGCGCGAAACTGGACCCGGCGTTCGCGGAGAAGCTGCTCAACTTCATCATCGCGGAGGTCATCCGGCACCACGAGACGATCGCGGACGGAGCGCAACGATGAACCGGGTCACGGTCTTCACCCTCGGCGGGACGATCTCCGCGCGCGGCGGCGACGCCAGCCGGATGACGGGAGCCGAGGTCCTCGCCGGCCTCGGCGTCACCGACGCCGGCCTCTCCGTCGACCTGCGCGACTTCCGTCGGCTCCCCAGCTCCTCCCTCGCCTTCGAGGACCTCGCCGCCCTCGCCGACGAGGTCCGCGAGACCGTCGCCGCGGGCTCCGGCGTCGTCGTGGTCCAGGGCACCGACACCCTGGAGGAGACCGCCTTCCTCCTCGACCTGCTCTGCGAGACCGACCGGCCCGTCGTCGTCACCGGCGCCATGCGCCGCCCCGACCTGCCCGGCGCCGACGGCCCCGCCAACCTGGCCGCCGCGATCGCCGTCGCCGCCGACCCCGGCTGCGCGGGCCTCGGCGTCCTCGTCGTCCTCGCCGACGAGATCCACGCCGCCCGGCTCGTCCGCAAGACCCACACCACCTCCGTCGCCACCTTCGCCTCCCCGGGCGCCGGGCCGCTCGGCACCGTCGTCGAGGGCGAACCGCGCCTCCTGCTGCGCCCCACCGGCACCAGCGCCATCCACCCGCTCCGCTTCGACCCGGCGGTACGCGTCGCCCTGGTCACCCTCTCCCTCGGCGACCGCGGCGAGCTCCTCGAAGCGGTCGACTCCCGCTTCGACGGCATCGTCGTCGCCGCCTTCGGCGCCGGCCACGTCCCGACCTGGCTCGTCGACCCCCTGGAACGGCTCGCGACCCGCATCCCCGTCGTCCTCGCCTCCCGCACCGGCGCCGGAGCGACCCTCAGCCGTACCTACCGCGGCCCCGGATCCGAGCACGACCTCCTCACGCGCGGACTCGTCCCCGCGGGCCCGCTCGACCCCGCCAAGGCCCGCCTCCTCCTCCACGCGCTCCTCTCCACCGGCGCCAGGAGCCCGAGCGGTTACGACCGCCCCGGCATCACGGCCGCCTACGCCCACGTCACCGGCGCCGGCCTCGCCTGACGCCGCCGCGCCGGGCTGACTGCGGGAACCCCCGTGCCCCGCCGCCGCACCATCGGGCAGCATGGGCCCCATGTCCGTACTGACGCGCGACGAAGCGCAGACCCGTGCCCGGCTCCTCGACGTCCAGCACTACACGGTCGACCTCGACCTCACCACAGGCGACGAGACCTTCGAATCCACCACGCTCATCCGGTTCACCGCCCGGACCGCGGGGGAGACGTTCGTCGAGCTGAAGCCCGTCACGCTCCACTCCCTCCAGCTCGACGGCGAGCCCCTCGACCCCGCCTCCCTCGAAGAGAACCGGGTCCCGCTGCGCCTCACGGAGGGCGAGCACGAGCTGCGCGCCGTCACGACCATGCGGTACTCCCGTACCGGCGAGGGCATGCACCGCTTCAAGGACCCCACCGACGGCGAGTCGTACGTCTACACCCAGCTCTTCATGGAAGACGTCCAGCGCGTCTTCGCCGCCTTCGACCAGCCCGACCTGAAGGCCGTCTTCGAGGTGAGCGTCAAGGCCCCCGAAGGCTGGACCGTCCTCGCCAACGGCATCACCGAGCAACAGCCCGACGGCAGCTGGAAGGCCGCCGCCACCCCGCTGCTCTCCACGTACTTCGTCTGCGTCGCCGCCGGCCCCTGGCACTCCGTCCGCACCCGGCACGCCGGACTGCCCTTCGCCATCCACTGCCGGCGCTCCCTCGCGCCCCACCTCGACGCCGACGCCGACGAGATCCTCGACATCACCAAGGCCTGCTTCGACCGCTTCCACGAGAAGTTCGAGGAGCCGTACCCGTTCGACTCCTACGACCAGGCCTTCGTCCCCGAGTTCAACGCCGGCGCCATGGAGAACCCCGGCCTTGTCACCTTCCGCGACGAGTTCGTCTACCGCTCCGCCGTCACCGTCACCGAGCGCCAGACCCGCGCCATGGTCATCGCCCACGAGATGGCCCACATGTGGTTCGGCGACCTCGTCACCCTGCGCTGGTGGGACGACATCTGGCTGAACGAGTCCTTCGCCGAGTACATGGGCTACCAGACCGTCAACGAGGCGTGCTCCGACCGCTTCCCCGACACCTGGATCGACTTCGGCATCGAGCGCAAGGCCTGGGGCTACGACGCCGACCAGCGCCCCTCCACCCACCCCGTCGCCCCCGATCCGGACGCCGTACCCGACACCGACTCCGCGCTCCTCAACTTCGACGGCATCTCCTACGCCAAGGGCGCCTCCGCGCTGCGCCAGCTCGTCGCCTGGATGGGCGAGAAGGACTTCCTCGCCGGCATCAACACCCACTTCAAGCGCCACCGGTTCGGCAACGCCACCCTCGCCGACTTCATCGACAGCCTCGCCTCCGCGACCGAACGCGACGTCCACGCCTGGGCCGAGCGGTGGCTTCGGACCACCGGGGTCGACACCCTCACGCCCGAGCTCGCCGGCGGCGACACCCGCACCACCCTCACCGTCCGGCACGACGGCAGCCGGCCGCACCGCATCGCCGTCGGCGTCTACGACCGCGACCTCGTCGACGGCCGACGCCTCGTCGCGCGCGAACGCCTGGAGACCGACGTCCCGCAGACCGCGCCCCTCGACCTCCCCGGACCGCGCCCCGCCCTCGTCGTCCTCAACGACGGCGACCTCACGTACGCCAAGGTCCGCCTGGACGAGACCTCGCTGGAGACCGCCCTGCGCGGCATCTCCGGCATCCCCCACGCCCTCACCCGCGCCCTCGTCTGGAACACCCTGCGCGACATGGTCCGCGACGGCGAACTGGACCCCCGCGACTACCTGGCCACGGCCGAGGCCCACCTCCCCGAGGAGTCCGACCTCGCCGTCGTGCAGGGCGTCCTCGCCTTCGCCCGCACCCAGATCGCCGACCACTACCTCGCCCCCGCGGACCGTCCCGCCGCGCTCGCGCAGCTCACCTCCCTGGCCCGCACCCTGATCCGCCACACCGAGGACGGCGAAGCCCCCGGACTGCGCCTCACCGCCGTCCGTACGTTCATCAGCAGCGCCACACAGCCCGACACCATCGCCGGGTGGCTCGCCGAAGGGACCGTCCCCGGCGGCCCGGAGCTCGACCCGGAGCTGCGCTGGCGCGTCCTCGCCCGGCTCTCGGTCCTGGGCGCGGTCGACGGCGCCGTGATCGACCGCGAGCTTGCGCGGGACGCGAGCGCCACCGGCGAGGAGGGCGCGGCCCGCTGCCGGGCCGCCCTGCCGACGCCCGAGGCGAAGGCGGCCGCCTGGTCCGCCCTCTTCGACTCGGACGATCTGTCCAACTACCTGTTCACCGCGACGGCCCAGGGCTTCTGGCAGCCCGAACAGGCCGATCTGGTGCGGGAGTACGTGACGCGCTACTACCCCGCGGCCATCGCGCTCGGCGCCCGCAGGGGCGCCGCGATGGCCGCGGCGGCCGGCCGCTACGCGTTCCCCGCGTTCGCGATCGACCAGGAGTCCCTCGCGCTGGGCGAGTCCCACCTCACGGACCCGGCCCTGACTCCTGCCCTCCACCGTAAGCTCGTCGACCAACTCGCCGACCTGCGAAGGGCCTTGACGGTCCGCACCGCCTGACGGCCCGCGTGCCGGGGGCTCACCGCCCAGCGGCCCGCGGGCGAACGGCCACCGGGGGACGGCGTCCTGTCAAGGACCCGTCCCCCGTTCGGGTTGCTCCCGCGACATCGTCGGACAAACCCCCAGAACCCCCGGCAGGCTCGTGCCCATGCGTGCCGACCCCGCCCCACCCCTCGCCGCGACGGACACCGACGCCCTGCGCCCCCTCCTGGACACGGTCCTCGACGCACTCCGCGCGGGCGCGACCGCGCGCGGCGGTCCGATCCCCTCCGGCGGCCCGGACGAGGTCACCGCCCGCGTCCGGGAGGCACTGGGAGACCCGCTCCCCGCGCACGGCACCGACCCCACCGAGACCCTCCGCACGCTCACCCGCGCGCTCGCCGAGGGGGCCGCGGACCCCGCTCATCCCCTCTGCGCCGCCCACCTCCACACGCCGCCCCTCGGGCTCGCCGCCGCCGCCGACCTCGCCGCGTCCGTGCTCAACCCGTCCATGGACTCCTGGGACCAGGCCCCCGCCGCCTCCGCCCTGGAAGCCCTGGTCACCGAAGCCCTGGCCGCGGCGGTCTACCCCGCGGGACCCGACGGCACCGGACCCGGTCCCGACGCCCTCGTCACCACGGGCGGCACCGAGTCCAACCAGCTCGCGCTCCTCCTCGCCCGCGAGCGCCACGGCCCGGGCCACAGCGTCCAGAGCGTCGTCGGCGCGAACGCCCACCACTCCTTCCGCCGCGCCGCCTGGCTCCTCGGCCTCCCCGAACCGGTGACCGTGCCCACCCCCAACGGCACCCTCGACCCCGTGGCCCTCGACGAGGCGCTCACCGACCTCCACGGCCCCCTCCTCGTCGCCGCGACCGCGGGGACCACCGACACCGGCCGCATCGACCCCCTCCCGCAGATCGCCGACCTCTGCGACGCCCACGGCGCCGAGCTGCACGTCGACGCCGCCTACGGCGGCCCCCTTCTCTTCAGCGACACCCGCCACCCGCTCCTCGCCGGCCTCGACCGCGCCCGCACCGTCACCCTCGACCTGCACAAGCTGGGCTGGCAGCCGGCCGCCGCCGGACTCCTCGCCGTACGGGACGGGCGAGACCTCACGGTCCTCTCCCACACCGCCGACTACCTCAACGCGGCCGACGACACCGAGGCCGGACTCCCCGACCTCCTCGGACGCTCCCTGCGCACGACCCGCCGACCCGACATCCTCAAGATCGCCGTCACCCTGCGCGCCCTCGGCAGGGACGGCATGGGCGCGCTCGTCGACCGGGTCTGCGACCTCGGCCAGCAGCTCGCCGACCTCGTCGAGAAGAGCCCGGACCTGGAGCTGTACGAGCGCCCGGCCCTGACCACCGTGCTGTTCCGGCCCGCCGGCGCCGACGACACCACCGTCGCCGCGATCCGCCGCGCCCTCCTCGACGGGGGACGGGCGGTCCTCGGCCGGGCCCGCGCGGACGGCCGGCTCTGGCTCAAGGCCACCCTGCTCAACCCCCACGCCACCCCCGGCGACCTCCAAGACATCCTGGACCTCGTGGAAGGCAGCACCGACCGATGACCGGCAGCACCCCCCAGCGCGACCTCGACCACCCCCATGACCTGGTGGGCATCGGTATCGGCCCCTTCAACCTCTCCCTCGCCGCGCTCGCCCAGGGCGTCCCCGGCGGTCTCGCCACCGCGTTCTTCGACCAGAACCCCGCCTTCCACTGGCACCCCGGCCTCCTCATCGAGGGCGCCAGCCTCCAAGTCCCCTTCCTCGCCGACCTGGTGACCCTCGCCGACCCCGCCAGCCCCTGGTCGTTCCTCAACTACCTCCGCTCCCGCGACCGGCTCTTCCCCTTCTACTTCGCCGAGAAGTTCCACATCCAGCGCGCCGAGTACGACGCCTACTGCCGCTGGGTCAGCGCCCAGCTCTCCGGCCTGCACTTCGGCCACCAGGTCGACGCCGTCCGCTGGAACCCCGAACGCGCCCTGTTCGAGGTGGACTTCACCCAGCTGGACAAGGACGGCGAGGCCGAGGCGCTGGGCCGCGTGTACAGCCGCAACGTCGTCCTGGGCGTCGGCACCGAACCGTACGTACCCGAGCCCCTGAAGCCGCTGGCCGACGCCCCGCACGTGCCCGTCCTCCACTCGGCCGACTACCTGGAGCACCGCGAGCGGCTCCTCGCGGCCGAGCACGTCACGGTCATCGGATCCGGCCAGTCCGGCGCCGAGATCTTCCTCGACCTGCTGCGCGCCAGGCCCGCTGGAGCCGAGAAGATCCACTGGCTGGCCCGGACCGAGGCCTTCGCACCCATGGAGTACTCCAAGCTCGGCCTGGAGCACTTCACCCCCGACTACACCCGCTACTTCCACGCCCTGCCCGAACAGACCCGCAACGAACTCGTCCCGCGTCAGTGGCAGTTGCACAAGGGCATCGACGCCGACACCATCGCCGCCATCCACGACGAGCTGTACCGGCGCACCCTCCACGGCGGGTGGCCCGACGCCGTCCTCACCCCGGGGGTCCGCGTCCGCACCGCCGGCCGCGTCGCCACCACCAAGGTCGAACTCCATCTGGAGCACCTGCAGCAGTCGACCCGTTCCCGGCTCACCACCGACGCCGTCGTCCTCGCGACCGGCTACCGCGAACGCCCCGTCGACCGGATGCTCGCCGGGCTCGACCCGTATCTGCGCCACGACTCCGCCGGCCGGGCCAGGATCGACGACGACTTCCGGCTCGTCCTCGACTCCTCCGTCACCGGCTCCGTCTACGTACAGAACGCCGAGAAGCACACCCACGGCGTCGGCGCCCCCGACCTCGGACTCGCCGCCTGGCGCAGCGCCACCATCCTCAACTCGCTCACCGGCAAGGAGCCGTACCCGCTGCCGCGCCGCACCGCCTTCACCAGCTTCGGCCTGGAACGGAGAGAGGCGCCACGCATCCCGGCGCAGGGCCAGGCGATGACGCCTCTCACACAGAGCTGAACCGCCTAGAAGACGGGAACACCGTCCCGGGTCAGCTTCCAGTCCACCGACGCGAACTGGCCCGGGTCGATCGATCCCTTCGCCTTCACCCACTGGATGATGGTGTTGCGGATCTCGTCCGAGTTGGCCCACAGCTGCTGGGCCTTGGCGACGTGCGGGAAGGCGCCGCCGCCGCTGGCCCGGTAGTTGTTCACGGCGAGGACGAACTGCGCGGCCGGGTCGATCGGCTTCCCGCCGAAGGACAGGTTCACGATCCGCGAGCCGGCCGGCCTGGCGATGTCGATCTCGTACGTCACGCCGTACACGGCGTCGTAGTTGTAGTCCGGCGTGCCGTCCGCGTTCGTCAGCTTCGCCGTGTCCACGGGCGCGCCCGCCGGGGTCTGCACGTAGTACCGCGCCGAGAACTCCAGGTAGTCCTTGACCTGGGCACCCGTGAGCAGACGCGCCTCCAGGGTGTTCTCGAAGACGTAGAGCCCGGCCGCGTCACGGATGGTGACCTGACCGGCCGGGATCGCCGCCGTACGGGAGAAGCAGGACGCCTGCGACAGGACCGGCAGGGCCCCGTACGCGCCGCCCGCCAGCGCCTCCTTCACCGTCTCCGCCTGCACGTGGTTGATCAGATCGATGATCGGCTCGTCCTTCCACGGCGCGTCGGCCGTGGCCATCGTCGCGCTGGAGGTGCCGATGATCTGGTTGACGTACGCGACGACCTTCTTGTGCTCGTCGGCGAGCAGGCCGACGATCTCCGGGTCCTCCTCCACGGTGTTGGAGTTCAGCACCTGGGCGCCGATCTTCTCGACGGTCCACCGGCCCTTCTCCCACACCAGGTCGAAGTCGAAGAGGGTCAGGCGCTGACCCCACTTGAGCGGCTCGGACAGCACGACGTCCTTGCCGGTCTCCTTGTTCCTCACCCGGTACTCGGGGATCTCGGTGTGGGCGTGGCCGACGAGGATCGCGTCGATGCCGGCGACCTGCTCGGCGACGAGCCCGGCCGCGTTCTCGACGTGGGGGAGCTGGTCGCCGTACGAGGACGTGCCGCTGGAACCGCTGTGCGCCGACACCACCACGACGTCCGCGCCCATCGAGCGCAGCTTCGGCACCCACTTCGCCGCCTGCTCCTCCAGGCCAGGGAAGACCATCTTGCCGCTGACGTTGGCCTTGTCCCAGATCGCGATGCCCGGGTTGGTCAGACCGAGGACCGCGACCTTCACGTCCCGGCCGTGCGGGGTGCGCAGCCGGTGCATGCTGTACGGCGGGAATGCCGGCCTCAGCGTCTTCGCGTCGAGCGCGTTGGCGCCGAGCAGCGGGAAGTCGCACTGCTCCTCGAACTTCCGCAGCACCGGTATGCCGTAGTTGAACTCGTGGTTGCCGAGCGCGGCGGCGTCGTATCCGATCGCGTTCATCGCCTGCGCCATCGGGTGTACGGGACCGCGACGGGCGGTGATCGGGTCGACCTTGGCGTAGTAGTACGACAGCTGGGTGCCCTGGATCGTGTCGCCGGCGTCGATGAGGAGCGTGTTGCACCGCCCCTTGGCCTCGCGCACCTGGTCGACGAGGGTGGAGATCTTCGCGAGACCCACGTCGTTGTGCGCCTTGTCGTCGAACTCCTTGTCGGTGAAGTAGTCCCAGTTGAATACGTTGCCGTGCAGGTCGGTGGTGCCCATCACGGTGAAGGAGTACCGCTTGGCCGGCTCGGGACGCGGTCCGCGGGCCTGGGCCGGGGCGGCGGCGACCCCCGTGGTGAGGGCGGCTCCGGCTCCGACGGCGACGGAGCTCTCCAGGAACGTCCGGCGGTTCAGCGGCATGTGTTCTCCTTGGTCCGATGGTGCACAACGCGCGTAGATTCTGGCCCACCCGTCCCTCCGGCGACAGAGTTTTCGGGTCACGGAGTGGGAAAGTGTTCGGGATCGCAGCCACCGCCCGTACGAGGGAGCCCGACGTGACGACCCCACACCCGACCCCGGAGGCACCGCAGGTGGCTGTCCGCGGGGAGGCCCGACTCGACGTCGATCCGGAAGTCGCCCGTATCGGGGTGACGGTCAGCGCCCGCGGCACCGACCGGGCGGCGACCCTCTCCGACCTCACCCGGCGCAACACGCTCGCCCTCGACCTCGTGAAGTCCTACGGCGACGCCGTCGAGAAACTGGAGACCGGTTCCTTCTCCATCACCCCCGAGCCGGGCCGGCACGGTCGAGGCGAGCGGATCCGCGCCTACCAGGGCCGTGTCCATCTCACCGTGGAACTGACCGACTTCACCGCCCTCGGCGAGCTCACCACCCGCCTCGCCGATCTCGAACTGACCCGGGTCGACGGCCCCTGGTGGGCGCTGCGCCCCGACTCCCCGTCCTACGCGGAGGCCCGGCGCACGGCGGTGCGAGAGGCGGTCTCGCGCGCCCGCGCGTACGCGGAGGCCCTCGGCACCTCCCTCGCCGCCCTCCTGGAACTCTCGGACACGGGCCTGGTCGCGCCCCCGCCGGCAGTGGGCGGCATGCGCATGGCGTTCGCGGCCGACGCCTCCGACGCGCCTCCTCCGCTGGACCTGGAACCCCAGCTCCAGACGGTCACCGCCGAGGTGACCGCCCGCTTCACGATGGCCCCTCCGGCCCTCTAGGACCACCCCCGAAACGCTCATCGGAGCACCCGCCCGCACAGATTCAAGACTTGTCAATAACCTTTCATGCAAAGGTTGTTGAACAGACATGCCCGGCCTCTCGACTACCCGCCGGTAAGCCCTAGGGTCGAACCATGCGCCGAGCGAAAATCGTTTGCACCCTGGGGCCCGCCACCGACTCGTACGACCAGATCAAGGCACTGGTCGAGGCCGGAATGGACGTCGCCCGCTTCAACCTCAGCCACGGCGGCTACGCCGAACACGAGGAGCGCTACCAGCACGTACGGAAAGCCTCCGACGAGACCGGCCGCAGCATCGGAGTCCTCGCCGACCTTCAAGGTCCGAAGATTCGCCTCGGCCGGTTCCGTGAAGGACCCGTACTCCTTGAACGCGGTGACGACTTCACCATCACCGTCGAGCCGACTGAGGGCGACCGCCACATCTGCGGCACCACCTACGACGGCCTCGCCGCCGACGTCACCGCCGGTGAGCGCATCCTCGTCGACGACGGCCGCGTCACCCTCGAAGTCACCTCCGTCGACGCACCCCGCGTCCACACCCGCGTCGTCGAGGGCGGAATGGTCTCCGACAACAAGGGCCTCAACCTGCCCGGAGTCGCCGTCTCCGTCCCCGCCCTCTCCGAGAAGGACGTCGACGACCTCCGCTGGGCGCTGCGCACCGGAGCGGACGTCATCGCCCTCTCCTTCGTCCGCAGCGGCCGCGACATCGAGGACGTCCACCGCATCATGGACGAGGAGGGACGCCGCCTCCCCGTCATCGCCAAGATCGAGAAGCCCCAGGCCGTCGAGAACATCGACGACATCGTCGCCGCCTTCGACGGCATCATGGTCGCCCGCGGCGACCTGGGCGTCGAGATGCCCCTCGAACAGGTCCCGATCGTCCAGAAGCGCGCCATCAAGCTCGCCAAGCGCAACGCCAAGCCGGTCATCGTCGCCACCCAGATGCTCGACTCGATGATCGACAACTCCCGGCCGACCCGCGCCGAGGCCAGCGACGTGGCCAACGCCGTCATCGACGGCACCGACGCCGTGATGCTCTCCGGCGAGACCAGCGTCGGCAAGTACCCCGTCGAGACCGTCCGCACCATGGGCCGGATCGTCGAGGCCGCGGAGGAGGACGTGCTCGCCAAGGGCCTGCCGCCGCTGACCGAGCGGAACAAGCCCCGTACCCAGGGCGGAGCGGTCGCCCGCGCCGCCGCAGAGATGGGCGACTTCCTCGGCGCCAAGTTCCTCGTCGCCTTCACCCAGTCCGGCGACACCGTCAAGCGCCTCTCCCGCTACCGCTCGCCCATCCCGCTGCTCGCCTTCACACCCGACCCCGCCACCCGCTCCCAGCTCAACCTCACCTGGGGCGTCGAGACCTTCCTCGGCCCACACGTCGACTCCACCGACGCGATGGTCGCCCAGGTCGACGAGGAACTCCTGCGCATCGGCCGGTGCCGGAAGGGCGACATCGTCGTCATCACCGCCGGCTCCCCGCCCGGAGTCCCCGGCTCCACCAACCTCGTCCGTGTCCACCACATCGGCGAGGACGACAGCCCGAAGGAGTGACCACGGCGGCCCCGTTGCGCCCCGACACCTCTGTCCGAGCGCCAAGGTGACGCCATGTCACACCACCTCAGCGGACCCCATCTGCGTTCCCCGATGGGCGATGCCCGCCTGGACCTGACCGACCTCTTCGCCTTCACCGTTCCCGGCGGGCGAACCGTTCTCATCATGAACGTCAACCCGATCGCGCCCACCGGGGGCACCGCGTTCCACCCCGACGCGGTCTACCGCGTCAACGTCGACACCGACGGCGACAA
Organism: Streptomyces sp. NPDC013317; assembly: GCF_055563155.1. Classification (NCBI taxonomy): domain Bacteria; kingdom Bacillati; phylum Actinomycetota; class Actinomycetes; order Kitasatosporales; family Streptomycetaceae; genus Streptomyces; species Streptomyces sp. NPDC013317. The sequence continues at coordinate 271,243 of NZ_JBVHDX010000005.1, forward strand.
CCAGGCCGACATCGCCTTCAGCTTCACCTTCTCCGACCCCGCGGACGACGGCGAGCAGACCCTCGCCCTCCACCGCGCCACCGGCGTCGAGGCCCGCGCCCACGAGGCCGCCGGCACGCCGCTCTTCACCGACGTCCCCGTCTCCTTCGGCCGCGAGCTGTCCGTGACCGAGGCGGACGGCTACAAGGTCTCCGCCGGACTGCGCAGCGACCCCTTCTTCGCCGACCTCGACGGCATCGTCGCCGACTTCACGTGGACCGGGACGGACTGGGGCGCCGACAAGAACGTCTTCGGCATCGCCCTCGAAATGCCCGACGCGGCGCTCGGCGACGACCCCCGGATCGGAGTCTGGGCCCGCGTCAGCCTCCACGCCGACGGCGAACTGAAGTCCGTCGACCGCGGAGCCCATCCCTCCCTCACCGCGTACCTGAACGCGGAGGAGGCCAAGGACGCCTACAACGAAGGGGAACCGGCCGACGACTGGGCGACCTACCTCGAACCCTGGAAGGCGGCCCTCGCCCACACCGGCGGCTACACCCCCGAGGCGGCGGAGGAGGCGCTCCGCACGGTCCTCCCCGACGTGCTGCGCTACGACCGGAGCAAGCCCGCCGCCTACCCCAACGGGCGCACGCTCACGGACGACGTCACCTCGGCCCGGCTGGCGATGATCTCGGGCGGCAAGGTCACCTCGGACCACATCGGCCCCCACAAGGACCTGCTCCCGCACTTCCCGTACCTGGGGACGCCGCACTGATCAGTGCTTGACGCCCACGTGCAGATCCATGAGGGCGACGGAGGCCTTGCGCGCGATGGAGATGTTCTGCGCGCTACGTGACTGGTTGGCGGACTTCCACTCGACGCCGACGAGATCGAGGGCGTCGGTGAGGAGCCCGATGATGTCGGCGGACGAGTTGGTGAAGAAGTAGCGGGGGCACTCGTACCGCTTCATCCGTCCGCCGATGATCTTCTCGGTCCAGTTGACGATTCGGCAGCCGTCAGAGTGGATGAGTCCCCGGATGAACGCCCACGGGTGGGTGTCGACGATCTGCTGCTGCCAGGGTTCGAGAGCGATGTGCCGCTCGTGTTTCTTGCCAGGGCCGTGCTGGGGGAAGAGGCAGGTCCAGTGCCGCCCGTAGCTGGTGACCATCACGCACCCCTGCTTCTGCAGGACGCAGACGCTTCCCTCGGGCCGGACGGCCCTGATCGCCTCGCGACACTGCTCGATCAGGCCGGGCCAGGCGTCCGCGCAGGCGATGCGTAAGAAGTGGCCGCCCCGGGGGTGATCGCTGATGCAGCCGTCGCCCACGTAGAGCCCGAGCAGGTAGGAGTACGCGATCGTGTCGTCGGGTACCCCCGGCGACGGACAGCATCTCGGGCAAGGAGCCGACTGTCCGCTCATGCGCGGTGAGGGCTCAAGTCGAGTCTTCCAGGCGCGCATGGCGGCTCGGGAGACGCCCGTCTGCTTGCTGACGGAGTCGAGGCTCCGCCCATCGGCGAGCAGAGCCAGGGTGTGCTGGCGTGTCTCAAGGTCGTACATGAATGCGATGGTCGTCGCGCCCATGATCGCCTGCATGCTTTCGCGGGTGTGTTCACCGACGTGAGTGGAAGACCGCCTCGCGCGGCTCAACCTTGGAATCGAAGGAAAAGTGCCCCAGGTGGGATTCGAACCCACACTGTCCGCTGTTTGAGAGCGGCCTCTCTGACCAGTTGGAGTACTGGGGCCTTAGAAAGGTAGGGCTGGAAGAGCCCTGCGGATCACCACCTTACCGCAGCTAGGTAGGCTCATGGGGAGCAGCTTTGCCCCGCAACGAGGAGCCCCCGTGACCGCCCCCGAGTCGCCCCAGCCCGCCGACGACGCCGACGTGTCGCACGTCCCGCCGCTGACGACCCGCGTCGTCATCGCCGAGGACGAGGCCCTCATCCGCCTCGACCTCAAAGAGATGCTCGAGGAAGAGGGCTACTCGGTCGTCGGCGAGGCCGGCGACGGCGCCCGGGCCGTCGAGCTCGCCCGGGAGCACCGGCCCGACCTCGTCATCCTGGACGTGAAGATGCCCGTCCTCGACGGCATCTCCGCCGCCGAGAAGATCGCCGGGGAGTCCATCGCCCCCGTCCTGATGCTCACCGCCTTCTCCCAGCGCGACCTCGTGGAGCGGGCGCGGGACGCCGGCGCCATGGCGTACCTGGTGAAGCCGTTCAGCAAGAGCGACGTCGTCCCGGCGATCGAGATGGCCGTGTCCCGCTTCGCGGAGCTGCGGGCGCTGGAGAAGGAGGTCGCCGACCTCTCCCAGCGGCTGGAGACGCGCAAGCTGGTGGACCGGGCGAAGAGCATCCTGCAGACGCAGTACGGCCTCACCGAGCCCGCCGCCTTCCGCTGGATCCAGAAGACGTCGATGGACCGGCGCATGTCGATGCAGCAGGTCGCCGAGGCGGTCATCGAGGACGCCGAGGAGAAGAAGGCGGCCAAGGGCCAGCAGTGACGCCCTAGCCGTACGCGTACGCGTACGGGTACGGCTACGAGAAGGAGGCCCGCCCCACAACGCTGTGGGGCGGGCCTCCTCGTTCTCGGTGCGATGGTGCCGCCGGATCAGTCCTCGCCGAGGTACGCCTTGCGCACGGACTCGTCGTGGAGCAGGTCCCGGCCGGTGCCGGACAGGACGACCTTGCCGATCTCCATGACGTGACCGTGGTCGGCCAGGGCGAGGGCGGCCTGGGCGTTCTGCTCGACGAGCAGGATGGTGGTGCCCTGGGCCTTGAGCTCGGCGATGGTCGCCATGATCTTCTGCATCATGATCGGCGAGAGCCCCATGGAGGGCTCGTCGAGCATGAGCAGCTTGGGCTGGGACATGAGGGCACGGCCCATGGCGAGCATCTGCTGCTCGCCGCCGGAGAGGGTGCCCGCGGCCTGCTTGCGCCGCTCCCCGAGGATCGGGAAGAGGTCGTAGGCGCGCTGGACGTCCTTGGCGATGCCCGCGGTGTCCTTGCGGAGGAAGGCGCCGAGGAGGAGGTTCTCCTCGATCGTCATCCGGGGGAAGATGTGCCGTCCCTCGGGGGAGTGGGCCAGGCCGAGGGAGACGATCTTGTGCGCGGGCGTCTTCCGGAGCGACTTGCCCTCGAACTTGATCTGGCCGCCGACGGGCTTGAGCAGTCCGGAGAGGGTGCGCAGGGTGGTCGTCTTGCCGGCGCCGTTGGTGCCGATCAGGGTGACGACCTCGCCGGCCTCGACGGAGAACGAGATGCCCTTGACGGCCTCGATCTTGCCGTAGGCGACGCGCAGGTCCTCGACCTCGAGCAGTGCGGTCATGCGTCGTTCTCCTTGCCCGAACCGGTGGCCTTCGGGGTGTCCTCGGCCGCGGTCTCTGTGCTGTCCGTGGCGTCGTCGGCGGCCTCGGAGGCCTCGTCGGCGTCGGCAGGCTCGGCGTCCGCGTCGGAGGGCTCGGGGTCGGCGTCCGTGTCGGTCGCCTCCTCCGAGGTGGCTTCCTCGGCGGCGGCCTCCTCCGCGGCGGCCTCCGCCGCCTCGACCTCGGCCACCTCTTCCTCGCCGGGCGCGCCCTCGAAGGGCTCGCCCAGGTAGGCGGCGATGACCCGCTCGTCGCTCTGGACGGTCTGGCTGTCGCCCTCCAGGAGCTTCTCGCCCTGGACGAGTACGGCGACCCGGTCGCAGAGGTTGAAGATGAAGCGCATGTCGTGCTCGATGACGAGCACGGCGACGCCCATGTCCCGGATGGCGAAGATGAGTTCCTCGGCGGCCCGGGTCTCCTGCGGGTTCATGCCGGCCGTCGGCTCGTCCAGGAGGATGAGGCCGGGGTCGCTCGCGAGCGCGCGGGCGATCTCGAGCTTGCGCTGCTCACCGTAGGGGAGGTTCTTCGCGAGGTGGTCGGCCTTGTGCTTCAGGCCGATGAACTCCAGGAGTTCGAGGGCTCGCGTCTCGGCCTCGTTCTCGGCCTTCTTGAAGCCGGGAAGGCGCAGCAGGGCGGACCAGAGGCCCTGCTTCATCCGGGTGTGGCGGCCGACCAGGACGTTCTCCAGGACGGTCATGTTGCTGAACAGCCGGATGTTCTGGAAGGTACGGGCGATGCCTGCGTCGGTGACCTTGAAGGACTTCGGCGGCAGGACGTTGCCCTTGTAGCGGACCTCGCCCTCGGTGGGGATGTAGAGGCCGGTGAGGCAGTTGAAGAACGTGGTCTTGCCGGCACCGTTGGGGCCGATGAGACCGACGATCTCCCCGCTGTTGACGGTGAGGTTGACGTCGCGGACGGCGGTGAGGCCGCCGAAGCGCATCGTGACTCCGCGGGCGTCGAGCACGGGCTCGCGGTCCGGGACCGCCGGAGCGGCGTCCTTCGTCGTGGTGATGGTCGTCATGGTTCAGGCACCTGCCTTGGCGAGCGTGGCGGGCGCTTCGGCGTTCTCGTGGAACTCGAGCTGGTTGCGCCGGTTGGCGATGATGCCCTCGGGGCGGAACCGCATGAGCAGGATCAGCGCGAGTCCGAAGGCGAGCAGCTGGTAGTCGCCCATGAACTGAAGCTTGTTCGGGATGAGGAAGAGCAGCGCCGCGCCGACCAGGGGACCGCTCATGGTGCCCATGCCGCCGAGGACGACGGCCGCGAGCAGGAAGGCGGAGTTGGGCGGGATGGGGCCGGCGAAGAGGTACTGCTCCGGGGTCACGGTGTAGGTGACGTGGGCCTGGACGGTGCCGGCGACTCCGGCGAGCGAGGCGCCGAGGGCGAAGGCGATGAGCTTGACGCGGAAGCCGTTGATGCCCATGGCGAGCGCGGCGGTCTCGTCCTCGCGGATGGCGACCCAGGCGCGGCCGATACGGGAGTTGCCGCTCCGTCGGAAGACGAGGACGACGACCGCCATGATCAGCAGCATCAGGAAGAAGTAGTTGGCGAAGCGTCCGATGGTGAATCCGGCGATGGAGTGCTCCATGCCGAAGTCGAAGCCGAAGATGTTGAGGTTCGGGATGGACGCGATGCCGTTGGAGCCGTTGGTGATGTCCGGACCGGAGGTGCCGTCCGTGTTCATCATCGTGATGCGGAAGATCTCACCGAATCCGAGCGTCACGATGGCGAGGTAGTCGCCGCGCAGCCGCAGGGTCGGGGCGCCGATGAGGACACCGAAGATCAGGGAGGCTCCGGCGCCGACGAGCACGGCGGCCCAGAAGGGGAGGTGGATGCCGAGCGGGGAGGTCGGCGCGCCGGACACCAGGGCGGCCGCGTAGGCGCCGACGCCCAGGAAGGCGACGTAACCGAGGTCGAGCAGACCGGCGAGGCCGACGACGATGTTCAGGCCGAGGGCCACCGTCGCGAAGATCAGGATGTACACGCCGATGGTCGCGTACTGGTCGTCGGTCTGGGTGAAGGGGAACAGGGCCGCGGCGATGAACGCACCGGCGATGGTGAGGTTCTGGTGCTTCGACGTGAGCTGGGTGGCCTGCTGGATGAGGCCGGACTTGGTGAGCGCGGCGAAGCCGAAGCCGGCCGTGATCAGGAAGCCGATGAACGCTTCGTCGTACTCGGTGCCGATGCCGTAGGTGAAGACGCCCAGGCCGGCGGCGAGGATGCCGGTGATGATGAGGATCTCGACCGCGGACGGCAGCGGGGGCACCGGGCGGACCGGGCCGGCGGCGAAGGAGGCCTTGAAGGTCTGCCAGCCGTTGCCGAGCCGGTGACGGAACTGGGACCAGCCGTCGTCCTCGGGGTCCACGGCGTGGAGCTCGGGACGCTCGAAGGGCAGGGCCAGCGCGCCGATCAGGGCGAGCAGGGTGGCGACGCCGACGACGGCGCCACCGGGCTCCAGGTTGATCGGGCCGCCGAGCTGGACGCTGATCGAGACGATCGTGTACCAGGCGGTGGCGAAGGCGGCGAGCGCGGAGAACTTGATCGCCCCGTCGGCTCCGGCCGGGGTGAGCCAGCCGGTGCCCTTGACCCCGTACGAGGAGAGGCCGAACAGGACGGTGAGGAGGCCGGCCACGAGGACCTGCCACTGCAGTCCGCCCGGGTAGCCGTAGACGGTGAGGTCGCCGGGGAAGGCGGCCGTCCAGGTCCAGGAGAGGAAACAGCTGACCACGGTGAGCGCGCCGCCGCCGAGGGCCAGGGCCCGTGCGGTGGTGGCGGGCAGGGGGAGGAGTCCGGTCGCCGTGGCGGTCGCGGGCTCGGGTGCGGCGGGGGCCGTCGTGTTCTCGGAAGTGGTGGTCATGGTGGTCACGCCCTGTCCGCGACGCGCTCGCCCAACAGACCCTGGGGCCTGAGGAGGAGGACGACGATGAGGAGTACGAACGCCCAGACATCGGCCCAGGACTGGCCGCCGAGCTGCTGCATGCCGGGGATGTGGTTGATGTAGGCGGTGGCCATCGTCTCGGCGATGCCGAGGACGAGTCCGCCGATCATCGCGCCGTAGATGTTGCCGATGCCGCCGAGGACCGCCGCGGTGAACGCCTTGAGTCCGAGGAGGAAGCCCATCTTGTAGTCGATCTGGCCGTACTTGAGGCCGTACGCGACGGCTCCGACGGCGGCGAACGACGCACCGAGCGCGAACGCGATCACGATGATGCGGTCGGTGTTGACGCCCATGAGGCGCGCGGTGTCCGGGTCCTGGGCCGTCGCCTGCATGCCGCGTCCGATGCGGGTGCGCATGACGAAGAAGGCGAGGAAGGCCATGCAGATCGGGGCGGCGACGACGAGGAAGACGTCACCGGTTCCGATGGTGATCGGGCCGAGCTCGATCGGGCCGCCGGGGATCTGCGGGAAGGTGCGGGCCGACTTGGCCTCCGGGTACCAGGCCCAGACGGCCTGCTGGAGGGCGAGCGAGAGACCGATGGCCGTGATGAGCGGGGCGAGCTTGGGCCCGCCGCGCAGCGGCCGGTAGGCGAAGCGTTCGGCGCCGACGGCTATGGTCGTGGCCACCAGGATGGCACCGATAATCATGAGGGGGAGCGCGATCCAGAGGCTCGTTCCTCCGGGGAGCATGAGCCAGACCGTCAGGGCCCCGAAGCCGCCGGTCATGAAGATCTCGCCATGGGCGAAGTTGATGAGCTGGACGATGCCGTAGACCATCGTGTAACCAACGGCGACCAGCCCGTACATGGATCCCAGTAGCAGGCCGTTGACCAGCTGCTGCGGCAGTTCGTTCACCGCATTGTCCTCCGAGACTTTCGACGGATGTGACACCGCGCGGGGCGCTGTGGTGCGGCGCCCCGCGCGGCGAAGGTGGTGCTGAGGGGTGAGGTGGAGCGGATCAGCCGCCGAAGGTGCCGGACTCGATCGGCTTGTGAGCGCCGTTCTCGACGCCGTACACGGTCAGCTGCTTGTTGGTGGTGTCACCGAACTCGTCGAAGGAGACCTTGCCGGTCACGCCCTCGAAGGAGATGGACTGCATCGCCTCGACGATCTTGGCGCGGGCGTCGGACGGCAGCTTGCCGCCGTTGCCGTCGACGACCTTCTTGACGGCCTCGATGATGGCCCAGGTCGAGTCGTAGGAGTAGCCGCCGTACGCCTCGTACGCGTCCTTGTAGTTCTCGGCCTTGTAGTTGGCCAGGAACTCCTTGGCGGAGGGCAGCTGCTCGATCGGCGCGCCGACGGAGGTGGCGATGTCACCGTTGGAGGCGGCACCACCGAGCTTGATGTACTCGGCGCTGTAGAGGGCGTCGCCACCGACGACGACGACCTTGGCGCCGGCTTCCTTGATCTGCTTGGTCAGCGGGCCACCGGCCGGGTACTCGCCACCGTAGTAGACGACGTCGGCGCCGGAGCTCTTGACCTTCGTCGCGACGGCGCTGAAGTCCTTGGTGTCGGGGTTGACGTGGTCGGTGCCGACGACCTTGCCGCCGAGCTTCTCGAACTCGCCCTTGAAGGTGGCGGCGAGGCCGGCACCGTAGGTCTTCTTGTCGTCGATGATGAAGGCCTTGGTCTTCTTGGCCTTGTTGACGACGTACTGGGCGGCGAACGGGCCCTGGATGGCGTCGGTGGTGGCGGTGCGGAAGTAGGACTTGTAGGTCCGCTTCTTGTCACCGCTGTTCCAGTTGGGGCCCTGGCTCAGCGAGGGGTTGGTGTTGGCCGGGGAGACCTGCACCAGGTTCGCGTCCTGGAAGACCTTCTGCATCGACTCGGCGACGGAGGAGTTCAGGGGGCCGACGACGCCGAGCACCTCCTTGTCGGCGACCAGCTTGGTGGCGTTCTGCTGGCCGGAGGAGGGCTGGGCCTGGTCGTCGAGGGACTCCAGCTTGAAGGTGACGCCCTTGACGTACTCCTTCTTGTTGGCCGTCTTGACCGCGAGGTCGGCCGAGTTCTTGATGCCGAGACCGAGCGCGGAGAGGTCGCCGGTCAGGGGCGCGTCGAGACCGATGACGACGGTCGTGTTGCCGCCGCCGGCGGCGTCGCCGCCCTTGTCGTCGCGCGAACCGCAGGCGGTGAGGGTGAGTGCTCCCGCGGTGATCGCGGTGGTGAGGATGAGCAAGGAACGGTGTCGCACGATGAATCCTTTCCCTGGCGCGGCCCCCTCGAGCTGAGGCGGTGCCGTGAAGCATGGAGCTTGAGGTGCCGTTTGTGAATGCCGGGCCGTACTGGGATGACTGTGGTGAAGCCGAGGTCGTGCAGTGGACGCGCCCGGCGGCGCGGTGACTGGCCGTGACTCTAAGCGCAGGTGGAGGAGGTGGGGAGCGGCGAGGTCAGGATGTGACTGTCTTGTTATCGCCTGGGGGAGAGGAGGTGGACAGGGGGTGGGCAAAACAGGACAAAAGTGTCTGCAATGTGGTGTTCACATAGTGAGAACGCCCAGTTCCGCTAAGGGGCTTGAGTGGAACTTGCTCCTGTCGGACCGCTCGAGGTGCTCTCCGGATATCGGACAGTCACTCAAACGTCAGCGGACAGAACCGGGGAGTGACCGCGCCGCTCTCTGGCCGGAGAAGCGTCACGGAGTGTTACCGCGGCGGATGGCGCGGACAGGCCGCGGAGGCTGCTTCGCGTTCCCCGGGCGGTCGGCCGCGCCCGGCTCATGTGCTCCGCTCCTGCGCGTCGTTGCGCCCGGTACGGGGTGAGGTCGGTGTGGATGTCCGCCGTCGCGCGGGGCGGAGCCGCGCGGCGGGTCCGGCACTGCCGGTGGGGCCTGCGCGGGGGGTGGACGCCTCGCCTGCGCGGGCTCCCGGGGGACCTGCTCGCGGGGTGCAACAGGCCTTCCGTGCAGGGTAGTTGGGTCGACGAGGCGTGGCGGGGACACGCGCCCGCGGATGCGGTCGGAGGAAGGGGGTGCGATGGCGATCCGGGTGGTGAACTGCGCGAATCGCCGTGACGGGAGAGGCTGTTGATGTGTGAGGCGCCCGGGAGTGGGGGTGGGCGCGGGTCGGGCTGCGCTGCCCGCGGTGCGGGGCCGGTGTCGTCGGGCGCGGTGGTCGCGATGCCGGACCGGCGACTTCGGTGTCCGGGGGGCGAAATGCGCGCGCCGTCCGCGGGAGCGGTCGCCCGACGGGTCCGCGTTCGGAAGGCGAGGCCCGGCGTCCGGGAGCCGGTGTTCCGGGGCCCGGCGCGCTCCACCGGCCACGGTGCCCGGAAGGAGAGGCTCCATGACCTCGGGCGGGGGTGGCCGGGGCCCTATCCGGAACCGTCCCCGTTTCCGCGAAGGTGACTCCTGGTGACGGTACGCCGTGATCGCTGGTGACGGTACGCCGTGATCGCCCCGACGCGGAGCGGCCCGGGACGGTGGTGACCGTCCCGGGCCGCGCGAGAACGAGAAGGCAGGCGACCGGTGCCTCCGGCGGGGGCGCCGATCGGGTTTGTCAGGCGCCGGCGCCGCTGTCGCCCGCGTTCGGGATGGTGTCGGCGTCCTTGGGCGAGACCTCACGGAGCAGGCACGTCAGCCGGGCCGAGCAGACCCGCTTCCCCTGCTCGTCGGTGATCACGATCTCGTACGTGGCCGTGGAACGGCCGCGGTGCACCGGCGTCGCCACACCCGTCACGAGCCCGCTGCGGACCCCGCGGTGGTGGGTGCAGTTCAGGTCCACGCCCACCGCGATCCTGGAGACACCGCCGTGCAGCATGGAGCCGATCGAGCCCAGGGTCTCGGCGAGGACGGCGGAGGCGCCGCCGTGCAGCAGACCGTACGGCTGGGTGTTGCCCTCCACCGGCATCGTGCCGACGACCTTCTCCGCGGAGGCCTCGATGATCTGCACGCCCATGCGGTTGCCGAGGTGTCCGGCCGAGAAGAGGGCGGGAAGGTCGACGCCGAGCGCGGCGTACTCGTCGATGACCTCCTGCGGGAACTTCACGTGATGCTGCTCGCCCATCGGCCCGGCTCCGTTCGTCTTCGTACGTCGTCGTGAACACCTGCCTGAGCGAACGCTTAGGCGTGCCGTGATTCTTCCAGACGGCCCCCGGGGGCGGTCCAGCCCCCTGCCCGGGAGGTGCGGCGATCAGCCCGCCGCCGGGACCAGCCGTACGATCACCGACTTGCTGGCCGGGGTGTTGCTGATGTCCGCCGTGGACTCCAGCGGCACCAGGACGTTCGTCTCCGGGTAGTACGCGGCCGCGCAGCCCCGCGCCGTCGGGTAGTGCACGACCCGGAAGCCCGGCGCGCGCCGCTCGCTGCCGTCGGTCCACTCGCTGACGAGGTCCGCGTACGACCCGTCCGCCAGGCCCAGGGCCGCCGCGTCCTCGGGATGGACCATGACGACCCGGCGGCCGCCCTTGATCCCCCGGTAGCGGTCGTCGAGGCCGTAGATCGTGGTGTTGTACTGGTCGTGCGAGCGCAGGGTCTGGAGCAGCAGCCGGCCCTCCGGCACCTTCGGGTACTCGACGGGGGCGGCGGTGAAGTTGGCCTTGCCGGTGGCCGTGGGGAAGCGCCGCTCGTCGCGCGGGGCGTGCGGCAGCGCGAAGCCGCCCGGGTCGGCGGCGAGGCGGGCGTTGAAGTCCGTGAAGCCGGGGACCACGCGCGCGATGCGGTCGCGGATCGTGGCGTAGTCCTTCTCGAACTCCTCCCACGGCGTGGCCGAGCCGGCCCCGAGGACGGCCCGGGCCATCCGGGCCACGATCGCCGGCTCGGAGAGCAGGTGCGGGCTCGCGGGCGGCAGGTTGCCGCGCGAGGCGTGCACCAGGCCCATCGAGTCCTCGACGGTCACGAACTGCTTGCCGCTCGCCTGGACGTCCTTGTCGGTGCGGCCGAGCGTGGGAAGGATCAGCGCGCGCGTGCCGGTGACCGCGTGCGAGCGGTTCAGCTTCGTCGAGACGTGGACGGTCAGCCGCGCCCGGCGCATCGCCGCCTCGGTGACCTCGGTGTCCGGGGTCGCGCCGACGAAGTTGCCGCCCATGGCGAAGAAGACCTTCGCCTCGCCGTCGCGGAGCGCCTGGATCGAGCGGACCACGTCGAAGCCGTGATGGCGCGGCGAGACGATCCCGAACTCCTTGTCCAGGGCGTCCAGGAACGCGGGCGCGGGCCGCTCGAAGATCCCCATCGTGCGGTCGCCCTGCACGTTGGAGTGGCCGCGGACGGGGCAGACGCCGGCGCCGGGGCGGCCGATGTTGCCGCGCAGCAGCAGGAAGTTGACCACTTCGCGGATCGTCGGCACGGAGTGCTTGTGCTGGGTGAGGCCCATCGCCCAGCAGACGATGGTCCGCTTCGAGGCGAGGACCATCTCCAGGGCCCGCTCGATCTCGGACCGCTCCAGTCCCGTCGCCGCCAGCGTCTCGTCCCAGTCCGCGGCGCGCGCGGCCGAGGCGAACTCCTCGAACCCGTGCGTGTGCGCGTCGACGAACGCCGTGTCGACCGCCCCGTCCGTCTCCAGGATCAGCTTGTTCAGGAGCCGGAAGAGGGCCTGGTCGCCGCCGATGCGGATCTGCAGGAAGAGATCGTTCAGCGCCGCGCCCCGGAGCATGCCGGTCGCGGTCTGCGGGTTCTTGAACTTCTCCAGACCGGCCTCGGGCAGCGGATTCACCGAGATGATCTTCGCGCCGGCCGCCTTGGCCTTCTCCAGGGCGGAGAGCATCCGGGGGTGGTTCGTGCCCGGGTTCTGTCCGGCGACGACGATCAGGTCGGCCTGGTGGAGGTCCTCCAGAGAGACGCTGCCCTTGCCGATCCCGATGGTCTCGTTGAGCGCCGAGCCCGAGGACTCGTGGCACATGTTGGAGCAGTCCGGCAGATTGTTCGTACCGAATTCGCGGGCGAAGAGCTGCAGCAGGAACGCGGCCTCGTTGCTGGTCCGCCCCGAGGTGTAGAAGAGCGCCTCGTCGGGGGAGGAGAGGGCGGTCAGCTCCTCGGCGATGATCGCGAACGCCCGCTCCCAGGTGACCGCCTCGTACCGCTCGGCGCCCTCCTCCGTGGCGCCTCCCCTTTCCAGAAGCATGGGCTGCGTGATGCGGCCCTGCTGGCCCAGCCAGTACCCGCTCCGGTTCGCCAGGTCCCCCACGGGGTGCGCGGCGAAGAAGTCCGGGGTCACCCGGCGCAGCGTCGCCTCCTCGGCGACCGCCTTCGCCCCGTTCTCGCAGAACTCCGCCACGTGCCGCTTGTCGCCCTCGGGCCAGGCGCAGCCGGGACAGTCGAAACCGTCCTTCTGGTTGACCTTGAGCAGGGTCCGCGCGCTGCGCGCCACCCCCATCTGAGCCTGGGCGATCCTCAGGGTGTGCGCGACGGCGGACAGGCCGGCCGCGGCGTGCTGCGGCGGCGCGACCTGCGGTGCGTCCTGGACCGGGTCGCCGGCGGGGGGCTTGCTGACCATCGCGCTCTCCCTTGAGCGGTCATCCTGTGTCGTACGTCTCCGATCCTGTCACGCGCCTCCGACAGCGCGGTGCCCGGACCGGGTGTGGAGGGGATTGTCGGTGGTCCGTGGCAGGATCGTGTACGTGGCCCAGACAGCATCGAAGAAGACCGAAGAAACCCGTCCCCGCCTGCTCCTCATGGACGGGCACTCGCTCGCGTACCGGGCGTTCTTCGCCCTGCCCGTGGAGAACTTCACGAGCGCGAGCGGACAGACGACGAACGCGATCTACGGCTTCGCGTCGATGCTGGCGAACACGCTGCGCGACGAGGCGCCCACGCACTTCGCCGTCGCGTTCGACGTGTCCCGCAAGACGTGGCGCTCGGCCGACTTCCCCGAGTACAAGGCGAATCGATCCAAGACCCCGGACGAGTTCAAGGGGCAGGTCGAGCTGATCGGCGAGCTGCTCGACACCATGAACGCGGTGCGGTTCGCGGTCGACGGCTTCGAGGCCGACGACATCATCGCGACGCTCGCGACGCAGGCCGAGGCGGCCGGCTTCGAGGTCCTGATCGTCACGGGCGACCGGGACTCCTTCCAGCTGGTCACCGACCACGTGACCGTGCTCTATCCCACCAAGGGCGTCTCCGAGCTGACCCGCTTCACGCCGGAGAAGGTCCAGGAGAAGTACGGCCTCACCCCCTCGCAGTACCCCGACTTCGCCGCCCTGCGCGGCGACCCGTCCGACAACCTGCCCGGTATCCCGGGCGTCGGCGAGAAGACCGCGACGAAGTGGATCAACCAGTTCGGGTCCTTCGCGGAGCTGGTCGAGCGCGCCGACGAGGTCAAGGGCAAGGTCGGGCAGGCCCTGCGCGACCACCTGGAGTCGGTCAAGCTCAACCGCCACCTGACCGAGCTGGTCCGGGACGTCGAACTGCCCCGCACCGTCGCGGAGCTGGAGCGCGCGCCGTACGACCGGACCGCGCTCAAGGGCTTCCTGGAGGTCCTGGAGATCCGCAACCCGAGCCTGCGCGAGCGCCTGCTCGCGGTCGACCCCGGCGCGGAAGAAGAGGAAGCCCCGGTTCCCGACGCGGGCGTCGAGCTGGACGGCACGGCCCTCGGCACCGGCGAGCTGGCGCCCTGGCTGGAGGCGCACGCCGCGCAGCCCCTCGGTGTCGCGACCGTCGCCACCTGGGCCCTGGGCACGGGCAACGTCAGCGAGGTCGCGCTGGCGGCGGCCGACGGCAAGGCGGCCTGGTTCGACACCACGCGCCTCGACGAGCAGGACGAGCGGGCCTTCGCGGCCTGGCTCGCCGACGCCGCCAGGCCGAAGGTGATGCACAACGCCAAGGAGGCCCTGCGGGTCTTCCCCGAGCACGGCTGGCAGCTCGACGGCATCACGATGGACACCGCGCTCGCCGCCTACCTGGTCAAGCCCGGACGCCGGTCCTTCGCCCTGGACGCGCTCTCCGTCGAGTACCTCCACCGCGAGCTGGCCCCGGCGGCCGCAGACGGGCAGCTCGCCTTCGGCACCGACGAGCACGCCGAGGCGGACGCCCTGATGGCGCAGGCGCGCGCGGTCCTCGATCTCGGAGAGGCCTTCGGCGAGAAGCTCGGCGAGGTCGGCGCGACCGAGCTGCTGCATGATGTGGAGCTGCCGACGTCCCTGCTCCTGGCCCGGATGGAGCGGCACGGCATCGCCGCCGACCGGGACCATCTGGAGGCCATGGAGCAGCAGTTCGCCGGAGCGGTGCAGCAGGCCGTCAAGGAGGCGCACGACTCGGTGGGCCACGAGTTCAACCTCGGCTCGCCCAAGCAGCTCCAGGAGGTCTTCTTCGGCGAGCTGAACCTGCCGAAGACGAAGAAGACCAAGACCGGCTACACCACGGACGCCGACGCGCTGGCCTGGCTGGCCGGACAGACCGAGCACGAACTGCCGGTGATCATGCTCCGCCACCGTGAGCAGGCGCGTCTGCGCTCCACGGTCGAGGGCCTGATCAAGACGGTCGCCGGCGACGGCCGCATCCACACCACCTTCAGCCAGACCGTGGCGGCGACGGGCCGGCTGTCCTCCACCGACCCGAACCTGCAGAACGTGCCGGTGCGCACCGACGAGGGCCGCGCCATCCGGCACGGCTTCGTCGTGGGCGAGGGCTTCGAGTCGCTGATGACGGCGGACTACAGCCAGATCGAACTGCGGGTCATGGCCCATCTCTCCGAGGACGAGGGCCTGATCGAGGCGTTCACCTCCGGTGAGGACCTGCACACCACGGTCGCCTCGCAGGTCTTCGGCGTCGAACGGTCCGCCGTCGACGCCGAGATGCGCCGCAAGATCAAGGCCATGTCCTACGGCCTGGCGTACGGCCTCTCGGCCTTCGGCCTCTCCCAGCAGCTGAACATCGAGCCGGGCGAGGCCCGCGCCCTGATGGACACGTACTTCGAGCGTTTCGGCGGGGTACGGGAGTACCTGCACCGGGTCGTCGACGAGGCCCGTGCCACGGGGTACACGGAGACGATGCTCGGCCGCCGCCGGTACCTCCCCGATCTGAACAGCGACAACCGCCAGCGCCGTGAGGCCGCCGAGCGCATGGCGCTGAACGCGCCGATCCAGGGCACGGCGGCGGACATCGTCAAGGTCGCGATGCTGAACGTGGACCGGGCGCTGACCGAGGCCGGACTCGCCTCCCGCATGCTCCTCCAGGTCCACGACGAGATCGTGCTCGAAGTGGCCGCGGGCGAGCGGGAGCGGGTCGAGGCCATCCTCCGCGAACAGATGGCCTCGGCGGTCTCCCTCCGAGCCCCCCTCGACGTCTCGGTCGGCGTGGGCCCGGACTGGGAGTCGGCGGCCCACTGACGCTCCCGGCGCGGGCGGGAGACCGCCCGCGCCGGAGAGGCCGCGCTCGGTGTCAGCGAGGTCCGGGGCGGGAGCCGGCCGGCTCGTCGTCCTGGGAGTGCTCGCCCGCGCGGGAAGCGGCCTTCGTCGGCCGCATCCCGCGCAGCCGTGTCCCGGCGCCGTACAGCACCATGCCGACCGCGAGCCCCGCGCCGCCGCCGAAGCAGGCCGTCGGGACGATGTCCAGAGGCGTCTCGATCCGGCCCCAGTACGCGTACCAGCGAAGGCACCGGTGCACGATCCCGGCCAGCACGCAGGCGCCGATCAGCCCGCCCGCCAGCCGCCGTCCCCGGCGGCTCAGGACCGGAACGCCCTCCGCCCGCACGGCCCCCGCGGCGGCGCCGCGCAGCGCCCGCGCGGCGAACCACACCAGCAGCGCCAGCGCCAGCGCCGACCCTCCGTACTGCAGGTACAGATAGACCGGGAACCCGGCCACGATCGCGTCGAGGAACGGGATCGCGCGCGTGCCCCAGCGGTCGAGGTGGGTGAAGGAGTCCCAGACGACATGGGTCGAGGCCCCGATGGCCGCGGACACGCAGAACCACCCGGCGAGCGGCAGGGGCGCGCGGCCGTTCCAGGAACTCCCCCGGACGAACCCGTACACCCGTCCCTGCCACCGTCCCGGCAGCAGTGCCACCAAGGGCTCACGCACCATCAGCCACACCGCCACCAAGGCGCCGGCGATGAGCAGATCGACCGTCACGACACCGACACCGGAGTGCGTGACGTCTCCGAAGAGCATCGCGCCCGGGACGGCGGTGGCCGCGAAATAGGTCATGTCGGGCGCGAACGATCCCGCCACCAGCGCGGAGGCGATCAACGGGCCGCGTCCGGTGCCGTCCCGGCGGATGCCCGGCAGCACCGCGGCGGCATGGCTGAGCGTGAACGGCATCGGAACATCCCCCTCGAATCCACGCCGGCCGGGAAACGTCCCGGCGGCCGGCGGCCGGCGATCAGCGATCACGCCCAGTATGCGTGAGCGATCTCGTGCCGGTCGTGGGCGGTCAAGAGGTGACGAAAGAGTGAAACACGGTCAAGGCCCGGTGTTCCGGGGCCCGTCGGTGTCATAGGGTCTCCTGAGGCCTCGCGCGGGGAGCGCGGAGTGCAGTCGAGGGGGAGGAACCAGACGTATGGCAGCGCAATTCGGCCGTCGGCTGCGCAGGGGGGCGACCAGCGGTGCCGTCGTGGCGGCGGCCGTGGCGGCACTGGCCGCTTCGCAGGGACCCGGTGCGGTCCCGCCGCCCGCGGACACCGCGGGCGGAGACCGGCCGGTCGGCGCCGGTGACGCGACGCTCCCGCCGGACGGATCGGCCACCGGCGACTCGCCGTACTACACCGACCTTCCGCCGCTGAACACGCCCAACAAGCCCGGCGCTTCCATAGACCTGCCGATCGTCACCGGCCCCGCCGAGGCCGGCATACCCGCGACCGTGCTCTCCGCCTACAAGCGCGCGGAGCAGTCCATACGGTCAAGCGACCCCGCCTGCCACCTTCCGTGGCAGCTCCTGGCCGGCATAGGCAAGGTCGAGTCCGGACAGGCCCGCGGCGGACGTGTCGACGCCAACGGCACCACGCTCTCGCCGATCCTCGGCCCGAAGCTCGACGGTGTCGGCTTCGCGAACATCTCGGACACCGACGACGGCGCCTTCGACAACGACACGACGCACGACCGCGCCGTCGGCCCGATGCAGTTCATCCCCTCGACCTGGGCGACCTGGGGTCAGGACGCCAACGGCGACGGCCGCAAGGACCCCAACAACATCTACGACGCCGCGCAGGCCGCCGGGCTGTACCTGTGCGCCAACAACCGCGACCTCGCGGTCAAGGCCGATCTGGACCGGGCGATCCTCAGCTACAACCGCTCCACCGAGTACCTGCGCACCGTGCTCTCCTGGTTCGAGTACTACCAGCGCGGCACCCACCAGATCCCCGACGGGACGGGAACCCTGCCCGTCGACCGCAGCGACACCCCGAGCACCGGCCGCTCCCCGCAGCCCACGCCGACCGCGCCGGTGACCCCCTCGCCGTCGCCGACCCCGCAGAAGCCCAAGCCCACGCCGACGCCGAACCCGTCCGAGCCCGGCACCCCCAAGCCGACCCCGCCGGCGACCGTCGAGGTGGCGCGGATCAAGGACGCCGGCACCGGCACCCTGACGGTCGCCGCCGGTGGCACCTTCGCCGAGCGGCCCACCGTCGAGGCGCTGGACGCGAAGGGCAAGCCGGTCGCCGGTGTGACCGTGCGCTTCGAGATCGTCGGCTCCACCGACTCCCACTTCGGCGGTGTGGCGAAGAGCGTGCAGGTCACCACCGGCTCCACGGGCCGTGCCGTCGCGCCGAACGTCCGGGCGGGCGAGCAGACGGGCACCTTCACGGTCCGGGCCACGGTCGTGGGCCGGGCGCTGGCGCCCGTGGCGTTCACCGCGACCGTCACCGAGCGGACCGCCGACACGCTGGTCCGCGGTGACGACAAGGAGCTGACGGCCACCACCGGCGGCCGGTTCGCGGACCGCGTGCTGGTGAAGGCCACCCTCGACGGCGCCGCCGCCGCCTCGGTCGGCCTGACCGCCACCTTCATCACCTCGGCGGACGACCCGCAGGCCAACACCAAGGGCCCCTACTTCAAGGACGCCGACGGCAAGCCGCTGCGGACCCTCGCGGTGAAGACGGACGCCAACGGGCTGCTCACCCTCCCCGACATCTACGCGGACGACCAGGTGGGCACCTTCCTGCTGCGCCTGACGACGCCCGGCGGAGGCACTCTGACCATCGAGCTCGAGGTCACCGCCCCGGCGCCAGATCCGACCCCGACCCCGACGCCTGCCCCGACGTCCTCGTCGACCGGCTCGCCCGAGGCCACCCGGACCCCCTGAGCGCCCGGTCGAGCAGCGCGCCCGCTCCGGACGTCCTGCTCGGCCGCCGGCCATCCGCCGCCCCCTCGTCCGCCCGGACGAGGGGGCGGCGCTCTGTGTTCTGAGTGCAACGTGTTCTCATCTCGCGGCCACGTTGCTACGGTGCCCCAGCCCTGACGCCGCATCAGATCGAACACCGGGAGGCCGACCTTGCGCGCCCTCGTAGCCGCCGCCATCGGGCTGGTCCCAGTCCTCCTCGTCATCCTCCTCGTCTCCGTGGTCGACCTGCCGCCCGACGGGCCCACCTCGCCCAAGCCCCTCCTCACCGCCGACCCCGGCCCCAAGAAGTAGGAGGAGCCACGCCCATGCGCCGCCGCGCCAGCCTCGTCCTGCTCTCCTTCGCCGTGTTCTTCGCCGCGATGGCCCCCACCCTCCGCTGGTACGTCTTCCCCCGCGTGGCGAAGATCCCGCCGAACCAGTACCAGGAGATCGTTCTGGAGGCGAAGCCCGCCACCCTCGTCGACTACTCGACCCTCACGGCCAAGGAGGTCGAGAAGCTCACGATCATCCAGACGCTCAAGGGCAACGTGGAGGAGTCGAAGCGGATCGAGCGGAACGCCGGCCGCGACGTCGTCGTCTGGGACGCGCTCACCTACATCACCGGCCCCGACGGCAAGATGGTCTCCAAGATCCCCGAGCGGTACATCTTCGACGCCCACACCCAGGACCCGGTCAACGCCACCGGGGCGATGGTCGACGGCGACGCCGTCCGGCGCGAGGGCATCGAGTTCAAATGGCCCTTCCTCACCGAGAAGCGGGACTACCAGTACTACGACGCCCGTTCCCGCACCTCGGCCCCCATCCACTACAAGGGCACCCGCACCTTCCGGGGCATGGACGTCTACTACTTCGAGCAGACCATCCCCTGGACCAAGGTCCCCATGCCCAAGACGATGCCGATCGAGGGCGTCACCCCCGAGATGATCAGCCAGTCGGGCATGACCATCTGGTACACGACCAAGCGGATGTTCTGGGTCGACCCCGTCACCGGCGCCCCCGTCAACGGCGAGGAGATCCACAAGGAGGAGCTCCGCAACGAGAAGACCGACTGGAAGGTCACCGCCTTCTCCGGCCACGTGAAGATGCGCGAGGACTACATCCGCAGCACCGTCGAGCTGGTCAGGACGAACCGCACGGTCGTCCTCCTCGTCACCTCCTACCTCCCGTGGACGTTCGTCACCCTCTCCCTCCTCCTGCTCGCCCTCTCGCTCTGGCTGGAGGCCCGCGGCCGGCGCCCGGGACCGGACACCCCCGCTACCGCTCCCTCCTGAGCCGCGCGCTGGTGTGCCGCGTCGGCTCCGCCCCGGCCGGGTCCTCCGGCCACGGATGCCTGGGATAGCGGCCGCGCAGCTCCGCCCGCACGGCGCGGTAACCGTCCCGCCAGAACGAGGCCAGATCGGCGGTGACGGCCGCCGGCCGGCCGGCGGGGGAGAGCAGGTGGACCACGACCGGCGTCCCGCCGGCCACCCTCGGCGTCTCGGCGAGCCCGAACATCTCCTGCAGCTTCACCGCGAGGACCGGCTGCTCCCCGCCGTAGTCCAGCCGAATCCGCGATCCGCTGGGCACCTGGATCCGCTCCGGCGCGAGTTCGTCGAGCCGGCCCGCCTCACCCGTCGTCCACGGCAGCAGCCGTCCCAGCGCCTGCCCCGCGTCGATGCGGCCGAGGTCCGCCCGCCGCCGGGCCCGGGAGAGCTCCGGCTCCAGCCACTCGTCCGCCCGGTCGAGCAGGGCCCCTTCCGCCATCTCCGGCCAGGGCTCTCCCATGACCCGGTGGAGAAAGGCGAGACGCAGTCGCAGCTCCTGGGACTCCCGGCTCCACCGCAGCAGCCCGAGCCCCTCGCGTCGCAACCCGTCCAGCAGCGCCGCCCGTACGCGCCCGGGGTCGGCACCGTCCCTCAGCGGACGCGCGGTCAGTTCGACGGCGCCCAGCCGCGACACCGACCGGGCCACCACGTCCCCTTCCTCCCAGTGGACCTCCTCGCCGGAGACGAGCAGATGCCCGGCCGCGGCCCGCGCCACGTCCTCGTCCACCACGGCGGCCAGCCGCACCCTGGCCGTGGCGCTCCGTGCGGTCCGGTCCGCCACGGCGACCGCCAGCCACGGGGCGCTGCCGAGCCCCGATCCGTCGGCGAGTTCGGCACCCGTCCCCGACACCATCAGGAACCCGCCGCTCTCCCGAGCCCTGGCCACCCGCTCGGGAAAGGCGTACGCCGTCACGAGCCCGGCGACGACGTCCTCCCCGCCGCCCGCCGCGGCGCCACCTCCGGCCCGCGGAGACTCAGGTCCCGCCTCGGCGGCCGATCGCTCCAGACGCCGGGCCTCCGCCTTCCAGCGCGCTCCGTACCCGTCGGTGCCCCGCCGCGCCGCGCGCCAGGCCGCGGTCAGGTCGTCGCCGTACTCCCGGGGCGGCTCCTCGCCGAGCAGCGCGACCACCTCGGCCGCCCGCCGCGCACCGACCTCGGGCGCTCCGTCGATCAGGGCCCTGGCCAGACGCGGGTGCACCCCGAGCCGGGACATCCGTACACCCCGCTCCGTCGCGCGCCCCTCCTCGTCCACCGCCCCGATCGCCGTCAGTACGGAGCGCGCGGCCGCCATCGCCCCGGCCGGCGGTGTGTCGAGGAGTGCGAGTCCCTTCGCCGTGGGGTCGCCCCAGCAGGCCGTGCGCAGGGCGAACGAGGCCAGGTCCGCGATCTCGATCTCGGGGGAGGGGAAGCGGGAGCGGCGGCCGTCGTCCGCCTCCGCCCAGCAGCGGTACACGACCCCGGCCGCCTCCCGGCCGGAGCGGCCCGAGCGCTGCGTGGCAGCGGCGATCGACACCGGGACCGTGGCGAGCGACCCCAGGCCGCGGGCGTGGTCCGTCCTCGGCTCCCGCGCCAGTCCCGAGTCCACGACGATCCGCACCCCCGGAACGGTCAGGCTCGACTCCGCCACGGAGGTCGCCAGGATCACCCGGCGCCGCCCGCCTGGCTCCGCCCCGCGCAGCACCGCGTCCTGCACCGCCGCCGGCGCCCGCCCGTGCAGCTGGAACACCTCGGCGTCGAGGTCCGCCAGCATCCCCGCCGTCCGCGCGATCTCCCCCGTGCCGGGAAGGAAGCAGAGGACGTCGCCCTCGTGGCGTTCGCACGCCAGCCGGACCGTCGCCGCCACGTGACGCAGCAGAGCGGGATCCACCCAGGTGCCGTGCGAGGGCCGGACACCTGCGGGCGGTGCGGCGAACCGCACGAGGTAACCGTGTGACTCGCCCTTGCTCCGGACGATCGGTGCCGGGCCGGTGCCGTCCAGGACCGTCAGGAGCTCCGCCCAGGCCTCGGCGTCGGTGGTGGCCGAGGCGGCGATCAGCTCGAGCTCGGGCCGCAGCGTGGCCCGGACGTCCACCAGGAACGCCATCGCCGTGTCGGCGTCCAGGTGACGCTCGTGGCACTCGTCGAGCAGCACCACGTCCACGCCGGCCAGCTCCGGATCACGCTGGAGCCGCTGGAGGAGGACACCGGTGGTCACCACCTCGACGCGGGTCCCGGGGCCGGTCCGCCGCTCACCGCGGACCGAGAAGCCGACGGCCTCGCCGACCTCCTGACCCAGCAGCCACGCCATCCGCCGCGCCGCCGCCCGCACCGCCATCCGGCGCGGTTCGGCCACCAGTACCCGCCGCCGCGGTCCGTCCCCCATGAGGCCCGCGAGCGCGAGCGGCACCAGCGTGGTCTTGCCGGTGCCGGGAGGCGCGTGCAGCACCGCCGTGCCGCGCTCGCCGAGCGCGGTCAGCAGCTCGGGTACGGCATGGCGGACGGGGAGACGGTCGAGTGCGTCGTGTCGGATCACGCACTCAGTCTCGTACGTCGCCCCGGGACGCGTTCACCGCTGTCCACAGGCTCTGTCCTTCTATATGAGGAACGGAAGGCGAGTGTCCGCGTCAGTCCCGCTCGCAGACGAAGATCGCCGTACCGGGAATCAGGTTCCCCCGCAGCGGCGACCAGCCGCCCCACTCCTGGCTGTTCCACTCCGGCCACTCCGGCTCGACCAGATCCACCAGCCGGAAGCCGCCGGCGACCACGTCCCGCACCCGGTCGCCGATCGTCCGGTGGTGCTCCACGTACACGGCCCGCCCCTGCTCGTCCTGCTCGACGTAGGGGGTGCGGTCGAAGTAGGAGGCCGCGACCGACAGCCCCTCGGGACCCGGCTCGTCGGGGAAGGCCCAGCGGATCGGGTGCGTCACCGAGAAGACCCACCGGCCGCCCGGCCGCAGCACCCGGCGCACCTCGCGGAACACCTTCACCGGGTCCGCAACGAAGGGCACCGCGCCGTACGCCGAACAGGCCAGGTCGAAGGCACCGTCGCGGAACGGCAGCGCTCCGGCGTCCGCCTCGACCAGCGGCACGTCGTCCCCGATCCGCAGCGCGTGCTGGAGCTGCCGGTGGGAGAGGTCGAGCGCCACCGGTCGCGCCCCCTGAGCCGCGAGCCAGCGCGAGCACTGCGCCGCCCCCGCGCCGACCTCCAGGATGTCGAGCCCTTTCAACGAGCCGGCCGGTCCGAGCAGCCCCGCCTCGGCCTCGTCGAGACCCTCCGGACCCCAGACGAAACGGTCGTCCCCGAGGAACGCCCCGTGCTCGCTCTGGTACTCGTCGGCGTTCCCGTCCCACCAGCCGCGGCTCGCCCGGCTGCTCTCCGCGTCCCCCGCGTCACGCCGGGTCGCCGCAGGCTCGTACCCGGACCCGTCTTCCTGTTCGTACTCTTGGTTCATCTCGCCCGTCGATGTAGTTTGCGCACAGCGTCGCTGCGCTGCCCCGGCCAGGATGGCCTGGGGAGACTTGAGTTGTGCCGGGTATAGGGCGAACCGCCCCGCGTGCGCGCTTCGCGCATTGACCCTGTCCGGCTGCCCCCGTATGCTAAAGGTTGCGCTGCGGGCCTGCGCGCCTCAGACGGAGCAGGCCGCGCTCGCACGGTTGTATGTCCCCTCGGTTCTCGAGGCGCCCACCGGTCCATCCGGAAAGGCGCTTCATTGGCTGTCCGGCTTCTTCGGTGCGATACGGGCTCTCGGCGTAGCAGTACCTACGACTTTCTGTCCGTAACCGGAGCCCTTTCCCACATGACGAGCAGCACCGAGACCACCGCCACCACCCCGCAGGTTGCGGTCAACGACATCGGTAACGAGGAAGCCTTCCTCGCCGCGATCGACGAGACGATCAAGTACTTCAACGACGGCGACATCGTCGACGGCGTCATCGTGAAGGTCGACCGGGACGAGGTCCTGCTCGACATCGGTTACAAGACCGAAGGTGTCATCCCGAGCCGCGAGCTCTCGATCAAGCACGACGTCGACCCGAACGAGGTCGTCAAGGTCGGCGACGAGATCGAGGCCCTGGTTCTCCAGAAGGAGGACAAGGAAGGCCGCCTGATCCTCTCGAAGAAGCGTGCCCAGTACGAGCGCGCCTGGGGCACCATCGAGAAGATCAAGGAAGAGGACGGCATCGTCACCGGTACCGTCATCGAGGTCGTCAAGGGTGGTCTCATCCTCGACATCGGCCTCCGCGGCTTCCTCCCGGCCTCCCTGGTCGAGATGCGTCGCGTCCGCGACCTCCAGCCCTACGTGGGCAAGGAGCTCGAGGCGAAGATCATCGAGCTGGACAAGAACCGCAACAACGTGGTCCTGTCCCGCCGTGCCTGGCTGGAGCAGACCCAGTCCGAGGTTCGCCAGACCTTCCTCACGACCCTCCAGAAGGGTCAGGTCCGCTCCGGCGTCGTGTCCTCGATCGTCAACTTCGGTGCCTTCGTGGACCTGGGTGGCGTCGACGGTCTCGTGCACGTCTCCGAGCTGTCCTGGAAGCACATCGACCACCCGTCCGAGGTTGTCGAGGTCGGCCAGGAGGTCACCGTTGAGGTTCTCGACGTGGACATGGACCGCGAGCGCGTCTCCCTGTCGCTGAAGGCGACCCAGGAGGACCCGTGGCAGCAGTTCGCCCGTACCCACCAGATCGGCCAGGTCGTCCCGGGTAAGGTCACGAAGCTGGTTCCGTTCGGTGCGTTCGTCCGCGTGGACGAGGGCATCGAGGGTCTGGTCCACATCTCCGAGCTGGCCGAGCGCCACGTGGAGATCCCGGAGCAGGTCGTCCAGGTCAACGACGAGATCTTCGTCAAGGTCATCGACATCGACCTCGAGCGTCGCCGGATCTCGCTGTCCCTGAAGCAGGCCAACGAGTCCTTCGGTGCCGACCCGGCGTCGGTCGAGTTCGACCCGACCCTGTACGGCATGGCCGCGTCCTACGACGACCAGGGCAACTACATCTACCCCGAGGGCTTCGACCCCGAGACCAACGACTGGCTCGAGGGCTACGAGACCCAGCGCGAGGCCTGGGAGACCCAGTACGCCGAGGCGCAGCAGCGCTTCGAGCAGCACCAGGCTCAGGTCATCAAGTCCCGCGAGGCCGACGAGGCCGCCGCTGCCGAGGGTGGCGCCGCCGCTCCGGCCGGTGCCCCGGCGGGTGTCTCCGGTGGTTCGTACTCCTCGGAGTCGGACGACAACTCCGGCGCCCTGGCGTCGGACGAGGCCCTGGCTGCCCTGCGCGAGAAGCTGGCCGGCGGCCAGAGCTGAATCAGCTCTGCCCCTAGGCACTAGCTAGCCAACGATCGAGGCCCGTTCCCCTCCGGGGGAGCGGGCCTCAGTCGTTTCCCGAGGGCTCCACGCGCGTCCTGCGCGGGTCCCGCGCGCGTGCTCGCGCGCGCACACTCCGCTCACGAAAACCGGGCCACGGGGAATGCCCCCGCGCCGGGGAGCGTTCTTCTCTAGGAACGCGAGGAGGAGCGGTAATCGTGCTTGATCCCCAGGATTTGTACGAATGGGACCAGAAGGGCCTGGCCGTCGTGGACATGGCCCTGGCGCAGGAGTCGGCCGGGCTGGTCATGCTCTACCACTTCGACGGCTACATCGACGCGGGTGAGACCGGCGAGCAGATCGTCGACCACCTGCTGGACACGCTGCCGCACCAGGTGGTGGCCCGCTTCGACCACGACCGGCTCGTGGACTACCGCGCACGCCGGCCGCTGCTCACCTTCCGGCGCGACCGCTGGACGTCGTACGAGACGCCCGCCATCGAGGTCCGCCTCGTCCAGGACGCCACCGGCGCCCCCTTCCTGCTGCTGTCCGGCCCCGAACCGGACGTGGAGTGGGAGCGGTTCGCCGTCGCCGTCCGCCAGATCGTCGAACGCCTCGGCGTCCGCCTCTCGGTGAACTTCCACGGCATCCCCATGGGGGTCCCGCACACCCGCCCCGTCGGCCTCACCCCGCACGGCAGCCGTACGGACCTCATGCCCGGCCACCGGAGCCCCTTCGACGAGGCCCAGGTCCCCGGCAGCGCCGAAGCGCTCGTCGAGTTCCGGCTCACCGAATCCGGTCACGACACCCTCGGCGTGGCCGCCCACGTCCCGCACTACGTGGCCCGCTCCTCCTACCCCGACGCCGCGCTGACCGCTCTGGAGGCGATCACGGCCGCCACCGGCCTCGTCCTGCCCGGTGTCGCCCACACGCTGCGCACCGAGGCCCGACGCACACAGACCGAGATCGAGCGCCAGATCGGGGAGGGCGACGACGAGCTGACGGCCCTGGTCCAGGGCCTTGAGCACCAGTACGACGCGGCGGCCGGCGCCGAGACCCGCGGCAGCCTCGTCGCCGAGCCCGTCGACCTGCCGTCGGCGGACGAGCTCGGCCGCGAGTTCGAGCGCTTCCTCGCCGAGCGGGAGGGCGACGCGTAACCGGCGGACCGCGGGTCCTAAGCTGCCGCTCATGCTGAAGGTGGGCCTGACCGGCGGTATCGGCGCCGGCAAGAGTGAAGTGTCGCGGCTCCTCGTCTCGTACGGGGCCGTGCTGATCGACGCCGACAAGATCGCTCGCGAGGTCGTCGAGCCCGGGACTCCCGGGCTCGCGGCCGTCGTGGAGGCGTTCGGGGCGGAGATCCTGACCGACGCGGGCGTCCTGGACCGGCCGAAGCTCGGCTCGATCGTCTTCGCCGACGCCGACCGTCTGGCGACCCTGAACGCGATCGTCCATCCCCTGGTCGGCGCCCGCTCCGCCGAGCTGGAGCGCACGGCGGGAGCCGACGACGTCGTCGTCCACGACGTACCCCTGCTCACCGAGAACCGCCTCGCGCCGCTCTACGACCTGGTGGTCGTCGTCGACGCGTCCCCGGAGACCCAGCTCGACCGGCTGGTACGGCTGCGAGGGATGGCCGAGACCGAGGCGCGGGCCCGGATGGCGGCCCAGGCGACGCGCGAGCAACGCCGGGCGATCGCGGACCTGGTCGTCGACAACGACGGGCCGCTGGGCGCGCTGGAGCCCCAGGTGCGCAAGGTCTGGGACGAACTGAGCCGGCGGGCCGCCGGGGGAACCCGGTAGGAAGCCGACAGGTCCGCGCCGATCGGCCACGCCCCCGGCGGGGTAGGTATCGCGGGTACGGCGGTCGGATTTCCCGCGGTCACCACCGCGGCGGGCCGCGGTGAGAACCGTGGCGATGTCGTTCGCGCCGGAATCGGGTCCCGGCCCGGAATACCGCTGTCACGCCCGATGTTGAACCGCCGGAGACAGGGAAGGATGCCACCGTGGCCGAGAGGAACCCCGAGACCCACGTCATCGACTTCCGCGCCGCCGAGCAGCTGCTGGCAGCGCGGGACCCCCGCGGTGCCGTGAAGCTGCTCGACTCGGTGATCGCCGCTCATCCCGAGAACACCGCGGCTCGGCTGCTGCGCGCCCGCGCCTTCTTCGCCGCCGCCCAACTGCGCCCCGCCGAGCTGGAGTTCGAGCTGGTCCTGGAGCGTGAACCGGACAACGCGTTCGCGCACTTCGCGCTCGCACGCACCTTCCAGCGCTCCGGCCGACCCGACCAGGCCACCCGCCACTTCCGCCTCGCGGCCGCGCTCGACCCCAAGCCGGAGTACCTCCAGGCGGCCCGCTTCGACGCCGAGGACTGACGCTCGGCAGGCGTCGCGCGGCGACGGGCGGTGTCAGCGGCGGCGGCGCGGGCCCGTGCCGCCGTGATCGGGCTCGTACGGCGGGATGTTCCGCCCCGGCTGCCAGTGCGGCCCCTGACGGATGTGGCGCAGCACCATCGACATGTCGACGGCGGCCACGACGAACAGCACCCCGCAGGCCGCCGCCCACCCGGGGCTGCCCACCAGCGCGAAGACCGTCGTACCGAAGGCGGCCCACAGCAGACCCCACAGACTCAGCCAGAACCGCATCCGCAGAGCACTGCGCGCGGTCGCCGGTTCACTGCCTGTACGCATCACGGTCGCATCTCCTACTGAGGGTCTACCCCCGGCGTTCGAGGGCGAACGTCACGCGAACGGGCGATGTCCGGGCCGACGCGGCGTCGCTGGGAACGGGCGCCCGAGGACCTTCGTTCTCCTGGGCATGAGCGGACGGATGCGGGAGGGACACCACGGGACGGGGCCCGGAGCCATCACCCCCGACGGCTGCGCCGTCGACGTGTACCGGCGCCTCGGGGTGGGCCGTGAGCCCGAGGTGATCGAGGCCGCCGTGCCGGCCGGTGCCTCCCTGCTCGAACTGGGCTGTGGAGCCGGGCGGGTGACGGGGCCTCTGGTCGAGCGGGGTTTCGCCGTGACGGCGGTGGACGAGTCGGCGGAGATGCTGGAAGCGGTCAGGGAGCGCGTGCCGGGCGTGGAGACGGTGCGCAGTCCGATCGAATCACTGCACCTGGAGCGGCGGTTCGACGTGGTGATGCTCGCGTCCTTCCTGGTCCACACGGCCGAACACGCCGAACGGCAGGCACTGCTGGAGAGCTGCAGACGCCATGTCCGCGACGACGGCTGCGTTCTGATCCAGCGCGAGGGCGAAGGCTGGCACCGGCAGGTGCCGCGCGAGCGCGAGGACCCGGGCGGCTGCACGGTACGCATCGTGTCGTCGGACCCGGTCGGGGACGGCGTCGACTCCGTCCTGGCCGAGTACGTCTTCCCGGATCTGCGCTGGACCCAGAGGTTCCTCTCGCGGCCCCTGAGCGCGGCGGAGTTCGAGCGGTACCTGGGCGAGGCGGGGCTTGTGGTCGACGCCGTGCTGACGGACGACGGCACCTGGGTCAGGGCTCGTCCCGTGGCCCGCTGAGCGGACCGTGCCCCGCTGAGAGACTTCGTGTCGGGCGCCGGAACGGCGATGACTTTCCGGTGCCCCGCCCGTCTACCCCTGTGACAGCGAACGCACCGCCGACAGCAGGGGGATCACTCATGACCACCGACATCGCACCCGTCACCGCCGCCTCCGGGACCGCCGCGGGCAAGGGGCGCCTGAGCCGCCGCGCCGACATCACCGTACGGGTCCTCCAGATCCTCCTCGCGCTCTTCTTCGCGATCCCGAGCGCCGCGCCGAAGCTGGTCGGACACTGGTCGGCCGCCGAGGCCTTCGACCGGATCGGCTGGGGCGACTGGCTGATGTACACGGTCGGCGCGCTGGAACTGGCCGGGGCGGTGGCACTGCTGGTCCCGATCCTCGCCGGCGCCGCGGCGACCGCGCTCATCGGGCTGATGATCGGGGCGTTCGTCACCCAGCTGACCGTGTTCGACGGCCAGAACGCCCTGACGCCGGTCCTCTTCGCCGTACCCCTCGCCGTCATCGCCTGGACCCGTCGCGACCGCACCACGGAGCTCCTCGCGCGGATCCGCCGCCGGGCGTGACGCGCCGGCGGCGGGCCGCGCCCGTGCCGGCGCGGTCAGTGGACGACGCTGTAGCTGCGCCAGGGGAGCGTGTCCGGCGCGATGACGTCGCTCGTGTTCGTCGCGATGTAGATGTAGTCGCCCTGGCACTGCCGGTTCGTATAGACCTTCAGGTCGAGGAGCGTGCGGTTCTCGACCCTCGTCACGCCGGACGGAGCGAGCCGGTGGCAGCCGTTGACCGAGGGGCTCGTCACGGTGATCACCGCCTCGCGCGCGGATTCGTACGTCAGCGTGCCCACCGCGGTGCGGCCGAGACCGGAGCAGCCCGCGACGGTGAGCATCAGAAGCGCGGCCCCGGCGGCGGTGCCGATACGCCGATGAACGGACATGGCGGTTCCTCGTCTGTCGGGCGAAGGCGGCAGAAGCCCTGTTCACGTCACCCTGCCGCCTGCGGGGCGGGCTGTCACCCGGTGCTGGTCCGCCCGGGCGAAGCGGCGCGAGGGCCCGTTGTCAGACCCCACCCGTAAGGTCGGAGATCCAGAAGGAATCCGTCGCGGAACGGGAGGTGACCGGAGCCATGACCCAGCACACCTGGCAGAGCTGTGCCGCCGTCTTCCTGCCGGCCTCGCCGCCCCGGGAGGGGCGGGTCGCCTTCTGGGCCCCGGACGGCGACACGCTGCCCGGGTCCGCCGAGATCACCGAGCTCACCGTCGTACGGCGGCACGGCGCCGGAGTCCGCAGCCGCGCCGTCCCCGCGAGGGTCCTCGGGATCGCCGAGGCCCTGCCGCACCTGGTCGCCGCCCGTCACCGTCCGGGCGCCCACCCTGCGACCGCCTGCTGGGGCGCCGCCGCCCTGCACGCCCTGCATCTCTCCGCTCGGGGCCGGCTGCTGCCCGGCCTCACCGCCGACGACCTGGACGCCTGGCGGGCGGGGCCGCTGGACGCCGACGACGTCGCCCATCTGAGGGCCGTCGCCGCCGCGATGCCCCCCGAGGCACACGCGGTGCCGTTCCCCGGCCGCAGTCCGCTCCAGCTGCCCGACCCGGAGGCACTCGTGCGGGCCTTCCTCGACGCGGTCGCCGACACCCTGCCCCGTACCCCCGCCGCGGCCCACGCGGCAGGTGAGCCGTTCGCCGCGCGCCCCGCACAGCACCTGCCCCACGCACGCGCGTGGGCGGCCGAGGCGGCGGCGGGCATGGACGCCGGCGTCCGGGTCTCGCTCCGGCTCGACCTGAGCGGTTACCGACTCTTCGACGTCGCCGAGGAGGGCGGTGACGAGCGGCGGGCCGCCGCGGCCCTCCTCCAGGTCCACAGCCTCGCCGACCCCACCCTCGTCATCGACGCCGCCGCACTCTGGGAGGGGGACGGCGACGAACTCTTCGGACCGCGGGCCCGCGTCGACGCCGTTCTCGCGCTGCGCCGCGCGGCCCGCGTCTGGCCACCGCTCGGCGGGCTCCTGGAGCGCGACGTCCCCGACGTCCTCGCCCTCACCGAGGACGAGCTGTACGAGCTGCTCGGCCCCGCCGCCGCCCGCCTGGCGGACGCCGGGGTGGCCGTCCACTGGCCCCGTGAACTGGCCCGCTCGCTCACTGCCTCCGCCGTCGTACGGCCGCCGGACGCCGCCCCGGGCTCGGCCACCGACGGCACCGCGTTCTTCGACAGCGAGGAACTGCTCCGCTTCAACTGGCAGCTCGCCCTCGACGGCGACCCGCTCACCGAGCGGGAGATGGACGCGCTCGCGGAGTCCTACCGGCCCATCGTGCGGCTGCGTGACCAGTGGGTGGTCGTCGACCCCGACCTGGTCCGCAAGGCCCGCAAGCGCGAACTGGGCCTCCTGGAGCCCGTGGACGCCCTCGCCGTCGCCCTCAGCGGTACGGCCGAGGTGGACGGCGAGACCGTCCGCGCCGTGCCCGTGGGCGCCCTCGCGACGCTCCGGGACCGGCTCGTCGCCGGGCCCGAGGAGGTCGAGGCGCCCGCCGGACTGGACGCCACCCTGCGCGACTACCAGCTGCGCGGACTGGCCTGGCTCGACCTGATGACCTCGCTCGGCCTCGGCGGCTGCCTCGCCGACGACATGGGCCTCGGCAAGACCGTCACGCTCATCGCCCTCCATCTGCGCCGCGCCCGCCGCGCGCCCACCCTCGTCGTCTGCCCCGCCTCCCTGCTGGGCAACTGGCAGCGCGAGATCCAGCGCTTCGCCCCCGGTGTCCCCGTGCGCCGATTCCACGGCCCCGACCGCTCCCTCGAAGGACTCGTCCCGGAATCCGGCACGGGCGGCTTCGTCCTCACCACCTACGGCACCCTCCGCACCAGCGCCCCCCACCTGGCCGGACAGGAGTGGGGGATGGTCGTCGCCGACGAGGCGCAGCACGTCAAGAACCCCTTCTCCGCCACCGCCAAGGCGCTGCGCACCATCCCCACGGCCGCCCGTGTCGCCCTCACGGGCACGCCGGTGGAGAACAACCTCTCCGAGCTGTGGTCCCTGCTCGACTGGACCACCCCCGGCCTCCTCGGCCCCCTCAAGGCCTTCCGATCCCGCCACGCGCGCGCCGTCGAGAACAGCGAGGAGATCGAGAACCAGGAGGCCGTCGAGCGCCTCGCCCGGCTCGTCCGGCCCTTCCTGCTGCGCCGCCGCAAGTCCGACCCCGGCATCGTCCCCGAGCTGCCGCCCAAGACCGAGTCCGACCATCCCGTGGCCCTCACCCGCGAGCAGGCCTCGCTCTACGAGGCGGTCGTCCGGGAGACCATGACCCAGATCGAGGAAGCGGAGGGCATGGCGCGCCGCGGACTCGTGATGAAGCTGCTCACCTCCCTCAAGCAGATCTGCAACCACCCCGCCCAGTATCTGAAGGAGCACACGGCCAGGGGCGGCGGCACGGCCCGGCTCGCCGGCCGCTCGGGCAAGCTCGCCCTGCTCGACGAACTCCTCGACACGATCCTGGCCGAAGGCGGCTCGGTGCTCGTCTTCACCCAGTACGTCTCCATGGCCCGGCTGCTCGCCGACCATCTGGCGGCTCGGGCGATCCCGGCCCAACTGCTCCACGGAGGAACGCCGGTGGCCGAGCGCGAGCGGATGGTCGACCGCTTCCAGTCCGGCGACGTGCCCGTCTTCCTGCTGTCGCTGAAGGCGGCGGGCACCGGGCTCAACCTGACCCGCGCCGGCCATGTCGTCCACTTCGACCGCTGGTGGAACCCGGCCGTCGAGGAGCAGGCCACCGACCGGGCCTACCGGATCGGACAGACCCAGCCCGTCCAGGTCCACCGGCTGATCGCCGAGGGCACGGTGGAGGACTCCATCGCCGAGATGCTGCGCGCCAAGCGCGCCCTCGCCGACGCCGTTCTCGGCTCCGGAGAGGCCGCGCTGACCGAGCTGACCGACCGCGAGCTGGCGGACCTGGTGTCCCTGAGGAGGCCGGCGTGAACGGCCCCTCCGGCTCCTCGCCGCGCCCCGCCCGCCGGCCCGCCGCCGGGAGGTTCGCCGGCCCGCGCCACGACGACCTGCGCCGTACCTTCCCCGCCCTCGCCCCGCGCGAGGCGCCGGACGGCCGCTTCGCCGCCACCTGGTGGGGCAACGCCTGGGTGGAGGCCCTGGAGGACACGGCCCTCGACCCGGCACGGCTGGCGCGCGGCAAGGCGTACGCGGGGCGCGGGCACGTCGACGCCATCACGGTCACCCCCGGCCGGGTCATCGCCTACGTCCACGGCACGCGCCCCCGTCCGTACCGCACCGAGATCCGGCTGAGGACCCTCGGCGACGACGGCTGGGAGCAGTTCCTCGACGAGGTCGCCGCGCGGCCCGACCACATCGCCGCCCTGCTCGACAAGGACGTCCCGCACGCACTGGAGGCCGTCACCGGTCTGCTGCCGGCGCCCGGAGACCTCGTTCCCGACTGCTCCTGCCCGGACGACGGGTTCCCGTGCAAGCACGCGGCAGCCCTCTGCTACCAGTCGGCGCGGCTCCTCGACGAGGACCCGTTCGTCCTCTTCCTGATGAGGGGCCGTGGTGAGCAGGAGATCCTCGCCGCCCTCACCCGGCGCAACGCGGCCCGCTCCGCCGCGGAGAAGACGGCGGCGGCGCCGCCGATGGCGACGGTCCCGGCTCGCGCCGCGCTCGCCCCCGACCCCGGCCGCGCCCTGCCGTCGCTGCCTCCGCCCCTGCCCGCGCCCGCGCGGCCCGGCCGTCCCCCCGTCTACCCGCCGGACCCCCACGCGCCCGATCCCCTCGCCCTGGACCTGCTCGCCACGGAGGCCGCGGCCCGGGCCCACGCCTTCCTGACCACCGGGCACGATCCCGTCGCCGCGCTCACCCCCTGGCAGGACGCCGTGCGGCTGGCCGCCGCCCACCCGGGCTCCGGACTCACCGCCTCCACCCGCGCGCTCTACCGCGACCTCGCGTACGCCCTGGACCGCACACCCACCGATCTCGCCCGCGCCGTCGCGGCCTGGCGGCAGGGCGGAGCCGCCGGACTCACCGTCCTCGAAGAGCCCTGGGACCCGCCCGCGGGGCCCTTCGACCGGGCCCGACCGGCGTTGCTCGCCGCCGACTTCCCGGCCTTCCGCCCCTGGCGCAACCGGTTGTCGACCCGCTCCCTGCAGCTCCGTCTCGGCCGCGACGGACTCTGGTACGGCTACGAGTCCGACGCCGACCGTGAGGACTGGTGGCCCCGCGGCACACCCGACGCCGACCCGGTCGGCGCGCTCACCGATCTGCTGGGCCACTGACCGCCGGCGCAGGGCCCGAACCGTCTGACCCTGCCCTGTCCGTTCGAAGCCATTCCCACTCGATGGAGTGAAACCCGCCGACGGCCTGATCCGGCCTCGCCCGAATCGCGTTAATTGCGGTACGGGCGGACGCCCGTGAACACCTCCGGAAGGCAGGAAGCCATGAGGCACATTCGCCGAAGTGGTCTGGCCACACTGATGGTCACGGGTGGCGCGCTCGCGCTCTCGGCGGGCGCCGCGCACGCCGACGCCGGTGCACAGGGCGCCGCTGTCGGTTCGCCGGGCGTCGGCTCCGGCAACACCGTGCAGTTGCCGGTGCACGCCCCGGTCAACGTCTGCGGAAACACCGTCAACGTCGTCGGACTCCTCAACCCGGCGTTCGGCAACCGCTGTGCCAACACGAGCGCGTCCGGCGGCTACGGCTCGGACGCCGACGGCCCGGGCAGGGCCCACAAGGACCTGCCCGGCACCCCGCGCAGCGGCGGCCGGCACGCGGGCGGCCAGCACGGCGGCGGCTCCCAGCACGGCGGCTCCCACGCCGGTTCGTCCCACGGCGGTTCGTCGAACGGGGGCGGGGCCACCGCCGAGGGCCACGCCCACGGCTCGCCCGGCGTGCTCTCCGGCAACGGACTCCAGCTGCCCGTCGACCTCCCGGTCAACGTGAGCGGCAACTCCGTCAACGTCGTGGGCATCGGCAACCCGGCGTTCGGCAACACCTCGGTCAACGGCCCGTCCCAGCCGGAGGAGCCGGGGGAGGAGCCCAAGCCCACGCCGCCGCGGAACATCCCCCCGATCCCCGAGACGGAGACCGAGGAGCCCGCCCCGGCGCCGCGCCCGCAGACCAGCTCGGTCGCGCTCGCCAGCACGGGTTCGGAGCTCGTCGGCTACGCGGCCCCGGCCGGCGCGGCCCTGCTGCTCGGCGGCGCACTCCTGTACCGCCGGGCGCGCGGCATGGGCGCACAGGTCTGAGGCCCTCCGCGCGGTACCTCCCCGTCCTCACCCGGGGCGCCAGGCCCGGAGCACCGTCTCGATGGCGGGTGCCACCCTCGTCCGGGCCTGGTGCCGGGGAACACCGCGCATGAGCAGCGAGTCGTACTCGGTGTCGACATGCCGTACGGCGGCCCGCACCGCAGCCGTGACCGCGCCCCGGTCGAGCGCCCGCCCCGCCGCCGTACGTCCCACCCGGCCGCTGCCCTTGTGGGAGGCGTGGGCCGCGATCTCCGCGGCCCGGGCCAGCGGGCAGTGCGGGAAGAGCCGCAGGATCTCGGCCTCCAGCGCCGCCGTGACCTCCGAGTCCCGCTCCGCGCGCCGCGCCGCGTCCCGGACCCGGCGCCTCGCCCGCGCCTCGGCGTCCGCCAGGCAGGCAGCCTCCGCCCGGGCGAGCGCGGCCTCCTCGACGAGGAGGCCCTGACGCTCGTACCGGGTGCGGCGCCGGTTGTGCCGGACGACGACCGCCCACAGCGCGCTTCCCTCCCGCGCCCGGCGGGTCAGGGCGGTGTCTCCCCGGCGCAGGAACACCAGATGGCCCAGGTCGGCGCAGTCGAGGCAGACGGGCGCGTTGAACTCGACGATCATCCGCTCGAGGGGCCCTTGACGGCACTCCGAGCAGCGGCGCCGTTTGAGCGGTTCGACGACGACGGGTGCGACCAGGTCCACGACGTCCTCCTCTCAGCGCACGCCGGGAGCGGCGGCGGCGATGAACCGGTCGAGCGTCCCCTTCGCCTGCCGTGAACGGTGGGCGCGGTCCTCCTCGCCGGTCGCCTCGTGCATGCAGTTGGTCGTCTCGAAGGCCTGCTCGGCCAGTCGGCGGGTCTCCGCGTCCTCGCAGACCAACTGCACGCGGAAGAGCGCCTGTCGGGTGGCCGTGCGCTGACGGTACGAGGCGTAGCGCGACTCCTCCGCCCGGTCGGAGTCGGGGTCCTCCTCGGCGCGGAACCAGCGGTCGTTCTGGCTGCGCCGGTAGTCGACGACCGCTCCCGCGAAGGCGCTGTACGCCGCGATCCGCTCCTGCCGCAGCTGCTCGTCGCGGGCCAGCGCCGCCGTGCGCTCGGCGGCCCGGCTCTCGAACCAGTGCGTGGCGATCACACCCAGCAGGGTCCCCGCCACGGCGATCAGTGCCGTCTCCATGCCCCGGTCACTCCTCCGCATGCTCAAGTGGCCGCGATAATCGTTCGATTCACCGCCCCGGTCCCGGCTAGGGTCCGTCGCGTGGCAACGAAACTCAATCAGATCATCGCAGTGGAGAAGGGCGTCAAGTCCAGGGCGCAGCAGGACCTCACGTCGGCGCACCACGGGCTGCAGAAGCCCGCCCTGCTCGCGGGCATCTCCCGTACGTACCAGCCGAAGGACGAGGAGGGCGAGCAGCTTCCGCCCGAGTCCACTCTGGTGCAGGTGAAGGCCGAGGACGTACTGCGCGACACCGCAAGGGCGCTGACGAGGCTGTTCGATGTGACCGCCACCAAGGACTGGGCCAACTGCGAGGCGCGCGCCGACATCACGGTCGACGGGCGCGTCCTGGTGGGCCGGGTGCCCGTCGCGTACCTCCTCTTCCTGGAGAAGCAGCTGACGGACATCAACACCTTCGTGCGCAAACTGCCGGTCCTCGACGCGGCCGAGTCGTGGACGCAGGACCCGTCGACCGACGCGTGGAAGACCGAGGTCGTGCGGACGGTCCGGACGAAGAAGGTGCCGCGCAACCACGTCAAGGCGGAGGCGACGGACAAGCACCCGGCGCAGGTCGAGGTGTACTACGAGGACGTGCCGGTCGGCTACTGGACCACCGTCAAGTTCTCCGGCGCCCTGCCGGCCCGGCGGGTGAACGAGCTTCTGGAGCGGGTGGAGAAGCTCCAGCAGGCCGTGAAGTTCGCGCGTGAGGAGGCGAACAGCGCCGAGGTCACCGACCAGCGGGTCGGCGACGCCGTCTTCGGCTACCTCTTCGGGTAGCGGGGACACCCATGAACTCCCCGGCCGCAGTGACGGCCGGGGTGCGCGAGGAGCGCAAAGCTGAAACTGAGGCTTGTCGTGAATCCGCGGTTCCAGTGGAGGTTCGAGTCCTCCTCCCGGCACTCTCCTGCCGGGGTGGCCCAACCAGGCAGAGGCAGACCGCGTCAATCTCAGACTATTGCTCCAGACTCAGCATGCGCCGCTCATCGCCGGATCGACCGGGCCCGGGCCCTGGTGCGTCGAAATGCCAGTTCGAATCTGGTCCGCCGAGCTCGATCGGCGGTGGTCCAACGGCAGGACGCGACGCAATGACGACTGACCCGGGTCCTCAAGTGTGCCGGCGTGTGATGTGAGCGGCATCGAACAGGGTCCGGGGGCAGGCTACGCCCTCGGACCCGCTCCTTTTCCGGAGCCCTGACGCCCTACGGCGTTCGGGACTTCGCCGGTACGCAGAGCCGGGCGAGCACGGCGGCGGTCAGATACGCGAGCGCGCCGACGGCCATGCTGACACGCACCCCCACGCCGCCCCCGGCCGTGACGAGCAGGCTGCCGCCGAGCGCGACACCGGTGGCGCTGCCGATCTGCCGCGTGGTGTTGAAGAGCGCGGACGCGGTCCCCGAGTACGCCGGTGGAGCGGCGCCCATCACGGTGGCGGTCGAACCCGTGAGGGCGAAGGAGGTACCGAACCCCGCGGCCATCATCGGGGCCACCAGCAGGGCGTACGCGGGGTCGGCGCCGGCCGCGGCCCAGCCGGCCAGCCCCAGGGCGGCCAGCAGCATGCCGGAGACCACGAGCGGACGGTCGCCGGTGCGGCGGGCCAGCCGTCCGGACAGGACGGACGCGAACATGGTCATCGCCACGGCCGGGAAGAGCGCGAGACCCGTTTCGAGGGCGCCGTAGCCGCGACGCTGCTGGAACTCCAGGCTGGCGGTGAACACCATGCCGTAGAAGCCGAAGTTGAACAGCAGCCCGATGACGGCTCCGCCCCCCATGGCGCGGGACCGGAGCAGGTCCAGGGGCAGGGCGGGGGACCGGGCCAGCCGCTCGCGTACCGTGAACGCCACCGCGGCGAGGACGGCCAGGGCCAGTCCGCCGAGGACGACCGGGTCGGACCAGCCACGCCTGCCGGCCTCGTTCAGCGCCCCCGTCAGCAGCGCCACCCCCGCGACGACCGCGACCTGGGCCGGCCAGTCCAGAGCCCGGGTGGCGCGCCGCGGCGAGCGCTCCACATGGCGCAGGGTCAGCAGCAGACAGGCCGCGCCGACGGGCAGGTTGATGAGGAACACCCAGCGCCAGCCCACGGTGGAGACGAGCAGGCCGCCCAGGAGCGGCCCGGCGGAGGCGGCGATGCCGGCCATCGAGCCCCAGAGTCCGAACGCCCGCGACCGGGCGGCCGGCGCCGGGTAGGCCTGCTGGAGCAGGGCGAGGGAGCCGGGCACGATCAGCGCCGCGCCGAGCCCCTCCACCAGCCGGGCCGTCACGAGGAAGGGAGCGTTGGGCGCGAGAGCGCAGGCGGCCGAGGACGCGACGAAGACGACGACGCCCGCGCAGAAGATCCGGCGGTTGCCGAGACGGTCGCCCAGCGCGCCGCCGGTCAGCAGGAACCCGGCGAAGACCAGGGTGTACCCGTCGGTGATCCACTGGATCCCGGTGAGCGAGGCCGACAGCTCCCGGCCGATCACCGGTACGGCGACGTTGAGGATCGTCACGTCCAGGATCACCATGAAGTACCCGGCGCACACGGCCAGGAGCGGCGCCAGGGACCGTCGCTCCGGCGTGGGTGACGACTTCCCGAACTCCACGGCCTCAACTCCCATCCGTCCGTGGAGGCCCACGTCACGGCCAGCGTAGGGGTAGGGCGGCCCTACTGCCGGTAGCCGCTCAGGAAGCGTCCGATGCGGCTGATCGCCGCGTCCAGGTCGTCGGCGTACGGGAGGGTCAGAATGCGGAAGTGGTCCGGCCGTGGCCAGTTGAAGCCGGTGCCCTGGACCACCTGGATCTTCTCCCGCAGCAGCAGGTCGAGGACGAACTTCTCGTCGTCGTGGATCCTGTGCACCTTCGGGTCGAGGCGGGGGAAGGCGTAGAGCGCGCCCTTCGGCTTCACGCAGGAGACGCCGGGGATCTCGTTGAGCTTCTCCCAGGCCTTGTCGCGCTGCTCGTGGAGCCTGCCGCCCGGGGCGGTCAGCTCGTGGATCGACTGCCGGCCGCCGAGCGCCGCCTGGATGGCGTACTGGGCGGGGGCGTTCGGGCACAGCCGCATGGAGGCGAGCATGGTCAGCCCCTCCAGATAGCTCTTCGCGTGCTGCTGCGGGCCGCTGACGACCAGCCAGCCGGAGCGGAACCCCGCCACGCGGTAGGTCTTGGAGAGCCCGCCGAAGGTGAGCACGACGAGGTCGGGGGCGAGGGAGGCGGCCGGGTGGTGCACGGCCTCGTCGTAGACGATCTGGTCGTAGATCTCGTCGGCGAAGACCATCAGCCCGTGGCGGCGGGCGAGGTCGAGGATGCCCTCGACGATCTCCCGGGGATAGACGGCGCCCGTGGGGTTGTTCGGGTTGATGATCACGACGGCCCGGGTACGGTCGGTGATCTTCGCCGCCATGTCGTCGAGGTCCGGGTACCAGTCGGCCGACTCGTCGCAGAGGTAGTGCACGGCCTTCCCGCCCGCGAGGGTGGTCACCGCCGTCCACAGGGGGAAGTCGGGGGCGGGGATCAGCACCTCGTCGCCATCCTCGAGCAGCGCCTGGACCGCCATGGAGACCAGTTCGGAGACGCCGTTGCCGAGGAAGACGTCGTCGACGTCGACCTCGGGCAGGCCCATGGCCTGGTAGCGCTGGGCGACGGCGCGCCGGGCGGAGAGGATGCCTCGGGAGTCCGTGTAGCCGTGGGCCTTCGGGAGCATCCGGATCATGTCCTGGACGATCTCCTCGGGCGCCTCGAAGCCGAAGAGCGCGGGGTTGCCCGTGTTGAGGCGCAGGACGCTGTGGCCCGCCTCCTCCAGGGCGTTGGCGTGCTCGATGACCGGGCCGCGAATCTCGTAGCAGACCTCGCTCAGCTTGCTCGACTGCCGGAACTCCATGCGACGACCTCCCCAGAAGTATGGATGCTTGGTTTTACCAAGTTCGAGCTTGGAAAGTCCAACGACTTGTCTAGACTGCGTCGCATGCCACGTCAGCCACGACAGCCGCGCCGCCGGAGCTACGACCAGTACTGCGCCTCCGCGCGCGCCCTCGACGCCGTCGGCGACCGCTGGACGCTGCTGATCGTCCGCGAACTCCTCGCCGGGCCGCGCCGCTACACCGATCTCCACGCCGATCTCCCGGGCGTCAGCACGGACATGCTGGCCGGGCGCCTCAAGGACATGGAGAGCACCGGACTCGTCACGCGCCGCCGCCTGCCGCCACCCGTATCGGCGTACGTGTACGAACTCACCCCGCGCGGACGTGGACTGCTTCCGGTCCTGCGTGCCCTGGCGGAGTGGGGCGCGCAGGACCTGGACGCACCCCGCCCGACCGACGCCGTACGTGCCCACTGGTTCGCGATCCCGCTGCTCCGAGCCATGGAGGGCGTGGTGACAGGGGTCGTGCAAGTGACCCTGGACGAGGGCGTGTTCCATGTACGGATCGAGGGGGACGGAGGTGTCTCCTACGCGGACGGGCCCGCCGAGAGCCCGGACGCGCATCTGCGGACGGACACCGCGACCTGCCGGGCCCTGGCGAGCGGGGAGCTGAGCCTCGCGGACGCG
Organism: Streptomyces sp. NPDC013317; assembly: GCF_055563155.1. Taxonomy (NCBI): domain Bacteria; kingdom Bacillati; phylum Actinomycetota; class Actinomycetes; order Kitasatosporales; family Streptomycetaceae; genus Streptomyces; species Streptomyces sp. NPDC013317. The sequence continues at coordinate 311,775 of NZ_JBVHDX010000005.1, forward strand.
GTCGCGGCGGGACGGGCGCGGCTGGATCAGACCGTACCGACCGGCTGAGATCGTTCGGCCGCCCGGGCCCCCTCCGCCGGGTTACCGTATGGCCGGTTTCCGCTGTCGTGAACAACGCGACCGCATCGGTGAGTTGGAGGGGTAGCCATGAGAACGGGCATATTCGGGGCGCGGCTGCGCAAGAGCCTGGTGGTCGCCGGCACGGTCGCCGGTGTGGCGGTCGTCCCGTCCGCCGCGCTCGCCACACCGGGCACCGGGGTGAGCGGCACCGTGCTGGCCAAGGGCACCTCCGACGGCAGGCTGAAGATCAAGCCGCCCAAGGGCGACACCGACGTCACCGTCCGCACCGTCACCATCGCGCCGGGCGGCTCCACCGGCTGGCACCACCACCCCGGCCAGCTCATCGCCGTCGTCCAGTCCGGCACCCTGACCCGCACCCTCGACGACTGCTCGGTCGAGACCACTCCCGCGGGCGAGGCCTTCATCGAACCGGCGGGCCGCAGGCACGTGCACATCGGACGCAACCTCGGCGCCGAACCCGTCGTCCTCTACGTCACCTACGTACTGCCCGAAGGCGCCCCGCTCTCCGTCGACGAGCCCGCGCCGGAGTGCGCGCAGGACTGACGCCCCTGCGGCGAACCGCCGTACGCGTGTGGCAGGGTCACGTCCGTGCGATTCGAAGCGATCACCTGGGAGCGGCTCTCCGAGACCCTGGCCGCGCATGTCGACGACGCCACCCCCGGTGACGGGAGCGCCTGGCTCAAACTCGCCATCGACGGCGCGCCCGCGGCGCCGACCGGCGAGACCGCGGAGCGGATCGCGCAGGCGCTGCGGCTGCGCGGCCGGTCCGTGCTCGTCGTCGGCACCGGAGGGTTCCTGCGGCCCGCCTCCCTCCGGTACGAGCACGGTAAGCAGGACCCCGACTCGTACTACGGCGAGTGGTTCGACACCGGCGCGCTGTGGCGCGAGGTGTTCGGCCCCCTGGAGGCGGGCGGCACGGGGCGCGTCCTGCCCGACCTGTGGGACCCGGTCACCGACCGCGCCACGCGCAGCACCTACGTGGAACTGCCGCCCGGTGGAGTGCTCGTGGTGCACGGGCCCTTCCTCCTCGGGCACTGGTTCCCCTTCGACACCACCGTCCATCTGCGCCTCTCGCCCGGAGCACTCGCCCGCCGCAGCGGGGAGCCCTGGACCCTGCCCGCCTTCGAGCGGTACGAGAACGAGGTCGGGCCGTCCGACGCGGCCGACGTGGTCGTCCGCGCCGACGACCCGCGCCATCCGGCCTGGACGGGACTCCCCGGCCAGGACCTGGCCTGACCGGTGCCCCGGGGGCCAGAGCCGGCCTCCCCGATCCCCGGGACCCCCAGGGAGTGTCCGCCGTCGGCGGCCGCCCGCCCACGCCGGGCATCCTCTAGGGGTGCGCCGTCGGCGGCCGCCCGCCCACCACGGTCACCGCCTCCGCTCCGGCCAGGCAGCCCGCTTCCGCCGCCTCTCTCGCGTCCGCGCCCGAGAGCCGGGCCGCCAGGAACGCCCCCGTGAACGCGTCACCCGCGCCCGTGGAGTCCACCGGCGACACCTCCGGAGCGGCGACACGGCCCGTGACCGCGCCGGACTCGGCGACCAGAGCACCCCCGGCGCCCAGGGTGACCGCGACCAGCGGGAACGCCCGGCTCAGTGCCACGGCCGCCTCCTCCGGCCCGGCGCACCCCGTGAGCAGCCGGGCCTCGTCGACGTTCGGGAACAGGGCCTGCACCCCTTGAGCGGCCGCCAGGAACCGCTCCACGCCCCACTGCTTCAGGAACCCCACGGACGCCGGGTCCACGCTCACAGGGATCCCCGCCTCCCGGGCGCCGCGCATCGCCCGCAGGGCGGCCGCACGGCTCGGTTCGGCGAAGAAGAGGTACCCCGAAAGATGGAGGCGAGCCGCCCCGTGGAGGAACGCGTCGGACCAGTCGGCGGGGGAGAGGCGCAGCGCCGCTCCGCTGTCCGTCAGGAACGTCCGCTCCGCGGCCGCGTCGACCAGGGAGATCACCGTCGCCGTGCCGACCTCGCCGTCCGGCACGAGCATCGGCCGCACGCCCGCCCGGCGGAGCGCCCTGTCGTGCCACCCCGCCTCGTCCGTGCCGACCCGGCCGAGCAGGGCCACCGGCGCTCCGCCCGAACGCGCCGCCCAGCAGGCCACGTTGGCCCCGGCCCCACCTGGCAGCCGCCGGATCGCGGCGGCCGTGTCGGTCGCCGGCGCCAGCGGTGTCCTGTGCCGGGCGACGATGTCGGTGACCACGTCGCCCACGACCAGCAGACCGCTCATGCGCCGCCGCCGGCGTACGCGGCGGCGATCCGTGCCCCGAGGGCCACGTTCCCGCGCACCGCCGCGAGGTTCGCCTCCAGGGACGCCCCGTCCGTGTGCACCATCAGATACTCCAGCAGGAACGGCGTCACTGCCTGGCCCGTGATCCGCTTCTCCTTCACCGCCGCGAGGCCCTGGGCGAGAACCCGGTCGTGCAGCTGCGGGTCCAACTGCTCCGCCACCGGCACCGGATTGGCGACGATCATCGCCCCACGGGGCCCGCCCAGCGCGTCCTGGGCCCGTATCACCCCCGCCACCTCCTCGGGCGTGCGCAGCGTCCAGTCGACCGGCTCACCCGAGGAGGCCAGATAGAACCCCGGGAAGTGCTCGGTCCCGTACCCCACCACCGTCACGCCCAGGGTCTCCAGCCGCTGGAGCGTCGCGGGGACGTCGAGGATCGACTTGACCCCCGCGCACACCACCGTGACCCCGACCCGGGAGAGCAGCCGCAGGTCCGCCGACTCGTCCTGCGTCTCGGTCCACTCCCGGTGCACGCCGCCGAGCCCGCCCGTCGCGAAGACCCGGATGCCGGCCGCGTCCGCCAGCCACGCCGTCGCGGAGACCGTCGTCGCCCCCGTCGCCCCGGTCGCGAGCGCCGGTGCCAGGTCCCGGTGGCCCAGCTTCCGCACCGCCGGATCCTCGGCGATTCTGGCCAACCCGTGTTCGTCGAGGCCGACATGAGCCACCCCGTCGATCACCGCGATCGTCGCCGGCACGGCGTCCCCCGCCCGCACCAGAGCCTCCAGCTCGCCGGCCACGGCCAGATTGCGCGGGCGCGGCAGACCGTGGGCGATGATCGTGGACTCCAGCGCGACGACGGGCCGGCCCTCGTGGAGCGCCTCCCGCACCTCTTCGTACACCTGTGTGGACATGTCCCATTTCTGGCGCACTCACGCACCACTCAAACCTGGGTGGCGAGGTTCGGCCACACGGTTCAGCCACACCGAGGCAGGGCGGGCAGCCGCGCCGCGTCGACCACCTGGATCACCGCCCGGGAGCCTTCGGACTTCGCGTTGCCCCGGCTGTACGCGACCGCCAGCGCCCCGCCCCTGGCCTGCGCGTAGCCGTACGCGGGAGTGATCCGCGTGTACGAACCCGTGCCGAGGTCGAGCGCGTACGACGTCTCCGGTGTGCGCCAGGTGACCAGGCGGCCGCTGATCCTCAGCTGGTCCATGCCGTCGACGGCCGGGGACGTGGTGACGACCGCCGTGGGCCGCGCGTCCCCCTCCCGCCACACCATCAGGCGCGGCTCGGCCTCGCCCGCCACCCAGGCCCAGGTGCCGCCACCGGACCCGCTGCCTCCGTTCCCTCCGTTCGCTCCGTTCCCTCCGCCGTCGGCGACGACCGAGCGGACGTCCCGGAGCGCGGCCAGGGGGCCCGGGAGCTCGGCGGGCCTCCCGTCCCTGAGCGAGACGGCGGCCAGCCGGGTGCCGGATCCCGTGGACTCGCGCCAGACAAGCAGTCCGCCCACCGCGAAGGGGGCGTCGACGACGCCCGTGTGCAGGGCGCGGGGTGCGCCGCCCGCGGCGTTGGCCGCGAACACCGTGGCCTCGCCGTCGCCCACCCCCTGCGCCCAGTGGACGGTGCCGTCGCGGACGACGGGCTGGGGAAGCGGGCCCGGCCGGTCGGCCCGGGCGAGCCGCCGCGACGAGCCCGTCTCGGCGTCCCACACGTACAGACTCCACGGGCTGTCCAGCGTCCGTCCCTCCAGGACGGCGAACGCGGCCCACCGGCGGCCGTCGAAGTCGGCCGCGAGCAGCTGGTGCTCGACCGGGTCGGCGAGCGCCAGCAGGGTGCGCGGCGGGCCGCCGCCGCCCACCAGCGCCGCCCGTCTGCGGTCGGCGCCGCTGAGCTGGACGGCCGTCCAGCCGGGGCCGGTGTCGGTCAGCGTCGCCCGCTCGCCCGCCGGTGCCCGCAGCTCGCCCGCGGAGAGCACGGAGCGCCAGGCCGCGGGCAGCTCCACCTCGCACGCGGCGGCGAGCGCGGTCGGCCTGGGCGCGGGGGCGGACGACTCGCGGGGCGCCGGTTCCGGGCCGCCGTGCCGCGTCGACGAGCACCCCGCGAGGAGGGTGCCCGCCAGCAGCAGGGTCAGCGCCGCCCGTGCGCCGACCGGGGAGCAGGACCTACCAGACGTACCCACGGCCGCCCATGATGGTCGTGATGGTGTCGGACGAGATGTGCGCCGACTTGGGTACGGAGCCCGCCCACGAGATCACGCTCGTGCTCACCCCGCCCACCGGGTCGAGGTAGTTGACCTGCCCGGCGGCGGTGTCCGCGTTGTACCCGTCGATCGCGACCCAGTGGAATATCTCCACGTTGGGGTGGCCGACGAGGTGGGGGCCGCCCGGTACCTCCCAGGCGTTGCCCGCTATCGCGTAGTCGTTGTCGGTGTTGTGGGTGATGTGCTGCCGGAAGTTCGCCTTGTCGGTGGCGGACGGCGTGTAGGGGAGCGCACGGGGGACGTAACCGGCCCCGGGGAGGCGGTGGTTCAGCGCGTCGGCCATGGGGTAGCCGGTGGGGCTCGGCACGTTGATGTTGACGCCGTACCAGGCGGTGCCGCCGGTGGTGGTCCGCAGGAGGTTCGCCGCGTCCTGCTGGGAACGGCCGGCGACCTCGTCGGCGGCGGACTGGGCGATCACGAGGGTGGCCGGACCGCACCAGTACGAGGTCTTCTGGGACTGGTGGACGCCACCGGAGAGCTTGTAGCCGACGAGCGCGCTCTGGGTGCGGATCCCGTCGAGCGCCCTGGACGCCTCCGCCTGCTTGGCGTCGCTCATTCTCTGCTGGGCCGGGGTCAGGCGCTGCGGCCCGAGGGTGTCGTACGCCGCCTTGTAGGAGGCGCCGGGGGCTATCGGTTCACGGGCCGAGGGCTCGGACGCGGCTTGCGCCGGGGGCGCGGCCGCGAGGACCGCGAGCAGCGCGGCGGCGGTCAGGACGGTGGCGGTGCGGGGGGCCTTGCGAGGGGTGAACGACGACGCGGGCATCGCACTCTCCTGTCGGAGGTGGGGGAGGAGGTCACGGTGGGATTTTGACGCGCACACGCCAGACTGGACAGGGGGTTCGGAGGATTCCGTCCGACCGACATTGGGCGCACCAAAGGCGCCTGCGGCGACCTGCGGGAACATCGGTCCACCGACGGTCCCGCCGGCTCTGTTCTCCAGCACCGCGGCGCCGGGACACAGGCCTCGGCGGTGTGCGCGTATGAGCGGTTCCGCCCCCGGGGGAGCCGAAGTGTTCATCTGCCACTTGTACGACGTCCGAGGGTCCGACTACGACCGGATGTACGCCGATTGGCCGCCTCCACCACTCCTACGGAATCGGTGGGTCGCCACCGGCTCCCGCCCGGCCGGCGCGGCGAAGTCTTCACCCGATCGCGCCGGGATCACCGCGACACCCCGCCCGGGCCTCGCCCGGAGCGTCGGCCCGGTCCGCGCGGCGGTGCGTCAGGCCGCACCTCGGATTTCGTCGCGGTCTGCCGATCCGGTGAAGTGGGCTGGTCAGGGGCGAAGCGGAGGGAATCGTTCCAGCCGGTCCTGACGGCGAGGCCGCCCGGAGCCCCCGCTACAGTCACCGGCCATGACGACACATGACCAGCCCTCGTTCGCCGTCCACATCCCCGACGCGGAGCTCGAGCCCGAGCCGCTCGACCCCGCCCAGATCGTCTCGGGAACACCCGAGGTGACCGGCAAGGTCCTCTGGGAGTCCGCCGACGGCAAGCAGGTGCGCGGCATCTGGCAGATCACCCCCGGAGTGGTCACCGACACCGAGGCCGACGAGCTCTTCGTCGTCGTCAGCGGGCGGGCCACCGTCGCCGTCGAGGGCGGCGCCACGCTGGAGATCGGGCCCGGTGACGCGTGCGTGCTGCGCGAGGGGGACCGGACCACCTGGACGGTCCACGAGACGCTGCGCAAGGCGTACCACATCAGCCTCTGAACCCCGGTGCGGTGAGGGGGCGCCGAGCCCGGTCGGACGCGGAAGAGCCCGGTCGGACGCGGAAGAGCCCGGTCGGACGCGGAGAGCCCGGTCGGACGCGGCGCCCGCTGCGGGCCGGCGCCGGACGCCCCCTCAGCCCCGCCGCAGCACGCCGCGTACCGCCAGCGCCGCCATCGGCAGCAGCAGGCACGCGCCCACCAGGTTCAGCCAGCCGTAGCCCGCGCGCGCCACGATCAGCCCGGCCATCAGGCCGCCGAGGCCGGCCGCGGTGTTCATGATGAAGTCCGACAGGCCCTGCACGGCCGCCCGCGCGGCCTGCGGAACCGAGTCCGTGAGCAGCGCCGAGCCCGACACCAGGCCCGCCGACCAGCCCAGGCCGAGGACGAACAGGCCTGCCGCGGTCTGCCCGTGGCTGGGGCCCGCCGTGCCCGCGAGCAGCGCCGCCAGGGAGAGGAGCCCGACCGCGAGGCCGATGACCGAGAGCCGGCCGAGGCGGTCCGACAGCCAGCCCATGACCGGGGAGAAGGCGTACATGCCGGCGATGTGCCCGCTGATCACGAGGCCGATCAGCTGGATGCCGGCGCCGTGGTGGCTCAGCGCCACCGGGGTCATCGACATGATCGAGACCATCGCGGTGTGCGAGGCGGCCACGGTGACCAGCGCGAGACGGGCCCCAGGGGACTTCCGCACGGCCCGCACGCCCGCCCTGAGGGAACGGCTCTCGGCCCCCTGGTCCTCCCCCGGGGCGGCCAGGGCGCGCGCCGTGAGCAGCGGGTCGGGGCGGAGCAGAGCCGCGACCACGAGCGCGGCGATCAGGAACGCTCCGGCCGCCCAGACGAAGGGGCCGGCCGTCGCCGGGATACCGAGTCCGGCCACGCTCTCTCCGGCCGGCGCGGCGATGTTCGGGCCGAGGACGGCGCCGATCGTCGTGGCCCAGACGACGGTGGAGATGGCCCGGCCCCGGTGATGCGGTTCGACCAGGTCCGCCGCGGCGAACCGGGCGGCGAGGTTGGCCGAGGAGGCGGCGCCGAACCCGACCAGGCCGGCGAGGAGCAGGGGGAAGCTGTTCAGGACCGCCCCGAGGACGGCGACGCCGGCGCCCAGTGCCCCGATGAGATACGCCAGGACGAGCCCGGGGCGCCGCCCGCGCGCACCCATCAGCGCGGCCAGCGGCATGGCGAGCAGCGCGGGGCCGGCCACCGTGGCCGTCGAGGCGAGGCCCGACAGGGCCTCCGTGCCGCTCACCTCCTTGGCCAGGACGGCGGCCAGGGCGATGCCGGTGGCGATACCGAGCCCGCCGAGGATCTGCGTGGCGATCAGCACGGCCTGGATCCGTCGCCGGAGTGCCGGCGGCACGGGTGCCGCGACGGGGGTGGATATCTCCGCCGGACGAGCGGCGTCAGGGGCATCGGGGGCGTTGGTCACTGACGAGAGTGTGCCAGCCGGCCCCGTCCCTGAGAACGGCGCCCGTGCGAGCCGCGGTCGCCGCGGCTCAGAAGAGGCGGAAGGACTCCCTCCAGGGCCAGCAGCGTCCGCTTCGTCTCCAGTCCGCCCCCGAAGCCGCCGATCCCGCCGTCGCTCTCCACCACCCGGTGGCACGGCACCACCACCGGCAGCGGATTGGCGCCCATCGCCGCGCCGACGGCCTGGGCGGCGCCCGGCTGCCCGACCCGCTGCGCCAGATCCCCGTACCCGACGACCGTCCCGAACGGCACACCCTCGGCCAGCTCGCGCAGCACCTGGCGGTTGAAACCCGTCGTCAGCGTCCAGTCCAGGGCCAGGTCGAACGCGCGCCGGTCACCCTCGAAGTACTCCGCGAGCTCCCGTATCGGCTCGGCGAGCCGCCCCGACGCGCTCTCCACCGGCTCCGCGCCGAGCTGCCCCGCCAGCCGGGCGATCGCGGTCTCCCGGACCGTCTCGTCGGCGTGGAAGACCACGCTCACCAGACCGCGCTCGGTCGCCGCGAGCATCAGCGGACCGATGCCGCTCGGCACGACCGCCCATTCCACCGTGGTGTCCATGACGATCACGGTACGACGGGGCACTGACATCGCGGTCGTCACGGCCGGGTCTCGTCTCGGTCTCACCGACGGCAATTCCCGGACCTCATGGTCGAACGGCCCGCCGCGCGCCATAATCTCGCCCCGGTAGGACTACTACTCAGCGGTACCGACTGTTTTCGGACGACGTGGGCACCACGGCTGGAGGTACAGACGCTCATGCAGGGCACGGTCGACGGATTCAGCTACGGCCTCGTCACCCCGGTCGCCGCCTACCTCATGGCCTGCCTCGGCGGCGCCCTGGGGCTGCGCTGCACGACGAGATCCCTGCGTCACCGCGACACCTTCAAAGCGGGCTGGCTCGCCCTCGGGGCGACGGCGATAGGCACGGGCATCTGGACGATGCACTTCATCGCCATGATGGGCTTCTCCGTCCGCCAGGCGCCGATCAGCTACGACCGCCCCATCACCTTCGCCAGCCTGGGCGTCGCCATCCTGATGGTGGGCATCGGCATCTTCATCGTCGGCCACCGCGGGGCCACCCCGCTCACCCTGGTCACCGGCGGCACCATCACCGGCCTCGGCGTCGCCACCATGCACTACCTCGGGATGGCGGGCATGAGGCTCCAGGGGACCATCGACTACGACACCCCCACCGTCGCCCTCTCCGTCGTGATCGCCGTCGTCGCGGCCACCACCTCGCTCTGGGCGGCCGTCTCGGTCCATGGATTTCTGGCCAGCCTCGGCGCCAGCCTGGTGATGGGCCTCGCCGTCAGTGGTATGCACTACACCGCCATGGCGGCCGTCAACGTCCATGTGCACGACTCCGCCACCGTCGCGGGCGGCGACACGGCCACCTCGCTGCTGCTCCCCATGCTGGTCGGTCCGGCCGTCTTCCTGCTCCTCGCCGCGGTCGTCGTGATGTTCGACCCGCTGCTCGTGATGGGCGACCCGGACTGGCAGCGGCCCTCCGCGCAGGGCCCCCACCGCCCCGGACTGCCGGCCCAGCGGCGCGCCCCCGCCTACGGCGAGCCGGCGAACTGGTCGGCCCGGCAGCCCGCCGGCCGGGGAGCCAGGGGAGCCCGGGGCGGCCGCGCGGACCGTGGAAGCCGCGGCGGCGCCAGGAGCGCGGGCCGGGGCGCCCACCGCTCCCAGGAGTGGTGAGGAGCGGCCCCGGGAAAAGGCCCTGAGGCGTTCCCCGCCCGACTGTCAGTGGGGGGTCGTACGGTGGTTCCATGCGGCCCGTTTCCCAGATCGAACGTACGGTGGCGCCCTTCGAGGTCGTCAGTCCCTACCAGCCCAGCGGCGACCAGCCGACGGCGATCGCCGACCTCGACCGGCGCGTCCGCGCCGGCGAGAAGGACGTCGTCCTCCTCGGCGCGACCGGCACCGGAAAGTCCGCGACCACCGCGTGGATGATCGAGAAGCTGCAGCGCCCCACCCTGGTGATGGCGCCGAACAAGACGCTGGCCGCCCAGCTGGCCAACGAGTTCCGCGAGCTCCTGCCGAACAACGCGGTCGAGTACTTCGTCTCGTACTACGACTACTACCAGCCCGAGGCGTACGTCCCGCAGTCGGACACCTACATCGAGAAGGACTCCTCGATCAACGAGGAGGTCGAGCGGCTCCGCCACTCCGCGACGAACTCGCTGCTCACCCGCAGGGACGTGGTCGTGGTCGCCTCTGTCTCCTGCATCTACGGCCTCGGCACGCCCCAGGAGTACGTGGACCGCATGGTCCCGCTCAAGGTCGGCGAGGAGATCGACCGCGACCAGCTCCTGCGCCGTTTCGTCGACATCCAGTACACGCGCAACGACCTGGCGTTCGCCCGGGGCACGTTCCGCGTCCGCGGCGACACCATCGAGATCTTCCCGGTCTACGAGGAGCTCGCCGTCCGCATCGAGATGTTCGGCGACGAGATCGAGGCGCTCTCCACGCTTCACCCGCTCACCGGCGAGGTCATCAGCGAGGACCGCGAGCTGTACGTCTTCCCCGCCAGCCACTACGTGGCGGGCCCCGAGCGGATGGAGAAGGCGGTCAACGGCATCGAGCGCGAGCTCGAGACGCGCCTCGCCGAGCTGGAGAAGCAGGGCAAGATGCTGGAGGCCCAGCGTCTGCGCATGCGCACCACGTACGACATCGAGATGATGCGCCAGATCGGCTCCTGCTCCGGCATCGAGAACTACTCGATGCACTTCGACGACCGCGAGCCCGGCTCCGCGCCCAACACGCTGCTCGACTACTTCCCCGAGGACTTCCTGCTCGTCATCGACGAGTCGCACGTCACCGTCCCGCAGATCGGCGCCATGTACGAGGGCGACGCCTCCCGCAAGCGGACCCTGGTCGACCACGGCTTCCGGCTGCCCTCCGCGCTCGACAACCGCCCGCTGAAGTGGGAGGAGTTCCAGCAGCGGATCGGCCAGACCGTCTACCTCTCGGCCACCCCCGGGACGTACGAGCTGTCGCGCGGCGACGGCTTCGTGGAGCAGATCATCCGCCCCACCGGCCTCGTCGACCCCGAGGTCGTCGTCAAGCCCACCGAGGGCCAGATCGACGACCTGGTCCACGAGATCCGGCTGCGGACCGAGCGGGACGAGCGGGTCCTCGTCACCACGCTCACCAAGAAGATGTCGGAGGACCTCACCGACTACTTCCTGGAGCTCGGCATCCAGGTCCGCTATCTGCACAGCGACGTCGACACCCTGCGCCGGATCGAGCTGCTGCGCGAGCTGCGGGCCGGCGAGTACGACGTCCTGGTCGGCATCAACCTGCTCCGTGAGGGTCTCGACCTGCCCGAGGTGTCGCTCGTCGCCATCCTCGACGCCGACAAGCAGGGCTTCCTGCGCTCCGGGACCTCACTGATCCAGACCATCGGCCGCGCGGCGCGCAACGTCTCCGGACAGGTCCACATGTACGCGGACACCGTCACGCCGGCCATGGAGAAGGCCATCGACGAGACCAACCGGCGCCGCGAGAAGCAGATCGCGTACAACACCGCCAACGGCATCGACCCGCAGCCGCTGCGCAAGAAGATCAACGACATCGTGGCCACCATCGCCCGCGAGGAGGTCGACACCGAGCAGCTGCTCGGCACCGGCTACCGGCAGGCGAAGGACGGCAAGGGGGCCAAGGCACCCGTCCCCTCGCTCGCCGCGCACTCGACCAAGGGCCGGGCCAAGGGCGGCAAGGCGGGTTCCACGGTCGAGCTCGGCGACCGCCCCGCGACCGAACTGGCCGCGATCATCGAGGAGATGACGGACCGGATGCGCGCCGCCGCGGCGGAGCTGCAGTTCGAGGTGGCCGCCCGGCTCCGTGACGAGGTGGGAGAGCTGAAGAAGGAGTTGCGCCAGATGAAGGAGGCGGGACTCGCCTGACCTCCCGGGCTGCTCGGCACGCCCGGTGTGTTGCAAGACCGACACAAAACGCGACCACGTCTGCTGTGTTGTCAGTGCCCCTGCGTAGGGTGCTGGGAAACCGCACGCACAGCGAGGCGGCCGCGGGGATCGCTAGGAGAGGGGACAGCGCGTGACGGTCAACATGACCAAGGGTCAGGCCATCAGCCTGGAGAAGCAGGGCGGGGGCGACCTGTCGTCCGTACGGATGGGGCTCGGCTGGCAGGCGGCGCCCCGGCGCGGTCTGTTCGGTTCGCGTACGCGCGAGGTCGACCTGGACGCCTCCGCGGTGCTCTTCGCCGACAAGCAGCCGGTGGACGTGGTCTTCTTCCGCCACCTGGTGAGCGACGACGGCTCGGTCCGGCACACCGGTGACAACCTGGTGGGCGGCGCCGGTCAGGGCGGCGACGACGAGTCGATCCTCGTCGACCTCCAGCGCGTACCGGTCCACATCGACCAGATCGTCTTCACGGTGAACTCCTTCACCGGACAGACTTTCCAGGAGGTGCAGAACGCCTTCTGCCGGATCGTCGACGAGACCAACGGCCAGGAGCTCGCGCGCTACACCCTGGACGGCGGCGGCCAGTACACCGCGCAGATCATGGCGAAGGTGCACCGGGCGGGCTCCGGCTGGAAGATGACGGCCCTGGGCAACCCGGCCAACGGCCGGACGTTCCAGGACCTGATGCCCGCGATCCTGCCGCACCTCTAGACGGCACGGCGGACGCACCCACAGCTCCCGGAGGCGGCAGGCCACCGGGAGCTGTCCCACATGTTCCACACGGAAGACACGGAAGACGCTGAGGGGACAGAGCCGATGACGGTCGAGCTGGTCCGGGGACAGAACCATCCCCTGCCCGACACCCGACTGGAGATCCGGGTCTCGGCCGGACATCCGGTCGTCGCCGGAGCCACCCTCGGCGACGAGGGGGGCCGGGTCCCCGGCGTCGAGTGGATCGCCCACCCGGGCTCGCCCTCGCTGCCCGGGGTCGAGGTCTCCCAGCAGGCCGCGGCCGACCACCGGCTCGCCGTCGACCTCGAAGCGGTCCCGGCGGCCGTGCACCGACTCTCGCTCCTCCTCGCCCTGCCCGTCGGCGTCGGCGGCCCGACCCGCTTCGGCACCGTCGCCGCCCCCTTCGTCGCCGTCACCGGCCTCGACGGCACCGAGATCGCCTCCTACACGATCACCGGCCTGGACCGTGAGTCGGCCGTCGTCGCCCTGGAGCTGTACCGCCGTCAGGGCACCTGGAAGGTGCGGGCGATGGGCCAGGGGTACGAGGGCGGTCTCGCCGCCATGCTCGGCGACCAGGGCCTCGAGCGCCCCGCCGATCTGGCCGCCACGATCCTGGAGGCCGTCGCCAGGGGGCTGGCCCGCTCGGTCTCCGCCCCGCCCCCGCGCGTCCCCGAGACCGAGCGCGTACGCCACTCGGCACCGGCGGCCGCTCCGGAGACGACGGCTGCCGCGGACTCGGCCCCCACACTGCCGGTGCCCCCGCCGCCTCCACCACTGCCCTCCACGCCGCTGCCCTCCACACCGGCGTCGTCCAACCCGGCCCCGTCCGGCGGGAGCACGGGCGACGGGACCACGGGCGGAGGGACCACGCACGGCGGCCCCATCAGCTATGCCCATCCGGGCCGCCGTACGGCCGCGCCCGAGCCCGACCCCCGGCAGGCACCCCCCGTCCCCGTCGCCGGGGACGCCGGCGGCTGGTCCATGGACGAGCGGCTCTACAACCAGGTCTGGGGCATGTTCGAGGACCTGGCCCGCACCACCGCCGCGTACCGCAGTGCGTGCGACTTCGCCGAGTCCCGGCTCGACAAGGAGCTCGACGGCGTGCTCTCCGACCCGCGCAGTCGCATCGGCGGCGCCGGGGACGCCGCCCGCGAGGCGGCCCGCGCCAGACACGACGAGCTCACCGGCCGCGCCCAGGAGGTCCTGGACCGGGACCTCGCCCAGCTCGCCGCGGAGTCCGAGGTCGTCGAACCGGCGCTGCCGCCTGCCTACGCCCGCTGGGACAACCCCGTCTGGCACGCCTACCGCGTCCCCATGGAGGCCCCCATGGCGCTGCGCCTGGGCGACCTCCACCTCCCCGAGCGCACGGATCTGCGCATCCCGATGCTGGTGAGGCTCCCGCTGGAGCGCGGCTTGTGGGTGGACTCCGGACGCGGGCGGTCCGAGGCGGCCGGGCTGCTCGACGAGGCCGAGCTGCGCCGGCTCGCGCTGGACACCGCCGTCGCGCACGCGGCGCGACTGCTCGCGGTGTACCCGCCGGGTGAGTTCACGGTCCATGTCGTCGACGCGGCGGGCTCGGGCACGACGGCGCTCGCGCCGCTCGTCGAGGCCGGGGTCCTCGGGGGACCGCCGGCGGCCGGAGCGGCCGGGGTCACGGCCGTCCTCGCCCAGCTCACCGAGCGCGTGGACCTGGTCCAGATGGCGCTGCGGGCCGGCGCCCCCGACGCGCTGCCGCCGGGCATGGACACGGCCGAGCAGCTGCTGATCGTCCACGACTTCCCGCACGGCTTCGACGACCGGGCGGTCAACCAGCTCCGCTACCTCGCGGACGAGGGCCCGGCGGTCGGGGTGCATCTGCTGATGGTCGCCGACCGCGAGGACGCCTCCGCGTACGGCCCGGTGCTCGACCCGCTGTGGCGGTCGCTGCTGCGGCTCACTCCCGTACCGGACGACCACCTCGCCGATCCCTGGGTCGGCCACGCCTGGACGTACGAGCCGCCACTCTTCCCGTCGGGGAGCCGGATACTGCCGCAGGTCCTCGCGCAGGTGGCCGAGGCACGACGGCAGTGGGGCCGCTGACCTGCTGCTTTGGGGGCTCTTTACCCTAGCCTTTACCTTTTCTTGGTTCTTCGGGTAGTCTTCTCGGCGCGGAGGGGAGTACTCCCCATGTGCGGCGTTCCCGTCAATACGGACGCACCCCGAGCGGGGTCGATCCCGGGGCGCCGGCCCGGCCCGTCCCGCGCGGACGGCCCGGGTGGAAGAGACCTCCGGCAGCGACGACGCTGATCAAGTAGCCGTACGACGCCGGAGGCGCAGTGGACGTTTCGACGACTCTCTGGGTGCTGACCATTCTCGGTCTGAGCGCCCTCATCGCGATCGACTTCTTCATCGGGCGCAAGCCCCATGACGTGTCGGTCAAGGAAGCCGGAATCTGGACGATCGTCTGGATCGTGCTCGCCGTGCTCTTCGGCGTCGGCCTGGCCTTCTTCGGCAACGGTCAGGCGTCCGGCGAGTTCTTCGCCGGATTCATCACCGAGAAGTCGCTCAGTGTCGACAACCTCTTCGTCTTCGTGCTGATCATGGCGAAGTTCTCGGTGCCCTCCCACCTCCAGCAGCGCGTGCTGCTCGTGGGTGTGCTGATCGCCCTGGTCCTGCGCGCGATCTTCATCGCCGCCGGCGCCACGATCATCGCCAGCTTCTCCTGGGTCTTCTACATCTTCGGCGCGTTCCTGATCTACACCGCCTGGAAGCTCATCCAGGAGGCGCGGGCCGGCGACGACGAGGACGAGTGGGAGGAGAACCGTCTCCTCAAGTCGGTCGAGAAGCGGTTCGGCGTCGCGGACAAGTACCACGGCACGAAGCTCTTCATCAAGGTCAACGGCAAGCGGGTGCTGACGCCGCTGATGGTCGTCATGCTCGCCATCGGCACGACGGACGTCCTGTTCGCCCTCGACTCGATCCCGGCGATCTTCGGCCTGACCCAGGACCCGTACATCGTCTTCACCGCCAACGCCTTCGCCCTCATGGGTCTGCGTCAGCTGTACTTCCTGATCGGCGGCCTGCTGAAGAAGCTGGTCCACCTCAGCTACGGCCTGTCGGTGATCCTCGGCTTCATCGGCGTGAAGCTGGTACTGCACGCCCTGCACGAGTCCGGGGTCCACGTCCCCGAGATCTCCATCCCGTTCTCGCTTTCGGTCATCGGCGGCGTCCTGGTCATCACGACGATCACCAGCCTGATCGCCTCCAGGAAGCAGGCGGAGCGCGAGGCCGCCGAGGCTGCCTCCGAGATCCCCGCCGCGGAGGCCGGGGAGACCGAGAAGGACAGCGTCGGCGCCTGACGGCGTACGGCACGGAGAACCACGCACCGCGGCCGGTGCGAGCGGCACACCACCGTTCGCACCGGCCGCGGTGCTTTCCTACGCGGACACCTCCGCCGCAGCCTCCGCCGACGTCTTGGCCGACGCGTTCGCCGACGTCTTCGCCGACGCGTTCGCCGGCGCCTTCGCCCGGGCCGAGGCCGAGGCCGGCAGCGTCTCCGGCAGCAGCGCGAAGCAGACCAGGCTCAGCAGCGCCACCACCGTCAGATACGCCGCCACGCCCCAGGGCGGCCCCGAGCCCCCGGACAGCGCCGTCGCCAGGATCGGTGTCAGCGCCCCGCCCAGGACGCCCGCCAGGTTGTAGCCGACCGCCGCTCCCGTGCAGCGCACCCTCGGCTCGTAGAGCTCCGGGAGGTACGCGGCGACCACCGCGAACATGGTGATGAACGCGAGCAGGGCGCCCAGGAATCCGAGGAACATGAGCACCGGCCGCCCCGTGTGCAGCAGGGCGACCATGGGGAACATCCAGGCGGCGGAGGCCGCGCAGCCGGCGAGACAGAGCGGACGACGGCCGTACCGGTCGCCCAGGATCGCCGCCAGCGGTGTCGTGGCGCCCTTGATCGCCACGGCCGCCATGATGCAGATCAGCATGGTCGTACGGTCGACCCCGAGTCGCTCGGTGCCGTAGGCGAGGGCCCAGGTGGAGACCGTGTAGAACACCGCGTAGCCGACGGCGAGGGCTCCGGCGGTGAGCAGGACGAGCCGCCAGTGGTCACGCGCCACCTCGGCGAGCGGGGCGCTCGCCCGCCGTCCGGTCGCGCTGAGCTCCTGGAACTGCGGTGTCTCGGCGAGCGAGGAGCGCAGCAGCAGCCCGCCGATCGCGAGCAGCCCGGCCGCCCAGAACGGCACGCGCCAGCCCCACTCCCGGAACTGGGCGTCGGTCAGCGCGGCGGACAGCGCCAGCATCACCCCGTTCGCCAGCAGGAAGCCGACGGATGGGCCGACCTGCGGGAAGCTGGCCCACAGCGCCCGCCGCCGCTCCGGGGCGTGCTCGGCGGTGAGCAGGACCGCCCCGCCCCACTCGCCGCCCAGGCCGAGCCCCTGCAGGAAGCGCAGTACGAGCAGCAGGACGGGGGCGGTGATGCCGATCGTCGCGTACGTCGGGACCAGGCCGACCGCGACCGTGGCACAGCCGGTCAGCACGAGCGAGGCGAACATGACCGGGCGCCGCCCGTACCGGTCGCCGACATGTCCGAAGAGCACGGAGCCGAGCGGCCGGGAGAGGAAACCCACGGCGAAGGTGCCGAAGGCGGCCAGGGTCCCGGCGACGGGGGAGAAGGTCGGGAAGAAGAGCGGCCCGAGAACGAGCGCGGCGGCGGTCCCGTAGACGAAGAAGTCGAAGAACTCGATGGCCGTGCCCACGAGCGACGCGAGGGCGACCCTCCCCATGGAGGGGCCGTCGGCGGCCGCAGGGGCTTCGGCCGCGGCGTCGGGGGCCACCCGGTCGCCCGGAGGCGGCGGGGGGTCCGGGGGTGTCGGCGGACGCGGAGAGTGACCGTGGTGCATGTCCCGCCAACTACCCGGCGTCCACCGGAGTTACGGGGGCGTGCGGGAGCACGCGGCCGCGGGCCGCGCGCCTCCCCAGGTCGGCGGGGGCGGGGGCGGTCGCAACGACCCGCGCGCCCGCCCGTCACGACCGCCCCCGAGGTGTCACCAGCCGCGTGCGCGCCACTCCGGCAGGTGCGGGCGCTCGTCACCGAGCGTGGTGTCCTTGCCGTGGCCCGGGTAGACCCAGCTCTCGTCCGGCAGCACGGCGAAGAGCTTGGTCTCCACGTCCTCGATCAGGCTCGCGAAGGCCTTCGGGTCCTTCCAGGTGTTCCCGACGCCGCCCGGGAACAGGCAGTCGCCGGTGAAGACGTGCGGGTGGCCGTGCGGGTCGTCGTAGACCAGCGCGATCGAGCCGGGCGTGTGCCCGACCAGCCGGCGGGCGGTCAGCTCCACCCGGCCGACCCTGACCGTGTCGCCGTCCTCGACCCGGACGTCCGTCGGGACCGGGATGCCCTCGGCGTCGTACGCCCCCGCGTACGTCCGCGCCCCGGTCGCCGCGACCACCTCGGCGAGCGCCTGCCAGTGGTCTCCGTGCTGGTGGGTGGTGACGACGGACGCGATGCCGTCGTCACCGATCAGCGTGAGGAGCGTCTCGGCCTCGTTGGCCGCGTCGATCAGCAGCTGCTCGCCGGTCGCCCGGCAGCGCAGCAGATACGCGTTGTTGTCCATCGGACCGACCGCGACCTTGGAGATCATCAGGTCCGTCAGTTCGTGCACATCGGCGGGCCCGCCGACCTTCACCGCTCCGCTGTACGTCATGGGCTCAGCCTATCGCCGGGCACCGACGGACGGGCCCCAACGGCCGGGACTACAGGGCCGGGAGCTGCGGAAGCGCGCCGCCTTCCACCTTGAGGGCGGCGCCGTCGCGACGGCCCGCGAGCCAGCCGAGCAGCTCGGGAGCGGGACCCGAGACGGCCACCGAGCCGCCGTCGGCCCCGCCGCCGGTCGTCCACATCTCGCCGCTCTCCGACCGGAGGCCGGTCGACGGGACGTCCTTGTGGCCGGCGAACCGCTCCGCGAGGAAGTCGATCTCCCGCAGGACGAACTCCTCCGGCAGATCCTCCAGCTCGTAGCCGATTCCCAGGTCGACGTGGTGCAGGGCGACCTCGACCCAGCGGCGGAAGGGCACCCGCGCCGCCCGGTCGGTGACGCCGTTGCGCAGCTCCACGATCCGCTGCCAGTCGGCGGGCTCGGCGCCCACGGCCTGGAAGCGCTCGCCCGTCTCGCGGAGGTCGGCGAGCTGCTCGGCGGCCGGGCGGGGGGCGTCCCGCTCGATGTCGGCGTCGCGGGTGGCGGCGTCGGCGTACATCGGCCGGCCCTGGAGAACGTTCACCAGGGCGTCGGCGTTGCGGGCGATGTGGGCCAGGACATGGCCGCGGGTCCAGCCGGGAAGCCGTGACGGCTCGGCGACGGCCGCGTTGTCCAGGGAGGCGGCTGCGCTCAGGAGCCGCTCGGTCGCTTCACGTACAGAGTCCAGGTCACGCACATGGTCGATCATGGGGCCGACCCTAGCGCCGCCACTCGTTCGGGTGAAGCGGTCGGAGTGAGGCCGGAAATCGAATGTGCGTGCTATAGGCTCGATGGAAGCATCCGGCATCCTTGGTTGTTGGGTACTCAGGACCATCCAGGCATATCTGTGACCCGCACTCTGTGCCTCCGCTCTCTCAAGAAAGGTGCGGACCGGCGTGGCCGACCGTCTCATCGTTCGTGGCGCTCGCGAGCACAACCTCAAGAACGTCTCGCTCGACCTCCCCCGCGACTCCCTGATCGTCTTCACCGGGCTGTCCGGGTCGGGCAAGTCCTCCCTCGCGTTCGACACGATCTTCGCCGAGGGACAGCGTCGGTACGTCGAGTCGCTCTCCTCGTACGCCCGGCAGTTCCTCGGTCAGATGGACAAGCCGGACGTCGACTTCATCGAGGGGCTCTCGCCCGCCGTCTCCATCGACCAGAAGTCGACCTCGCGCAACCCGCGCTCGACGGTCGGCACCATCACGGAGGTCTACGACTACCTCCGCCTCCTCTTCGCCCGTATCGGCAAGCCGCACTGTCCGGAGTGCAGCCGCCCGATCTCGCGCCAGTCGCCCCAGGCCATCGTCGACAAGGTCCTGGAGCTGCCCGAGGGCAGCCGGTTCCAGGTCCTCTCCCCGCTCGTGCGCGAGCGCAAGGGCGAGTTCGTCGACCTCTTCGCCGACCTCCAGACCAAGGGGTACAGCCGGGCGCGGGTGGACGGGCAGACCGTCCAGCTCAGCGAGCCGCCGACCCTGAAGAAGCAGGAGAAGCACACGATCGAGGTGGTCGTCGACCGCCTCACCGTGAAGGACAGCGCCAAGCGCCGGCTCACCGACTCCGTGGAGACCGCCCTCGGGCTCTCGGGCGGCATGGTCGTGCTCGACTTCGTCGACCTCGCCGAGGACGACCCCGAGCGCGAGCGGATGTACTCGGAGCACCTCTACTGCCCGTACGACGACCTGTCCTTCGAGGAGCTCGAGCCCCGCTCCTTCTCCTTCAACTCGCCGTTCGGCGCCTGCCCGGACTGCACCGGCATCGGCACGCGCATGGAGGTCGACCCCGACCTGATCGTCCCGGACGAGGACCGCTCGCTCGACGAGGGCGCGATCCACCCCTGGTCCCACGGCCACACCAAGGAGTACTTCGGCCGGCTCATCGGCGGCCTCTCCCAGGCCCTCGGCTTCCGTACGGACCTGCCCTACGCCGCGCTCCCCGCACGGGCCAAGAAGGCCCTGATGTACGGGCATAAGACCCAGGTCGAGGTCCGCTACCGCAACCGGTACGGACGGGAGCGGGCGTACACCACCCCGGCCTTCGAAGGCGCCGTCTCCTTCGTCAAGCGGCGGCACAGCGAGGCCGAGAGCGACTCCAGCCGTGAGCGCTTCGAGGGCTACATGCGCGAGGTGCCCTGCCCCACCTGTGAGGGAACCCGACTGAAGCCGATCGTCCTCGCCGTCACGGTCATGGAGAGGTCCATCGCCGAGGTCGCCGCGATGTCGATCAGCGAGTGCGCCGACTTCCTCGGCCGGCTGAAGCTCAACGCCCGTGACAAGAAGATCGCCGAGCGGGTCCTGAAGGAGGTCAACGAGCGCCTCCGGTTCCTCGTCGACGTCGGTCTCGACTACCTCTCCCTCAATCGCGCGGCCGGCACGCTCTCGGGCGGCGAGGCCCAGCGCATCCGGCTCGCCACCCAGATCGGCTCGGGTCTGGTCGGCGTGCTCTACGTCCTGGACGAGCCCTCCATCGGTCTCCACCAGCGCGACAACCACCGGCTCATCGAGACCCTGGTCCGGCTCCGGGACATGGGCAACACGCTCATCGTCGTCGAGCACGACGAGGACACCATCAACGTGGCCGACTGGGTCGTCGACATCGGCCCCGGCGCCGGTGAGCACGGCGGCAAGGTCGTCCACTCCGGCCCCTTGAAGGAGCTGCTCGCAAACAAGGAGTCGGTGACCGGGCAGTACCTCTCGGGGCGCAGGGCCATCGGGATGCCGGACATCCGCCGCCCCGTGGACCCCTCGCGCCGGCTCACCGTGCACGGCGCCCGGGAGAACAACCTGCGCGACATCGACGTCTCGTTCCCGCTGGGCGTCCTCACCGCCGTCACCGGAGTCTCCGGATCCGGCAAGTCGACGCTGGTCAACGACATCCTCTACACGCACCTGGCGCGCGAGCTCAACGGCGCCAAGTCGGTGCCCGGCCGGCACACGCGCGTGGACGGCGACGACCTCGTCGACAAGGTCGTGCACGTCGACCAGTCGCCGATCGGCCGCACCCCGCGGTCGAACCCGGCGACGTACACCGGGGTCTTCGACCACGTCCGCAGGCTGTTCGCCGAGACGATGGAGGCGAAGGTCCGCGGCTATCTGCCGGGCCGGTTCTCCTTCAACGTCAAGGGCGGCCGCTGCGAGAACTGCTCCGGCGACGGCACGATCAAGATCGAGATGAACTTCCTGCCGGACGTGTACGTCCCGTGCGAGGTCTGCCACGGCGCCCGGTACAACCGGGAGACCCTGGAGGTCCACTACAAGGGCAAGTCCATCGCCGAGGTCCTGGACATGCCGATCGAGGAGGCCCTGGACTTCTTCGAGGCGGTCCCGACCATCGCGCGCCACCTGCGCACGCTCAACGAGGTCGGGCTCGGGTACGTCCGCCTCGGCCAGTCCGCGCCGACGCTCTCGGGAGGTGAGGCGCAGCGCGTGAAGCTCGCCTCCGAGCTCCAGAAGCGGTCGACGGGACGCACGGTCTACGTCCTGGACGAGCCGACGACGGGTCTGCACTTCGAGGACATCTCGAAGCTGATCAAGGTCCTTTCGGGTCTGGTCGACAAGGGGAACTCGGTGATCGTCATCGAGCACAACCTCGATGTCATCAAGACCGCGGACTGGGTCATCGACATGGGCCCGGAAGGCGGCAGCGGCGGTGGTCTGGTGATCGCCGAGGGCACGCCGGAGGAGGTCGCCTCGGTCCCGGCGAGCCACACCGGCAAGTTCCTCCGCGAGATCCTGGGCGCCGACCGCGTCAGCGACGCGACCGTGCCCGCGGCGCGCAAGGCGTCCGGCTCCGCGAAGAAGGCCCCCGCGAAGAAGACGGCGGCGAAGAAGGTGGCCGCACCCGCGAAGAAGGCCGCGGCCAAGAAGACGGCGGCGCGGGCGCGCAAGGCGTGACGGAACCGGGGTGGGGGCCCGCGAGGGCCTTCCCCCGCCCCGCTCTCTCCCTTCCCGGACCGGGGCGCGCCCCCGGGTCCGGGCCGCCTGCCAGGCCTGCGGGCCACCTGACAGGCTTTGCGGGCTACGTGCCCAGCTCGTGCGCGTACGGAGGTTCCGCGCCCGGGCGGGTGCAGGTGAGGGCGGCCGCCTTCGCCGCGTACGTCAGGAGCGCGGTCCACGCCTCCGCGTCCAGGGAGTGCACCGGGCGGTCGCCCAGGCCGTGCAGGAGCGCCGCGTTCACCGTGTCGCCCGCACCGATCGTGTCCGCGACCTCGACCGGTACCGCCGGGACCGACACCTCGGAGGACGGGGTGTGGACCGTCAGGCCCGCCGAACCCCGGGTCAGGACGACCGCCGAAGGCCCGCGCTCCAGCCAGCGCTCCGGCGTCGAGCCCAGCCAGGCCGCGTCCTCCTCCGAGAGCTTCAGCAGCGAGACGTACGGCAGCCAGGACGCGAAGCGCTCACGATAGGCGGCCGCGTCCGGGATCAGGCCCGGGCGGATGTTGGGGTCGAGCAGCGTCAGCGCCCCGCGCTCCGCCTCCCGCCGCAACAGCGCCTCGTACGCGCTCGCACCCGGTTCGAGGGCCAGCGAGCACGTGCCGAACGCGACCGCCCGCACCCCGTCCGGCAGCCGCTCCGGCAGCGCGAAGAGCCGGTCGGCCGTGCCCTCGACGTAGAAGCCGTACTCCGCCGAGCCGTCCGCGCCCACCGAGGCGACCGCCAGCGTCGTCGGCTCCGGGCCGCGCTGGACGAGCCCGGTCTCCACCCCCGCCTCACGCAGCCCGCTCATCAGCGCCTCGCCGAACGGGTCCGTCGAGACCCGCGAGCAGAAGGCGACCCTGGCGCCCAGCCGGCCGAGGGCCACGGCGGTGTTGTACGGCCCCCCGCCCCTGACGGGTACCAGCGCGGACAGCGGCCCGGCGGCGGCACCGTCGGGGACCAGATCGATCAGGGACTCACCGGCGACGACGATCACGCCGTGAACGTAACCCATGCCCCACCGGCCATGACAGCCCCCTCGCAGGCTCGTGCGGAGGCGCCGGTATCGTCGGTTCGGTCACCCCATGTCCCGATCGCACCGTGGAGCGCTCATGTCCGGCCAGTCCAGCCGCCGCACCGTACTGAAGGGCGCCGCGCTCGCCGGTGCCGCCGGGCTGGGTGTCGCCGCCTGCTCCACGGATTCCAAGCTCGGACACGCCCAGGTCCCCACGCCGACCGCCCCGGTGACCCTCGGAGCCCCCGAGGAGGTGCCCGTCGGCGGCGCCAAGCTCTACCGCGAACAGCGCGTTCTGGTGAGCTGCCCGGCCGAGGGCCGCTACAAGGCCTTCAGCGCCCAGTGCACCCACGCGGGCTGCGTCCTCGACAAGATCGAGAACAACGAGGGCAACTGCCCCTGCCACGGCAGCCGCTTCGACGTGACCACCGGCAAGGCCCTCCAGGGCCCGGCGACGGTCCCGCTCCCCGAGGTCCCGGTCCGCGTCGAGGGCGGCAAGCTCGTCGCGGGCCCGGAGGCGTAGGAGCCCGGCGGGAGCAGGGCGCCGACCGCGTCTACGAGCAGTCCCGGCGCCTACGACCAGTCCCAGTCGATCCCCAGGAGCCCCGGGCGTACGCCCTGCTCCACCAGGTGCACCGCGCGGTGCCGCCCGCTCAGTGTCAGATCCGAGCGACCACCGCGCGCCGCGCCCGCCGACGCCTGGGCGAAGCGCCGGCACCGTACCGGCAGTGCCGCCTCGTCGAACCGCACCTGCAGCACGTACTGCCCGCCCGCGAAGCTGAACCCCCGGACGTACTCCCCGCTCGGACCGCCGGTGCCGTCCTCGAAGCCGTAGCCGAAGAGGTACGTGTCCCCGGCCCGCAGCCGTGCGTCGAACAGCAGCTCCGCGACGAGCACACCCGTCTCGGCGTGCCACCGCACCCGCCCCGTCCGGCAGTTCTCCGTCGCATGCACCACCACCCGCGACGGGTCGCAGCCCGGATCGCCGTGGTGGATGGCCAGATAGCGGTCGATCCCGTCCCGGTGCGCCCGCACCACGTGCTGGGAGTCCCGTCCCACCAGTTCCCGCCCCGCTCCGATCCGCACCCGCTCGTGGTGGCCGACCGTGTGCAGCCCCCCGTCGACCGGCGACTCCAGGCCGGCGAGCAGCTCCTCCACCGCCCCCGACGCCTCCACCAGCGAGCGGTACGAGCGGGCGGCCGGCCGCTCCACGTCACCACGCGCCGCCGCGTCCTCGGCCAGCAGGCGGATCAGCGAGTTCCCGGGCAGCTGCAGCACCTCCTCCAGCGCGCGGACCGCCTTCATCGACTCCGGTCGCTGTGGTCGGCGGGCGCCCTGCTGCCAGTAACT
Organism: Streptomyces sp. NPDC013317; assembly: GCF_055563155.1. Taxonomy (NCBI): domain Bacteria; kingdom Bacillati; phylum Actinomycetota; class Actinomycetes; order Kitasatosporales; family Streptomycetaceae; genus Streptomyces; species Streptomyces sp. NPDC013317. The sequence continues at coordinate 336,170 of NZ_JBVHDX010000005.1, forward strand.
GAGGCTGGTCACCCCGACCTTGACCCCCCGGTGGGCGAGATGGTGCTGCACCCGCTGGAGCGGCAGCCCGCGCACCGCGAAGGCCGTGCGCAGCGCCAGATGGAACGGCCCGGTGTGCAGCAACTGCGCCAGATCGGCCTCGGTGTGCCCCACGGGACTCCTCAGTGAACGTTCACGGTGAAGGGGGCGGGCCGCCGTGCCGCCGGGGGCGCGCCCGCAGGTGACGGCAGGGCGTGTGTTCACAACCGGGTCACACCGTTCACAGGCCGCCGTCACCCCGCATTGAAGCGTGTTGACCCGATCCGGACAACGTTCGATGCTCCAGGGCAGCGTCCGGACGCGCTCCTCCACCCCCCACACCCCCACACATCCCCACACCCCCCGTCTCGGGAGGAACGCGATGCGCAGTAGAAAGCTGTCCTTGGCGGCGCTCGCCGCTGCCGCCCTCTTCCTGCTCCCCATGACGTCGGCGACCGCCGCGCCGACGGGCGAGGACGTCTCCACCCAAGCGTCCCTCGCGTACAAGCGACTGAACATCACCATGCAGGCACAGCAGAAGACCAACTGGTGCTGGGCCGCCGGCGGCAACACGATCGCCACGTGGTTCGGCCGGAACTACAGCCAGAACCAGTTCTGCAACGCCGCCTTCAACCGCCCGCAGGGCTACGACTGCCCCAACAACCAGGCCACGCTCGGCAACGTGCAGACCGGCCTGCGCTGGGCGGGCGTCAACCCCGGCTCGTACGTGACGGGCTGGCTGCGCTACTCGACCGTGCAGACCGAGATCAACGCCGACCGCCCGGTCGAGACACGGATCCAGTGGGCGAGCGGCGGTGGTCACATGCACGTGATCTACGGCTACGACGACGCGAACAGCTGGGTGTACTGGGGCGACCCCTGGCCCTCCAGCGACCGCTACAACTGGGCCTCGCACGCCTGGTACGTGGAGAACGGGTCGTTCTCCTGGACCCACTCGCTCTACCGGATAGGGGCGTGACGACGATGAAGGTGCACGTACGCGCGGCCGGCGCCGGACTCCTGTCCGCCGCCGCCCTCGTCGCCCTCGGCGCCGTTCCGGCCGTCGCGGCCGGTACGCCTCCTCCGGCGCCGACGCCGGAGAAGGCGGCGTCCGCCCCCGCGACCCTGGACACGCTCTCCCGGTTCTTCGCCCGCGACGGAGCCGTCGCACGGGCGGCGGCGCGGCCCCGGATCGAGGGCGCGTCCGTCCCCGTACGGGTTCTGTCCCCGGACTTCGTGGCCGGGAAGGCGGGGGCGCCCGTCGCCCGCGTCGAGTTCCACGCGAGCAAGGCGGTCGCCTCGGACGGGCAGACCGCCTCGCTGTGGACCGCGCGGGGGGCGGACGGAGCGTGGCAGGTGGTGAACATCGCCACCGGCGACGACGAGATCCGGTACGCGGCGCAGGGCGCGCGGGCCCTGCCCGGCGGGATCGTCTTCCGCGAGCCGCAGATCGACGCGTGGTACGTCCAGAAGGGCGCGAAGGTGCTGCCGCTGGACGAGGACGCGGTGCGGGCGGTGGGCCGGAACGGGACGAGCCTCGGCGCGTACCGGGAACGGGTCGTGCAGGCGTACGGGGACAAGCTGCCGACCTCCGCGTACGCGCGGAAGGGCGCGGCCGGCGGCTACGACGAGCCTGCCGCGGCCCAGGACGAGTCCTGGGGCACGGCGGCGTCCGCCACGGCGGGCGCGGGCGCGGCACTGGCCCTGGGCCTGATCGCCACGCGTGCGTGGCGCCGCCGGGCCCGTCTGAGCGGCGGCGCGTAGAGCCCGTTCGTCTCCCCACCCCGCGCCTTCCCGAACCGGGGGCGAGCCCCCAGGCCCCCGTACGGCCCTCGGCCGTGTCCGGGAGCGCCGGACCGGCTGGGATCCGGGGCACAGCCCCGGTCACGGGAAGGGCGGGGTGGGGAACGGGCCCGCGCAGCGGCCCGCCCCCGCGCTCAGCGGGCCAGGTAGCCGCCGTCCACCGGCAGGACCACACCCGTGATGAAGGACGCCTCGTCCGAGGCCAGGAAGAGGATGGCCGCCGCCACCTCGTCCGGGGTGCCGAAGCGGTGCATGGGGTGCAGCTCGACGATCTCCGAGAGGTACTCCGGCCCGCCCGGTTCCGTGCGGGCCGCCGCGACCCGCTCCGTCTCGATCGTGCCCGGCGCCACCGCGTTGACGCGGATCCCGCGCCCCGCCCACTCGACCGCCAGGTGCTTCGTCAGCCCCGAGGCCACGAACTTCGCCGGGCCGTAGACCGCCTGGCGGGCCTGGCCCGCCACCCCGGAGATCGACGAGGTGCAGACGATCGCCCCGCCGCTCTCCTGCCCGGCCATGACCTCGATCGCGTACTTGCAGGTCAGGAACATGCCCTTGCCGTCCACGGCCATGACCCGGTCCCAGTCCTCGCCGGTCGCCTCCGTGACGTCCGAGAGCGGGATCACCCCGGCGTTCGCCACCAGGACGTCGAGCCGTCCGAAGCGCTCCACCGCCGTCGTGATCATCCGACGGGCGTCCTCCTCCCTCGCCACGTCCCCGACCACCGTCGCCATGCCGGGGTCGTCACCCAGCGTCGCCAGCCGCTCCGCGTTCACGTCCGTGGCCACCACCCGCGCGCCCTCGCGTGCGAACCGCAGCGCCGTCGCCCGCCCGATTCCGCTGGCCGCCCCCGTGATCACGCACACCCGGCCCGCGAGCCGCCGCGTCGCCCGTTCCGTCGTCTCCGTCGTCATGTCCGGCCAACGAGCGCACGCGGTCTGAGTGTCGGCCCCCGCCAGTAGGGTGGGGAGCATGGCCGACCCCTCCAGCTACCGCCCCAAGCCGGGGCAGATCCCCGACTCGCCGGGGGTCTACAAGTTCCGCGACGAGCACCGCCGGGTGATCTACGTCGGGAAGGCGAAGTCCCTGCGTCAGCGGCTGGCGAACTACTTCCAGCCGCTCGCGAGCCTGCACCCGCGCACGGCCACGATGGTCACCACGGCCGCCTCGGTGGAATGGACCGTGGTCTCGACCGAGGTCGAGGCGCTCCAGCTGGAGTACTCCTGGATCAAGGAGTTCGACCCCCGGTTCAACGTCAAGTACCGCGACGACAAGAGCTATCCCTATCTCGCGGTGACCCTGAACGAGGAGTTCCCCCGCGTCCAGGTCATGCGCGGCCACAAGAAGAAGGGCGTCCGCTACTTCGGTCCGTACGCCCACGCCTGGGCCATCCGCGAGACCGTCGACCTGATGCTCCGCGTCTTCCCCGTACGGACCTGCTCCGCCGGGGTGTTCCGTAACGCCGCCTCCGCCGGGCGCCCCTGCCTCCTCGGCTACATCGGGAAGTGCTCCGCCCCCTGCGTGGGCCGGGTCGAGCCGGACGAGCACCGCGAACTGGCCGAGGAGTTCTGCGACTTCATGGCCGGCCGCACCGGCACGTACATCCGCCGCCTCGAGCAGCAGATGATGGAGGCGGCCGAGGAGATGGAGTACGAGAAGGCGGCCAGGCTCCGCGACGACATAGGGGCGCTGCGGCGCGCCATGGAGAAGAACGCCGTCGTCCTGGCCGACGCCACCGACGCCGACCTGATCGCGCTCGCCGAGGACGAGCTGGAGGCCGCCGTCCAGATCTTCCACGTCCGGGGCGGGCGGGTGCGCGGCCAGCGCGGCTGGGTCACCGACAAGGTGGAGGCGGTCTCCACGCCCGGCCTCGTCGAGCACGCGCTCCAGCAGCTGTACGGGGAGGAGAGCGGCGACGCGGTCCCCCGGGAGGTCCTCGTCCCGGCCGTGCCCGAGGACGCCGACGCCGTCACCCAGTGGCTGAGCGGCCGCCGGGGCTCGCAGGTCTCCCTCCGCGTCCCGCAGCGCGGCGACAAGAAGGACCTGATGGAGACGGTCGCGCGCAACGCCCAGCAGGCGCTGGTGCTGCACAAGACCAAGCGCGCCAGCGACCTGACGACCCGGTCCCGGGCCCTGGAGGAGATCGCCGAGGCACTGGACCTGGACTCCGCGCCGCTGCGGATCGAGTGCTTCGACATCTCGCACCTCCAGGGGCAGGACGTCGTGGCGTCCATGGTCGTCTTCGAGGACGGGCTGCCGCGCAAGAGCGAGTACCGCCGCTTCCAGATCAAGGGCTTCGAGGGGCAGGACGACGTCCGCTCGATGCACGAGGTGATCAGCCGGCGCTTCAAGCGCTACCTCGTCGAGAAGGAGAAGACGGGGGAGTGGGGCCCCGAGGGCGTGGCCGTCGACGCGGACGGTGACGCGGTGGACGCGCTGACGGACACGGACACCGCCGGCTCCGGTGAGGTGCCGGTCGACGACGGGCGTCCCAAGCGCTTCGCGTACCCGCCGCAACTCGTCGTGGTCGACGGCGGGCAGCCCCAGGTCGCCGCCGCCCGGCGGGCCCTGGACGAGCTGGGCATCGACGACATCGCCGTCTGCGGCCTCGCCAAGCGGCTGGAGGAGGTCTGGCTGCCCGGCGACGACGATCCGGTCGTCCTGCCGCGCTCCAGCGAGGGTCTCTACCTCCTCCAGCGGGTACGTGACACGGCTCACGACTTCGCCATCCGCTACCAGCGCTCGAAGCGGAACAAGCGCATCAGGACCAGCCCCCTGGACGCGATCCCCGGCCTCGGCGATACCCGCAAACAGGCGTTGATCAAGCATTTCGGCTCGGTGAAGCGGCTCAGGCAGGCGACAATCGAGCAGATCTGCGAGGTGCCCGGCATGGGCAGGAAGACGGCCGAGGCCGTCGCCGTGGCTCTCGCCCGGGCGGCCCCGGCCGCGCCCGCCGTGAATACGGCAACAGGAGAGATCATGGAAGACGACGGGGGCACCACCGCATGACCGAGCACGACCGCCAGACAGAGCAAGAAACGCAAGAAGAGCAGCGAGAAGACGGAGCAGGACACGTGAGTACGGGCACGAAGGAGGCCGGTGAGACCGCCGACACGGCGGCCATCCCCGAGCTGGTGATCATCTCCGGCATGTCCGGCGCCGGCCGGTCCACCGCGGCGAAGTGCCTGGAGGACCTCGGCTGGTTCGTCGTCGACAACCTGCCGCCCGCGCTGATCCCCACCATGGTGGAGCTCGGCGCCCGTTCCCAGGGCAACGTCGCCCGGATCGCCGTCGTCGTCGACGTCCGCGGCCGGCAGTTCTTCGACGCCCTGCGGGAGTCCCTGGCCGCGCTCGACGCCCAGCAGGTCACGCGGCGGATCGTCTTCCTGGAGTCCTCCGACGAGGCCCTGGTCCGGCGGTTCGAGTCGGTCCGCAGGCCGCACCCCCTCCAGGGCGACGGCCGCATCACCGACGGCATCGCCGCCGAGCGCGACCTGCTGCGCGAGCTGCGCGGCGACGCCGACCTGGTGATCGACACCTCCAGCCTCAACGTCCACGAACTGCGCGCCAAGATGGACGCCCAGTTCGCCGGCGAGGAGGAGCCGGAGCTGCGGGCCACCGTCATGTCCTTCGGGTTCAAGTACGGGCTGCCCGTCGACGCCGACCTCGTCGTGGACATGCGCTTCCTCCCCAACCCGCACTGGGTCCCCGAGCTGCGGCCCTACACCGGGCTCAACGAGGAGGTCTCGGCCTATGTCTTCAACCAGCCCGGGGCCAAGGAGTTCCTCGACCGCTACACCGAGCTGCTCCAGCTGATCGCCGCGGGCTACCGCCGCGAGGGCAAGCGGTACGTGACCATCGCCGTCGGCTGCACGGGCGGCAAGCACCGCTCCGTCGCCACGTCCGAGAAGCTCGCCGCCCGCCTCGCAGCGGAAGGGGTCGAGACCGTCGTCGTCCACCGGGACATGGGGCGCGAGTGAAGCCGTACCGTCGGCGTACGTCCACCCTCTCGGTGCGTACGCTCCGTAGGCGCGGCACCCAGCCCAAGGTCGTCGCGCTCGGCGGGGGCATGGGCCTGTCGGCCTCCCTCGCCGCGCTGCGCCGCATCACGGGCGATCTGACCGCCGTCGTCACCGTCGCCGACGACGGCGGCTCCAGCGGTCGGCTCCGGGAGGAGCTGGGGGTGCTGCCGCCGGGCGACCTGCGCAAGGCGCTCGCCGCGCTCTGCGGGGACGACGACTGGGGGCAGACCTGGGCCCGGGTCATCCAGCACCGCTTCCAGTCCAAGGGCGACCTGCACGAGCACGCGGTCGGCAATCTGCTGATCGTCGCGCTCTGGGAGCAGCTGGGCGACCATGTCCTCGCTCTCGACCTGGTCGGCAAGCTGCTCGGCGCGCACGGCAGGGTGCTGCCGATGTCGGCCGTCCCGCTGGAGCTCCAGGCCCTGGTCAGGGGGCACGATCCGGACCGGCCGAACGACGTGGACACCGTCCGTGGTCAGGCCACGGTGGCGCTCACACCGGGTGAGGTGCAGTCGGTGCACCTCGTGCCGAACGATCCGCCGGCCGTGCCCGAGGCCGTCGCCGCGGTCCGGGACGCGGACTGGGTGGTGCTCGGCCCCGGCTCCTGGTTCTCCTCGGTGATCCCGCATCTCCTCGTGCCCGAACTGCTCGACGCGCTCACCGAGACCAAGGCCCGCAAGGTCCTCTCGCTCAACCTCGCGCCGCAGCCCGGAGAAACCGAGGGGTTCTCTCCGCAGCGTCATTTGGAGGTTTTGGGACGACACGCCCCTAAACTCGCCCTGGACGTGGTGCTGGCCGACGAGGCCGCCGTGCCCGACCGCGACTCTCTCGCCGACGCCGCCAAACGGCTCGGCGCCGCGGTCGAGCTGGCGCCGGTGGCCCGTGCCGACGGGCTCCCGAAGCACGATCCGGAGCTGTTGGCCGCCGCGTACGACCGTATTTTTCGGATGCATGGAAGGATCGGCCCATGGCGATGACGGCAGCGGTGAAGGACGAGATCTCCCGGCTCCCCGTCACCCGGACCTGCTGCAGGAAGGCAGAGGTCTCGTCGATCCTGCGGTTCGCCGGCGGTCTGCACCTGGTGAGCGGGCGGATCGTGATCGAGGCGGAGCTGGACACCGCGATGGCGGCGCGTCGGCTCAAGCGGGACATCCTGGAGATCTTCGGGCACAGCTCGGAGCTGATCGTGATGGCCCCCGGCGGTCTGCGGCGCGGCTCCCGCTTCGTGGTGCGCGTGGTGGCGGGCGGCGACCAGCTGGCCCGGCAGACGGGCCTGGTCGACGGCCGGGGCCGCCCGATCCGCGGCCTGCCCCCGCAGGTCGTCTCGGGCGCCACCTGCGACGCCGAGGCGGCCTGGCGCGGCGCGTTCTTGGCGCACGGCTCGCTCACCGAGCCCGGGCGCTCCTCCTCCCTGGAGGTGACCTGCCCCGGTCCGGAGGCCGCGCTCGCCCTGGTGGGCGCCGCGCGCCGGCTGAGCATCGCCGCGAAGGCCCGTGAGGTACGGGGTGTGGACCGGGTGGTCGTCCGGGACGGGGACGCCATCGGGGCGCTGCTGACCCGACTCGGCGCGCACGAGTCGGTGCTGGCCTGGGAGGAGCGGCGGATGCGCCGCGAGGTCCGGGCGACGGCGAACCGGCTGGCCAACTTCGACGACGCCAACCTGCGCCGCTCGGCGCGTGCGGCGGTCGCCGCGGGCGCCCGTGTGCAGCGCGCCCTGGAGATCCTCGGCGAGGAGGTGCCGGAGCACCTCGCCGCCGCGGGCCGGCTGCGCATGGAGCACAAGCAGGCCTCCCTGGAGGAGCTGGGCGCGCTCGCCGAGCCGCCGCTGACGAAGGACGCGGTCGCGGGGCGGATCCGCCGCCTGCTGGCCATGGCCGACAAGCGGGCGCAGGACCTGGGCATCCCCGGAACGGAGTCCGGCCTGACGGAGGAGCTGGACGACAGCCTCGTCGGCTGACCGATCCGGACGGCCCGACCCGGGATGACCGATCCGGACGGCCCGACGCGAACGGCCCGATCCGGTCGGCCCGAACCGGCCCTCTGCCTGCCCCGTCGCTCAACTCACCGCTGCCGGTGCCTTTCTGAGGCACCGGCAGCACCCGTTCGGCCCGCATGGCACCCTTGACATGATCATGAACGATGATCAGCCTGGCGTCTGTTCACTTTCGTGGCAGACAACAGCAAGGGGGGCTTATGAGACGCAGAGCGGGAGCGATCCTCGCCGCGGCTTCACTGCTGATCGCGGGACTGGCGGCGACACCCGTCGCCGGCGCGCAACCTCGGAGCGAGAGCGGCGGCGCCGACGGCGAAGCCGTCTCCGTATGGCGCGCGAAGGTCACCAAGGAACAGGTACCGCTGCTGCTCGAAGCGGGCACCGACGGCCATGAGCTGACGGAACAGGTGCCCGAGAAGGGCTCCGCCACGCTGGAGCTGTACCTCACCGACGCGCAGGCCGGGCGGCTGCGCGGCAAGGGCGTCGAACTCGCCGAGCACACCCTCTCCGCCAGGGCCGAGAAGCGGGTCGCGGGTGCCGGTGACGGCGTCTTCCGTCCGTACAGCGGCGCGGGCGGCCTCAAGCAGGAGATCCTGGCCACCTCACAGGCCCACCCGGACCTCACGAAGGTCGTCTCCATCGGCCGGACGGTCAAGGGTCAGGACATCCTCGCCGTGAAGGTCACCAAGGGTGCCAAGAAGGTCAGGGACGGCTCGAAGCCCTCGACCCTCTACATGTCCAACCAGCACGCCCGTGAGTGGATCACCCCCGAGATGACGCGGCGGCTGCTCCACCACTACCTCGACGGGTACGGCACGGACCCGCGGATCACGAAGATCGTCGACTCCACCGAACTCTGGTTCGTGCTCTCCGCCAACCCGGACGGCTACGACTTCACCCACGCCGACCCCGTCAACCGCCAGTGGCGCAAGAACCTGCGCGACAACGACGGCGACGGCCGCGTGGAGTCCGGCGACGGCGTCGACCTCAACCGCAACTTCGCCTACAAGTGGGGCTACGACAACGAGGGTTCGTCGCCCGACCCGGCCGACGAGACCTACCGCGGCACCGGCCCGATGTCCGAGCCCGAGACGAAGGCGCTCGACGCCTTCCAGAAGCGCATCGGCTTCCGGTACGGCATCAACTACCACTCCGCCGCCCAGCTGCTGCTCTACGGCGTCGGCTGGCAGGTCGCCACCGACACCCCCGACGACGTGGCGCTCAAGTCGCTGGCCGGCACCCCGGAGAAGTCCGCCGTGCCGGGATACCGCCCGCAGGTGTCCTCGGAGCTCTACACCACCAACGGCGAGGCCGACGGACACGCGGCGAACGTCAACGGGATGCAGATGTTCACCCCCGAGATGTCGACCTGCGCCACCGCCTCCCGCGTCGACCCGAACGACGCCTGGGAGCCCGCCGACTGCGCCTCCGTCTTCACGTTCCCGGACGACGAGAAGCTGATCCAGGCGGAGTTCGCCAAGAACGTCCCGTTCGCGCTCGCCGTCGCCGAGACCGCCGCCCATCCGGACCGGCCCGTCTCCGTCACCGGCCTCGACGCGCCCGACTTCACCCCGCACACCTTCGCCACCTCGTACGCCCGCGGCGGCGACCAGGAGGTCGCTGTCACCGCCCGCAAGTCGCTGCGCTCCAAGGAGCTCAAGTACCGGATCAACGGCGGCCGTACGCACTCCGAGCGTCTGGAGGCCTGGGAGGGCGGCGAGACGTACGGCGGCGAGGACAACCTCTACTTCGACCAGTACCGGGCCGAGGTCGAGGACGCCGACCCGGGCGACACCGTCGAGGTCTGGTTCACCGCCCGCACCCGTGAGGGCAGGACGACCTCCTCCACCCCCTTCCGCTACACCGTGGCCGAGCGGCCCCGCGGCGACGTGCTCGTCCTCGCCGAGGAGGGCGGCACCACCGCCGCCCGGCACACCGCCGCCTACCGGGCGGCGCTCGCGGGGAGCGGCCGCTCCTCCGCCGTCTGGGACGTCGCCACCCAGGGTGCCCCCGACGCGCTCGGCGTGCTGAGCCACTTCCGCACGGTCGTCTGGTACACCGGCGCCGAGGAGCCCTCGGGCCCCGTCACCATGGCCGTACGGGACTACCTCAACGAGGGCGGCAAGCTCGTCAACGCCGGTGAGAAGTCCGGCGGACTCGTCGACATCGGCCGGGCGACGTCCAACGACTTCGCCCAGTACTACCTCGGCGCCTACCACCGGGCCGGACTGAACGGTCCGCCGTCCTTCGCCGGAGCCGGCGGATTCGGCGGCGCAACCGGCTCCCTCGGCGGCGCGGCGGACAACCCGCTCGACAACGCCGGGGCGTACACCGTCACCTCGGACACCCTGAAGCCGCGGGAGTTCCCGCAGTTCGGCAGCAGCCGGTCCGCCGGCGACTACCCGGGCGTCCGCACCCCCTTCGAGCCGTACGAGGGCACGTCCTTCGCCGCCGTCCGGCACGTCGACGACACCTGGACGCGCCTCAGCCGCACCGTCGACCTCTCCGCCGTCACCGCGGCGGACGCGCCGAGCCTGCGCTTCCAGGTCAGCTACGACACCGAGCCCGGCTACGACAACCTCGTCGTCGAGGCCCACACCGTCGGCCAGGACGACTGGACCACGCTGCCCGACGCCAACGGCGGCACCTCCGCCGCCGCGCCGGCCGACTGCGGCGAGGGCTACTACGTCCAGGGCCACCCCTTCCTCGCCCACTACCTGACCGTCGGCGAGGACGGCTGCGCCACGACCGGCACCACCGGCGCCTGGCACGCCTTCACCGGCCCCTCCAACGGCTGGCGACAGGCGTCGATCGACCTGAGCGCCTACGCGGGCAAGCAGGTCGAGCTGTCGATCTCGTACGTCTCGGACCCCGGGACCGGCGAGATGGGCGCCTTCGTCGACGACACCGCGCTCGTCGTCCGCGGCACGGCGGGCCAGAGCGAGGGCTTCGAGACCTCCCTCGGCGCCTGGTCCGTGCCGGGGCCGCCGGCCGGCAGCCCCGGCAACGGCACCGAGTGGACCCGGTCCGCGGGGCTCTTCCACTCCCAGGCCGCGGTCACCACCCGTGACACCGTTCTCCTCGGTTTCGGCCTGGAGCACGTGACGAGTACGGCGCAGCGCACGGCACTCCTCCGCAAGGCGCTCGGCACGCTGCACGGCTGAGCGGGCACCCGCACCTTTGATCACAGTCAGTGATCGGGACGAAATGGGCACCGTGGCCCGAACCTGCCGGTAATAACGGGCCACGGTGCTTTCACGAGGCATTTCGACCGCACGCGATGTCACTCTGAGCCGATGAGAGAGGTAGGGTCGTAAGCGGTCGGGGACATCCCTAAAAAAGAATCTCGCCGGCGTCGAACCCGGCGTACTCTCACGAGGAGATCGGTTCGTGACGATCCGCGTAGGCATCAACGGCTTTGGCCGCATCGGTCGCAACTACTTCCGGGCGCTCCTTGAGCAGGGTGCCGACATCGAGATCGTGGCTGTCAACGACCTGGGTGACACCGCGACCACTGCTCACCTGCTGAAGTACGACACGATCCTGGGACGCCTCAAGGCCGAGGTCACCCACACCGCCGACACCATCACCGTCGACGGCCACACCATCAAGGTGCTCTCGGAGCGCAACCCGGCCGACATCCCCTGGGGCGAGCTGGGCGTCGACATCGTCATCGAGTCGACCGGCATCTTCACCAAGAAGGCCGACGCCGAGAAGCACATCGCCGGTGGCGCGAAGAAGGTCCTCATCTCGGCTCCGGCCAAGGACGAGGACATCACCATCGTCATGGGCGTCAACCAGGACAAGTACGAGCCGGCGAACCACCACGTCATCTCGAACGCGTCCTGCACCACCAACTGTGTGGCGCCGATGGCCAAGGTCCTCGACGAGAACTTCGGCATCGTCAAGGGTCTGATGACCACGGTCCACGCGTACACCAACGACCAGCGCATCCTGGACTTCCCGCACTCCGACCTGCGCCGCGCCCGCGCCGCCGCGGAGAACATCATCCCGACCACGACGGGCGCCGCCAAGGCCACCGCCCTGGTCCTCCCGCAGCTCAAGGGCAAGCTGGACGGCATCGCCATGCGCGTCCCGGTCCCGACCGGTTCGGCCACCGACCTGGTCGTCACGCTGCAGCGCGAGGTCACCAAGGACGAGGTCAACGCCGCGTTCAAGAAGGCCGCCGACGACGGCGACCTGAAGGGCATCCTCTTCTACACCGAGGACCCGATCGTCTCCTCGGACATCGTCAGCGACCCGGCCTCCTGCACCTTCGACTCCTCCCTGACCATGGTCCAGGAGGGCAACTCGGTGAAGATCCTCGGCTGGTACGACAACGAGTGGGGCTACTCGAACCGCCTCGTCGACCTCACCGTCTTCGTGGGCAACCAGCTCTAAAGCCTCCGGAACCGGCACCTCGATGTGAGTACAGGGCTCGGACAGCGCGATGATGCGCTGTGCGAGCCCTGTCTCGTGTGCTTCACCGCGTACCAAGGAGTCAGTAGAAGATGAAGACCATCGACGAGCTTCTCGCCGAAGGCGTCGCCGGCCAGCGCGTATTCGTCCGCGCCGACCTCAACGTGCCGCTCGACGGCACCACCATCACCGACGACGGCCGCATCCGCGCCGTTCTGCCCACGGTCAAGGCGCTCGCCGACGCCGGCGCCCGGGTCGTCGTCGCCTCGCACCTGGGCCGCCCCAAGGGCGCCCCGGACCCGGCGTTCTCCCTCGCCCCGGCCGCCGCGCGCCTCGGCGAACTGCTCGGCGCCGAGGTGGCGTTCGCGACCGACACGGTCGGCGAGTCCGCCCGGTCGACCGTCGCCGGCCTTGCCGACGGCCAGGTCGCCGTCGTCGAGAACCTCCGCTTCAACGCGGGCGAGACCTCCAAGGACGACGCCGAGCGCGGCGCGTTCGCGGACCAGCTGGCCGCCCTCGCCGACGTCTACGTCGGCGACGGCTTCGGCGCCGTGCACCGCAAGCACGCCTCGGTCTTCGACCTCCCGGCCCGGCTGCCGCACGCCGCCGGCTACCTCATCGCCACCGAGGTCGGCGTCCTGAAGAAGCTGACCGCCGACGTCAGGCGTCCGTACGTGGTCGTCCTGGGCGGCGCCAAGGTCTCCGACAAGCTCGCCGTCATCGACGAGCTGCTCGGCAAGGCCGACCGTCTCCTCATCGGCGGCGGCATGGCGTACACCTTCCTCTACGCCCAGGGCCACGAGGTCGGCATCTCCCTGCTCCAGAAGGACCAGGTGGAGACCGTCAAGGAGTACATGAAGCGGGCCGAGGAGAACGGCGTCGAGCTCGTGCTCCCGGTCGACGTGCTCGTCTCCTCGGAGTTCCCGGACCTGAAGACCAAGGCCCCGGCCGACTTCGAGACCGTCGACGCCGACAAGATCCCGTCGACGAAGGAGGGCCTCGACATCGGCCCGAAGACGCGTGAGCTGTACGCGTCGAAGCTGGCCGACGCCGAGACCGTCTTCTGGAACGGCCCCCTGGGTGTCTTCGAGCACCCCGACTACGCGGGCGGGACCAAGGCCGTCGCGCAGGCCCTGCTCGACAGCCCCGGCTTCACCGTCGTCGGCGGTGGCGACAGCGCCGCCGCGGTCCGCACCCTGGGCTTCGACGAGAATGCCTTCGGCCACATTTCGACCGGCGGCGGCGCCTCCCTCGAGTACCTCGAGGGCAAGACGCTCCCCGGCCTCGCCGCACTGGAGGACTGAACACCTGTGAGCAGCACCCGCACCCCGCTGATGGCGGGCAACTGGAAGATGAACCTCAACCACCTGGAGGCCATCGCCCACGTCCAGAAGCTCGCGTTCGCGCTGACCGACAAGGACTACGACGCCGTCGAGGTCGCGGTCCTGCCGCCCTTCACCGACCTGCGGTCCGTCCAGACCCTGGTCGACGGCGACAAGCTCAAGATCAAGTACGGCGCCCAGGACATCTCGGCGCAGGACTCCGGTGCGTACACCGGCGAGATCTCGGGCCTCATGCTGTCCAAGCTGAAGTGCGCCTACGTCGCCGTGGGCCACTCCGAGCGCCGGCAGTACCACGCCGAGACGGACGAGATCTGCAACGCCAAGGTGAAGGCCGCGTTCAAGCACGGCATCACCCCGATCCTCTGCGTCGGCGAGGGCCTGGACGTCCGCAAGGCCGGACAGCAGGTCCAGTACACGCTCGACCAGCTCGACGGCGGTCTGAAGGACCTCCCGGCCGAGCAGGCCGAGTCCATCGTGATCGCGTACGAGCCGGTGTGGGCCATCGGCACCGGCGAGGTCGCCACCCCCGAGGACGCGCAGGAGGTCTGCGGTGCGATCCGCGGCCGTCTCGCGGAGCTGTACTCGCAGGAGCTGGCCGACAAGGTCCGCATCCAGTACGGCGGCTCGGTCAAGGCCGGAAACGTGGCCGCGATCATGGCTCAGCCCGACGTCGACGGTGCCCTGGTGGGCGGCGCGGCGCTGGACTCCGACGAGTTCGTCAAGATCGTCCGCTTCCGGGATCAGTGACCTGATCGGTGAGTAGGCGGTAGCGACGATCCGTCGTACCCTTGCGGGGGTCGGGCGCGAGATGCCCGGCCCCCGTCCGTATAAGTCCGAGGAAGTTGGTCCAGCCGTGGTTATGGGGTTCTCGATCGCCCTGATCGTCTTCAGCGCGCTGCTGATGCTGCTCGTGCTGATGCACAAGGGGAAGGGCGGCGGCCTCTCCGACATGTTCGGCGGTGGCATGCAGTCGTCCGTCGGTGGATCCTCGGTTGCCGAGCGCAACCTGGACCGCATCACCGTCGTGGTCGGTCTGTTGTGGTTCGCGTGCATTGTCGTACTTGCGCTTCTGATGAAGTTGGACGTGTAACTCCAATCACTGGACGCGCGTTGGGCCTTACGTAGACTGGGGCATCTTCGAGCACCATCACGCAGGGAGTTACGACCGTGGCAAGTGGCAACGCGATCCGGGGAAGCCGGGTCGGAGCGGGGCCGATGGGGGAGGCCGAGCGGGGCGAGTCGGCGCCGCGCCTCCGCATCTCCTTCTGGTGCTCGAACGGGCACGAGACGCAGCCGAGCTTCGCCAGTGACGCACAGGTTCCGGAGACGTGGGACTGCCCGCGCTGCGGCTTCCCGGCCGGTCAGGACCGGGACAACCCGCCGGACCCGCCGCGCACCGAGCCGTACAAGACGCACCTCGCGTACGTGCGTGAGCGGCGCAGCGACGCGGACGGCGAGGCGATCCTCGCGGAGGCGCTCGCCAAACTGCGCGGCGAGATCTGAGCGTGGTGTGACGGTGTGACGAACGGGCTCCGCCCGCGAACTCGGTTCGCGAGCGGGGCCCGTTCGCGTACGCCGCCCACTGCGGTGCCGGTCAGCGGTGGTTGCCGGGAATGTGCGCGGTGAGCGCCATCGCCGCGGTCGCCCGCGCGTACGTCAGCTGCGCCACGCGCGCGTAGAGGCAGTCCAGGATCAGCAGCACCGAATGCCGTGTGCCGAAGCCGCCGCGCCGGAAGCCGGTCTCGGCCGAGGTCGACGTCAGATGGAGCGAGGCGGCGCGGGCGACGGGGGAGCGGGGGTCGCCGGTCACCGCGACGGTCCGCGCGCCCCGTTCGGCCGCGAGCCGCAGCGGCGAGAGGACCTCGCGGGTCGCGCCCGAGTGGGAGAGCGCCACCACCGCGTCCGCGGGCGTGAGCAGCGCTGCCGAGGTCTCCGCGGCGTGCACCTCCGTCCAGCCGCGGGCGTCGCGGCCGATGCCGAAGAGCCGCGCCTCGGTCTCCAGGGCCACGACGCCGGAGGCGCCGACGCCGTAGACGTCGACGCGGCGGGCCTCGGCGAGGATCCGCGCGGCCCGCTCCAGCGCGTCGAGGTCCAGAGACTCGGCCGTGCGGCGCAGTGCCCCCAGGTCGGCCTGGGCGACGGCGGCGACGACCTGGGCGAGCGGATCGTCGGGGCCGATGTCCGGCCCCAGGGGCCGTTCCTGCCCGCCGCGTTCGTTCTCGCCGCGCTCCTGTGCCAGGGCGAGCAGCAACTCCTGGTACGAGCCGAGGCCGAGGGCGTGGCAGAAGCGGGTCACGGTCGCCTGGGACGTACCGGTGCGGCGGCCCAGCTCCGCGGCGGAGACCCCGGCCACACGGTCCGGACCATCGAGGACCCAGACGCCGACCTTGCGCAGAGAGCCGGACATGCGGGGCAGTTCGGAGCGGATCAGCGTGGTGATCACGGGCGCGTTCCCTCCTGCCCTGCCTGGTGCGCGGGTCTTGTCGAGCGGTGAATCTATCAACCACCATGCGGGCTGATGAACGAATCCGGGATTCAGCCCTGCGTGCTCGGGATCGACGCCGGGGGCACGCGGACCAGGGCGCGGCTCGCCAACGCCGGGACGGGCGCGGTGCTGGGCGAGGGCGTGGGCGGCGCGGGGAACGCGCTGAGCGTCGCCTCCGCCGATCTCGTACGGAACCTGGCACGGGCCCTGCGGGGTGCCGTGCCGCGCGGCGGGGCGGGCGCGGTCGTCTCCGTCGTCGCCGGCTTCGCGGGCGGCGGGCCCGGCGGAGGGGTGGAGAAGGCCGCTTCGGCGCTCGCCGCGGCGCTGTCCGGTGTCGGTGCGGCCCCGGACCGGGTCGAGGTGGTGGGGGACGCGGACATCGCCTTCGCCTCCGGGCCGGGCGCCCCGGAGGAGGGGCTCGTGCTGATCGCGGGCACCGGCGCCGCCGCCGCGCGAGTGGAGCGGCGCCGGGTGGTCCGGACCGCGGACGGGGACGGCTGGCTCCTCGGCGACGCGGGCAGCGGGTACTGGCTCGGGCGAGAGGCGCTCCGGGCGGTCCTGCGCTCGCTGGACGGCCGCGGCCCGGCCACGAGCCTCACGGAGGCGGTCGGGGAGGTGTGCGGGGGACTGACCAAGGAGGCCGTCGTCGGGTACGGGTTCGGCGGCCACCCCGTACGGCTCGCGGCGCTCAGCCCCCTCGTGGTGGAGGCGGCGCGGGCCGGGGACGGGACGGCGGGGTCCCTCCTCGACCGCGCGGCGGACGAACTGGCCTCCACCATCCGCGCGTTGGCGCCGTGTCCGGGCGAGCCGCTGGTGGTCACGGGAGGCCTGCTCGGCCCCGGCGGCCCGCTGCTGCCGCGTTTCGCCGAGCGGGTGGAGGCGGCGGGTCTGGTCCCGTCCCCGGTGCCGGACGGTCTGGCGGGCGCCGTGGCCCTGGCCCGGCTCCGGTAGGCGGCAGCGGTCCGGGCGCGGCGGCTCAGGCGGTGCCGTCCGGGCCTGGTTCGGGCTTCGTGTGGAGGATGGCGCGGGCCTGCTCCGCCGCGCGGGCGGTGCTCTCGGAGACGTGGTCGAGGAAGCGGGCGATGTTCTCGAGGCGGTTGCCGACGGGGGTGCCGGACCCGAGGACACCGACGCCCTGCCGCGCGATGTCGCTTATGTGGGCGGTGGAGCGGGCGCTGGCCATCATCGACTGGTACCAGACGTCGTCGTCCACGACGTAGCGCTCGCGGCGGCGTTCGTCGCGCTCCCGGCGGATCATGCCCTGGCCTTCGAGGAACGTGATGGCCTTGGAGACGGACGCCGGGCTGACCTGGAGGCGTCCGGCGAGTTCGGACGCGGTGAGGCTGCCCGAGTCGGCGAGGCAGAGGGAGGCCATCACCCGGGACATCATCTTGGGCATGCCCGACTGCATCATCACGGTGGTGAACACCTCCTCGTACTCGCGTACGGCTTCGGTGTCGCGGCCGTGGGCCCGCGGGGGCGCCTGCGACGGCGTGGTCTGCCTGCGGCGGTGGGCACGGCGCTCGGTCGCGCGGTGGGCCAGGTCGGCGCGGTAGGCGGTGGGGCCGCCGTTGCGCATCACTTCGCGCGTGACCGTCGAGGTCGGGCGGCCGAGGCGCCTGGCGATCTCGGCGTAGGCGAGGCCGTCGGCCAGTCCCAGCGCGATCTGCTGACGTTCGGGCTGGGTGAGCCTGCCTCCGGGCATCGCGGTCTCCTTCATGATCCGTAGAGATCGCCAGCATAGCGTTCACCGCGATTCATTGCAACGAGCTGAGGGAGTGTTGTTGCGTTGCGTTCAGAACCGTTGCAACGATTTCCCGGTATTTACCTGCAAGAACGCAGTTAAAGCGCAACGCTTGTGTTGCCGATATTCTGAACGCAACGTAGCTTTCCACTATCAGAAACGGCGGGCCGACAGGGCGTCCGCCGCTGAACTAGGAGAGCACCATGCAGAAGTTCGCCACCACCACCGCCGCCGTCTCCGCCGTCCTGGACGTCCCCGCCGGACGCATCCAGTTCATCGCCGCCGACCGGACCGACGTCACCGTCGAGGTCCGCCCCGCGAACGCCTCGAAGAGCCGGGACGTCCAGGCGGCGAAGGAGACCACGGTCGACTTCGCCGACGGTGTCCTGCGGGTCCAGGCCCCGGAGGCGAAGAGCCAGATCCTCGGCGGCTCCGGATACGTCGAGGTGACGGTCCAGCTGCCCGCCGGCTCCCACGTCGAGGCGAAGGGCGCCGACGCCGAACTCCGCGGTGTCGGGCGGCTCGGCCAGGTCGCCTTCGCGGCCGCGCAGGGCACGGTCAAGCTCGACGAGGCGGAGACCGCCCGGCTGACCCTCCAGGCCGGCGACGTCTCGGTCGGCCGCCTGGGCGGCGACGCGGAGATCCGCACCCTGAAGGGCGACCTGCGGGTCACCGAGGCCGTGCGCGGCGCGGTCGTCCTGCGTACCGAGGCCGGCGACGTGACGGTCGGCGCCGCCCGCGGCGTCTCCGCCTCCCTGGACGCCGGGACCTCCTACGGCCGGATCCACAACGCGCTCAAGAACGCCGACGGCGCCCCCGGCCTGGCCATCCACGCCACCACCGCCTACGGCGACATCACCGCCCGCAGCCTCTGACGCCCCTCACCGACGGAAAAGGAGCACACCTCATGTCCCCCACCCTTGCCGGACAGGACCGCCCCGAACTGCGGAAGGCCATCCAGGAGATCGTCGATTCCGGATTCGCCGGGGTCCAGTTGCGCGTGAACGACGAGCGGGGCGAATGGGTCGGCAGCGCCGGAGTGCGCAAGCTCGGCGAGAGCGCCGCCCCGGCGACCGACGGGCGGTTCCGGATCGGCAGCACCACCAAGACCTTCACCGCGACCGTCGTGCTGCTGCTGGTGGCCGAGGGCAGGATCGGGCTGGACAGCCCGGTGGACGACCACCTGCCCCGGTTCGGCCTCGACCGCCGGATCACGGTGCGGATGCTGCTCCAGCACACCAGCGGGCTGTTCAACCACACCGGGGAGTACTACGACGACGGGACGGTCGCGCCGGGCATTCCCTGGCAGGGCCAGGAGTACGTGGACCGTCGGTTCCACACGTACGAACCGGAGGAGCTCGTACGCCTCTCCCTGTCCAGGCCGGCGCGGTTCGAGCCGGGTGCGGACTGGAGCTACTCCAACTCCAATTACGTGCTGGCCAAGTTGCTGGTCGAGGAGGTCACCGGCCGCTCGCTGGCGGAGGAGACGGAGCGGCTGATCCTGCGGCCGCTGGGGCTGTCGGGAACCGTGGTGCCGGGCGCCTCGCCGGAGATCCCCGAGCCGCACGCGCACGGCTACTACCGGTACGAGGACGCCGGCCAGTGGAAGGTGGTCGACGTCACCCGCTTCAACGGCTCCTGGATCTCCGCCGCCGGCGACATGATCTCGACCACCGAGGACCTCCACACCTTCTTCTCCGCCCTGCTGGGCGGCCGCCTCCTGCCCGCCCCGCTGCTGGCCGAGATGTGCACGCCGCACCCCAAGCTGGGCTACGGCCTCGGGGTCTTCGTGGAGGAGACGGACGACTGCGGGACGATCCTCCACCACAACGGCGGCTTCTTCGGCTGGGCGGCGCTGATGTACAGCACCCCCGACGGACGGAGGACGCTGACCGCCTCACTCACCACCGGGGACGCCGACCTGGACTTCGCCGCCACGGCCGCGGCGTTCCAGAAGGCGCAGAAGACGCTCGTCGGCGAGGTGTTCGGCAGGCGGGCCGCGTCCACCGGGCCGAGCCGCCGGCCCGGCGTCCCCGGGTCTTGACGGTGCTCCGACGGGCTGGTTCATTGAATCGGATTGCTCACCAGAGTCCGGTTCAACGAACCAGTGGAGGTCTCGCCATGCCCCAACCCGCCCTCGGTGCCGCTCTGTTCGCCGATCACGCGCGCGAGGCCGTCGAACACGTCGTGGCCGCCAACAAGGACTCCGTCACCGCCGCCGCCCGCCTCTTCGCCGACTGCGTCGCCGCCGACGGGGTGGTCCACGCCTTCGGCACCGGCCACTCGCAGGCCGCGGCCCTGGAGATCGCGGGCCGCGCGGGCGGACTCGTGCCCACCAGCCGGATCGCGCTCGCCGACCTCGTCCTGCGGGGCGGCGAGGACCCCTCCGTACTCGCCGATCCGCTCCTGGAGCGCGCCCCCGGCCTCGCCGACCGGCTCTACGCCCTGGCCACCCCGCGGCCGCAGGACCTCTTCGTGGTCATCTCCAACTCCGGTGTGAACAGCGCCGTCGTCGACCTGGCGCTCAAGGTGACCGGGGCCGGCCACCGGCTCGTCGCGCTCACCTCGCGCACCCACACCCACGCCGTCCCCGCCCTGCACGCGAGCGGCCGCCGGCTCGCCGACCTCGCCGACGCCGTCCTCGACAACGGCGCCCCCACCGGCGACGCCGTGCTGCCCCTGCCGGACGGCACCGCGCTCTGCGGGGTCTCCACCCTCACCTCGTCCCTGCTCGTGCAGATGGTCGTCGCCGAGGCGGTCGCCCTGCTCCTCGCCGAGGGCCACGAACCGCCGGTGTACGTCTCCGCCAACCTCCCGGGCGGCCACGAACGCAACGCGGTGCTGGAGGCCCGGTACGCGGGCCGGCTCCATCGCGGCGGGCACTGAGTCGTCGCGCGCCTTCCGCCCCCGCGATCAATTAGGTTGGAGTCGCAGCGGGGCAAGCAGGCAGGAAGAGAAGAAGTAGGCGATGTCCGAGATGAACGCAGCAGGTCGCACGAGGCTCAACCAGCTTCCCGAATGGGCCGCCCTCGGCAAGCACCGCGAGCAGCTGGGGGCCACCCATCTGCGCGAGCTGTTCGCCGCCGAACCGAGTCGTGGCACCGCGTACACACTGCGCGTCGGCGACCTGTACCTGGACCACTCCAAGCACCTGGTCACCGACGAGACGCTGACGCTGCTGCGCGAACTGGCCGCGGCCACCGGCGTGGCCGAGCTGCGCGACGCCATGTTCCGCGGCGAGAAGATCAACACCACCGAGGACCGCGCGGTCCTGCACACCGCGCTGCGCGCCCCGCGCGACGCCGTCGTCGAGGTCGACGGCGAGAACGTCGTCCCGGCCGTCCACGCCGTCCTCGACAAGATGGCCGCCTTCGCGGACAAGGTCCGCGCGGGTGAGTGGACCGGCCACACCGGGAGGCCGATCAGGAACATCGTGAACATCGGCATCGGCGGCTCCGACCTCGGTCCCGCCATGGCGTACGAGGCCCTCCGCGCCTACACCCAGCGGGATCTGACGTTCCGCTTCGTCTCCAACGTGGACGGCGCCGACCTCCACGAGGCCGTCCGCGACCTCGACCCGGCCGAGACGCTCTTCATCGTCGCCTCGAAGACGTTCACCACCATCGAGACGGTCACCAACGCCACCTCCGCCCGCGACTGGCTCCTCACCGGACTGGGCGCCGGCCAGGAAGCCGTCGCCAAGCACTTCGTCGCCCTGTCGACCAACGCCGAGAAGGTGCAGGAGTTCGGCATCGACACGGCCAACATGTTCGAGTTCTGGGACTGGGTCGGCGGACGGTACTCCTACGACTCCGCCATCGGTCTCTCCCTGATGATCGCCATCGGCCCGGAGCACTTCCGCGAGATGCTCGCCGGCTTCCACCTCGTCGACGAGCACTTCCGCACCGCCCCCGCCGAGGAGAACGCGCCGCTGCTCCTCGGCCTCCTCGGCGTCTGGTACGGCGGTTTCTTCGACGCCCAGTCCCACGCCGTCCTGCCGTACTCGCACTACCTGTCGAAGTTCACCGCCTACCTCCAGCAGCTCGACATGGAGTCCAACGGCAAGTCCGTCGACCGCGACGGCAAGCCCGTCGACTGGCAGACGGGTCCGGTCGTCTGGGGCACGCCCGGCACCAACGGACAGCACGCGTACTACCAGTTGATCCACCAGGGCACCAAGCTCATCCCGGCCGACTTCATCGGCTTCGCCGAGCCCGTCGCCGACCTCGCCCCCGGTCTCGTCGCCCAGCACGACCTGCTCATGGCCAACTTCTTCGCCCAGACGCAGGCGCTGGCCTTCGGCAAGACGCCCGAGGAGGTGCGGGCCGAGGGCGTCGCCGAGGAACTCGTCCCGCACAAGACCTTCCAGGGCAACCACCCCACCACCACGATCCTCGCCAGGGAGCTCACCCCCTCGGTCCTCGGCCAGCTCGTCGCGCTGTACGAGCACAAGGTGTTCGTCCAGGGCGCGATCTGGAACATCGACTCCTTCGACCAGTGGGGCGTCGAGCTCGGCAAGGTCCTCGCCAAGGAGATCGAGCCGGTGCTCACCCAGGGCACGGGCGGTGAGGAGCTCGACGGCTCGACCGCCGCGCTCGTCGACACCTATCGGACGCTCAGGGGGCGCTGACCGATGACGGGGGAGAACGCGGTGCGGCTGCGGGCGCCGAGCAACACGCTCGACGAACGGGCCGTCGGCTGGTGGCGCACCCAATGGCTGGTGACCACCGCCGTGCCGGTGGCGGTCCTCGGCGTGCTCGGGGCGTTGATCACGCCGGCCCGGTTCTGGCTCTGGCTGCCCGCCGCCGTCCTGGCGGCCGTCGGCCTCGCCTGCGCCGCGTTCTTCCCCGCCTGGTGGTTCCGGGTCCACCGCTGGGAAGTCACCGAGGACGCCGTCTACGTCCGGACGGGGGCCCTCTGGCAGGAGTGGCGGATCGCCCCCATGTCCCGCATCCAGACCGTCGACACCGTCAGGGGCCCGCTGGAGCAGTACTTCCGGCTCGCCACGGTCACCGTGACCACCGCCTCCGCCAAGGGCGCGATCCGCGTCGAGGGTCTCGACCACGAACTCGCCGCGGAGCTCGCGGAGAAGCTCACCCGCATCACCCAGGCCACGCCCGGGGACGCCACATGAGCGAGGAGTGGCGACGCCTGGACCGCCGTACGGTCCTGGTCACCGCCGCCGTCCTCGCGGGCGTCGCCGCGGGCGCGGCCCTGCCCACCTTCTTCGGCCTGACCAACGCCATGCCCGCCCGGAAGGCCGCCGGCTGGATCCTCGCCGGGGCGGTGCTCCTCATCGGCGCCGGCTCGGCCGCCGACCACGTCCGCTGGCGGCGCACCCGCTACCGCGTCGGAGCCGAACGCACAGAACTCCACACCGGGCTCTTCCTGGTCAGACGCCGCTCCCTGGCCCGTGAACGCATCCGCAGTGTCGACCTGACCGCCAACCCGCTGCAGCGCGCTCTCGGCCTGGTCAAGGTCCGCATCGGCACCGGCGAGCACAGCGGCGGCGAGTCCACCCTCGAACTCGACCCGGTCGCCAGGGCCGAGGGCGAACGGCTCCGTCGCGAGCTGCTCGACCGGACGCTCACCGGCACCGAGGACACCCGCCACGACGGTGCGCTCGCCGAGCTCGACCCGCGCTGGATCCGCTACGCCCCGGTCTCCTTCGTCGCCGTGGCCCTGGGAGGAGCGGCGGCCGGTGCCGTGATGCAGGTCAGCGAGTGGTTCGGGGCGCAGAAGGAGGTCATCGACTGGATAGGCGACCGCTTCCAGGGCACCTCCGTTGTCTCCATGATCCTCGTTCTGATCGCCCTGGCCGTCCTCGTCGGCACCGTCGGCGCACTCGGCCTCTGGGTCGAGATGTGGTGGAACTACCGCCTGGAGCGGGAGCCCGGCGGCACCCTGCGGGTCCGGCGCGGACTGTTCACCGCCCGCTCGATCTCCATCGAGGAACGCCGGCTGCGCGGTGTCGAACTGGTCGAGCCGCTCGGCGTGCGGATGTGCCGCGCCGCCCGCGTCGACGCCGTCGCCACCGGACTCGCCGAGCGCGCCGAGGAGGAGCACGCCGACACCAAGACCCTGCTGCCCGCGGCGCCGCGCGCGGTCGCCGACCGGGTCGCCGCGCAGGTGCTGCGCGCGTCCGAGCCCCCGACGAGCGCGCCGCTCACCGCCCATCCCCCCGCCGCCCGCACCCGGCGGCTGCGCTGGGCGCTGTGGAGCGTGCTCACCCCCGCCGGCGTCCTCGCCGTCCTCGGCGCCCTCCTCACGCCGGTCCTGTTCTACGTGGCCGCCGGCACCGCCCTCGTCCTCGGCCCGCTCGCGGTCGTGTTCGCGCGCGACGCCTACCGCAACCTCGGGCACGGCGTCACCGGCGACTACCTGCTGGCCCGCTCCGGCACGGTCCGCCGGACCACGGTCGCCCTCCAGCGCGGCGGCGTCATCGGCTGGACCGTCAGGCAGTCGTACGTCCAGCGGCGCGCCGGCCTGCTGACGCTCACCGCGACGACCGCCGCGGGCACGGGCGCGTACGACGTCCACGACGCGGGGCAGGGCGAGGGACTGACCTTCGCCGCCGAGGCCGTGCCGGACCTGCTCGCGCCCTTCCTGGAACAGGTACGGGAAACGCAGGAGGCCCGGTCCACCGTGCGGTGAACCGGGCCCCTCGAGCGTCCGTCAGGCCGAAGCCGGCGGGTAGAGCGCGCGCGGCAGCTCCGAGGCGGCCGCCGCGTCGAGCAGCCAGAGCGTCCGCGAACGCCCGTGGGCGCCCGCTGCCGGGGCCTGGATCTCACCCGCTCCGGAGAGCGCCATCGCCGCGGCCTTCGCCTTGTCCTCGCCGGCCGCGAGGAGCCAGACCTCACGGGCGGACCGGATCGCCGGCAGGGTCAGCGTGATCCGGGTCGGCGGCGGCTTGGGCGCGCCGTGCACGCCCACCACCGTGCGTTCGGTCTCGCGGACCGCGGGGAGCTCCGGGAACAGCGAGGCCACGTGCGTGTCCGGGCCGACGCCCAGCATCAGCACGTCGAAGCCCGGCACCGATCCGTGGTTCTCCGGACCGGCGGCCGCGGCCAGTTCGGCCGCGTACGCCTCGGCCGCGGCCTCGACGTCGTTGCCGTACGGTCCGTCCGAGGCCGGCATCGCGTGCACCCGGGCCGGGTCCAGCGGGACGCGGCCGAGCAGCGCCTCACGGGCCTGGGTGACATTGCGCTCCGGGTCGCCCTCGGGCAGGAACCGCTCGTCGCCCCACCACAGATCGAGCCGCGACCAGTCGATCGCGTCCCGCGCGGGGGCCGAACCGAGCGCCGCGAGCAGCCCGTTGCCGTTGCGGCCGCCCGTGAGGACCACGGAGGCCGAGCCGCGGGCGGACTGGGCGTCCACGATCCGCGTGATCAGCCGGGCCGCCGCGGCCTGCGCCATCAGCTCCTTGTCGCGGTGGACGACGAGCTGGGGAGTGCTCACTTGGCCGCCGCCTTCTTGGCCGGAGCCTTCTTCGCGGGCGCCTTGGCCGCCTGGTGGGCCGGATCGGCCGCGGTCGCCGCCGGGTCCGCCGCAGCGGCTTCCCGGCCGGCCGCCGCATCCGCCGGAGCCGTCGTCTTCGACTCCTCGTCCAGCCGGTCGAGCCCGAACCGCAGCGCCGAGGCGTACGTGTCGTCCGGGTCGAGCCGGCGCAGCTCCTCCGCGATCAGCTCGGCCGTGTCGCGGCGCTTGAGCGCCACACCGCGGTCCGGCTGGCCCTGGATGGAGAGCGTCGCCAGCGAACCGTCCGGCCGGTCGAGGACTATCGGCCCGCAGGTGGACTCCATCCGCACGGAGGTGAGCCCCGGGCCTGCCGACGTGGACCGGCGCACCGGTACCTTCAGCCGGTCCGCCAGCCACATGGCGAGCAGCTCGACGCTCGGGTTGAACTCCTCGCCCTCCACCTCGGCCGAGGTGACCTCGCACACGACCTGGTCCAGCGCGGCGGCCAGCATCGAACGCCACGGGGTGATCCGGGTCCAGGCCAGGTCCGTGTCGCCCGGGGTGTACGTGTCCGCGCGCCCGGTCAGCTCGTGGATCGGCTGCTCGGAGGCGTACGTGTCGGTCACCCGGCGCTGGGCGAGCGCGCCCAGCGGGTCGTTCGCCGGGTCGGCCGGGGCGTTGACCGGCCACCAGACGACGACGGGCGCGTCCGGGAGGAGCAGCGGAAGGACCACCGACTGGGCGTGGTCGACGACCTCGCCGTAGAGGCGGAGGACAACCGTTTCCCCCGTGCTGGCGTCGGCGCCGAGGCGGACCTCGGCGTCGAGCCGCGCCTTCGCGCGGTCCCGCGGCGAACGCGAGACCCGCTTGATGACCACCAGGGTCCGCGAAGGGTGTTCGCGGGACGCGTCGTTGGCCGCCTTGAGCGCGTCGTAGGCGTTCTCCTCGTCGGTGACGATGACGAGGGTGAGCACCATGCCGACGGCGGGCGTGCCGATGGCGCGACGTCCGAGCACCAGCGCCTTGTTGATCTTGCTGGACGTGGTGTCCGTCAGGTCGGTCTTCATGGCCGGCGCCAGCTCCGTCCGTCTCGTGCGAGCATTTCGTCCGCCTCGACCGGACCCCAGGTACCCGACGGGTACTGTGCGGGCTTGCCGTGCTTGTCCCAGTACTGCTCGATCGGGTCGAGGATCTTCCAGGACAGCTCGACCTCCTCGACCCGCGGGAAGAGGTTCGAGTCGCCGAGCAGCACATCGAGGATGAGCCGCTCGTACGCCTCGGGGCTGGACTCCGTGAAGGACTCGCCGTAGGCGAAGTCCATCGACACGTCCCGGACCTCCATCGAGGTGCCCGGAACCTTGGAGCCGAACCGCATGGTCACGCCCTCGTCCGGCTGGACGCGGATGACCAGGGCGTTCTGCCCCAGCTCCTCCGTCGCCGTCTTGTCGAACGGCGAGTGCGGCGCGCGCTGGAAGACCACCGCGATCTCGGTGACGCGGCGGCCGAGCCGCTTGCCGGTACGGAGGTAGAACGGGACGCCCGCCCAGCGGCGGTTGTCGATCTCCAGCTTGATGGCCGCGAAGGTGTCGGTCTTCGACTTGGGGTCGATGCCGTCCTCCTGCAGATAGCCGACGGCCTTCGCGCCGCCCTGCCATCCCGGCGCGTACTGGCCGCGCACGGTCGAGGCGCCCAGGTCCTTGGGCAGCTTCACCGCGCCGAGCACCTTGGTCTTCTCGGCCGCGAGCGCGTCCGCGTCGAAGGAGGCGGGCTCCTCCATCGCGGTCAGCGCGAGCAGCTGGAGGAGGTGGTTCTGGATGACGTCACGGGCGGCGCCGATGCCGTCGTAGTACCCGGCACGGCCGCCGATGCCGATGTCCTCGGCCATGGTGATCTGCACGTGGTCGACGTACGACCGGTTCCAGATCGGCTCGAAGAGGGTGTTGGCGAAGCGGAGCGCCAGGATGTTCTGGACGGTCTCCTTGCCCAGGTAGTGGTCGATCCGGAAGACCGCCTCGGGCGGGAAGACCTCGTGCACGACCTCGTTGAGCTCCTTGGCGGAGGCCAGGTCGTGGCCGAAGGGCTTCTCGATGACCGCGCGGCGCCAGGAGTTGTTCTTCTGCTCGGCCAGGCCGTGCTTCTTCAGCTGCTGGACGACCAGCGGGAAGAACTTCGGCGGCACGGAGAGGTAGAAGGCGAAGTTGCCGCCCGTGCCCTGCGCCTTGTCCAGCTCCTCGATGGTGGTCTTCAGCTGGTCGAAGGCGTCGTCGTCGTCGAAGTCGCCCTGGACGAAGCGCATCCCCTGGATCAGCTGCTGCCACACCTCCTCGCGGAACGGGGTGCGGGCGTGCTGCTTGACGGCCTCGTAGACCTCCTGCGCGAAGTCCTCGTCCTGCCACTCACGGCGGGCGAAGCCGATGAGCGAGAAGCCCGGCGGCAGCAGACCGCGGTTGGCGAGGTCGTAGACGGCAGGCATCAGCTTCTTACGGGACAAATCGCCCGTGACACCGAAGATCACCAGACCCGACGGCCCCGCGATACGCGGGAGCCGTCGGTCTGCGGCGTCACGGAGCGGGTTGGCTCCGTGGACTGCGCTCAAAGTGCTTACGCCTCCGAAGGTGCGAGGCGCTGAAGCTCCGCCTCGGTCGACTTGAGCAGGTCGTTCCAGGACGCCTCGAACTTCTCGACGCCCTCGTCCTCAAGCAGCTGTACCACGTCGTCGTAGCTGATGCCGAGCTTCTCGACGGCCTCCAGCTCGGCGCGCGACTGCTCGTACGTGCCGCGCACGGTGTCGCCGGTGACCTCGCCGTGGTCGGCGGTGGCCTCCATGGTCGCCTCCGGCATGGTGTTGACCGTGCCGGGCGCGACCAGGTCCACCACGTACAGGGTGTCCTTGTACGCCGGGTCCTTGACGCCGGTCGAGGCCCACAGCGGACGCTGCTTGTTGGCCTGCGCCTTGTCCAGGGCGGCCCAGCGGTCGCCGGAGAACACCTCTTCGTACGCCTCGTAGGCCAGACGGGCGTTGGCGAGCGCCGCCTTGCCCTTGAGGGCCTTGGCCTCGTCCGTGCCGAGGGCGTCCAGGCGCTTGTCGATCTCCGAGTCCACCCGGGAGACGAAGAAGGACGCCACCGAGTGGATCTTGGAGAGGTCGAGGCCGCGCTCGCGGGCCTTCTCCAGACCCGCCAGGTAGGCGTCCATGACCGCGCGGTAGCGCTCCAGCGAGAAGATCAGCGTCACGTTGACGCTGATGCCGAGGCCGATGACCTCGGTGATCGCCGGCAGACCCGCCTTGGTGGCCGGGATCTTGATGAGCGTGTTGGGGCGGTCCACCAGCCAGGCCAGCTGCTTGGCCTCGGCGATGGTCGCCGCCGTGTCGTGGGCCAGACGGGGGTCGACCTCGATCGACACCCGGCCGTCCTGGCCGTCCGTGGAGTCGTAGACCGGGCGCAGGATGTCGGCGGCGTCCCTCACGTCAGCCGTCGTGATCATGCGGATGGCCTCGTCCACGGTCACCTTGCGGGCGGCGAGGTCGGCGAGCTGCTGGTCGTAGCCGTGGCCCTCCGAGATCGCCTTCTGGAAGATGGACGGGTTGGTGGTCACACCCACCACGTGCTGCTGGTCGATCAGCTCGGCCAGGTTTCCGGACGTGATCCGCTGACGCGAGAGGTCGTCCAGCCAGATCGCGACGCCTTCGTCGGAGAGGCGCTTGAGAGCGTCTGTCATGAGAGGTTCTCCAAAATTCGTGTCTAGTGGCGTCAGCGCGCCGCGGCGTCCAGAGATTCCCGGGCCGCGGCGGCCACGGCCTCCGGCGTGAAGCCGAACTCGCGGAAGAGGACCTTCGCGTCGGCGGAGGCACCGAAGTGCTCCAGCGAGACGATCCGGCCGGCGTCGCCGACGTACTTGTGCCAGGTGAGACCCACACCGGCCTCGACGGCCACACGCGCCTTGACCGACGGCGGCAGGACGGAGTCCTTGTACGCCTGGTCCTGCTCCTCGAACCACTCGACGGACGGCATCGAGACCACACGGGTCGGGACGCCGGCGGCCTGGAGCTGCTCCCGGGCCTCGACGGCCACGTGCACCTCGGAGCCGGTGCCGATCAGCACGACCTGGGCGTCGCCGTCCGCCTCGAACAGGACGTAGCCGCCCTTGGCGGCGTCCTCGTTCCAGTCGTACGTCGGCACACCCTGACGGGTCAGGGCCAGACCGTGCGGGGCGCCCTTTCCGAACACGCGGGTGTGGCGCCTGGTGATCTCGCGCCAGGCGATGGCGGTCTCGTTGGCGTCCGCCGGACGGACGACGTTCAGACCGGGGATCGCGCGCAGCGACGCCAGGTGCTCCACCGGCTGGTGCGTCGGGCCGTCCTCGCCCAGACCGATCGAGTCGTGGGTCCAGACGTACGTCACCGGCAGGTGCATCAGCGCGGACAGCCGGACGGCGTTGCGCATGTAGTCGGAGAACACCAGGAAGGTGCCGCCGTAGACACGGGTGTTGCCGTGCAGCGCGATGCCGTTCATCTCCGCGGCCATGGAGTGCTCGCGGATGCCGAAGTGGATCGTGCGGCCGTACGGGTCCGCCTCGGGGAGCGGGTTGCCCTCGGGCAGGAACGACGAGGTCTTGTCGATCGTCGTGTTGTTCGATCCGGCCAGGTCGGCCGAGCCGCCCCAGAGCTCCGGGATCACGGCGCCGAGCGACTGCAGGACCTTACCCGACGCGGCGCGGGTGGCGATGCCCTTGCCTGCCTCGAACACCGGGAGCTTCGACTCCCAGCCCTCGGGCAGCTCGTTCGCCTGGACGCGGTCGAACGTGGCCGCCCGCTCCGGGTTGGCCGTACGCCACTCGGCGAGGGACTTCTCCCACGCGGCGCGCGACTCACGGCCGCGGTCGCCCAGCGAACGGGTGTGGCCGATGACCTCGTCGGAGACCTCGAAGGTCTGCTCCGGGTCGAAGCCGAGGATCCGCTTGGTGGCCGCGATCTCCTCGTCGCCGAGCGCCGAGCCGTGCGCGGCCTCGGTGTTCTGGGCGTTCGGGGCGGGCCAGGCGATGATCGAGCGCATCGCGATGAACGACGGACGGTCGGTCTCGGCCTCGGCGGCCTTGATCGCCGCGAACAGACCCGCCGGGTCCAGGTCGCCGTTGGCCTGCGGCTCGACCCGCTGAACGTGCCAGCCGTACGCCTCGTACCGCTTCATCGTGTCCTCGGACACGGCCGTCTCGGTGTCGCCCTCGATCGAGATGTGGTTGTCGTCCCACAGCAGGATCAGGTTGCCGAGCTTCTGGTGACCGGCCATCGAGGACGCCTCGGCGGAGATGCCCTCCTGCAGGCAGCCGTCACCGGCGATCGCGTAGATCCGGTGGTCGAACGGGGAGGTGCCGGGGGCCGCCTCCGGGTCGAACAGACCGCGCTCGAAACGGGCGGCCATCGCCATGCCCACGGCGTTGGCGACACCCTGGCCCAGCGGGCCGGTCGTCGTCTCCACGCCCGCGGTGTGTCCGTACTCCGGGTGGCCCGGGGTCTTCGAACCCCAGGTGCGGAACGCCTTCAGGTCGTCCAGCTCGAGCCCGAAGCCCCCCAGGTACAACTGGGTGTAGAGGGTCAGGGACGAGTGACCGGCGGACAGCACGAACCGGTCGCGCCCCACCCACTCCGGATCGGCCGGGTCGTGGCGCATCACCTTCTGGAAGAGGGTGTACGCGGCGGGCGCGAGGCTCATGGCCGTACCGGGATGGCCGTTGCCGACCTTCTGTACGGCGTCCGCTGCCAGGATGCGGGCGGTGTCCACGGCCCGCTGGTCCAACTCGGTCCACTCGAGGTCTGTGGTGGTCGGCTTAGTGCTCACCCTGAGTCAGGGCTCCTCTCCACATGTACTGGAAGCCGGTGACTGAGGGTGTACCGGCGTTGTCGAGCCTACCCCCGTCATCACGCCCATCTTTTCGAGTGCGGGCCCCGGAAAACAGAAGACACGGCAAGAGTGCGGGTCACTCTGTCACTTCGCCTCCCGAACGCTGTCCACCCCTTGGGACAAGGCCCCCCAACACGACCCCACCCCCGCGAAGATCGGCGTCTGGGCAACGTCTACAGTGGCGTGGTACGCGCAAGTCTTCACCCCGTCTTCATCCGGGGAGCTTGCTGGGAATTCTCTGTCAGGGGTGTGCGTGACGGCCGTCGAGTCCCGACCCGCAGGGGTCGTCTTGACTCCCAGCCCGGGGGGCCATCGGCCGTTCGGGGCCCGCGTCAAGGCATACGTGGCGCTGACCAAGCCGCGGATCATCGAGCTGCTGCTCATCACGACCGTGCCGGTGATGTTCCTCGCCGAGCAGGGTGTGCCGAACCTGTGGCTGGTTCTCGCCACCTGCTTCGGCGGCTATCTGTCGGCGGGCGGCGCGAACGCGCTGAACATGTACATCGACCGCGACATCGACGCCCTGATGGACCGGACCTCGCAGCGGCCGCTGGTCACCGGAGTCCTGACTCCGCGCGAGGGCCTGGTCTTCGGCCTCACCCTCGCCGTGGTCTCGACGCTCTGGTTCGGCCTTCTCGTCAACTGGCTGTCCGCGGCGCTCTCGCTCGGCGCGCTCCTCTTCTACGTCGTGGTCTACACGATGATCCTCAAGCGCCGCACGGCGCAGAACATCGTCTGGGGCGGCATCGCCGGCTGTCTGCCGGTGCTGATCGGCTGGTCGGCCGTCACCGACTCGATGTCCTGGGCCGCGGTCATCCTCTTCCTGGTCATCTTCTTCTGGACGCCCCCGCACTACTGGCCGCTGTCGATGAAGGTCAAGGACGACTACGCCCGCGCCGGCGTCCCCATGCTCCCGGTCCTCGCCTCCAACAAGGTCGTCGCCCGGCAGATCGTCGCGTACAGCTGGGTGATGGTGGCCGTCTCGCTGCTGCTGACCCCGCTCGGCTACACCGGCTGGTTCTACACGGCCGTCGCGCTGCTCACCGGCGGCTGGTGGCTCTGGGAGGCGCACGCGCTGCTGAACCGCGCGAAGAACGGCGCGACCGGCGCGAAGCTCAAGGAGATGCGCCTCTTCCACTGGTCGATCACCTATGTCTCGCTGCTCTTCGTGGCGGTCGCGGTGGACCCCTTCCTGAGGTAGTCCCCCGGCTTCCCGAGGCAGCAGCTCAGCCCCTGATCGACGGCCGGTGCACGTGGGCAAGACCACGTGCACCGGCCGTCGCCAGTGGATCTACCCCTCGGTAGCATCTGTCGCATGGCAGAAACCAAGCAGGCGGAGAGCAAGCAGGCCGAGCGCAGGGCGGTCAAGCTCGCCAAGCAGATCCAGGCGTTCTCCAAGGAGCACGGCGGCGCCGAGGGGCAGATCGCCCACATCGGCCAGGCGGGCACGCGGATCGTCCTCGTCGGCGAGGACGGCGGCTGGGGCGACCTCGTCGCCCCGACGTACGCCGTCGCAGAGAAGGCGGCCGAGAAGGCCGGGCTGACCCTCCACGAGGAGTTCGACGGCGAGTTCGCCGCCAAGGTCGTCACGGGCCCGTACGAGTGGACCCGGATGGCCGGAATCCAGCTGGGCGGCCCGTCCAACGCGTAGGGCCTGTCTCTCGGATCAGGCCGGGGCGTTCGAGGCGAGGCAACAACCTCGGGTGGGGCTCACCCGTTAGGACGTGTGGAAGAACGTCCACGCAGGGAGCCCCCCGAATGATCGAGACCCCGAGCCTGGTGGACCAGTACTGCCACGGGGTGCTCCGTACGGAGCTCGGCCTCGGCACCTTCGAGGCCTACCTCGGCAGAACCGCCCGGCCGCCCGCGGCCGGCACCACCTTCTTCGACACCCAGACCGGTTTCGCGGTACGCCGCTGGTGCCCGCCGCTGCTCGGTCTGGAGCCGCACTGCCCGCCGGCCCGCTATCTCGCCCGCCGCCGGGAACTGGGCGTGCTGGAGTCCGGGCGGCGGCTGCTGAGCGCCTCCGGCATCTCCACGTATCTCGTGGACACCGGTCTGCCCGGCGATCTGACCGGCCCGGCGGAGATCGCCTCCGCGGGCGGCGCCGCCGCGCACGAGATCATCCGGCTCGAACCCCTCGCCGAGCAGGTCGCCGACACCTCCGGCTCGGTCGAGTCGCTGCTCGCCAACCTCTCCGAGGCCGTCCACGGCGCCGCGACGACCGCCGTCGCGTTCACCTCCGTCGCGGGGGTGAGCCGCGGCCTCGCCCAGACGTCGGAGCCCCCGGGGCCCGGCGAGGTCCGCGGGGCGGCGGGGCGCTGGCTCGCGCGGCGTCCGGTCGGCGGCCCGCTCACCGACCCGGTGCTGCTGCGCCATCTGCTCTGGGTCGCCGTCACCTCCGGGCGGCCGCTCCAGCTGCACGTGGGGGCCGAGGACCCGGCAGGGCTCGCCGGCTTCGCCGCGTCCACCAGCGGCCTGGGCACGGACGTCGTCCTGCTGCACGGATACCCGTACCACCGGCAGACGGCCCAGCTGACGGGTGTCTACCCGCATGTGTACGCCGACCTCGGCTCCGTCCTCGGCAGGACCGGGGCCCGGGCCGCGGCCGTCCTCGCCGAGCTGCTGGAGCTGGCCCCCTTCGGCAAGCTGCTCTTCTCCAGCGGGGCCCACGCGCTGCCGGAGCTGCACGTCGTCGCCGCGAGCGTGTTCCGGGGCGCGCTGAGCAGGGTGCTCGGGGAGTGGGTCGGCGACGGAGCCTGGTCCCTGGGCGACGCCCAGCGCGTGGCGACCATGATCGCCTCGGGCAACGCCCGAAGGATCTACGGACTGGCCTGAGCGGCCCCGGCCGGGGCGTCCGCCGTGGACAGCTCAGGCCGGCGGGCGGGTCAGGGAGTGGTGCCGCGGGGTCACGCCTTCGCCAGAGCCGCGTCGGGCTGGGCCGGGATCTCCGGTGCGGGCAGCGGGCGCTCGCGCAGGCTCAGGGCCAGGCGCAGGACCGCGATCCACATCAGGGCGGAGCCGAGCATGTGGGCGCCGACCAGGATCTCGGGGACCCCGGTGAAGTACTGGAGGTAGCCGATCCCGCCCTGGGCGAGCAGCACGAGCAGCAGGTCGCGGGCGCGCGCCCGGATGTCGTCGGGGGCGTCGACCACGCGCAGCACCAGCCACATCGCCAGCGCCAGCGCGCAGACCACCCAGGCGGCGATCGCGTGGACGTGGGCGGCGGCGGTCCAGTCCCACGGCATGCGCGGAACGTCGCTGCTGTCGCCGGCGTGCTTGCCCGACCCCGTGACGCCCGTACCGAGGACGATCAGGGCGACGGCCGTCGCGACGATCGCCCAGGAGAGCTTGCGCACCGGGCCCGGCACCCGTCGGCGGGGCGTCGTGTCGCCCTCGCCGGTGCGGTGCCAGGTGATCACGGCGACGGTCAGCAGCGCGTTCGCGGCGATGAAGTGGCCCGCGACCGTCCACGGGTTGAGCCCCATCCACACCGTGATGCCGCCGATCACGGCGTTGCTCGCGACGATCCAGAACTGCGCCCAGCCGAGCCGCGTCAGCCCGCGGCGCCACGGCTTGGTCGAGCGGGCGGCGATGATCGCCCAGCCGACGGCGGCGGACAGCACGTACGTCAGCATCCGGTTGCCGAACTCGATCACACCGCGATAGCCCTGCTCGGGCGTGACGATGAGGCTGTCGTCCGTGCACTTGGGCCACGTGTCGCAGCCGAGACCGGAGCCGGTCAGCCGGACCGCGCCTCCCGTGACGATGATGAGGACGCTCATCACGACGGCGGAGAGCGCGGCGCGCCGGAGGGTCCTCGGGGACGGGGTCCAGCGCTTGGCGATGAGGGCGAGGGGGGTCAGCACGGGCCCTATCGTAGGACGGGGCTTGTGCACGGTTTCACGAGGGGTGCGTTACGGGCGAAGTCACCCCGGAACGTCACCCCTCCGCTACTCCCAGCGGAAGAACCTCGCCGCCGCGCCGAGCCCGAGGACCGCCCAGACGGCGAGCGTCAGCGCCTGCCCCCACGGCAGTGGGGTGCCGCCCTGGAGCACGTCCCGCAGCCCGTCCGAGAGCGCAGAGATCGGCAGCAGCTCCAGAACGGCGCGGGCCGCGTCGGGGAACCTGTCGAGCGGCACGATCACCCCGCCGCCCACCAGGAGCAGCAGGAAGACCAGGTTCGCGGCGGCCAGCGTCGCCTCGGCGCGCAGCGTGCCGGCCATCAGCAGGCCGAGGCCCGAGAAGGCGGCCGTGCCGAGGACGAGCAGCAGCAGGACGGAGACGGGGTCGCCCTGCGGGGACCAGCCGAGCCCCAGCGCGATCGCGGTCAGGAGCGCGACCTGGAGGACCTCGGTGACCAGGACCGAGAGCGTCTTGGCCGTCATCAGCGCCCAGCGGGGGAGCGGGGAGGCGCCGAGCCGCTTGAGGACGCCGTAACGACGCTCGAAGCCGGTGGCGATGGCCTGGCCGGTGAAGGCGGTGGACATCACGGCGAGGGCGAGGACGCCCGGCGCGAGGAAGTCGACGGCCTTGTCGGAGCCCGTGTCGACGATGTCGACGGTCGAGAACAGGACGAGGAGCAGCGACGGGATGATCACCGTGAGCAGCAGCTGTTCGCCGTTGCGCAGCAGCATCTTCGTCTCCAGGACGGTCTGCGCCGCGATCATCCGCCCGACGGGGGCGGCTCCGGGCCTCGGGGCGTACGTACCCGTACTCATGACCGCAGCTCCTTGCCCGTGAGCTCGAGGAAGACGTCTTCGAGGGTGTGGCGCTCCACCGCGATGCCGTCCGGCATCACGCCGTGCTGGGCGCACCAGGTGGTGACGGTGGCGAGGAGCTGGGGGCCCACCTCGCCGGTGATCCGGTACGTGCCCGGCATCGGCTCCGCGGCCTGCGTGCCGTCCGGCAGGGCCTTGAGCAGCGAGCCGAGGTCCAGCCCAGGGCGGCCGGTGAAGCGCAGGGTGTTCTCGGCGCCGCCGCGGCAGAGCGCCTCGGGGCTGCCCTGGGCGGCGACCCGGCCGGCGTCGACGATGGCCACGTCGTCCGCCAGCTCCTCGGCCTCGTGCATGAAGTGCGTGGTCAGGACGACGGTGGCGCCGTCGGTGCGCAGCTCGCGGACGAGGTCCCAGGTGGCGCGGCGGGCCTGCGGATCGAGTCCGGCGGTCGGCTCGTCGAGGAACACCAGCTCCGGGCGGCCCACGACGGCCATGGCGAGGGCGAGCCGCTGCTGCTGGCCGCCGGAGAGCCGTCGGTACGTGGTCCGGCCGCAGGAACCGAGGCCGAGGCGCTCGATCAGCGCGTCCACGTCCAGCGGGTGCGCGTGCAGCTTCGCCATGTGGCGGAGCATCTCGCAGGCCCGGGCGCCGGAGTAGACGCCACCCGACTGGAGCATCACGCCGATCCGGGGCCGGAGCAGCGCCGCGTCGGCCACCGGGTCGAGGCCGAGCACGCGGACGGTGCCCGCGTCGGCCCTCCGGTAGCCCTCGCAGGTCTCGATCGTGGTGGTCTTCCCGGCCCCGTTCGGGCCGAGGACGGCGGTGACGGTGCCCGCGCGGACGTCGAGGTCGAGGCCGTCGACGGCGGTCTTGGTCCCGTACCGCTTGACCAGGCCGCGGACCTGGACGACGGACTCGTTCTTCATGCCCGGAATTCTAGAGAGCCGTCCCTTTGCTCCGGTCGGCGGGGAGAACCGGCCGCCCCGGAGGCCCGGGAATGGCCGAAATCATTGGGCGGAAGCCGCCACGCCGAGCGCACTCCTCCTCCACGATCGGGTGATCGTGCGTACGAATGTCGCACCTTTCCTGAAGGAGAGTCCGTGCACCTGGCCCGATCGCACCGACGTGACCGACGGAGAAGCCTCGCCGCGCTCACCGCCGCCGCCCTCGTGCTCCCCCTGGCGCTGGCCGCCGCCCCCGCGCGGGCCGACGCCGCCACGACCGACCTCACCGGCATCGTGACCGGCGCCGCCGGGGCCGAGGCGGGCGCGGTCGTCACCGCCTCGCCGTCCGGTGCCACCACGACGACCGGCGCCGACGGCCGCTACACGCTGCGCCTTCCGGCCGCCGGAGCGTACGAGCTCTCCGTCGCGCCCGCGCACCGCTGTGCCTCTCCGGCGACCGTCCCGGTCGAGGTCGCCGCGGGCGGTGGCGCCGAGGACGTCGCGCTGGCGTCCCGTACCGACGCCTTCGGCACCGCCTGCTCGGTCACGGCGGCCGCCGAGTTCCCGGCCGGCACGCGGCGGCTCCGTCTGGCCGATCGCTCCTCCGGCACGGCGGCCTTCGCGCTGCCGTTCCCCGTGCCCTTCTACGGCCGCGCGTACCGCTCGCTGACGGCCTCCGTCGACGGCGTGCTCTCCTTCGTCACGCCCGGAGGCCAGACGGCCGACGGGACCCTGCATGCCTTCGGGGACGATCTCACCGTCGACGGCCGGTCGGGTGTGTACTGGGCCGCCACCGGTACCGCCCCGCACCGGAAGATCGTCGTCGAGTGGCGGAACGTGAAGATCGCCGGGTCGGCTGCCCGCGAGCGGATCGGCTTCGCCGCCGTGATCGGCGAGGACGGCACCGCCTCCCTGCACTACCAGGGCCTCTCCGGGGCCGGACGGGAGGACGGTTCGTCCGCCACGATCGGCGCCGAGAGCCACACCGGGGCGGGCGCGCTGATCTACTCGCGGGACGAGGGCACCCTGCGGGACGGGACGGTGATCGCCCTCCGCCAGACGAGGACCGCCGTCATCCTCGGCCGGGTGACCGACGCCAACGACCGGCTCCCGGTCGCCGGCGCCCGGGTCGCCGCCTACAGCGGGGGCCTGGGGCCGTCCGGCTCCGCCGACGCCGACGGTGCCTATCTTCTCCAGGTGCCGGCGTCCTGGCAGGACTACGACGTCGTGTTCGGCGCGCCGTACTACGGGGGCGACCGGACCACGGTCACCGCCGTTCCCGGCGGCGTCCGCCTCGTGGACGCGGAGCTCGGCACCGGCCGCGTCACCGCCGACAAGCGCTCCCTGAGAGTGAAGGCCCCGTCGGACTCCCGGCGCGTCCGGACGCTCACCCTGACCAACACCGGCAGCGTCCCCACCACGTACTCCGTGGCAGAGAAGGACGGGCAGAGCTGGCTCACCGTCTCCCCGGCCGGAGGCGGCCTGGAGAGCACCGGGCAGGAGCCGTACGACCGGACCGAGGTGACGGTCACCGTCGACACGACGGGTGTGGCCCCCGGCACGGTGCTGAAAGGGACATTGCGGGTCCGTTCGGACAGTGGGCGCGGGCCGGTGACCGACATCCCGGTGACGGTGATCGTGCGAGGTCACAGCGGCGCGGGCGAGGCCGTCCCGGGTCTCTGAGGCTCATCCGGACGACCGCGGCCGCACCCTTCCGGGGTACGGCCGCGGGGCGCCCCGGAGATCGTTTCCGCAGGTCAGGTAAGCCTTACCTGAGTGATGCAGAGCACCGTGACCCCGTCGCGGCGTCGCTTGTCACTCTCGGAGGAATTACGCAACAATGGCGTTGTGAAAAACGTTGGCGAGGCTCCCGTGGAGGAACTCGCGACCGGTGAGCGCTCCACGCGCAACCGTGTCGCGCGCTCCATCCTGGACCACGGCCCGTCGACGGTCTCCGATCTGGCGACGCGGCTCGGCCTCACCCAGGCGGCCGTGCGCCGGCATCTGGATTCGCTCGTCGCCGAGAACGTGGTCGAAGCGCGGGAGAAGCGCGTCTACGGACAGCGCACCCGCGGTCGCCCCGCCAAGGTCTTCGCACTGACCGACTGCGGCCGGGACGCCTTCGACCAGTCGTACGACTCACTCGCCGTCGACGCCCTGCGGTGGATCGAGAAGAACGCCGGAGGCGAGGCGGCTGTCGCGGCCTTCGCCCGCGACCGGCTCGAGCACCAGGCGGAGGCGTACCGTGAGGCCGTGGAGTCGGCGGAGCCCGACCAGCGCACCGAGGCGCTTGCCAAGGCGCTGAGCGCGGACGGGTACGCTGCCACTGCGCGGAACGCGCCGGTCGGCGAGCAGCTCTGTCAGCACCACTGCCCGGTCGCCCATGTCGCCGAGCAGTACCCCCAGCTGTGCGAGGCGGAGACGGAGATCTTCTCCCGCCTCCTGGGAACGCACGTCCAGCGTCTCGCCACCATCGCCCACGGTGACGGCGTCTGCACGACGTTCATCCCGCACAGCGCCCCACAGACCACCCCATCAGAAGCATCCGCAAGCACGGCCGGGAGGAACCCCGCATGACCACCGAGATCAGCCACCCCGAGCTCGAGGGCCTGGGTCGGTACGAGTACGGCTGGGCCGACTCCGACGCGGCCGGCTCCGCCGCCAAGCGCGGTCTGAACGAGGACGTCGTCCGCGACATCTCCGCGAAGAAGAACGAGCCCGAGTGGATGCTGAAGCTGCGGCTCAAGGGTCTGCGCCTCTTCGACAAGAAGCCCATGCCGAGCTGGGGCTCCGACCTGTCGGGCATCGACTTCGACAACATCAAGTACTTCGTGCGCTCCACCGAGAAGCAGGCCGCTTCCTGGGAGGACCTGCCCGAGGACATCAAGAACACGTACGACAAGCTCGGCATCCCGGAGGCGGAGAAGCAGCGCCTCGTCGCCGGTGTCGCGGCCCAGTACGAGTCCGAGGTCGTCTACCACCAGATCCGCGAGGACCTGGAGGAGCAGGGCGTCATCTTCGTCGACACCGACACCGCGCTGAAGGAGCACGAGGAGCTCTTCCGCGAGTACTTCGGCACCGTCATCCCGGTCGGCGACAACAAGTTCGCCTCGCTGAACACGGCCGTGTGGTCCGGCGGATCGTTCATCTACGTGCCGAAGGGCGTGCACGTGGAGATCCCGCTGCAGGCCTACTTCCGTATCAACACGGAGAACATGGGCCAGTTCGAGCGGACGCTGATCATCGTCGACGAGGACGCCTACGTCCACTACGTCGAGGGCTGCACCGCCCCGATCTACTCCTCCGACTCGCTGCACTCCGCGGTCGTCGAGATCATCGTGAAGAAGGGCGGCCGCTGCCGCTACACGACGATCCAGAACTGGTCGAACAACGTCTACAACCTGGTCACCAAGCGTGCCGTGGCCTACGAGGGCGCGACCATGGAGTGGGTCGACGGCAACATCGGCTCCAAGGTCACCATGAAGTACCCGGCCGTCTACCTGATGGGCGAGCACGCCAAGGGCGAGACCCTCTCCATCGCCTTCGCGGGCGAGGGCCAGCACCAGGACGCCGGCGCCAAGATGGTTCACATGGCCCCGAACACCTCCTCCAACATCGTCTCCAAGTCGGTGGCGCGAGGCGGCGGCCGCACCTCCTACCGCGGTCTCATCGAGATCGGCGAGGGTGCCCCGGGCGCCAAGTCGAACGTGCTCTGCGACGCGCTGCTCGTCGACACCATCTCCCGCTCGGACACGTACCCGTACGTCGACGTACGCGAGGACGACGTCTCCATGGGGCACGAGGCCACGGTCTCCAAGGTCTCCGAGGACCAGCTCTTCTACCTGATGAGCCGCGGCATGACCGAGTTCGAGGCGATGGCGATGATCGTGCGCGGCTTCGTCGAGCCGATCGCCAAGGAGCTCCCGATGGAGTACGCGCTCGAGCTGAACCGGCTGATCGAGCTGCAGATGGAAGGGTCCGTCGGCTGACGTACCGACGCCCCACCACCAGCTAGCGGCCCGCCCCACGCGGCGGGCCGAGGATCGAAACGTAGGAAGAGAGCAAGACGACAGCCATGGCTGAGGCTCAGAACTCCCCCAAGACCTCGACTGCGCTCGGGCAGGGGGGACCCCCACCGGCAGGCTCCACCACTGCCGGCGCGATCGCGGTGGCCGCCGAGTCCACCGTCGCCACGCGCATGAGCGCGCCCCCGTCCTTCGACGTCGCGGACTTCCCGGTCCCGCACGGCCGCGAGGAGGAGTGGCGGTTCACCCCGCTGGAGCGCCTGCGCGGCCTGCACGACGGCACCGCCGTCGCGACCGGCGAGGGCGTCAAGGTCGAGATCGAGGCCCCCGAGGGCGTCACGGTCGAGACCGTCGGCCGTGACGACGAGCGGCTCGGCAAGGCCGGCACGCCCGTCGACCGCGTCGCCGCCCAGGCGTACTCGGCCTTCGAGAAGGCCTCGGTCGTCACCGTCGCCAAGGAGGCCGTCCTCGGCGAGCCGATCCGCATCGCCGTGCACGGCGAGGGCGGGGTCGCCTTCGGCCACCAGGTCATCGAGCTCGGCGCCTTCGCCGAGGCCGTCGTGGTCATCGACCACACCGGTGACGCGGTGCTCGCCGCCAACGTGGACTACATCCTCGGCGACGGCGCCAAGCTCACCGTCGTCTCCGTCCAGGACTGGGACGAGAAGGCCGTCCACGTCGCCCAGCACAACGCGCTCGTGGGCCGCGACGCCTCCTTCAAGTCGGTCGTGGTGACCTTCGGCGGCGACGTCGTCCGCATCCACCCGCGCGTGCAGTACGCGGCCACCGGCGGCGAGGCCGAGCTCTTCGGTCTGTACTTCACCGACGCCGGCCAGCACCAGGAGCACCGCCTCCTGGTCGACCACAACACGCCGCACTGCAAGTCGAACGTGGCCTACAAGGGCGCGCTCCAGGGCCAGGACGCCCACGCCGTCTGGATCGGTGACGTCCTCATCCAGGCCGCCGCCGAGGGCACCGACACGTACGAGCTCAACCGGAACCTGGTCCTGACGGACGGCGCCCGCGTCGACTCCGTGCCGAACCTGGAGATCGAGACCGGCGAGATCGCCGGCGCCGGTCACGCCTCGGCCACCGGCCGGTTCGACGACGAGCAGCTGTTCTACCTGATGGCCCGTGGCATCCCGGAGGCCGAGGCCCGCCGTCTCGTCGTCCGCGGCTTCTTCGCCGAGCTGGTCCAGCAGATCGGCCTGCCGGACGTCGAGGAGCGCCTGATCGCCAAGATCGAGGCGGAGCTGGAGGCGTCCGTCTGATGGCCGGCTTCGTCCGCGTCTGCGCGCTGAGCGAGCTGGAGGCCGACACCCCGAAGCGGGTCGAGGTCGACGGCACGCCGGTGTCCGTCGTGCACACCGAGGGCGAGGTGTTCGCGATCAACGACATCTGCTCGCACGCCAACGTCTCCCTCTCCGAGGGCGAGGTCGAGGACTGCTCCATCGAGTGCTGGCTGCACGGCTCCAGCTTCGACCTCCGCACCGGTAAGCCGTCCGGTCTTCCCGCGACGCGCCCCGTGCCCGTATACCCCGTCAAGATCGAAGGGGACGATGTGCTCGTCTCCGTCACCCAGGAGTCCTGAGTCACCCATGGCAACGCTTGAAATCCGCGACCTGCACGTCTCCGTCGAGGCCGAGAACGGCCCCCGGGAGATCCTCAAGGGCGTCGACCTGACCGTGAAGCAGGGCGAGACCCACGCCATCATGGGCCCCAACGGCTCCGGCAAGTCGACCCTGGCGTACTCCCTCGCGGGCCACCCGAAGTACACGATCACCGGTGGCACCGTGACCCTGGACGGCGAGGACGTCCTGGAGATGTCGGTCGACGAGCGCGCCCGCGCCGGCGTCTTCCTGGCCATGCAGTACCCGGTCGAGGTCCCCGGCGTCTCGGTCTCCAACTTCCTGCGCACCTCCGCCACCGCCGTCCGCGGCGAGGCCCCCAAGCTGCGTACCTGGGTGAAGGAGGTCAAGGAGGCCATGGAGAAGCTCCAGATGGACCCGGCCTTCGCCGAGCGCAACGTCAACGAGGGCTTCTCCGGCGGTGAGAAGAAGCGTCACGAGATCCTTCAGCTGGAGCTCCTCAAGCCGAAGATCGCGATCCTCGACGAGACCGACTCCGGCCTCGACGTCGACGCGCTCCGCATCGTCTCCGAGGGCGTCAACCGCGTCCGTGAGACCGGCGAGGTCGGCACCCTGCTGATCACCCACTACACGCGCATCCTGCGCTACATCAAGCCCGACTTCGTGCACGTGTTCGCGAACGGCCGCATCGCCGAGTCCGGCGGCGCCGAGCTCGCCGACCAGCTGGAGGCCGAGGGCTACGACAAGTACGTGAAGGGTGGCGCATCCGCGTGACATCTGCCCATCAGGGGCTCTCCGGCCTCCTCGACACCGAGGCGATCCGCAAGGACTTCCCGCTCCTGGATCGCGTGGTCCACGACGGCAAGAAGATCGTGTACCTGGACTCCGCGGCGACCTCGCAGAAGCCGCGCCAGGTGCTCGACGCGCTCAACACCTACTACGAGCGCCACAACGCCAATGTCCACCGCGGCGTCTACACGGTCGCCGAGGAGGCGACGGCGCTCTACGAGGGCGCCCGTGACAAGGTCGCGGCGTTCATCAACGCGCCGAGCCGCGACGAGGTGATCTTCACCAAGAACGCCTCCGAGTCGCTCAACCTCGTGGCCAACATGCTGGGCTGGGCCGACGAGCCCTACCGCGTGGACCACGAGACCGAGATCGCCATCACGGAGATGGAGCACCATTCCAACATCGTGCCGTGGCAGCTGCTCTCGCAGCGCACCGGCGCGAAGCTGAAGTGGTTCGGCCTCACCGACGACGGCCGTCTCGACCTCTCGAACATCGAAGAGGTCATCACCGAGAAGACCAAGATCGTCTCGTTCACGCTGGTCTCGAACCTGCTGGGCACGATCAACCCTGTCGAGACGATCATCCGGCGTGCGCAGGAGGTCGGTGCGCTGGTCTGCATCGACGCCTCGCAGGCGGCCCCGCACATGGTGCTCGACGTGCAGGCGCTGCAGGCCGACTTCGTGGCCTTCACCGGCCACAAGATGGTCGGCCCGACCGGCATCGGCGTGCTGTGGGGACGGCAGGAGCTCCTGGAGGACCTGCCTCCGTTCCTCGGCGGCGGCGAGATGATCGAGACCGTCTCGATGCACTCCTCGACGTACGCGCCCGCTCCGCACAAGTTCGAGGCCGGTACGCCCCCGATCGCCCAGGCCGTCGGCCTCGGCGC
Source organism: Streptomyces sp. NPDC013317 (assembly GCF_055563155.1). NCBI lineage: Bacteria > Bacillati > Actinomycetota > Actinomycetes > Kitasatosporales > Streptomycetaceae > Streptomyces > Streptomyces sp. NPDC013317. The sequence goes on from NZ_JBVHDX010000005.1 coordinate 380,303, forward strand.
GGCCGTGGACTACCTGTCCGCGATCGGCATGGAGAACATCGCGCGCCACGAGCACGCGATCACCGAGTACGCCGTGCGCCGGCTCCAGGAGGTGCCGGACCTGCGGATCATCGGCCCCACCACGGCCGAGGACCGCGGCGCGGCGATCTCCTTCGTGCTCGGTGACATCCACCCGCACGACGTGGGCCAGGTCCTCGACGAGCAGGGCATCGCGGTCCGCGTCGGCCACCACTGCGCGCGGCCGGTCTGCCTGCGGTACGGAATTCCTGCGACCACGCGAGCGTCGTTCTATCTGTACTCCACCCCGGCCGAGGTCGACGCCCTGGTCGAGGGACTTGAGCACGTACGGAACTTCTTCGGGTAGGGGCTGGTCGTGAAGCTGGATTCGATGTACCAGGACGTCATCCTGGACCACTACAAGCACCCGCACGGGCGCGGTCTTCGGGACGGCGACGCCGAGGTGCACCACGTCAACCCGACGTGCGGCGACGAGATCACGCTCCGGGTGAAGTACGACGGCTCCCGGATCGAGGACGTCAGCTACGAGGGTCAGGGCTGCTCGATCAGCCAGGCCTCGGCCTCGGTGCTGAACGAGCTGCTCGTCGGCAAGGAGCTGGAGGAGGCGCAGAAGATCCAGGGCACGTTCCTGGAGCTGATGCAGTCCAAGGGCCAGATCGAGCCGGACGACGCCATGGAGGAGATCCTGGAGGACGCGGTCGCGTTCGCGGGTGTCTCCAAGTACCCGGCCCGGGTGAAGTGCGCGCTGCTCAGCTGGATGGCGTGGAAGGACGCGACGGCCCAGGCTCTGGGCGACGCGGAGAGGAAGTCGGCATGACCGAGAACGCCGAGGCCACGATGAAGCCGGCCTCCGAAGAAGAGATCCGCGAGGCGCTGTACGACGTCGTCGACCCCGAGCTGGGTATCGACGTCGTCAACCTCGGCCTGATCTACGGCATCCACATCGACGACTCCAACGTCGTCACGCTGGACATGACCCTGACGTCGGCGGCCTGTCCGCTGACCGATGTGATCGAGGACCAGGCGAAGTCCGCGACCGACGGCATCGCCAGCGAGCTGAAGATCAACTGGGTCTGGATGCCGCCGTGGGGCCCGGACAAGATCACGGACGACGGCCGTGAGCAGCTCCGCGCGCTCGGGTTCAACGTCTGACGTTCCCGGTCTCCGACCGTTTCGTACTGTCGAACGGCCATGCCCTTCAGGAAGACTGAAGGGCATGGCCGTTCGCATGTACCACCTCGCCGTCGACTGTCACGACCTCCCGGGCCAGGCCCGCTTCTGGGCCCAGGTCCTGGACTGGAAGATCCTCTTCGAGGACGAGGAGGAGATCGTCATCGGCGCCGACGAGCACACCTGGCCGGGGATGTGCTTCCTGCCGGTGCCCGAGTCCAAGACCGTCAAGAACCGGCTCCACATCGACCTCTCGCCCGACGACCGGGACGCAGAGGTCGAGCGGATCATCGGGCTCGGCGCCCGCCGGATCGACGTCGGTCAGGGCGAGGACGCGACCTGGGTCGTCCTCGCCGACCCCGAGGGGAACGAGTTCTGCGTGCTGCGGCCGAAGCGGTCGCTCACGGACTGAACGCGGACGGCGTCCCGGCGGCCTGCACCAGGGCAGGGGCCAGGTTCTCCTTGCGGATCCGCTGGTCGACGTAGACGAGACCGGTGACCAGGGGCGGGAAGACCGAGCAGACGGCCTGCGCCAGCATGCCGCCGACGACCGCGATCAGCAGGACCGGCACGAGCGCGATCATGACCTCGCCCGGGGTCTCGAAGCCGGACGCGGCCGTGAACGAGACCGGGAACGACAGAAGCGTGCTGAGGATCTGCTGGATCAGCCAGTTCGCCAACCCCGCCATGAGGCCCGCGACCAGCAGCGCACCGAAGATCCGCCACCACGAGCCGCGCACCAGCTCGCTGGAGCGGCGCATGGAGGCGGTCGCGCCCTGCCCCTCGAAAACGGCCGCCGTCGGAGCCAGGCTGAGCTTCACCCAGATCCAGGTGGCCAGCGGCATCGTGGCGAGGGCGACGAGGAAGGCGACGAGGGCGAGACCGGACGCGGTCATCGCCGAGTCCGACCCGCTGCCCGCGTTCGACGCGGCCGTGACGAGCGCGATCATGAAGCCGATCATCGCGCCCATGAAGAGGGCGACGGGCACGAAGGCCACCAGCATCGTCAGGAAGACCGTGCCGATCACCGACGGCACCCGCGACCAGGAGCGGCGCCAGACCGCGCCGAAGGTGGTGCGCCGGCCGAGCACCGCCTCCTGGAGGACGGCCGGGCAGGCCGCGTACACCACGGCGCTCGCCAGGAGCATCCCGGCCATGGCGATCAGCCAGACGAGACCGAAGGCGACCAGCAGCGGGCGGCCGTCGTCCCAGCTCGGCTCCTGCCCGCTCGGCAGGTCGAAGACGCGCGGCACGTGGTCCGCGACCGCCGCGTACGCGAGGCCGCCGGCCGCCGCGACCAGCAGCAGCGCCCCGCCGAAGGCGGCCGTGGCCACACCGAGCAGCTGCTTCCAGTAGCGGCCGATGGTGGCGAAGGCGCCCGTCAGGATCTGGCCAAGACCCAGCGGCGCCAGGGGTATCACGCCGGGCTGCGGCGGCGGGGGCGGGGGAGCGTAGCCGTAGCCGTACGGCCCCGAGGGATACGTCATGCGGGACACCGTAGCGGGAGGCTTTGCGTACGACCGAACACATCGTTGGGTACGATGATGCGCATGGGATACGGACTGCTGGCGGGCGCCATCACGGCGGAGATCATCGCGACGGTCTCGATGAAGTACAGCGAGGGCTTCTCCAAGCTGTGGCCCTCCGTCGTCACGGGCGCCGGCTATCTGATCGCCTTCGCCCTGCTCGCCCAGGCGCTCAAGACCCTCCAGGTCGGCACGGCCTACGCGATATGGTCCGGCGTCGGCACCGCCGCCGTCGCCGTCATCGGCATCCTCTTCATGAACGAGACGCTCAGCGTCGCCAAGGTCGCCGGGGTCCTCCTGATCATCGCCGGTGTCCTCGTGCTCAACATGGGGGGCGCGCACTGATGGCCCGCCCCCGCCGCCACGACCCCGAGCGCCGGCAGCGGATCGTCGACGCCGCGCTCCGCGTGGCCGGCGCCCGGGGCATCGACGGGCTCAGCCACCGTACGGTCGCGGCCGAGGCGGACGTGCCGCTCGGCTCCACCACGTACCACTTCGCCTCCCTCGACGAACTCCTCGTCGCCGCGCTGCGCCTGGCCGAAGAGAAGTTCGGCCGGCGGCTGCGCGAGAGTCCCGCGCTCGCCGACCCGGAAGCCGACCTCGCCGCCGCCCTCGCCCGGCTGACGGGGGAGTGGATCGGCGGCGCGCGGACGGGGGTGGAGCTGGAGTACGAGCTCTACCTCGCCGCGCTCCGCCGCCCCGCGTTGCGGCCGGTCGCCGCGGAGTGGACGGACGCCGTCACCGAGGTCCTCTCGCGGCGGACGGACTCCGCGACGGCCCGCGCGCTGGTCGCGCTCATGGACGGCATCTGCCTCCAGGTCCTGCTGACGGACGGGACGTACGACGAGGAATACGCCCGCGAGATGCTGGCGCGTCTCCTGCCGGGTGATCCGACGAACGCCGTGGCACGGGCGTCGGCGGATCCGCCGGGACGCTCGACCGACACCTGAGACCGGTTGGCCCGGGCGGGGCCCCGAACGTTAGGTTTTCCGCATGACCACTGCTCCTCGCACCACCGGCGCCGTCGCCGCCGGCCTCGCCACCATCGCCGGTGACGGCACCGTTCTCGACACCTGGTTCCCCGCCCCCCAGCTGACCGACGCGCCCGGGCCCGCCGGTACCGAGCGGCTCACCCCCGACGCCGCCGTCAACGCCCTCGGTGAGGGCGCCGCCAAGGCACTCGGCGTGGACGCCCGCCGCGGCGTCGAGGTGGTCGCGGTCCGTACCGTCATCTCCTCGCTCGACGACAAGCCGCTCGACGCCCACGACGCGTACCTGCGTCTGCACCTGCTCAGCCACCGGCTGGTCAAGCCGCACGGCCAGAGCCTCGACGGCGTCTTCGGCCTGCTCGCCAACGTCGCCTGGACCTCGCTCGGCCCGGTCGCCGTCGACGACATCGAGAAGGTCCGCCTCAACGCGCGCGCCGAGGGCCTGCACCTCCAGGTGACCTCGATCGACAAGTTCCCGCGGATGACCGACTACGTCGTCCCCGCCGGGGTACGGATCGCCGACGCCGACCGCGTCCGCCTGGGCGCGCACCTCGCCGCCGGTACGACCGTCATGCACGAGGGCTTCGTCAACTTCAACGCCGGCACGCTGGGCACCTCGATGGTCGAGGGCCGCATCTCGGCCGGCGTCGTCGTCGGCGACGGCTCCGACATCGGCGGCGGCGCCTCCACCATGGGCACCCTCTCCGGCGGCGGCAACGTCATCATCTCCATCGGCGAGCGCTGCCTCATCGGCGCCGAGGCGGGCGTCGGCATCGCGCTCGGCGACGAGTGCGTCGTCGAGGCCGGCCTGTACGTCACCGCCGGTACGCGCGTCACGATGCCCGACGGCGAGATCGTCAAGGCCCGCGACCTGTCCGGCGGAGACAACATCCTCTTCCGTCGCAACTCGGTGACCGGCGCCGTCGAGGCCCGCCCGAACAACGCGGTGTGGGGCGGACTCAACGAGATCCTCCACAGCCACAACTGAGGCCGTGACCTGCTCGTGTGACGCTGCGTTAACAGGATGACGTGGTCACACGAGCAGACAAGGCGAGGAGTCGACATGAGGACGAGGCCCACCATCGTCGGAGCGCTGACCGTGGCGGCGGTGCTCCTGCCGGCCGCGGTCGCCTCCGCGGACGAGACGCACACCCGGACGCAGAACGGTCCGTACGTCTCGAACGGCCCCCACCTCACCCTCCACACCGGTCAGATCGACGACCCGCTGGAGGACGTCCTCGAACACGCGGCGCTGTTCGGCACCACCTACGTGTTCGACTGAACCAGATCCTCGTACGCCGCACGCAGCCCGTCGACCGCCTCCAGGTCGGCGGGCTGCAGCGGTTCCCGGACGAAGTCGCCGAGGAGGGCCTTGGCCGTCACCGTGCCCGGCAGGCCGGAGGCCATCATCAGCTCGACGAGCGGGAGGGTGAGGCCGTTGAGGCGGGCGGCCCCGGCCGTGTCGCCGGCGTCGAAGGCGTCGAGCACGGCCCGCATCTGGCGGGGCGCCACATTGGCCACCGTGCTGACGTATCCGGCGCCGCCCACCGCGTACAGCGGGAGGTTCAGCTCCTCGCAGCCGGAGTAGTACGCGAGCGAGGTGCGGGCGATCACCTGGGAGGAGCCGAGCAGGTCGTAGGAGCAGTCCTTGACGGCGACGATCCTCGGGTGGGCGGCGAGCCGCAGCATCGTCTCCGGCTCGATCCTGGTGCCCGTGCGGCCGGGGATGTCGTACAGCATCACCGGCAGACCGGTCGCGTCGGCGACCTTCAGGAAGTGCGCCTCGACGGCGGCCTGCGGCGGGCGGCTGTAGTACGGGGTGACGACCAGGAGCCCGTCCGCGCCCGCCTTCTCGGCCTGGCGCGCCAGCTCCACGGTGTGGCGGGTGTCCGAGGTGCCCACGCCCGCGACCACGGCCGGACCGGGGCCGACGGCCTCGCGGACCGCCTCGATCAGCTCTGCCTTCTCGGCGTCCGTGGTCGTGGGGGACTCGCCGGTGGTGCCGCTCAGGACCACGCCGTCGCAGCCCTCGGCGACCAGATGGGCGGCGTGCTCGCGGGCGACGTCGAGATCCAGACCGCCGGTGGCGGTGAACGGAGTGATCATCGCGCAGAGGGCCCGGCCGAAGGGGCGTTCAGTGCTCATCCGGGAAGTCTGCGGGCCCTGACGCTGAAGGTCCACTTAGTTCTTCTTGGGGTGAGAAGTAAGCGCCACTGAAGAGTGGGGGGCGAGACCGCCGCGGACGACGGTCGGAGGCCGGGTCAGAGCGTGAGCTTGAAGCCGTCGTGGCTCCGGGCGAAGCCCAGCGATCCGTAGAACCGGTGGGCCTCCGTCCGCCGCTTGTCGCTGGTCAGCTGGACGAGCCCGCAGCCTCGCTCCCGCGCCCTCTCCACCGTCCGGCGCAGCAGCTCCCGTCCGAGTCCGCCGCCCCGCCGGTCGGCCCTGATCCGCACCGCCTCGATCAGGGCCCGCTCCGCGCCGCCCTTGCCGAGACCGGGGATGTACGTCGCCTGCAGGCACCCGACGACCATGTCGCCGTCGACGAGGACCAGCATCTCGTTGCGCGGATCGTCCACGATCGCCGCGAAGGCCCGCTCGTACGCCTCCGTGACGGTCACGGACGCGGGGTCCACGACCCGCTCCTCGCCGGCGAGAAGGGCGAGGACGGCGGGCAGTTCGGCGCGGACAGCGGGGCGGAGGATCATGTCCGAAGTGTCGCACGGGTGCGAGGACTTGACCTCAAGCAAGGTCGAGGTCGAAGACTGGGGTCACCGACGACAGGAGGTCACCCCATGAACGCCGTTGCCCAGCCCGCCGCCCGTCCCGACCTGCGCCGCCCCGGGGTGGGACTCGTCCTCACCAGCACCTGGCGGGTCGGTACGCCCGAGCGGCAGAAGGCCGCCGTCGACGCCATCGCCGAGGCGTGGAAGCGCCGGGACTGGCCGGACGCCGGGCTGCTCTCGTACTCCGTGTACACCGGAACCGACGGGGACACCCTGCTCCACTACTCGCAGTGGACGGGCGAGCAGGCGTACCAGGACTTCGTCCGCGCCTTCCGCGACGAGCGGAACGCCGAGATCGACGCGGCCGTGCCCGGCATCGAGCGCGTCGCACTCCACCGGTACGCCCCGCCGTACCGGTCCATCGCGCCGGCCGATGCCAGGATCCCCGGCTGTGTCGTCATCGTCGACGTGGAGTTCGACGCACCGGACGCCGCCCGGCAGCGCGACTGGGTGGACGGGGTCTTCGAGGCGCTGGAGACGGACCCGTCACCCGCGCCCGGCGGGATCTCGGGCCACTTCCACCTCTCCACCGACGGGACCAGGATCCTCAACTACGCGGAGTGGGAGAGCGAGCGGGCCCACATCGAGGCGCTCGCCCGGCCCGGGGACGGGATCGGCTCGTCGACGCCGCAGTGGGCGAAGGTGCGGGCGTACCCGGGCGTGGTGGGCGGTGGTGTGCGGCGCTACGCGCCCGCGCTGAGCCTCGGCGCGGGCGCGTAACGCGCGGCATCACGGGCGGAAGCGCAGGACCTGCGGGTCGTGGTCGCTGTTCTGGTCCGCGAATTCCGCGTTGATGTGGACGCTGTCGTACTCGAAGTGGCCGATTCCCGGGCTGGTCAGGATCTGGTCGAGAACCTGGCTGTTGCCCTGGAAGACGTACGAGTAGCGCTCGCTGCGCGGCAGGGACTTCACCGCCGGGTAGAGCGCCCCGCCGTCCGTCAGCGCCTTCGTCGTCTCCGAGAACTCGAAGTCGTTGATGTCGCCGAGGACGAGGACGTCCGCGTTCTTCCGGATCGAGAGCACGTCCTTCACGAAGGCGTTGACGGCCTGCGCCTGCAGCAGGCGCTTCGCCTCCGAGGAGCGGACCGGCGGCTGATGGTGCGAGACCAGGGACTCGTCGCCGCCCTTGGAGCCGAAGTGGTTGGCGACCACGAAGACCGTGCGGCCCCGGAAGGTGAACTCGCCCGCCAGCGGCTTCCGGCTGCTCTCCCAGGCCGTGTCGGCCGGGGCGATCCGGCCGGGCGACAGGGTCAGCTCGGGCGCGCCGCCCTCGCCGCGCACGACGCCCGTCGCGGTGACGGCGTCGCCGCCCGCGCGGTCGGTGAACGAGACGCGCTCCGGGTTGAAGAGGAAGGCCTGGCGGATGTTGCCGCCGGGCTCGCCGCCGTCCTTGTTGTTCTCCGGGTCGATCGAGCGCCACTGGTACGCCGGGCCGCCGGCCGCCACGATGGCGTCGGTGAACTTCTTCAGCGTCTGGTCGGCGGCGACCGTGCCGTCGTTCTTGGCGCCGTTGTTGTCCTGGATCTCCTCCAGGGCGAGGATGTCGGGCGAGGCCAGGTTCGTCACCACGGCCGCGGCCAGCGCGTCGAACTTCTTCTGCGGGTCGGACGGGTCGAGGTTCTCGACGTTGTACGTCGCGACCGCAAGCTCGTTCTTGTGCTGCCGGTCCGTGACCTCGCGCTCCAGGCCGCGGTCGACGACCGTGCCCAGGGTGCGCGCCGTCAGCGTGTAGCCGCCGAACTGGTTGAAGTCGAGCGGGCCCTCGGTCGTGCCGGAGAGCACGTCGCCGACGTTCGCCGTCGGGAAGGGCTGCTGGGCGATCGGGGTCAGCGACTGGATCTGGAGCCGGCCGGTGTTCTGCGCGTCGTACGAGCCGTAGACCGTGCCGCCACGCCAGTTGCGGTTCTCCCAGGGCTTCACCGTCACCCAGAGCTCGGAGTACGGGTCGGTGGCGCCCACCACGCGCGAGGTCCCGACGCGGACGTTGGTGCCCTCCAGGGACTCGTAGTAGTCCAGGGCGTAACGCCGGGGCTCGAGGGTGAGGCCGTTGATGGAGCCGGCCGCGGCCGCATCGCCCTCGGGCGCGTACGCGTCCGGGACGGACCAGGCCGAGATCGTCACGGGGGCCGGGACCGGGTTGCCCTGCGATACCACGGTGACCGTGGGCTTGGAGATCTGCGTCAGCGACTGGTTGCCGGAGTTCAGACCCCCGGGGACGTACTCGCCGACCGTGCCGTTGACGCTGACGGCGTCGCCGACCGCGACGGTCGGCACCGAGCTCGTGAAGACGAACAGGCCCTCGCTGGTGGCCGGGTCGCCGTCGGCCTGCGGGTCCTGGATCCAGAATCCGCGCGAACCGTAGGTGCGCACACCGGTCACGATCCCCGTGACGCCGGTGACCTGGGTGCCGACGAGGGGCGAGACGCGGGTGGTGCCCTGGATGTCGTGGATACGGACACCGGCGGCGGTCTCCGTCGAGGTGTCCGCCGAGGCGGTGGAGCCGGCGAGGAGTCCGGCCGCGAGGGCGGCCGACACGACGGCGGCCACGGCCGCGGATCTCGGTATGGAGGAAGGCATCAGGGGTCTCCGGAAGCGCTTGGATGAACGGTCGATGTATCTACGCGCGTCAATCTCTTGGCTGAGCGGTGGACTTGTCAAGAGTCGACGGGTGTACGAAGGCTGACGCCTCGGTGAACCGGCGGGCCGGACGGGAAATGCGTCTACGCTGAAGTCCGTTCGCCGACCGCACGACCGGCCCCCCGGACTCGCAGGCCCTTCGAGGAGAAGACCCCAGATGGCACCGGATCGCCCCACCCTGCCCCCCGTTCAGCTGCACTCGGACGCGGAGCTGGCGCGGGATGCCCTGGCCGCACCCCTCCTGGCGCGGGCGGCCCGGCTCGCCCGCTGGGCCGGGCCCGAGACCAGGGTCGGCGCCGGCGGTGAACTTGTCGACGAGCAACTGCCCGCCGCCGCAGAGGTGTTGGGGCTCGCGTCGGACGAGGACGGCGAGGCGTACGCGAGCGAGGCATGGCGCCTCGCGGTCGACACCGGGCTCATCGACGTCGAGGACGGCGGCGAGGACGGCGGCGACGACGACACCCTCGGCGCGGTCGCCCCGGGTGAGAACCTCGGCCTCCTCACCGGCGGCGCCCCGCTCGACGTCCTCGCGATCTGGCTCGACGGCCTGGACGTCGTCTTCGCCGACGCCACCGCGCCCGTCCTCGACGACCTGGCGGACGTCATCGGCGAGGACGGCGAGATCGACTTCGAGCTGCTCGACTGGAACCCGGAGGAGGAGGCCGAGTTCCTGGAGGGCGTGCTCGGCAACCTGTACCTGCTGACGGTCGGCGAGGGCGGGCCGGGCGAGGGCCCGGTGCCGCTGCCGGCCCTCGCCGCGTCGATGATCGTCCCCGACGACATGGGCGAGCCGACCGACGACGTCCTGGAGCAGGTCTCGGAGGCGATGATGCGCCTCGACGAGCAGTTCCGGCTGCTCGAACCGATCGGACTCGTCGAGTACCAGCCCGTCGACGAGGCGCTGATGGTCGAGGAGGGCGAGGAGCCCACCGCGCGGATCGACGAGGTCGACGACGAGGACGTCACGCGGTACGGCATGGTCCGGCTGACGCCGCTCGGGCTCTACGGCGTACGGGCCAGGATGCTGGAGGCGGGCGTCGACGCGCCGGCCGTCGGCGAACTGGCCGACAAGGGAGCGGACGTGCTCCTCGACGGTCTCGCGGTCTACCCTGAGCCGGCGGCGCGCGCCGAGACCGTGGGCTGGCTGGCCGGGCGCGACGCCGTGGGCGCGGCGCGGGAGCTGCTCGCCGCGGCGCGGGGCGCCGACGCGGGCTCGCCGCTGCGCCGGCTCCACTGCCAGCAGGCGCTCTCCCTCGTGGGCGCCGACGCGGAGCCGGCCGTACGGGAGGTGCTCGACGACGCCGAACTGGGCGGCCTCGCCCGGGTCTGGCTCGCGGAGCGCGGGGCCGCGGACGTGCCGGCGCCGTCGGAGTCGATGATCTTCTGGCTGGCGATCGACACGATCGCGGCGCAGCTGGACGCCCGGGGCGACCTGGACGAACTCCGTGAGCTGATCGAGGGGCTGACCGGGCGCCACAGCGGCTTCTTCGACGCGGCCTGGCGCGTGGAGCACCCGGCGACGGCCGAGGTCCTGGAGGCGATGGGCCGACTCCACCCCGACAAGGCGGCGGCCAAGGAGGCCCGCAAGGCGGCCTTCAAGGCACGGTCCCGCACGGGGTCGTAGCCGGCGGCCTGCGAGGTGGGCGGCGCCGGGGCGGCCGTCGCCCACCTCGTACCCTCCGCCGGGGCGCAGTTCATCGGGGGGCGCCTCTCCGTTCAACTCTCGTTCGTGCGTGGGCGGGACCGTGTGCCCGACACCGGGTGACGACAGGGAGACGACCACGCCATGCCCCTCAACCGCAGAGAGTTCGCCAAGCAGTCCACCGCCGCCGGAGCCGGGCTCGTCCTGACCGGATCGGTCGCCGCCCTCGCCACCGCACCCGAGGCGCTCGCCACCGCGGACGACCGGCTCGACGACCACGCCGACGACCTCGCGGCCTCGGGCGACCGGCACCGGCTCGGCTACGGTCCTCTCGTCGAGGACCCCGCAGGCGTGCTCGCCCTCCCCGCCGGCTTCACGTACCGCGTCATCACCCACAGCGGTGTCACCAAGCTGGAGTCCGGCGAGTTCACCCCGCAGAAGCACGACGGCACCGCCACCTTCGCGGGCCCGCGCGGCACCACCCTCCTGGTCAACAACCACGAGCTCAAAGGCAAGCGCTCCGGCTGGACGCACCCGGTCCCGCTGACCGAGGGCCTCGTCTACGACCCCGCCGCGTCCGGCGGCTGCACCGTCGTCGAGGTGCACCGCGACGGCACCGTCGCCGAGTGGGTCGGCATCGCGGGCACCTCCACCAACTGCGCGGGCGGCCGGACCTCCTGGGGCACCTGGCTCACCTGCGAGGAGAACTCCGACCGCGCCGGCGAGAACGGCATGACCAAGGACCACGGCTACGTCTTCGAGGTCGACCCCCGCGACCGCCGCGCCAACCGCGACCCCAAGCCGATCAAGGCGTTCGGCCGCTACGACCACGAGGCCGTCGTCATCGACCCCAAGCGCGGGCACGCCTACCTCACGGAGGACGCCTCCGAGCCGAACGGCCTCTTCTTCCGCTGGGTGCCGCCGAAGGGCTTCGAACACGGCCGCGGCAGGCTCCGTACCCTCGCCGACGACGCAGGCGTCCTCCAGGCACCCCGCTGCATCGACTCCGGCGGCCGCTTCGTCGACGACCTCTCCCGCGCCACCCGGATCGGCACCGTCTACGGCGTGGACTGGCTGGACGTCCCCGACCGCGACGGCCGCGAGGTCGAGGTCCGCGAGCAGTTCGGCCCCGACGAGGTCACCCGCGCACGCAAGCTGGAGGGCATGTGGTGGGCCGACGGCGGGGCGTACATCGTCTCCTCGTACGCCCGTGACGAGAGCCCGGGCGCCGCGCACGACGGCCAGGTCTGGTTCTACGACCCCAAGCGCCGCACCCTGACCCTGAAGGTCCTCCTGGGCGTCAACGCGAACCCGGACGAGGACGGCGCCTACGACGGCCCGGACAACATCACCGTCTCCCCGTACGGCGGTCTCGTCATCGCCGAGGACGGCGAGGGCGTCCAGCACCTCTTCGGCGCCACCGAGCGCGGGCGCACCTACCCCATCGCCCGCAACGACCTGAACGACAGCGAGTTCACCGGCGTCGTCTTCTCGCCCGACGGCGACACCCTCTACGCCAACATCCAGGACCCGGGCATCATGGTCGCCGTCACCGGCCCGTGGCGCCGCCAGCCGCGCCGCTGACCCGGTCCGGCGGAACGACGGAAGGGGCCCGCCGGGTGACCGGCGGGCCCCTTCCGCGTGTCCGGTGTCCTCAGAGCGCCTGGGCGGCGGGCTTCACCATGCCCCGGACGGTCCGCGACTTCACGAACTCGCCCATCGCCGTCATCTCCCACTCGCCGGTGAACTGCTTGATGAGCTTGGCCATCATCACGCCCGTCTGCGGCTCGGCCGTGGTCAGGTCGAAGCGGACCAGCTCCTCGCCGGTCGCCGCGTCGATCAGCCGGCAGTACGCCTTGGCGACCTCGGTGAACTTCTGGCCGGAGAACGAGTTGACGGTGAAGACCAGGCCCGTGGCGTCGGCGGGGAGGCGGCCGAGGTCGACGACGATGACCTCGTCGTCGCCGGCGCCCTCACCGGTCAGGTTGTCGCCGGAGTGCTTGATCGCCCCGCTCAGGATGGAGAGCTTGCCGAAGTAGCAGCTGTCCAGGTGGTTGCGCTGGGGGCCGTACGCGATGACCGAGGCGTCCAGGTCGATGTCCTTGCCGCGGTAGGCGGGCTCCCAGCCGAGGCCCATCTTGACCTGGGAGAGCAGCGGGCGGCCGCCCTTGACCAGCGACACGGTCTGGTTCTTCTGGAGGTTGACCCGGCCCTTGTCCAGGTTGATCTTGCCGGTGGAGGCGGGGGCCGCCGGGGGAGCGGCCGGCGGGGGAGGCGTGGGGGCGGCGACCCGCGGGTCCACGGGCGCGGCCGCCGGAGGCGCGACCGGCGCCGCGGGTGCCGGGACGGCCGCGGGCGCGGCCGCGGGCTCCTCGTCGACCGAGACTCCGAAGTCGGTGGCGATGCCTGCAAGCCCGTCGGCGTACCCCTGACCCACCGCACGGGCCTTCCAGGCGCCGTTGCGCAGGTAGATCTCCACGACCACCAGGGCCGTCTCCGTGCCGAGCTGCGGCGGGGTGAAGGTGGCGAGGACGCTGCCGTCGTCCGCGTTGCGGATCGTCGCGGTCGGCTCGACGCCCTGGAAGGTCTGGCCGGCGGCGTCGGGGCTCGCGGTGACGACGATCTTCTCGATGCCGGCCGGCACGGCGCCGGTGTCCACGACGATCGCGTCCGGGGCCGAGCCACCGCCGGAACGGTAGGTCACACCGGGGCCGGCCGGCTGGTTGTAGAAGATGAAGTCGTCGTCCGAGCGGACTTTGCCGTCGGCGCTGAGCAGGAGGCCCGAGACGTCGAGCCGTACCGGAGCGGCGACGTCCACCGCCACGCGCGCGGCGGAGAGCGGGATGTTCGAGCCGGGGGTCATAGCGGTCATGCCAGGGCTAACGAGCGAGACAGCTTTGCCGTTCCCTTACCTTCCCTACCTTCGGCCACTCCGGTTACGGGGGTGGTCCCGGGCCGTGCGCTCGTTGCCGAACCTGTACGCGCCCGTCCAGCGCGCCATGACGAGCTGGGCGTCCCCCGCCCCCACCTCCGCCAGGAACTTCTCCGCGCGGCCGCCGCGCAGGGTCCCGGCGGCGCGTCCTCGGTGGGTGATGACGACCGTGCCGTCCGCGCGCTGTCCGTAGCTGAATCCCTGGGGTTGTGGCATGACGGGCATCCTGCCGGTCCCGGGCAGGTCCGTCATATGAATATTCGAGCGGATCGTATTCTTCCGTTCGTGGGTGGGAGCTCTTTTCGTACGCAGGACGTGGACCAGGCGCGGCAGGAGATCGACGCGCGGTACTACGCCAACTTCATGGACGTCATCGAGCGGCGCGAGCGGCCGTTCGCGGCGCGGTTCGACACCGTCGCCCTCGGACCGCTCGTCATCGGGGACCTGTCCTGCGGCGCGGACGTCCGCATGCGCTTCGGGGAGCTCGGGGCCTTCCACGTCAACGCCCCGCTCGGCGGGACGATGGAGCTGCGCCAGGGCGGCGCGGCCCCGGTCGTCGCGACGGCAGCCGAGGCGGTGCTGCTCGACCCGTGCGGGGACACCGTCCTGGAGCGCTGGAGCGGGGACTGCCGCACCCTCTCCGTCAAGATCGACGCGGCCGCGCTGCACGAACGTCTCGAAGCGCTGCTCGGGCGCCCGCCGCGCGGCCGCCTCGCCTTCGCGCCGCGCCTGGACACCACCCGCGGCCCCGGCCTGAGCTGGGTGCGCCTCGCGCGTCAGGTGGCGAGCGAGGCGCTGGCCGGAGACAGCCTGGCCCAGCACGCGCTGGTGGCGGTGCCGCTCCAGGAGGCGCTGCTCAACGGGCTGCTGCTCGCGGCCGAACACCCGTGGCGCGACGAGCTGGCCCATCCGGGCGAACCGCTGCGGCCCGCGCCCGTCAAGCGGGCGATGGACGCCGTGCGCGCCCGCCCCGAGCACCCCTTCACCACGACCGAACTCGCCGGTCTCGCACGGGTGGGCGTGCGCCGGCTTCAGGAGTCGTTCCGGGAGTACGTGGGTATGTCGCCGATGGCGTACGTCCGTCAGGTGCGGCTCGAACGGGTCCACGAGGAGCTGCGGGGCGCGGAGCCGGGCGAGCTGAGCGTGAGCGAGGTGGCCTGGCGCTGGGGGTTCGCGCACCACGGCCGGTTCGCGGCGCAGTACCGGACCCGCTTCGGGGAGACGCCTTCGCGGACACTGCGAGGCGCCGCCGGCGGATCCGCCGCGTTCCGCGGACAGTCGCCGCGCTCAGCGGATCGCAGCCGCACATGAGGCAGCCGTAACGTTCCTTCTGTCGCGTGTGCCAAGCATGCTGTGACCCGGGTCCGGCCGGCGCCCCCGCAAAAGTCCGGCCGGGCCCGTGTAAGACCCCCCGCCCCCGCCGCCGCCCCCGCCTCCGCCCGTCCGCCGTCAGTGCGGCCAGCGCGGGGGTTCCGTGCAGAAGTGGCCGCCCACATGGGCGTGGGCCGGGTCGTCCTCCTTCGGCAGCCCCTGTTCGCCGATGATCCGTTCCGCGTACGGCTCCGAGTCGTCCCGCGGCTCGTACCCGAGCGCCCGCGCGGAGGAGAGGTCCCACCACAGCCGGGTGTTGGCGGAGGATCCGTACACCACGGTGTGCCCCACGCCCTCGGCGGTGAGCGCCGCGTGCAGCAGCCGCGCGCAGTCGGCCGGGCTCAGCCACATCGACAGCATGCGCACGGAGGTCGGCTCGGGGAAGCAGGAGCCGATCCGCACCGAGACGGTCTCCAGGCCGTGCTTGTCCCAGTAGAACTGGGCGAGGTCCTCGCCGAAGCACTTGGACAGGCCGTAGAAGGTGTCCGGGCGGTGCGGGGTGTCGACGGGGATCACCGGGGCGTCCTCGCGCGGGCGCGGGGTGAAGCCGACGGCGTGGTTGCTGGAGGCGAAGACGATCCGGCCCACCCCCTCCTCGCGCGCGGCCTCGTAGAGGTGGTGCAGTCCGGTGATGTTCGCGGCGACGATCTTCTCGAACTCCGCCTCCAGGGAGATCCCGGCGAGATGGACGACCGCGTCGACGTCCCGGACGGCCTCGCGCAGCGCCTCCCGGTCCGCGAGGTCGGCGACGATCGCGTCCGGCGCGCCCTCGACGGGTGCGACGTCGAGCAGGCGGAGCTCGTATCCGTACGCGGGCAGCAGGGCGCGCATCAGCGTGCCGACGCCGCCGGCGGCGCCGGTGAGCAGGACGGTACGGGGTGTGGGCATGCGAGGAGTCTCCGTCCATGGATCGTATTCACAACCGTGGACACGGTAGGGAGGGTGCTCGTCGAGCGTCAAGAGTGCACACACTCCGTCAAGACCGCACGTCCGGGACGGGTTTGAGCCTTGACCCGCAGTTCGGGGCTGTTCTAGCGTGCAGGTGTTCAAGAATATGGACGACAATCAGAATTGTGCACGACGGTGCACGACGGACTTCTCTGGGAGCGCCCGTGACCACAGCCCCGCTCGCCGAACGGCTCGACGGCCTGCTGTTCTTCCCCGTCACCCCCTTCGCCCCGGACGGCACCGTCGACCTCGACCTCTTCCGCGCGCACGTCCACGCGGGCATCGAGGCGGGCGCCGCCGCGGTCTTCGCCTGCTGCGGCACGGGCGAGTTCCACGCCCTGACCCCCGAGGAGTTCCACGCCTGCGTCGCCGCCGCCGTGGAGGAGTCCGCCGGCCGGGTCCCCGTCCTCGCCGGAGCCGGCTACGGCACGGCGCTCGCGGTCCGGTACGCGCGGCTGGCCGAGGAGGCGGGCGCGGACGGGCTGCTCGCCATGCCCCCGTACCTCGTCGTCGCCGACCAGGTAGGACTGCTGCGGCACTACACCGAACTCGCCGCCGCCACCTCCCTCGACGTCATCGTCTACCAGCGCGACAACGCGATCCTCACCCCCGGGACGGCCGTCGCCCTGGCCCGGACCGACGGGATCATCGGTCTCAAGGACGGCCTCGGCGACCTCGACCTGATGCAGCGCATCATCAGCGCCGTGCGCTCCGAGGGCCTCGACCTGCTCTACTTCAACGGACTGCCGACCGCCGAGCTCACCGGGCTCGCCTACCGGGGCATCGGCGTCACCCTCTACTCCTCGGCCGTCTTCTGCTTCGCCCCCGACATCGCCCTCGCCTTCCACCGTGCCCTCGCGGCCGGCGACGACCCGACCGTGGAACGGCTGATCGACGGCTTCTACCGGCCGCTCGTCGAACTCCGCGCCAAGGGGCGGGGCTACGCCGTCTCCCTCGTCAAGGCAGCGGTACGGATGGGAGGCCTGGACGTCGGCGAGGTACGGCCGCCGCTCAGCGAGCCCGCCCCCGAGCACCTGAAGGAACTCGCCACGATCATCGAGCGCGGACGCGCGCTGCTCGGGGGCACGCAGCACGGGGGCGACGCGTGAGGACCGGGACCTTCGTCTACCCGTGGGACGTCGTCGGCGACCCGGCCGCGCCCGGACGCCTCGCGGAGCTGGGCGTGACGAGCGTCACGCTCGCCTCGGCGTACCACTCCACCCGCGCCCTGACGCCCCGGCACCCCGGGCACCGCGTCGTCACCGCCGCACACGCCGCCGTGCTCTACCCGCCGGACGGCGCCCGCTGGTCGGGGCGTGGGCTGCGGCCGTACGAGGCGGGCGAGTGGGCGCCCGGTGACGCCTACGGCGAGGCGGCGCGGGCGCTCGCGGACACCGGGCTCGAGGTCCACAGCTGGGTCGTCCTCGCCCACAACTCCCGTCTGGGCGCCGACCATCCGGCGACCTCGGTCGTCAACGCCTACGGCGACCGCTACCCCTGGGCGCCCTGCATCGCCCGACCGGACGTCCGGGCCTACCTGGTGGACTTGGCGGTCGAAGCGGCGGTACGGCCTGGGGCGGCCGGCACCGAGCTGGAGTCCTGCGGCTGGTACGGCCTCGCCCACCTCCACGCCCACGACAAGACCGCGGGCGTCGCGCTCGGCGACCGCGAGCAGTACCTGATGTCCCTCTGCTTCTGCCCCTCCTGCAGGCAGGGGTACGGGGAGGAGGCCGTCGATCCCGACGCGCTGGCCGCGGCCGTGCGGAACGCGCTCGAGCCGGTGTGGGCGGGGGGCGCGGCACGGGGGCTCGGCGCCTTCGAGGAGCCGGTGCTCGCCTGGCGCACCCGGACGGCCCGCACCCTCCAGGAGGCCGCGGTCGCCGCCGTCCGCGCGGCCGCCGCGCCCGGCTTCCGCGTCCTGCTCCACGCGGACCCGCTCCCGTACCGCTGTGGCGCCAACGCCGGAACCGACCCGGCGCACGTCCTCGGGGTCGCGGACGGCGTCGTCACCCCGGCCGCCTCCGTGGCCCCCTTCGCCCGCGCCGCCCGACCGGGCACCGTCCTCGCGGCCAACATCGGCGTGGTGACGGGCATGGGCGGCTCCCCCGCCACGCTCGCCGAGGACGCCGGGCGGGCGGCGGCCGAGGGCGCCACCGAACTCCGCCTCTACCACGCGGGTCTGGCCTCCGACACCGATCTCGCCCTGGTGGCGAAGGCCTTGCGGACGCTCGGCTGAGGTACCGGCGGACGCCTCAGGCGTCCGTCCGCGCCGGGGCGTCGACCCGCCCGGCAGCCGCCCCACGGGCGGCCAGGGCGCTCGCCCCGGCGAGCCCGGCGACGGCGAGCAGAGGCAGCAGCACCCGGAGGTCGACGAGGGCCACCAGGCCCGCGCCCAGCGCCAGGGCGATCGCGTTCGGGACGAAGACCAGGGTGTGGGCCGTCGCCGCCGCCCGGCCCACGGCGTCCCCGGGGACCTCCCGCTGGACCGCCGTCATCACGGCGATCAGGACGAGCGGCAGGCCCACCCCGATCAGCCCGCTCGACATCAGCGCCACGCCGTCGTAGGGGACGGCGCGCAGGCCGGCCGCCACGGCGAAGACGGCCAGCCCCGCGGCGGCCGCCGAGCGCCCCGGGACGCGCCGCAGCACCGGCCCCGCCGCCGCCCCCGTGACGACCGAGCCCGCGCCCTGCGCCGCGTACAACACCCCGGCGTACGCGGGGGAGTGGCCGAGCCCCTGATCCACCACGGTGTAGATCGCCGCCCCGTTGACCCCGGCGAGCAGCATCGTGAACGACCCGGCCAGGACGAGCGGGCGAAGGACGGACGAGGCGAGGATCGTGCGCAGTCCCTCGCCCGTGTCGCGCAGCCAGTGTGCCGAGGCCGGGCGCACCGGCCTCTCCTCCCGTATCCGCATCAGCGCGAACAGGCCCGCGGCCAGCGCGAACGTCACCGCGTCGAGCAGCGCCACGGGCCCGGCGCCGTACCGCGCGAAGAGACCCGCCGCGACGAGCGGGGCGACCAGCTTCACGCCCTCGCCGACCGTCGTCCGCAGCCCGTTGAAGTCCCCGAGGTGCCGCCTGTCGAGCGCGCTCGCCGCCAGCGCGACCTCGGCGGCGTCGTGGACGGTGCCCTGGATCCCGTACAGCACGAGGACGGCGAACAGCAGCCACACCCGGTCCGCCCGGTCGACCCAGAGCAGGACCGGCAGCAGCGCCGCCATCGCCGCGTTCGACCACACCATCAGGGGCCGCCGCCGCACCCGGTCGGCGACCGCGCCGAGCAGCGGCCCGACGAGCGACGGCGCTCACAGGGCGAACACGGTCAGCGCCGCCAGACTGTCCGAACCGGTCAGGGACTTGACCCAGATCCCCGACGCCAGCCACATCGCCGTCGAGCCGAAGCCCGACACCAGTACCCCGGACAGATAGAGACCCGCAGTCCACTTCATGCCCGCAGCCTGGCCTCTGAGGCGGGGCGGGCGGATCGGGCAGATGCCCTAGAGGGGCGGGGTCACGCCACGGCCTTCGAGCCCGCCCGGTCCTCGTGGCGCAGCGCGGCCCAGGTGACCAGGGCGCCGAGGCCCTCCCACAGGCCCACGCCGAGGAAGCCGGACGGGGCGCGTCCGGTGACGACGGCGAGGGTGAAGACGGCGCAGGTGAGGAGCCGGAACGGGACCGTCCAGCGGAAGAACGCCTTCCAGTCCGCCAGCGCGGCCAGGATGTAGTACACGCCCATGTTGAGCGCGGCCATGGAGGAGGCCGTGAGGAAGACCAGGGTGTGGTCCCCGTCCGCCCGGCTCCCGTCGGGTAGGGGGTCGAAGCCCATCAGGCCGAGCAGGGCATCGGGCGACACCAGTCCCACCACCCCCAGCGCGGCGGCGAGCAGGCCGAAGACGGCCATGGTCCAGCCTGAGAGGGAACGGGGCAGTCGCACGGCGGTCCTCCGCGGTTCGAAACTATGCTCGGCTCATGCGTGACCTTGCATATCGTGTCGCGGGGCCTGCCGACCAATCGGCCCTCGCCGCGCTCGACGACTCGTTCACCACCGAGTACGTCTACGAAGTCGCCTCCGGGGACGTCGGGTTCGGGCTGCGGCTCGTCGCCGTCGACCCGCCGCTGGTCAAGGTCTTCCCGGCGGAGGACGAGCCGGGGGACGGCGGAGCGGACGACGAACGGCACGAGATCGTGGCCGTCGACGCCGAGGGGACACCCGTCGGGTTCATCGCCGTCGGCGTGGAGGAGTGGAACCGGCGGCTCGTCGTCCACCAGCTCACCGTCGGACCCGACCACCGCGGCCGCGGCATCGGCGGCGAGCTGATGCGCCGCGCCCTCGCCCACGGCCGCGAACACGGCGCCCGCACCGCCTGGCTGGAGGTAACCAGCGTCAACGTCCCGGCGGTACGGGCCTACCGGCGCATGGGCTTCCGGCTCTGCGGCCTGGACACCACCCTCTACACCGGGACCGCGTCCGAGGACGAGACCGCCCTGTTCATGGCAAGGCCTCTGGACCGGTAGGTCACTTCAGCGCCGCCTTCATCATCTTCTGCGCCACCGGGGCCGCCAGACCGTTGCCGCTGACCTCCGAGCGCGCCGCGCCCGAATCCTCGATCAGCACCGCGACCGCGACCTCCTTGCCGGTGTCGGCGTCCTTCGCATAGGAGGTGAACCAGGCGTACGGCGTCTTGCTGTTGTTCTCGCCGTGCTGGGCGGTGCCCGTCTTGCCGCCCACCTCGGCGCCGCCGATCGCCGCGTTCGAGCCCGTGCCCTTGTCCACCACGGTCACCATCGCGCTGCGCAGCTGCTCCGCCGTCGAGGACGAGACGACCCGCCGGGTGTCCCCGTCCTCGAAGGAGTCGAGGGTGTCCCCGTCGGAGTCCACCACCTTCGAGACCATGTGGGGCGCCGCCATGAGCCCGTCGTTGGCGATCGCCGCGGACACCATGGCCATCTGGAGCGGGGTCGCCGTCACGTCGAACTGGCCGATACCGGTCAGCGCCGTCTGCGCCTTGTCCATCCCGGACGGGTACACGCTCGCGTAGGCGCGTACCGGCACGTCCTGCTCCTCGTCGTTGAAGCCGAACTTCTCCGCCATCGCCTTCACCTTGTCCTGGCCGAGATCGACCGCGATCTTGGCGAAGACGTTGTTGCAGGAGTACTGGAGCGCGGTGCGGATCGTGGCGTCCTCACAGGGCGCGGAGGGGTTCTCGTTCTCCAGGTCGCGGGTGGAGCCGGGCAGCCTGTACGGGTTCGGGCTGTCGGTCGCCGTGTCGACGGAGCCGTACAGACCCTCTTCCAGGGCGGCTGCCGCGACGACCAGCTTGAAGGTCGAGCCGGGCGGCAGCGGCTGCCTCAGGGCACGGTTGACCAGCGGCTTGTCCTCGTCCCCCGTCAGCTCCTTCCAGGTGGCGCCGTCGGTCAGACCGGCGATCGCGGAGGGGTCGTACGAGGGGGTGGAGACCATCCCGAGGATCCTGCCGGTCTTCGGGTCGATGGCGACGGCCGCGCCCTTGTTGTCGCCGAGCGCCTGGTGCGCGGCCTTCTGGACGGCCGGATCGATGGTCGTGAGCACATCACCCGGCTCCTGCTGCTTGCCGGTGAGGGCGTCGAGCGGGTTCTTCAGCCGGGTGTCGGTGCCGTCCAGGACGTCGGAGTAGATCCCCTCCAGCTGGGTGGCGCCGTACGCCTGGGAGCTGTACCCGGTGACGGCCGCGTACAGCTCGCCGTCGGTGTAGTCACGCTTGTACGCGAGGTCACCGCCCTCCGTCCGCTTCGAGCCCGTGACCGGCGAACCGGCCACGACGATGTTCCCGAGCGGCTGGGCGTACTGCGCCATGACCTGCCGCCGGTTCTGTTTGTCGTTCGCGAGGGCCTTGCCTTCGTACGCCTGCACCCAGGTCGCCCGGCCCAGCAGGGCGAGCACCAGGAGCAGCGAGAAGGCCGAGGCGCGCCTGATCGTCTTGTTCATCCCATATGCGGGACGAGCGAGCGGGGGCGCCGCGTTCCTGATGTGTCCCGATTCTCAGGAAACGTTCATCTCATCCCGGGCTCACGAAACCCGACTCGTACGCGACGATCACGGCCTGGGTACGGTCCCGCGCCCCCGTCTTGGCCAGGACCGCCGCCACGTGCGTCTTCACCGTCGCGGGGCCGACCCCCATCCGCCCGGCGATCTCCGCGTTCGTCAGCCCCGTCGCCACCAGCCGGAGCACCTGCGCCTCCCGCTCGGTCAGCCGGGCCGCCCAGGGCGGGGCCGCCGGGGGCCGGCGGCGGGCGTGCTCGGCGGCCAGGCCCCGTACCGCCGCCGGGTAGAGCAGCGAGTCGCTGCGGGCCACCAGCCGGACCGCGTCCACCAGCTCGTCCGCGCCGGCCCGCTTCAGCAGGAAACCGGCCGCGCCGACCCGGAGCGCGTCGTAGACGTACGCGTCGTTCTCGAAGGTCGTCACGACCACGATCCGGGGCGGTTCCGCCATCCCGGCCAGGATCTGCTCCGTCGCCCGGATCCCGTCGATCTCCGGCATGCGCACATCCATCAGGACCACGTCCGGCCGCGCCCCGCGCACCACCGACACCGCCTCGGCCCCCGTGGACGCCTCGCCGACGACCTCCAGGTCGGGCTCGGCGTCGAGGATCACCCGCAGGGCGGTCCGCACCATCCGCTCGTCGTCCGCGAGCACCACCCGGATCACCGGCCGGCCTCCTGTCCCACGCTCGGCCCGCCTCCGGGAGCGGTCGCCTTCCCCAGCGGCAGGCGCACCGCGAGGCGCCAGACGTCGGCCACCCGGCCGGCCTCGGACGTACCGCCGAGCAGCCGGGCGCGTTCGGCGACGCCGCGCAGACCGCGGCCGCCGTCGGGACGGGCCACCGGGGCCCGTGCGGGCAGCGGGTTCTCCATCGTGATCTCCAGCTCGTCGTCGTCCAGGGCGAGGCGCGCCGTCACGCGCTCCCCGCCCGCGTACCGTGCCGCGTTCGTCAGCCCCTCCTGGACGATCCGGTACGCCTCCCTCGACACCGCGTCCGGCACCCGGCCCAGTGCCCCGGCCACCGTCAGCTCCACCTGCCGCCCGGCGCCTCTCACCAGCGCGTCCAGCGCGTCGAGCCGGGGCGCGGGCAGCTCCCCGCCGTCCTCGCCCTCGCGCAGCAGGCCCAGGACCGAGTCCAGTTCGCCGACGGTGCGCCGGGTCGTCTCCTCGATCGCCGCGAGGGCCTCCCGTACGAACTCCACGTCGGTGTCCAGGACCCGGCGGGCCGCGCTCGCCTGGAGCGTCACCGCGCTCAGGGCGTGGCCCACGGAGTCGTGCAGCTCGCGTGCCAGCCGGTTGCGTACCGCCAGTTCGGCGGCGCGCCGCTCGGCCGCGACGAGCCGGTCCGCCGGACTCGGTCCGAGCAGCAGCGGTGCAAGCCGGGCGAGGAGGGCTCCTGTGCCGGCGGCGACGGTGGTGAGCGCGAGGAGCATCAGCAGCCCGGCCGGGACGGCGGCCCACTGCAGCCAGGGCCGGTCCAGACCCCAGAACGAGGTCAGCTCGGACGTCCGCAGCGACTCCGAGAACGGCAGCGCCATCACCGTGACCGCGAACGGCGGCAGGGCCAGCGTCGCGCCGCTGACCAGCGCGCCGATCCCCAGATGGAGCGTGAACCAGCCCGCCGTCCGCGCCATCGCGCTCCGTCCCCGTGCGGGTCCGTCCGCGAGCCGGTCGCCCTCGACCCCGCAGAACGCCCGCGCCGCGGCCACCGACATCGGCCGGGTCAGCGGGAAGAGCGCGGAGACCGTGACGAGCGGCAGGCCGACCGCGTACGCCCCGAGCTGCACGGTGAGACCGCCCGAGAACGTCGACCCCTCGCCGGTGAGCATCCCCACGACCACCGTGCCGAGCAGCCAGTAGGGCATGAACAGGGCGCCGCCCAGGATGAGATGGAGCCAGCGCAGCCGGGCGCGGCGGCCGAGCAGCGGTGCGAGCGGAGATCTCACGCGCGCGCGGTCCGGCGTCGCAGGAAGGCGGCCATACAGCCGGCCAGCAGGAACCCCGTGATCATTTCCCCAGCGTAGGTGAGCCGCGCCAGGCCGGTGAAGGTCCTGGTCGGATCGGTGTCCGGCATGAACGTCACCAGCAGCATGTACGCGCCCCAGCACCCGACTCCGCCCGAGCCGATCCAGGCCAGACCCAGGGTCGTACGGACCGACAGCGCCCCGTCGCTCCGGAAGAGCAGGAGCAGGACGCCGATGACGGCCACGGCGACGAAGAGCGCGCGTATCCCCTCCAGGACGTGGAAGTCGTCGGTGCGCCGGGCGATCTGGGCGGGGGAGAGCCCCCGCGTCGAGCCCGCTGCCCACATCAGATGGACGGCGGTGGGCAGCAGGGCGAGCAGCGAGGCGGCGACGGCCACGACGCGCGTACCGGGGCCGCAGGGCCGGGTGGGCAGGTCGCCGCGCCACACGAGCGCCCAGCGCTCGCGTACGTAGAGGGCGAAGAGCGTGCCGAGCGCGAGCCCCTGGACGATGAAGCCGCTGTAGACGACCCCGAAGACCCAGTCGTCGAGGAACGGTTCGCCGTCGGTGGCGGGCTTCGACGGGCCGGTGACGAGCGCGACCGCGAGCTGCGCGGGGAAGCCGATCATGATCGGTGAGAGCAGGCCCGTCGCGGCCCACAGGGGGAACGCGAGGAGCCAGGCCCGTACCCGCAGGCCCCACGGCTGGGTGAGCAGCAGGGCGAGGACGGCCACCACGGCGTCCATCGCCACGGAGACCGAGTTGGCGACGATCAGCAGCGTCCGGTGCTCCAGGAGCACGCTGCCCGCCGGGATGCCGATCTCGCTGCCGGCGACCCAGGCGACCTTGAGCGAGATGTACGGGAGACAGGCCACGACGGCCAGGGCGCGCAGGATCCGGCGGGCGGCGCTCGGGCGGCCGGTGCCGGTGGGTGCGGACGTGGGGAGGGGAGCGGTCTGCGTCATGGCTCCACGCTCCCGCGCGTGCCCCTCCTCCACCTCCTGCCCGCCGGTGAACCGCCTCCGCCGCACGGGGGAGAACCCCTACGCCCGCCGGACGGCCCCGGGCGCCGGGCGCGGCGGCGGCGCGTGGCCGGGCTCAGAGGCGGCGGGTTGCCAGGGTCAGGCGGTCGCGGGCGTCGAAGAGCGCGTCCTTGATCATCTGCTCGTGTCCGGGTGTCAGCCGGGCCACCGGCACCGAGCAGCTGATCGCGTCACGCGCCGGGGTCCGGTAGGGGATCGCGATGCCGAAGCAGCGCAGCCCGAGGGTGTTCTCCTCGCGGTCGACCGCGTAGCCCTGCTCGCGTACGAGGTGCAGCTCCTCGATGAGCTTCTCGCGGTCCGTGATCGTGTGCTCGGTCAGCGCGGGAAGCGTCTCGGGGAGCAGTTTGCGGACCTGCTCGTCGCTGTGGGTGGCGAGCAGCGCCTTGCCCAGCGAGGTGGAGTGGGCGGGCAGCCGGCGACCGACACGAGTGAACGGCCTTAGATAGTGCTGGGACTGACGGGTCGCCAGGTACACCACGTTGGTGCCGTCGAGCCGCGCCATGTGGATGGTCTCCGTCGTGTCGTCGGAGAGCCGGTCCAGGGTCGGCCGGGCGGCGGCCACCACCTCGTCGCCGTCGATGTACGAGGTGCCGACCAGCAGGGCCCGCACGCCGATGCCGTACCGCGTGCCCGTCGCGTCCGTCTCCACCCAGCCCAGCTCGACCAGGGTCCGCAGCAGCATGTACAGGCTCGACTTGGGGTAGCCGACAGCCTCCTGGACGGCGGCCAGCGAGTGCATTCCGGGACGCCCGGCGAAGTACTCGAGCAGTTCCACCGTGCGCACCGCGGACTTGACCTGGGCCCCACCCGTGTCGGTCGACATCGACCTCGCCCCCTCTTCCCGTGCCTCTTGTGGGTCGGCACGCCCGTCAATAGAGTCCTGATTCATCTACAGGAACTTTGTTCAGAATAGCGAACAGGGCGCACGGAGGGGCATGCGGTGGCAGCTGAACCAGTGTGGAGTGTGGACCCCCGGACGGGGAAGCCGCGGGAGCAGGTTGCGGTGGAGGCCACAACGGACGAGATCGACCGGGCCGTCCGCTCCGCGGCCGCCACCCGCGAGGCGCTCGCCGACCGTACGGCGCGGGCCGCCCTGCTCCGTACCACCGCCGACCTCCTCGACGAGTCGGGGCCGCAGGTCATCGAGGCGGCCGACGCCGAGACCGCGCTCGGCCCGGTCCGGCTCACCGGTGAACTCGCCCGCACCACCGCCCAGCTGCGGTCCTTCGCGGACGTCGTCGACGAGGGCTCCTTCCTCGACGTACGCGTCGACCTGCCCGATCCGACGTCCACCCCGCCCCGGCCCGACCTGCGCCGCTGGAAGATCCCGCTCGGCGTCGTCGCCGTCTACGCGGCCAGCAACTTCCCGCTCGCCTTCTCCGTCCCCGGCGGCGACACGGCCAGCGCTCTCGCCGCCGGCTGCCCGGTCGTGATCAAGGCCCACCCCGACCACCCGGCCACCTCCGAGCTCTGCGCCTCGCTGCTGCGCCGGGCAGCCGCCAAGGCCGGTCTCCCCGAGGACGTGGTCGTCCTGGTCCACGGCTTCGACGCGGGCGTCGAGCTCGTCCGCCACCCGCTGGTCGCGGCGGCCGGCTTCACCGGTTCCGTACGGGGCGGGCGGGCGCTCTTCGACGCGGCCGCGGCCCGGCCCGTGCCCATCCCCTTCCACGGCGAACTCGGCTCGCTCAACCCGGTGGTGATCACCGCGGCCGCCGCCGAGGAGCGGGCCGCGGAGATCGGCGCCGGGCTCGCGGCCTCCATGACCATGGGCCAGGGGCAGTTCTGCACCAAGCCCGGCTTCGTCCTCGCCCCCTCGGGCGAGGCGGGCGACCGCTTCGTGTCGGCCCTCACGGACGCCGTCAGCCAGTCCGAACCCGGCGTGATGCTCGACCACCGCATGCGGGGCGCGTTCCTCGCGGGAACGAGCGAGCGCGCCGGACTCCCGGGCGTCGCCGCCCCCGTCACGCCCGGCGCGGGCGGCGAGCACACGGTCAACGCGGGCATCCTGACCGTGGACGCCGCCGACCTGCTCGCGGGAGGCCACGAGGCGCTCCTGGAGGAGTGCTTCGGACCGGTGACCGTGGTCTCCCGCTACGCCACCCGGGACGAGGTCACCGCACTCCTCGCCCTGCTCCCCGGCAACCTCACCGCCACGCTCCAGATGGGCGACGAGGACCCGGAGGCCGCCTCCCTGCTCACCGAGCTCACGCCGCTCGCGGGCCGTGTGCTCGTCAACGGCTGGCCGACCGGTGTGGCGGTCGCCGCCGCGCAGCACCACGGCGGCCCCTACCCGGCCACCACGTCCACGTCCACCTCGGTCGGCGCGACCGCGATCGAGCGCTGGCTGCGCCCGGTCACGTACCAGTCGACCCCGCAGCACCTGCTTCCGCCGGAGCTGCGCGACGGCAACCCGCTGGGCGTGCCACGCCGCTGACCCGCCAGGGCCGTCAGACGCGCACCACGATGTGATCACCACCGGGTCGCCGGGCCGCAGCCCGCCCGCCTCCACCATCCCGCCGTACGCCGTCGAGTACGTCAGCCACGCGGCGGCCGCGGTCACCGCGTCCACGCCCGCGGGCCTGGGCACCACCTACTCCTGGGAGAGCACCACGTGCTCGGCGTGCACCCCGTGCACCCCGAAGTCGAAGTTGGCCGCCGCCATGACCGGATCGCCGGGGGCGTACGCGGTGACGTCCGGGTCGACGGCCTCCACCACCCCCGCGGCCTCGTAGCCGAGCCGGGAGCCGGGGAGCGTCGCCGGGTAGTAGTAGGTGCCCGCGCGGAACAGCGCGTCGGCGCGGTTGAGGCCGATCGCCTCGACCCGGAGGAGCACCTCGCCCGGGCCCGCGCGGGGAGCGGCACCTCCTCCACGGTCAGCACCTCGGGTCCGCCGAGCTCGTGGAAGAGCACGGCGCGGGTCGTCGTCGTGCCGGTGTTCGTGGCGTTCGTCATGTCCTCGACCGTAGGCAGCCGCAGGAAGACGAACCATGTTCCAGAACCTTCCTGCGATGTCCGTCCGTCTCGCGCTACGGTGCGGGCCATGGACGTACTGAGCGACGCCGTGACGGCCATGCGGGCGGGGCGTCCGCACTCCTCCCGCTCCGTCAACTCCGGCTCCTGGGGCCTGCGTTTCCCGCCGAGCAACGGCGCCGGATTCCATGTGGTCGTCCAGGGCACGGCCTGGCTCATACCGCCGGGCGAGGACGGCGAGCCCGTCGAGCTCCACGCCGGTGACGTGGCCCTGCTGCCGCACGGCACCGGCCACGGACTCGCCGGCCACCCCGGCACCCCGCTCACCGACGCCGTACAGGAGCCCGACGGCTCCTGGCCCACACCACCCGACCGGGAGCCGGCCCGCGCGGACGAGACCCTGCTGCTGTGCGGCGCGTACCAGGTGAGCCGGGCCAGGGCCCACCCCCTCTTCACCGAGCTGCCCCCCTTCGTGCACATCCCCGCCAGGCCCGGCGCCCACCCCCGGCTGCGCGCCGCGGTCGACCTCCTCGGCACCGAACTCGCCGATCCGCAGCCGGGATCCGACGCGCTCGTGCCCGCCCTGCTCGACACCCTGCTCGTGCTGCTGCTCCGCACCTGGTGGCTGACCGAACGTCCCGAGCGGACCTCCGGCTGGTCCGCCGCCCTGAGCGATCCGGCCGTCACCGCGGCCCTCCGCGCGATCCACGCGGAGCCGGCCCGGCCGTGGACGGTGGAGGAACTCGGCGCCGAGGGCGGCCTCTCCCGCGCGGCCTTCGCCCGCCGCTTCACGATGCTGGTCGGCAGGCCGCCGCTGGCCTATCTGACGTGGTGGCGCATGACGACGGCGGGCCGGCTGCTCCGCGCGGACGACGCCCCGATCCGCACCGTCGCCCAGCGCAGCGGTTACGCGTCGGAGTTCGCCTTCGCCAAGGCGTTCAAGAGGGAGTACGGCATGGCGCCGGGCAGGTACCGGAAGGGGGCGTAGGCGGCGTGGCGGGAGCCGGCCGGGGAGCGGACCGGGACTCGCCGGGGGCGGACCGGGACCGGCCGGGGGCGGACCGGGGACTGGCCGGGGGCGGACCGGGACCGGCCGGGGGCGGACCGGGGACTGGCCGGGGGCGGACCGGGACCGGCCGGGGGGCGGACCGGGGACTGGCCGGGGGCGGACCGGGACCGGCCGGGGGGCGGACCGGGGACTGGCCGGGGGCGGACCGGGACTCGCCGGGGGCGGACCGGGACCCGCCGGGGGCGGCGGGTCGCCGCCGCGCGCCGCAACCGTCGCCCCGGCCGTCGCGTCCCCGTTGTCATGATCAGAGCCGCGACCCCCGACGACCTCGACGCCATAGCCGCCCTGCACCTGCAGGCACGGTCCACCTACTACCGAGGTCATCTCCCCGACAGCGAGTTCGCCGGGCCCGAAGAGCTCGCCCGCTCCCGGGACGGGTGGAGCAGGGCCGTGGAGCGGGGCGACGTGCTCTGCGCCGAGCGGGACGACGAGCTCGGCGGCGTCGCGGCGTACCGCAGAGGAGACGAGGCGGTGACGCTCACCCAGCTGCACGTCCGGCCCGACCGCTGGCGCAGCGGCCTCGGCTCCGCACTCGGCCTGCCTCGACGTCTGGCGCGCCGAGGGGATCACCGCCGCGCGCCTGCTCGACTTCGAGAAGAACGAGCGGGCCCGGGCCTTCTACGCCGCCCGCGGCTGGATCCAGGACCCCGACGCCCCGCGTTCCGGCACCCACCTCGTGCTCCGCCTCACAGTGGTGCCCGCCGCGGAATGAATCCGGCCGTCCGCCGCGTTCCGGCCACGGAACACACCCCACGACCCCGGAGAGAAGCAACAACATGCGCGTCGAGATCTGGAGCGACATCGCCTGCCCGTGGTGCTACATCGGCAAGGCCCGCTTCGAGAAGGGGCTCGCGGAGTTCGCCCACCGCGACCAGATCGAGGTCGTGCACCGCTCCTTCGAGCTCGACCCCAACCGGCCCAAGGGCGACACCGCACCGGTGATCGACATGCTCGCCAAGAAGTACGGCCGGACCCTGGACGAGGCCCGCGCCATGGAGGCGCACGTCGCCTCCAACGCGCACTCCGAGGGCCTCGGCTACCGCACCGAGGGCCGTGACCACGGCAACACCTTCGACATCCACCGTCTCCTGCACCTCGCCAGGGAGCGCGGCCGGCAGAACGAGCTGCTCGACCTCGCGTACCGGGCGAACTTCGCCGAGGAGAGGTCCGTCTTCGACGACGAGACCCTCGTACGGCTCGCGGTCGAAGCGGGCCTGGACGAGACCGAGGTCCGCGCCGTGCTCGCCGACGAGACCGCGTACGCGGACGCGGTGCGGGCCGACGAGCGCGAGGCGGCGGAGCTCGGCGCGAACGGCGTGCCGTTCTTCGTCCTCGACCGCCGCTACGGCATCTCCGGCGGCCAGCCCGCCGAGGTCTTCACCCAGGCCCTGGAGCAGGCGTGGCAGGGCCGGGCGCTCCAGCCGGTCGGCGGCGACGCGGCGGCCTGCGACGTCGACGGAACCTGCGAGGCCTGACCGGCCGCCTCGTCTCCTCTGACCTGCGCACATAAGCCGGGCTTGGCCCTTCCCCATGATCAAAGGCAATTGACCGCAGGTCGGAGGAACCCCAGGCTGGGTTCCATGGATGCCATGGAACCCCTCGGCGGAGCCGAGTTCGCGCCCCAGCAGACGTATCTGAACACCTCCGCCTGCGCGCTCCTGCCGCGCCGCGCGATCGAGGCGGTCAGGCTGCTCGCCGAGGAGACCGCGGCCGGCCGCCCGAACGGGGCCGGCGACTTCGAGACCGTCGCCGAGGCCCGCGCCACCTACGCCCGGCTCATGGACGTCCACCCGGACCGGGTGGCGGTCGGCAGCTCGGTCTCCGTCCACGTCGGCATGATCGCGCAGTCGATGCCGGCGGGCTCCGAGATCCTCTTCCCCGAGGGTGACTTCAGCTCCCTCATCACCCCGTTCACGATCCGGGGCGAGCTGAAGACGCGGTTCGTGCCGCTGGAGCGGCTGGCGGAGTCGGTCCGTCCCGACACCGCGCTCGTGGCCTTCTCGGCCGTCCAGTCGGCGGACGGCCGGACGGCCGACTTCGCCGCGATCCGCGCCGCGGCGGCCGCACACGGCGCCCGCACGCTCCTCGACGCCACCCAGTCGGCCGGCTGGCTGCCCCTGCGGGCGGGGGAGTGGGACTACACGGTGGCCGGCGGCTACAAGTTCCTGCTCTGCCCGCGCGGGGCGTCCTTCCTGACCGTCACCGAGGAGGCGCAGGACTCGCTGCTCGCGATCCACGCGGGCTGGGTCACCGGCGAGGAGCTGTGGACCAACAGCTACGGTCCGGTGCGCGAACTCGCCCGCTCCGCACGGCGGTTCGACGAGCCCCCGGCCTTCCTCTCGTACCACGGCGCGGCCCGCTCGCTCGCTCTCCTCGAAGAGATCGGGATCGAGCGGATCGAGGCCCACAACAAGGCCCTCGCCGCCCGGTTCCGGGCCGGCCTCGTGGAGCTGGGGCACGCCCCGGTGCCGGACGTCTCCGGTGTGGTCGGCGTCCCGGGCCTCGGCGACCGGCAGTCCGCCCTGCTCTCGTCGGGCGTCCTGATGTCCGCGCGCGCGGGCAACCTGCGGGCGTCCTTCCACCTCTACAACAGCTCGGCCGACGTCGACCGCGCCCTGGCGGTCCTGGCGGGCTGAGACGGGGAGCCGTACGGATGCGGGGACGGCCGAGAAGGCCGCCCCCGCACCACCGGGCTCCGCGCACCCGGCCCCGCACCACGCTGCTCAGCGCACCGGCGTGAAGTCCCGCGCGCCGATGAACTCCGGCCGCCGCACCGGCGCCGCGAAGGGCTCGACCGCCGTGTTCTCCACGCTGTTGAAGACGATGAACACGTTGCTGCGCGGATACGGCGTGATGTTGTCGCCCGAGCCGTGCATCGCGTTGCAGTCGAACCAGGTCGCCGAACCGGCCCGGCCCGTGAAGAGCCGGATGCCGTGCGCGTCCGCGAGCGAGGTGAGCGCCTCGTCGGACGGGGTGCCGGCGTCCTGCATCTGCAGCGAGCGCTTGTAGTTGTCCTTCGGCGTCGCGCCCTCGCACCCGAGGAACGTGCGGTGCGAGCCCGGCATGATCATCAGGCCGCCGTTGGTGTCGTGGTTCCGGGTCAGCGCGATCGACACCGACACCGTGCGCATGCGCGGCAGGCCGTCCTCCGCGTGCCAGGTCTCGAAGTCCGAGTGCCAGTAGAACCCGGAGGCGCCGAAGCCCGGCTTCACGTTGATCCGCGACTGGTGGACGTACACGTCCGAGCCGAGGATCTCGCGGGCCCGGCCCACCACCCGCTCGTCGCGGACCAGCCGGGCGAAGACCTCGCTCATCCGGTGGACCTCGAAGACGGAGCGCACGGTCGACGACTTCGACTCGACGATCGCGCGCGGGTCGGACCGCACGGCCGGATCGGCGACCATCCGGTCGAGCTCGCGCCGGTACACCGCGACCTCGTCGTCGGTCAGCAGATCGGGCTCGACGAGGAAGCCGTCCCGTTCGTACGACTCCAGGCCCGGGGCGTCGCCCCACACCACCGGGTCCTGGCGGGGCGTGAGCACCTCGGAGGCGCCGCGGGTCGGGTACAGGTCGGTCAGGACGTTCGTCATGGTCAGCCCTCCTCCGTGAGCAGCGGGTACACCCCGTTCGCGTCGTGGTCCTCCCGGCCGGTGACGGGCGGGTTGAAGACGCAGACGCAGCGGAAGTCGGTCTTGGGACGCATGGTGTGCCGTTCATGGCCGTCGAGCAGGTACATCGTGCCCGGCTCGATCCAGTGCGTCTCTCCGGTCTCGTCGTTCGTCAGCTCGGCTTCGCCCTCGACGCACAGGACGGCCTCGATGTGGTTGGCGTACCACATGGACGTCTCGGTGCCCGCGTAGAGCACGGTCTCGTGCAGCGAGAAGCCGACCCGCTCCTTGGCGAGGACGATCCGCTTGCTCTCCCAGGTGCCGGACTTCGCCCGCACATGGCGTTCGGTGTTCTCGATGTCCTTGAGGGATCGGACGATCACGGTGGTGCAACTCCCTTTCGTCTAGCGGTGGTACGGCTGGATCAGACGGTCTCGCGGACCGCGCGGGACAGCGTCCGCAGCCCCTCGTCCAGCTCCTCGGGGGTGATGGTCAGCGGCGGGAGGAGCTTGACCACCTGGCTCTCCGGGCCGGAGGTCTCCAGCAGGAGCCCCAGCTCGAAGGCGCGCGCGCAGACCTTCGCCGCGCGCGTCCGGTCGGCGAACTCCAGGCCCCAGACCAGGCCCCGGCCGCGGTAGTGGGCACCGTCGGCGGAGTTCTCCTCGCAGATGGCGAGGAGGGTCTGCTCGACCTGCTCGCCGCGGGCCAGGGTCTGCTTCTCCATCTGGCCGTCGGCCCAGTACGTGTCGAGTGCGGCGGCGGCGGTGACGAAGGCCGGGTTGTTGCCCCGGAAGGTGCCGTTGTGCTCGCCCGGCTCCCACACGTCCAGCTCCGGCCGGAACAGGCAGAGCGACATCGGCAGCCCGTAGCCGCTGATCGACTTCGACAGCGTGACGATGTCGGGCGTGACGCCGGCCTCCTCGAAGGAGAAGAAGGCGCCGGTACGGCCGCATCCCATCTGGATGTCGTCGACGATCAGCAGCATGTCCTGGCGGCGGCAGAGATCGGCGAGCGCCCGCAGCCACTCGGCCCGCGCCACGTTGATGCCGCCCTCGCCCTGGACCGTCTCCACGATCACCGCTGCGGGCTTGTTCAGGCCGGACCCCTGGTCCTCGAGCAGCCGCTCGAACCAGAGGAAGTCCGGCACCTGCCCGTCGAGGTAGTGGTCGAACGGCATCGGCGTGCCGTGCACCAGGGGGATGCCCGCGCCGGCCCGCTTGAAGGCGTTGCCGGTGACGGCCAGCGAACCCAGCGACATGCCGTGGAAGGCGTTGGTGAAGGAGACCACCGACTCGCGGCCCTTGACCTTCCGGGCCAGCTTCAGCGCGGCCTCGACCGCGTTGGTGCCGGTCGGGCCCGGGAACATCACCTTGTACGGCAGCGAGCGGGGCTTCAGGACGACGTCGTGGAAGGTCTCCAGGAAGGTCCGCTTGGCGGTGGTCGCCATGTCGAGACCGTGGGTGATCCCGTCGCGTTCCAGATAATCGATCAACGCCCGTTTCAGAACGGGGTTGTTGTGGCCGTAGTTGAGCGAGCCGGCGCCCGCGAAGAAGTCGAGGTACTCGTGGCCGTCCTCGTCGGTCAGCCGCGCGCCCTGCGCGCGGTCGAAGACGGTGGGCCAGCCGCGGCAGTAGCTGCGCACCTCCGACTCCAGGGTCTCGAAGACGCTCAGTTCGGGCTGGGTGATGGTCACAGCGAAGCTCCAGGGGTGTGGAAGGGGCCGATCCGGTACAGGACTTCGGGCTGGTGCGCGGCGCCGTCGGCGGTGTCGGGGAACAGCCCCCCGTCGAAGAGCACCTCGCGCTCCAGGGGGAGCCGGTGCCGGGCCGCGTAAGAGGTGAAGAGCCGGTCCGAGGGCGTGTTGTCGGGGGTGATCGTGGTCTCGACGGCCTCCGGGGCGACCCGGGCGGTCAGCGCGTCGAGCAGCACCCCGGCCAGTCCGCGGCCGCGCTGGCTCTCGTCGACGGCGATCTGCCAGACGACGAGGGTCCCGGGCCGGTCGGGACGGAGGTACCCGGTCACGAAGCCGACCGGCTCACCGTCCGCGGCGCGCGCGACCAGCGACGTGGCGGCGAAGTCGCGGCACCACAGCAGGTAGCTGTACGAGGAGTTCAGGTCGAGCACACGGGAATCGCGGGCAATTCGCCATATCGCGGCTCCGTCCTCCACGCGTGGGCTTTCCAAGGTCATGGCTGCTTGTGCTGCGGTCATGCCGAGGCAATTTACCGGCCGAATTCTTGGATTGCATGGGGCGGAGGGGTGGGCGGGAGAGGATCGATGTGTTATTCGCGCGAGCGCCGGTCTGTCCGGGTTTGCCGGTATAAATACGGGCAAAGAGGCGGCGATGTGCAGTCCGTCACAGGCGCGGAAACGGCGTGAAAGTGCTGATGAAACCTTAGCGTTTAGGGTTCGGGATCCGGGGCAGAAGAATCTCGGAATCTGTACGGGGAATTCGCTTGGATAATGTGTACGTGAAATGCGTTCTGAAAATGCGCCGGGGACAATGGGGCGCCGCCGATGCGCGGAGCGTTCCGAGGGCGGCGTTCCGGTGGGCTCATGCGGAAGGGGCCGGGGTGAGCGGCCGGACGACGACGTCCGCCCGTCACCCCGGCCCCGCCGGGTGTGCCGCGCCTCGGGGTGGCCCCTAGGGGTGTCGCCGATCAGCGAGACACCCCCCTAGACCCACGCCTCCGTCGCCGCGCGGCGGGCGGACTCCAGGTCCACCGGGCGGCCCGTGTCGGCGAGGGCCGCTCCCAGGGCCGCCAGCGAGGACTGCACGGCGTCCGGAGTCGCGTCCACGCCGTAGTGGTTGACCCGGATCATCTCCTTCGCCAGCGCGCCGCCGCCCGCGATCAGCGGCAGCGAGGGATCCGCCGCCAGCGCCCGCGCGACCAGCTGCGAGGCGTCCACGCCCGCCGGAGCACGCAGCGTCGTCGCCACCGGGGCCGCGTCCTTCGCGTCGTGGACATACGGTTCGAGCCCGCCGCCCAGCGCCAGCGTGCCCGCGCGCGTCGCGGCCGCGGCGGACGCGTGACGGGCCATCAGGGCGTCCAGGCCCTCCGCCTCGATCCGCTCCACGCACGCTTCGAGCGCCAGCATCTCCAACTGCGCCGGCGCGTGCAGCAGTGCCGTGCGCCCGCCGTCGATCCAGCGCTCCTTCCAGTCCAGCAGCGAGAGGTACGAGCGGCGCGGGGCCTGCGGATTGGCCGCGAACCGCTCCCACGCCCGCTCGCTCACGGAGACCGCCGAGACGCCCGCGGGGCCGCCCATCGCCTTCTGCGCGCCGATGATGCACATGTCCACTCCCCACTCGTCCGGCAGCACCGGCTCCGCGCCGATCGACGCCACCGCGTCGAGGTAGAACAGCGCGCCGTGCGCCCGCACGACCTCGCCGATCGCGGCCACCGGGTTGGTGTTGCCGGTCGCCGCCTCCGCGTGCACCAGCGACACGAAGTCGATCTCCGGGTGCTCGGCCAGCGCCCGCTCCACCTGGGCGGCCGTCACCGCCGTGTGGAACGGCACGTCCAGGTCCACGACCGTGGCACCGCAGTCCCGCAGCCAGTTGCCGAACGTCTGGCCGTACGGACCCGTGACGATGTTCAGCGCGGTCGAACCCGGCCGGGCACCGCTGCGGATGCAGCCCTCCAGCGGCAGCAGCGCCTCGCCCTGCGTGATCACCACGTCCTGCTCCGTCGAGAGCAGGGCGGCGACCCTCCGCTCGATGGAGGCGAAGCGCGCGGCGGTCAGCGGGGCCAGGTCGAGCAGCGGATGTGTCACGGTCACGGTGGTGCCTTCTTCGCCAGGGGGGTCGAACGTCGGTTCAGCGTACCGAGCCGCTTCCCGAACGCTTCGGACCTTCCGGACGACGACCCCTCTGGGGCGGGCTGCCCGCCCCTCGTAGAGTGCAGACATGAGCGATCACGTGGTGCTGCATGTGAAGGGGCGGGTGCTCGTCGGCCCTGAGGACGTCCGGGACGAGCTGTGGGCGGTCGACGGCCGGATCACGTACACCCGCCCGTCCGGCGAGGCGCTGACGGTCGAGGGCTGGGTGCTGCCGGGTCTCGTGGACGCGCACTGCCACGTCGGCCTGGACCAGCACGGCCCGGTCGACGACGCCACCAGTGAGAAGCAGGCGCTCACCGACCGCGACGCGGGCACGCTCCTGATCCGTGACGCGGGCTCGCCGTCCGACACCCGCTGGATCGACGAGCGCGAGGACCTGCCGAAGATCATCCGCGCGGGCCGTCACATCGCCCGCACCCGCCGCTACATCCGCAACTACGCCCACGAGATCGAGCCCGAGGACCTGGTGGCCTACGTCGGCCGGGAGGCGCGGCGCGGCGACGGCTGGGTGAAGCTCGTCGGGGACTGGCTCGACCGGGACGCGGGCGATCTGGGCGCCTGCTGGCCGCGCGCCGAGGCCGAGGCGGCCATCGCCGAGGCGCACCGGCTCGGGGCGCGGGTCACCGCGCACTGCTTCGCGGAGGACTCCCTGCGGGACCTGGTGGAGGCGGGCATCGACTGCATCGAGCACGCCACCGGGCTCACCGAGGACACGATCCCGCTCTTCGCCGAGCGGGGCGTCGCGATCGTCCCGACCCTCGTCAACATCGCCACGTTCCCCCGGCTCGCGGAGGGCGGCGAGCAGAAGTTCCCGCGCTGGTCGGCGCATATGCGCCGGCTGTACGAGCGCCGGTACGACACGGTCCGCTCGGCGTACGACGCGGGCGTCCCGGTCTTCGTCGGCACGGACGCCGGCGGCTCCCTGGCGCACGGGCTGGTCGCGGCGGAGGTCGAGGAACTGGTCAAGGCCGGCATCCCGCCGATCGAGGCCCTCTCGGCGACGGCCTGGGGCGCACGCGCCTGGCTGGGCCGCCCCTCCTTGGAGGAGGGCGCCCCCGCGGACCTCGTCGTCTACGCCGAGGACCCGCGCGCGGACGTCCGCGCGCTGGCGGCCCCCCGCAGGGTCGTCGTGAACGGCCGGGTGATCGCCTGACGCGGGCGTGACGCCCCGCAGGGTCGTCGTGAACGGCAGGGTGATCGCCTGACGCGGGCGGGACCCCCTCGGCTCTCCGCGGGCCCGGTGCCGTCGGTGCCGGGCCCGCGACGCGTCAGCGGTTCAGGAACGCGAGGCGCGCCTTCTTGGCCGGGATGAAGACCTCCGGGAGGTCAACCTCCGGCAGCACGACCTCGGGTCCGAGCTCGAACCCGGCCCGCACCAGCCGGGCGAGCGCCTTCTCGTTGTCGGCGTCCGGCTCCGCCACGGCGCGCGTCCGGTCGTTCAGCGCGAACGCGTTCAGCGCGACGAACAGCCGGGCGGAGAAGCCCGGTTCGGGGGTGGCGGCCGGCGCGATCAGGATGTGCACACCGATGTCGCCCGGCTGCACCTCGTAGCACTCGCTCACGCGGTCGGCCGCGGGCTCGTACGTCTGGAAGAGCGCCACCGGCTCGCCGTCACGCCGCACGAGGAAGCCGTGGTGCGTGCTGAGCGAGTCCAGGTGCGCGTAGATCTCCCGTACCTGCTCGACGGTGGTTCCGCCCATGCCCCAGAACCGGGCGCGGTCCTCGTTGACCCAGCCGTGGATGAGTTCGGCGTCGCGATCGGGGTCGACGGGGTCGATCCGTACGGTGCCGAAGCCCTCGACGGTCTGCAGGTGGACCGGCTGTCTGGAGTCAGTGGTCGTCACGGGGGTGCTCCTTGGTGAGGTGGTTCCAGTCGGTGGTGACGGGGGCGAGGTCGCCCCGCAGCCACAGCGGGAGTTGGTCGCGGTGGTGGGGGTCGCCGGTGACGCCGGAGGCGCCGAACGGCACGACCCAGAGGCTCC
Organism: Streptomyces sp. NPDC013317; assembly: GCF_055563155.1. Lineage (NCBI taxonomy): Bacteria > Bacillati > Actinomycetota > Actinomycetes > Kitasatosporales > Streptomycetaceae > Streptomyces > Streptomyces sp. NPDC013317. The sequence goes on from NZ_JBVHDX010000005.1 coordinate 418,818, forward strand.
GCTCACGGTCGGCGAGGTCCCAGACGTAGCGGGCGGCGGACGCGCGGGCGCTGCGGTCGGTGAACCCGGGCACGCTCGACGTGGACAGCACGCAGTCGTGGTCCCCGCCCAGTCCGGGCCAGATCGCGTCGTCCTCCTCGGGAAGGGCCGCCCACGGGGCGAGCCGGTGCGTGGCGCCCCACGCGGGCGGCTCGTCCCCGGCGGCGACCTCCTCCAGGGCCTCCCGCACGATGCCGGCGGTGTCGGCGGCCGGAACGGGTCCTGTGACGAGCAGCGTCTCCAGCGCGAACGCGACGCGGGGCCCGAGCGCCAGCCAGGGCTGGAAGACGGCGGGGTGCGCGGCGGGCTCGCGCAGCGCCGCGAAGGCCTGATGACCGGCGACCCGCCGCACGACCGCCCCGCGCACGGCGGCGTACAGACCGGCGTCGGCGCTCTCCGCCTCCATTCGCCGGTCCCAGGCGAGCAGCCGCGCCCGGACGGCGCGGGCGCCGGGGGAGAGGCCGTCCTCGCCCTCCGCCCGGACCAGGTCCAGGAGCCGTGCCGCCGAGGGGTTGTCGGTGTCGGTGTGGACGGCGGTCATGCCCTCGGGCGTCCAGGCCGTCGAGGCGGCGAGCAGCGCGTCGATCCGGGCCGCCCGGTGCGGGGGAGAGAACTCCACGCCCAAGGGGGCGGCGATGCCCCGCGCGTTGGCCATGACGGCGTGCCCGTCGACCTCCGCGCGGGGGGTGGCCACGGCCTCGCCCTTCCAGGCGTGGGCGGCGTCCCAGGCGGGCACCACCCGCAGGGAGTTGGCCCGGTCGCGGACGGGGACGAACCCCGCGACCCGGTGCAGCAGGCCGCCGTCCACGTCGGCGGCCTGGACGACGTTGACCGGCTCGGCCCAGCCGTCGACGGCACGGTCCACGTCCGCGACGCTCCGGGCGGCGAGCAGCTCGGGCAGGACGGCGAAGCCCAGCTCGGCGGTCACGCGCGGCGGGTAGCGCAGGCTGATCGCCTCCCAGGAGGAGTCGTCGCCGTAAGGGGCATCCGCACCCGTCGGCTCTGCGCCCGTCCCGCCGGTCCCGCCGTCCGCGCCGATGATCACCGGCCCGCGCTCGGTCTCCACGACCTCGATCACGACCGGCTCCCCGCCCGCCACCTCGACCGTCTCGCGGTGCGCGGACGCCCGGCACCAGCCGTCCGGGCCCAGGGCCTCCACCCCGCCGTCGGCGGTCCGCCGCAGCCGCTCGCGGTACAGGTCCTGGTAGTCGGCCATCGCGTTGGTGATCGCCCACGCGACCCGGCCCGTGTGCCCGAAGTGGGCGAGACCCGGGACGCCGGGGACCGCGAGGCCGAGCACGTCGTACTCCGGGCAGGAGAGGCGGATCTGCTGATAGACCCCGGGCGCCTCGATGAAGCGGTGCGGGTCGCCGGCCACGATCGCCGCCCCGCTCGCCGTCCGGGCACCGGAGACCACCCAGCCGTTCGACCCGGACGTGCCGGGACCGTCCGTGGCGAACAGTTCGGTCCACTCCTCGCCGAGCCGGCGCGCGACCTCCTCCCGCCACAGCTTGGTGGGGAACCCCGCGAAGAGGATGTGCGTGGAGAGCCAGACCGCCAGCGGCGTCCACGGCTCCCAGCGCCCGGGCGCGAGCCCCACCCGGGTGAACTGGGGCGCCCTCGCGGCGCCTTCTCGCAGGCCGTCGTTGACGCCGTCCACGTACGACCGCACCCATCGTGCCGTCTCCGGGTCCAGCGCCTCGAAGCAGCGGCGCGCGGTGTCGGCGAGCGCGGCCTGCCGTACGAAGGTGTCCCAGCCGGTCTCGCCCGCGCCGAGGAACGCGGCGGACGTGCCCTGTGCGCGGTGCCGTTCGACCTCCAGCTGCCAGGCGCGGTCCACCGCCGTCACCCGCCCCTGCGCGAAGACGAGTTCGATCGGATCGGCGGCCCGCAGATGCGGTACGCCCCAATCGTCCCGGTAGACCTCGATGCTCACTCCGACTCCGATCCCGTCCGACGGTGATTAGGTTAGGCTGACCTAAATTAATCTACGCTACGCAGGGGAGACGATCGCGGTGGGGCAAGGGCATGGCTGGGAAGGCGTCGTCCTCAAACTGTTCCGTGGCCGGGACTTCACGTTCACGGTGACGGGGGCCGAGCAGGTCACCGAGCACTACCGCCGGGTCCACCTGACGGACGGCGGACTCCTCGCCGCCGCCGGTGTGCACCCGACGATGTGGGTGCGGCTCTGGTTCGAGAACGCGGGCAAGCCGCACCAGCGCGCCTACACCCTCGTCGACCCCGACCCGGCCGCCGGGACCTTCAGTCTGGAGTTCGCCCTCCACGACGGTGCCGCGAGCGACTGGGCCCGCACCTGCGCTCCCGGCGACACCATCGAGGCCACCCTCCAGGGCACCGGCTTCACCGCCCCCGAGCCCCGGCCCGGCCGCATGCTCGTGATCGGCGACCCGGCCTCGACGCCCGCCATCAACTCCCTCCTCGACTCGGCGCCCGACGTGCCGGCCACGCTCTGGTTCGAGACCTCCCACGACGCCGACGAGGAGCTTCCGCTGCGCGTCGACGCGGCCCGGCACGACGTCCGCCGGGTGCCCCGGCAGGGCGGCGGCGCGGCGCTCGTCGAGCAGGTGCGCAAGGAGCTCCCGGAGCTGCTCGGGGACGACCCGTACGTCTGGATCGCCTGCGACACCGCGACCACCCGCACCCTCGCCGCGTACGTCCGCAAGGAGCTCGCGCTCCCCAAGGACCGCATCCACTCGCTGGGCTACTGGCGCGCCACCTGAGCGGGCCGCGCCGCTGCGTCGGGTTGACCGTCCGTTACCCCTGACCGGCGTGGATCGTTGAATCACTTCCCGCGCGCCCCGCGTTCTTCGCAACGCGCGGGGCGCGCGGGAACGCGTGTGCCGAAAGAATCGAATATGGACGCGGAAACCCCCCTTTGGAGTGAACTCACGTCAGGTGGCTGTCGGTTCACTCTCCGTGCGTAAAGATTCCGGTGTCTCAAGTCGCCGAGGCCGCGTCGACCCCGTGTCCCCGTGGTGAGCGGCCGGCGACGCCATGTCTCCTGTGGGGGTACCACCATCTTGAACAGCGACACCTTCCGCATGCCCGTACGCCGCACCGCCGCCGCGGCGACCGCCGTCGCGCTGGCCGTCGGGCCCGTGCTTCTCCTGGCCCCCGCGGCGCACGCCACGGGCGGCGGAGAGGGGCGCGCGACCGCCGTCGTCCTGCGGACCGGTCTCGACGTCTCCTTGCTCAACAAGTCGGTCCAGGTGCCGCTGCGCACCTCCCTCAACGAGGTCAAGGCGCCGGAGAGCGAGAGCGAGACCGCGCTGACGGTGAAGGTTCAGGGCGCCGAGAACAACAAGCCGATCGACGTGCTGCGCGCCGACGTCGCCACCTCCAAGGCCACGGTGGAGAAGGACAAGGCCGAGGGGTACGTCAACCTGGTCAAGGCCCGGGTCCATGTCCCCGGGGTGCCCCTGCTCTCGCTGATCGAGGTCGAGAAGGTCACCGCCCGGGCGGTCTGCGAGACGGGCAAGCAGCCGGTCGCCGAGGCCAACGTCCTCGGGCACGTGATCGTCTTCGGCAAGAAGACCACCCTGTCGACGGCCGGACAGACCAAGGTCACCGTGCCGGGCGTCGGCGACGTGACCCTCGATCTGTCCCGTACCTCCACCACCTCGCGCACCGCCGCGGCGACCGCGCTCGAGCTGAAGGTGGCGGTGAACCCGGGGAAGCTCGGCGTCGCCGAGGTCAACGGCGTGGTGACCCTCGCGGAGGCCACCTGCGAGACGCCGAAGGGCTCGGGCCCGACGCAGGAGCCCACCGGCGACCCGACCGACAAGCCCACGGAGCAGCCGAGCGAGGAGCCCTCGCAGGAGCCCTCCGCCCAGCCCTCCGACGGCGGCGGTGTGACGACCCAGAACGACGGCGCCAACCCCGCCGACCAGAACCTCGCCGCGACGGGCGGCAGCTCGATGACCCCGTACCTGGCCGGCGGCGCGATCGTCCTGCTCGCCGGCGGCGCGGGAGCGCTCGTCCTGGCCCGTAGCCGCGCCCGCGGCTGACCGGTCCGGGGGAGCGGCGGGGAGCGGGAGGAGGGCGGCGACCATGCCGTCCTCCGTTCCGCTCCCCGCCGTCCGCTGCCGCCGGGAGTGAGCGCATCCGTGGGCACCGCTCCGGGGGAAGGGGGAGCGAAGCGGGTACGCACAGCACCCCTCGGGGGCAGCTCCCCCTCGGGGCCGACACCGGAGGCTGACGCAGTGATCACGGTCGAACGACACTTCCTCCTCTCCGTTCCTCTGGACAGCCTGGTGGCGTTTCTGGAGGACTTCGGCCGGGCGGAGGACTGGGATCCCGGCACGGTCTCCTGCGTCAGGCTCGACGAGGGACCCGTGCGCGAGGGCTCCGTCTGGCGCAACACCTCCCGATTCCGGGGGCGCCTCACCGAACTCGACTACCGGCTGGAGGCCCGCGAGCCCGGCCGTCTGGTGTTCGTCGGGACGAACAAGACCGTGACCGCGACCGACGAGATGCGCTTCGAGGCCCGGTCGGCGACGACGACCTCGATGACGTACGAGGCGTCCCTGCGGTTCAAGGGCATGGCGAGGCTGGCCACGCCGTTCCTGAGGGCGGAGTTCGAGCGCCTCGCGGACGGGGTCACCGAACGCCTGCCCACCGCCGTGACCCAGGGCACCTAGGGGGCCCCTCGCGCCCCAGGTCCTGGCTCCCGGACGAGCTGCTAGCCCTCGATCAACAGGGCCTGGTCCAGGGCCTGCAGGAATCGGTTCGTGGTGACCCGGTCCCGTACCGCGAGCCGCAGCCAGTTCCGGTCCAGGCCCGGGAACGTGTCCCCGCGCCGCGCCGCGAAGCCGAGCGCCCGCAGCCGCTCCCGTACCGCGTCCGCGCGATCGATCCGGACCAGTACGAACGGACCCTCCGCCGCCGTCACCGCCCGCACCTCGTCGAACTCCGCAAGCCCCGCCAGCAGATGGGCCCGCTCGGCCCCGATCCGCTCGGCCGCGAACTCCGCCTCCGCCAGCGCCGCCCGCGACATGCACGCCTCCGCCGCCACCAGCGCCGGGCTCGACACCGGCCAGAGCGGCTGCGCGCGTTCCAGGAGCGCGATCGTCTCCGGGTCCGCCAGGACGTAGCCGATCCGCAGCCCCGCCAGGCCCCAGGTCTTCGTGAGGCTCCGCAGCACCACGAGCCCCGGTACGTCCGTCCGCCCGGCCAGCGACTCCCGCTCGCCCGGCACCGCGTCCATGAAGGCCTCGTCCACCACCAGCGTCCGCCCCGGCCGCGCCAGAGCCGCGATCGCCGCCGCCGGATGCAGGACGGACGTCGGGTTCGTCGGATTCCCGATCACCACCAGGTCCGCGTCCTCCGGAACCGCCGCCGGATCGAGCCGGAACCCGTCCTCCTCCCGCAGCAGCACCCGGCCCACCTCGTGGCCCGCGTCGCGCAGGGCCGCCTCGGGCTCGGTGAACTGCGGATGCACCACCACCGGCCGCCGCGCCGGGAGCGCCCGCGCGAGCAGGACGAACGCCTCCGCCGCCCCGGCCGTGAGCAGCACATGGCCGGGCGGAAGATCGTGCCGCTCGGCGACGGCGGCGCGCGCGGCCCGGCCGTCCGGGTAGTGCGCCAGGCCGGTCAGACTCTCGGCGATCCGCGCCCGCAGCCACTCCGGGGGCGTGTTCGTCCGGACGTTGACCGCGAGGTCGATCAGCTTCTCGTCCCGTACCTCCGCGTCACCGTGGTGGCGCAGATCGTGGGCATCAGTGTGCGCGTGGGTATCCATGGCCGCCGTCGGGTGATGAGTGGGGGGTGTACGGGGCTCCGTCTGACCAGCGATGTACCCCTGTCTCTGGGGCAACAACCGTACGGTAGCGGCATCTTCGTTCGGACGAAGAGGGAGAGACCGGGCGATAGCGCACGTCACGCGTGCCGATTTCCTCTTCGGTACGAGGAGCGCGGCACCGGCGCCCGCCGCGAGCAGCGCCGCCGCCTCCGCCACCGACGCCGTTCCGGTCGCCGACAGCGGCGCCCGTGAGGGGTGCGGCACGGAGACGGCGGCCAGTTCCTCCGCCCCGTAGGCCCGCAGCGGCACCCCGAGCCGTCCTGCCGCGCCCGCGATCCCCGGCTCCGCCGCCCGTGCCTCCAGCGTCGCGAGCGCCGTCACGTCCGCAGCCGTGAGACCGGCCTCCCGCAGCGCCTCCAGGACCAGGCCGAGGACCTCGTCCACCGAGACGCCCGAGCGGGCGCCGACCCCCACCGTCGCCCCGCTCACCGCGTACCCCACACCAGGAACACCGGCGCCGTCGGCGCCATCGTCGAGGAGCCGCCGGGCAGCGCGAGCAGCCGCTGCGACTGCAGCAGCACGCCTTCGACCGCCAGCCCGCAGGACGCCAGCGCCGAGCGGACCGCGGCCACCTGCTCCAGGGCCGTCACCGCCACCACGACCGCGCGCCGCGCCCGCCGCCCCGCCGCCAGCACGATCGACCTCAGCTCACGCCCACCGCCGCCGACGAACACCCCGTCGGGATCGGCCAGATGGGACAGCACCGTCGGCGCCGACCCGTGCACGGCCCGTACCTCCACGCCGTGCGCGGCCGTGTTCGCCCGGATCCGCTCGACGCCGGACGCCGTCTGCTCCACGGCGACCGCCGCCGCGCCGAGCCGGGCGCACTCGATCGCCACGGCGCCGCAGCCCGTACCGATCTCCCAGACGAGATCCCCGGCCCGCGGCCCCAGCCGGGCGAGCGCCAGCGCCCGTGCCTCGTACGGCAGTACGGATCGGCCCTCGGCGCCGTCCGCCCCGAACCCGCCCTCCACGGCGGACTCCGTCGCGAACTCCCCGTCGGGCAGCGCCCATCGGCCCGGACCCGTGAGCGGGCCGGTCACCCCGGGAGCCGGCCCGTCCTGCCGTGACTCGTCCAGGCACAGGACCAGGCTCACGCCCTCCCAGCTGCGGCACATCGCCTCCGCCGGCTCCACCCGTTCGAGACGCTCACGAAAGGGATCGCCCAGCGCCGTGAACACCACCAGCGTCCTCGACGTCACCCGGTGCAGCAGCTCCGCGCCCAGTTCCGCGGGTCCCACGCCGGGGCCGGGCAGCACGGCGACCTTCGGATGCGCACGGCAGACGTTCACCGCGCGGTCGAGCGCCGAGCCCACCACCACGACCGCGTCGTCCCACGGCAGTCCCAGGCGGGCGAACGCGAGCCCGGCGGCCGTGGGCCCGGGCCGTACGTCGATCCGCTCGGGTCCGAACCGCTTCTCCAGCGTCCGCACCACTCCGAAGAACCCGGGATCCCCGAGCACCCGCACGATCACCCGCGTCCCGCCCTCGGACACGTGCTTCTCGACCAGGTCGAGTTCCGTGTCCGTCAACTCGTCGCTCCGCACGTCCACCACCAGGGCCGCCTCACCCGCCCAGGAGCCGAGGTCCGCGCCCGCACCACTGCCGATCACCGTGATCATGCGACCAGCATCCCCACGACGGCCCGGCTGATGTGCGCGGAGCGTGTCCGATCCGATAGCAAAGGCGCATGGCCGTTATCGTCGCGCTCGGCGCGTTCCTCATGACGCTGTTCGGCGGCTGGACGGCGCAGCGCGTCACCGACCGACGTCACCTGGTCCTCGGCCTGGCCGGCGGGCTCATGCTCGGCGTGGTCGGACTCGAGCTGCTGCCCGAGGCCCTGGAGGCGTCCGGGACCAAGGTCTTCGGCGTGCCGCAGGCCCTGCTCCTCTTCGTGGGCGGTTTCCTCTTCGCCCACGTCGTGGAACGGCTGCTGGCGGTCCGTCAGGCGGCGCACGGGGTCGGCGCAGATTGGGGACCAGCGCGCAGCGCTTCGGTGAGGGGTGGTGGTCGGGAGACGGGCGGGCGGGTGCCGCAGGTCGGCCTCACCGCGGCCGCCGCCATGGTCGTCCACAGCCTCATGGACGGCATCGCGCTGGGCGCCGCCTTCCAGGTCGGCGGAGGCATGGGCGCCACCGTCGCGCTCGCCGTCATCACCCACGACTTCGCCGACGGGTTCAACACGTACACGATCACCAGCCTGTACGGGAACGCCCGTCGCAAGGCGGTCCTCATGCTGGTCGCGGACGCGCTCGCGCCGATCGTCGGCGCCGCGTCCACCCTGCTGTTCACCCTTCCGGAGGAAATGCTCGGCAGCTATCTCGGGTTCTTCGGCGGCGCCCTGCTCTACCTCGCCGCGGCCGAGATCCTGCCCGAGGCACACCACGAACACCCCGCCCGCTCCACCCTGTTGTGCACGGTGGCGGGCGTGGGCTTCATCTGGCTCGTGGTGGGCCTGTCCGACGGCTGATCTCACGCCACCGGCCCGTTCGCGCAGCGCTCGACGAACCGCACGGCCGCCTCCGGGGCCCCCGCCCAGTGGGTGTGCACATAACTCGCGTGCACCCCCCGCTGCACGAACCCCTCGACCCGCCGCTCGGGCTGACGCAGCCCCCATGCGGGGTTCGCCCCGGCGCCCGGTTCGATCACGGTCCGGTGGAACTCGTGACCCCGCATCCGCGCCCCGGCGGCGGCGAGCGAACTGTCGCTCACGGCCACGGCGTCCCGGTACCCGAGCGTGAGCCGCTCCGACATCCGCGCGTCGGCGTCGAGCACCCCGCACATCGGCGTCCCGTCGAGCGAACGGGCGAGGTACAGCAGCCCCGCGCACTCGGCGGCGACGGGCGCCCCGGAGGCGGCCAGTTCGGCCACGGCCTTCCGCAGGGGCGCGTTGGCGGACAGCTCTGCCCCGTACATCTCGGGAAAGCCGCCGCCTATGACGAGCCCGGACGTCCCGGCCGGAAGCTCCTCGTCCCGAAGGGGATCGAAGGTCACGACCTCCGCGCCGGCGGCGGTCAGCAACTCGGCATGCTCGGCGTACGAGAACGTGAAGGCGGCCCCGCCGGCGACGGCGACCACCGGCCTGCCGGGCATGCGCCGCACGGGTGCGGCGGTGGGCACGACCCCACCACCGGCCCGCATCCGAACGGCGTCCTCGGGATCCCAGGCCTCTCCGGGCATCGGCGGCGCCGACCGTGCCAGCGCCAGCAGTCCCTCCAGGTCACACCCCAGCCGCACCTGCTCCGCCTGCGCCGCGACCGCGTCCACCGCCTGCGTCTGCCGCTCGGCGACCGGCACGAGACCCAGGTGCCGCGACGGCGTCGCCACCGCCGGCGCCCGCCGCAGGACGCCCAGCACCGGCACGCCCGACTCCCCGAGCGCCTCCCGCAGCAGATGCTCGTGCCGGTCCGTGGCGACCTTGTTCAGGATGACCCCGCCGATCCGCACCTCCGGATCCCACGAGGCGAACCCGTGCACCAGCGCCGCCACCGACCGGGACTGCGACGAGGCGTCCACGACGAGGACGACCGGTGCCTTCAGCACCTTCGCGACCTGTGCCGTCGACGCCAGCTCACCCTGGTCCGCGGCGCCGTCGTACAGACCCATGACGCCCTCGACGACCGCCAGGTCGCTGCCGCGCGCCCCGTGTTCGAAGAGCGGCGCGACCAGGCCCGTACCGCACATGTACGCGTCGAGGTTGCGGCCCGGACGGCCCGTGGCGAGCGCGTGGTACCCCGGGTCGATGTAGTCGGGACCGACCTTGTGCGGCGAGACCGCGAGACCACGGCCCGCGAACGCGGCCATCAGACCGGTCGCGACCGTGGTCTTGCCCGCGCCGGAGGACGGCGCGGCGATGACGAGACGTGCTACCACTCGATGCCCCGCTGGCCCTTCTGACCCGCGTCCATCGGGTGCTTCACCTTCGACATGTCCGTCACGAGATCCGCGAAGTCCACGAGCGCCTGCGGGGCGTTGCGGCCGGTGATCACGACATGCTGCTGCCCGGGCCGGTCGCGCAGGACCTCGACGACCTCCTCGACGTCGATCCAGCCCCAGTGCAGCAGGTACGCGAACTCGTCGAGGACGTAGAACCTGTACTTCTCCTCGGCGAGGTCGCGCTTGACCTGCTCCCAGCCCTCGCGGGCCTTGTCCTCGTGCGACTGCTCGCCCTCGGCGACCTCGCGCTGGATCCAGGACCAGCCCTCGCCCATCTTGTTCCAGACGACCGTGCCGCCCTTGCCGGTCTCGCCGAGCGCCTTGAGGGCGTTCTCCTCGCCGACCTTCCACTTGGCGGACTTGACGAACTGGAACACCCCGATCGGCCAGCCCTGGTTCCAGGCGCGCAGCGCCATGCCGAAGGCGGCCGTCGACTTCCCCTTGCCGACCCCGGTGTGGACCATCACCAGCGCGCGGTTGCGGCGCTGACGGGTCGTGAGACCGTCGTCGGGAACGACGGTCGGCTGTCCCTGCGGCATTAAGCGGCCCTCCTCGTTGCGTGCTCTGCCTGTACGTTCCTGACGAGCCCGGCGATCGAGTCGGCGCGCAGCTCGTCCAGGGTGACGGCCGTGCCGCCCAGTTCGCGGGCGAGGTCCCCGGCGAGCCCCAGCCGCACGGGACCGGTCTCGCAGTCCACGACGACGGCCGCCGTGCCCTCGGAGGCGTGCAGCCGCGCCGCCCGCGCGGCGAGCGCCACCGGGTCGGCGCCGCCGCCGGTCGCCCGGCCGTCGGTCACGACGACGAGCAGGGGCCGGCGCGAGGGATCGCGCAGCCGCTCGACGCGCAGCACGTCATGGGCCTTCAGCAGCCCCGCCGACAGCGGCGTTCGGCCGCCCGTGGGGAGCAGTTCGAGCCGCGCCGCGGCCGCGTCCACGGACGAGGTCGGCGGCAGGGCGACCTCGGCGTCGCGGCCCCGGAACGTGACCAGCCCGACCTTGTCGCGCCGCTGGTAGGCGTCGAGCAGCAGGGAGAGCACCGCGCCCTTCACCGCGCTCATCCGCTGCCGGGCCGCCATCGACCCGGACGCGTCCACCGCGAAGAGCACGAGGTTGCCCTCGCGGCCCTCGCGCGTCGCCTGCCGCAGGTCGTCCCGCCGGACCACGAGCCCGGGGCCCGTCCTCCCGCGCGCCTTCTGGTGCGGAGCGGCGGCGTGCACGGTCGCGGCCAGGTGCAGCTTGGTCAGCGCGCCCCGGGGCCGAACGGCGCCCGTGGTCCTGCCGTGCTCGGTACGGGCGCGGGAGCGGCGCCCGGCCGCCCCCTCGCCGAGTCCGGGCACGCTGAGCATCCTCGTACGGAACGGCTCGGCCGCCTTGACGGCGGCCCGCTCACCGGCGCCGCCGCCCCCGCCCTGCGCGGGCGCCGGGGTCTCGTCCGCGCCCGCGTCGCGGGGGGCACCCTCCTCGGGCCCTTCGCCCTGCGGCGGCACACCGCCACCGGGGCCACCGCCGGGTCCGCCGCCGGGACCGGGGTCCGGGTCGTCGTCGCCCCCGTTCTCGCCCTCGTCCTCGCCCTTGAACTGCTCCAGCGTCTCGTCGAGCCTGTCCTCGTCGAGCCCCGGCGCGTCGAAGGGGTTCCGCCGCCTGCGGTGCGGGAGGGCGAGCAGCGCGGCCTGCCGTACGTCCTCGGAGGTCACCTCCGTCCGGCCCGCCCACGCGGCGAGCGCGGTCGCGGTCCGTGCCATGACGATGTCCGCGCGCATGCCGTCCACCTCGAACGCGGCGCAGGTCGCGGCGATCTGGAGCAGGGCGGCGTCGCCGAGCACCACGTCGGGCAGCAGTGCGCGGGCGGCGACGATCCGCTCCCGCAGGGCGCTCTCCTCGCCGGCCCAGCGGGCGGCGAAGGCGGCCGGGTCGTCGTCGTACGCCAGCCGGCGCCGGACGACCTCCACGCGCTGCTCGGGCTCGCGGGAGGCCGCGACCTCGACGGTCAGCCCGAACCGGTCCAGCAACTGCGGGCGCAGTTCGCCCTCTTCGGGGTTCATCGTGCCGACGAGCAGGAACCGGGCCGCGTGCCGTACGGAGACGCCTTCGCGCTCGACGTACGAGGAGCCCATGGCGGCGGCGTCGAGGAGGAGGTCGATCAGGTGGTCGTGAAGGAGGTTGACCTCGTCGACGTAGAGGATCCCGCGGTGCGCGTCCGCGAGGAGTCCGGGCTCGAAGGCCTTCACGCCCTCGGAGAGGGCCCGTTCGATGTCCAGCGCGCCGACGAGCCGGTCCTCGGAGGCGCCGACGGGCAGTTCGACCATCCGCGCGGGGCGCGCGGCGGGCGGGGCGGTCTCGTGCGGCCCGTCGGGGCAGCCGGGGTCGGCCGCGCCGGGGTCGCAGCTGAACCGGCACCCCGCGACCACCGGAACCTCCGGCAGCAGGTCGGCGAGTGCCCGGACGGCGGTCGACTTGGCGGTCCCCTTCTCGCCGCGCACGAGGACACCGCCCACGGCCGGGCTGACGGCGTTCAGCAGCAACGCCAGCCGCAGGTCGTCCATGCCGACGACGGCGGTGAACGGGTACCGGGTGCTCATCGGGTGGTCCTCTCTTCGCGTGCGGTTTCCGGACGGGGGTGCGGCGGCGCGGCCGGCGCGAGCGGCACCGGCGCGAGCGGCATCGGCGCGAGTGGCACCGGCGCGAGTGACATCGGCACGAGTCGCACCGGCGTGGGCAGGGGCGTCACGGCGCGCCCGGCGGAACGAACGGCAGCCCCGCCGGAGCCCCGTCCTCGATCAGACGCAGCAGCGCGTCGGTGTCCGCGTGTTCCTCGATCAGGTCGCCCAGGCGGTCCAACTGCTCCTCGCGCAGCATCCCGAAGGAGGTGTCGGGAGCCGCTACGAAGCGCCGGCCGGCCGCCGCGGCGACCTCCCGCAGGAAGGCCCGGCGGAAGCCGTCGCTCTCCAGGGAACCGTGCCAGTGCGTGCCCCACACCGCGCCGACCCGGCAGCCGTCGAGGAACGGATCGCCGCCCAGGACGTCCGCGACGCCGTGGTGGATCTCGTACCCCTCGACCCGCTCGCCGAGTGCCTCGCCGACCGGCCGGGCCAGTGTCTTCCCGGCCGCGAACCGGACCCGCACGGGCAGCAGGCCGAGCCCGTCGACGGTGCCCGCCCTGGACTCGACCTCGTCCTCGATCCGCTCGCCGAGCACCTGGAAGCCGCCGCAGATGCCGAGCACCGGCCGGCCTTCCGCGGCCCGCCGTGCGAGCGCGTCCGCGAGACCGCGCTCGCGCAGCCACGCCAGCGCCTTCACCGTCCCCCGGGTGCCCGGCACGATCACCAGGTCCGCGTCGACGAGCTCCTCGGCCCGGTCCACGAACCGCACGACCACGCCCGGTTCGGCCGCCAGCGCGTCCACGTCGGTGAAGTTCGACATCAGGGGCACCGCGCAGACGGCGACCCGCAGCACGTCCTCGCCGACCGGCGGCGCGACGACCGACTCGCGGACGGCGCCGCGCAGCGAGACCCGCAGCCCGTCCTCCTCGTCGATGCCGAGCCCGTGCGCGTAGGGCAGGACACCGTACGTACGGCGCCCGGTCAGTCCGAGCAGCATGTCGAGGCCCGGCTCCAGCAGGGTCACGTCACCGCGGAACTTGTTCACGAGGTAGCCCGCGATCAGCTCCTGGTCCTCGGGCGCGAGCAGCGCAGTCGTGCCGAAGAACTGGGCGAACACCCCGCCCCTGTCGATGTCCCCGACCACGAGGACGGGCAGCCGCGCGGCCCGCGCGATGCCCATGTTCACGATGTCCGTGCGCCGCAGGTTGATCTCGGCCGGACTGCCCGCCCCCTCGCAGATCACGGCGTCATACGTGCCCCGCAGCTCCTCCAGGCACGCCATCACCGGCTCGAAGAGCTCCTTCTGCCGGCCTCCGTGATAGCCCCGGGCGCTCAGCTCGCCCACCGGCCTGCCCATCAGGACGACCTGGCTGGAGCGGTCGCTGCCCGGCTTCAGGAGCACCGGGTTCATCAGCGCGGTCGGCTCCACGCGCGCGGCCTGCGCCTGCATCGCCTGGGCCCGGCCGATCTCCGCGCCCTCCCGGGTCACGAAGGAGTTCAGGGACATGTTCTGGCCCTTGAACGGGGCCACCTTCACGCCCTGCCGGACCAGCCAGCGGCAGATGCCCGCCGTGACGACGCTCTTGCCCGCGTCGGACGTGGTCCCGGCGACCAGCAGCCCCCCGCCTCTCATGCCTTCCTCCGGTTCAGCGCGCCCGCCACGATCCGCCCGCCCACACAGGCGGCGAGGGTCAGCCCCGTCACCCGGCGCGACAGCCGTACCGCCCGTTCGATGTCCCCGACCTCCACGGCCCGTCCCTCCCCGTTCAGTACGGGCCGGTGCTCGACCCGCCCTCCGTACGACAGCGTCCCGCCGAGCCGTACGCCGAGCGCCCCCGCGAACGAGGCCTCCACCGGGCCGGCGTTGGGGCTCGGGTGCTTCGCCGCGTCCGCCCGCCAGGCGCGCAGCGCACCTCGCGGGTTCCCCCCGGCCACCGTCGCGAGCGCCGCGGTCAGCCGGGCGCCCGGCCAGCCGGCCACGTCGTCGAGCCGGGCCGAGGCCCAGCCGAAGCGCCGGTACCGCGCCGACCGGTGGCCGACCATCGCGTCCAGCGTGTTCACCGCGCGGAAGCCGACCAGGCCCGGAACGCCCGCGACCGCGCCCCAGACCAGCGCGCCGACCACGGCGTCGGAGGTGTTCTCGGCGACGGACTCCACGACCGCGCGGGCCATCGCCGGGCCGTCCAGGGAGTGCGGGTCTCGGCCGCACAGACGGGGCAGCCGTTCACGCGCCACGTCCAGGTCTCCGGCGGCGAGGGCACCGCCGATCGCGCGGGCCTCCCGGCCCAGGGTCGTCCCGCCGACGACGGCCCACACGGAGGCGGCGGTCAGCGCGACGGAGGCCGCGGGACGGTGGCGTACGGTACGGGCGGCCAGCGCGGCGGCGCCCGCGGCGCCGGCGACGCAGACGGCGGTGTGCAGCGCTCCCCACCCGCGGTGGTCGCGCCACAGCAGCTTCTCGACCGCGCCGGCGGCACGTCCGAAGGCGGCGACCGGATGGCCGCGGCGGGGGTCGCCGACGATCACGTCCGCGGCCAGACCGGCGGCGGCGCCGTACGCGAATACACCTGTGGCTGCACTGCGGCCGGGCATGGCGCTGTGTCCTCACTCAGGGTCCGCGCCCTGGCTCGACGTGACCGGCGGCGAGAGTTCCTGGCTCCCGGGGATCGACTCCCCGGTCACAGTGGCGGGACCGCGCCGGATTCGCACCGGGCTTCCTCTGCTTGCCGCCGTAATGGCCCCGGAAGTCCACCACGCTCCCCGAACACCCGTCAACTCATGCTTGACCTGCGGCGGGACAGTGTGCGGAGCACCACACGCCCCCTCCGTCGCGCGGGAAACGACGGCCGGGGGGGGGGGCCCCCCCCCGGGGGGCCCCCCCGCGGGGGGGGGGGGGGCCGCGGGGGCCCCCCCCCCCGCGGGGCCCCCCCCCCCCCGGGGGCGCCCGCCCCCCCCCCCCCCGG
>NZ_JBVHDX010000006.1:0-394440 GCF_055563155.1 Streptomyces sp. NPDC013317
CGTGTTTCCAGCTTAGCAGATCCGTTTTCCGTTTCTGCCACCCGCTGGAGCGGGCTGCCGGGCTGTTCTTCGCTTTCGCGTTTCCCTTTCCGGCGATTCCGACTTTATCAGATTCATTTCGGCCGACCTAATCGGTGGCTTCGTGATTCGAATAAGGAATCGGGGCGGCTCCGTGGAAATCAACTTCCCGACCGGAGCGAGAGAGAGTCTAGCTGCTGGCCTTCGAACTTGTCCAGTCCGAGGCAACCGTTTGAATCTACCTCCCCACTCGAGCCGTGTCAACGGTTTTTGTGGGCGAGGAGGAGACTAGCAGGTCAGCGGGGTGCTCCGCACATCAGGCGGCCGTCGGCAGGGCCGCGCTGCGGTCGGTCTCCTCGACGTCGCCCGTGTCACCGGCGCGGACGGCACGGGCTCCCAGGACGTAGACGTAGACGAGAAATGCCAGCTCGGCGGCTATTCCAATGGTGATGCGCGCCCACGTAGGGAGCCCCGACGGGGTCACGAAGCCTTCGATGAGGCCGGAGAGAAAGAGGACCAGGGCCAGGCCGACCGCCATGCCCACGGCCGCGCGGCCCTCTTCGGCCAGGGCGGCACGTCGGGTCATCGGGCCCGGTTCGATGACCGTCCAGCCGAGGCGGAGGCCCGTACCGGCGGCGACGAAGACCGCGGTGAGCTCCAGGAGGCCGTGCGGCAGGAGCAGGCCCAGCATGACGTCGAGACGGCCCGCCGCCGACATGAGGCCGATGGCCACGCCGAGGTTCAGCATGTTGAGGAAGAGGATCCAGAGGACCGGGAAGCAGAGGAACGCGCCGAGAACGAGGCACATGGCGGCGGCCTGGGCGTTGTTCGTCCAGACCTGGGCGGCGAACGAGGCAGCCGGGTGGCTCGAGTAGTAGGTCTCGTACTGGCCGCCGGGGCGGGTCATCTCGCGCAGTTCCGCCGGGGCGCCGATGGCGGACTGCACTTCCGGGTGCGTACCGATCCACCAGCCGATGATCACCGCGAGGAGGGTGGAGAGGACGGCGGTCGGGACCCACCAGTGGCGCGAGCGGTACACGGCCGCCGGGAAGCCGGCCGTCAGAAAGCGGACCGCGTCGCGCCACGAGGAGCGGCGGGTGCCGGTGACCGTGGCGCGGGCACGGGCGACGAGCTGGGTGAGCCGGGCCGTCAGTACGGGGTCCGGGGCGCTGGACTGGATCAGGGAGAGATGGGTGGCCGTCCGCTGGTACAGGGCGACGAGTTCGTCCGCCTCCGCGCCGCTGAGCTTGCCGCCGCGGCGCAGGAGGTGGTCGAGTCGGTCCCACTCGGCGCGGTGGGCGGTGACGTAGACGTCGAGGTCCATGATCGGCTGCTGCTCCAGGCACTGGGTGCGTACGGGTCCGTACTACTGCGGCGCGCTGCGGGTCAGCTTGGCAGACTGTCGTACCGAGGGGCCGGGGCAGGGCGAAGAAGGGTGGGCGGCCGTGAGCGGGGTTGTGACGGGGGACGCCGTCGTACTGGGGTTGCAGGCGGCGCGGCTGCCGAGCCGGGCTCTCGCGCTGCTCCTCGACGCACTGGTGGTGTGGGCGGCCTATCTGCTGATCACGGTCGGGCTCGCGGTGGCGACGGCTTCGCTCGACGACGCGGCGCAGACCGCGCTGTCGATCGTCTCCTTCCTCCTGGTCCTCGTGGGCGCACCCATCGCGGTGGAGACGCTGACGCACGGGCGGTCGCTGGGCAAGCTGGCCTGCGGGCTGCGGGTGGTGCGGGACGACGGGGGTCCGATCCGGTTCCGGCACGCGCTCGTGCGCGGGGCGATGGGAGTGGTCGAGATCCTCATGACGTTCGGGACCGTCGCCTGTATCGCGTCCCTCGTCTCCGCGCGCGGCCGGCGGATCGGTGATGTCTTCGCCGGCACCCTCGTCGTACGGGAGCGGGTGCCTGCCGCTCGGACATCGGTCGTGCCGCCTCCCCCGCCCTGGCTCGTGGGGCGGTTCACCGAGCTGGATCTCTCCGCGGTACCGGACGCGCTGTGGCTGGAGGTGCGGCAGTACCTGACGCGGATGCGGCAGCTCGACCCGGCCGTGGGGCAGCGGATCGCGGAGCGCCTGGCCGACGAGTTGGTCGCCCGGACGGGGACCCCTCCGCCGGCGGGTGTACCGGCGGCGGCGTATCTGGCGGGGGTCGTCGGGGAGCGGCAGGCGCGGGACGCGCGGCGGGCCTTCGCCGTTCCTCCCGCGGTTGGTTCCTTCGCGCCCTCTTCTGCCCCTGCTTCTCCTGCCCCTGCGTCTCCCTCTGTTTCCTCTCCGTCGTCGGCGCCGGCGCCCGCGCCCGCGCAGCCTGTGGAGCCCGGGCGTCCGACCGGGTTCGCGCCGCCTGCCTGACGCCGCCGATGCGGACGCCGCCGATGCGTCGAGTCGTCGGGCAGCGGTCGTCAGGGGAAGAGGGACGGCGGGGTGTCGAGGGATTCGAGTTCGACGCCGGGGGCCGAGAGGACCACGTCTCCCGCGATGTGAACCGTGTGCTGTTCGCCCGTGTCGAGGGCGTTGACCTGGTACTCGTCCACCATCAGACGGCCGTTGTCAGTGGGGTGCGCTTCACTGTTCACCAGGGCCCAGGACTGGTCGATCGTGAGGGGGGCGAGCACGGGATCCGTGAAGGCGACGAGCCTGACGCGGGTCGCTGGGGAAGCGGGGGTGAGTCGCAGGAGTCGCGTGATCGCGACGAGGAACGCCGGGGACGTGCCGGTGAAGGCGTGGGCGCGCACATTGCCTTCGGTGGCGTGGGTTCCGGTGGGGTCCGTGCGGACCCAGGTGACGCCGTCCAGGGCGGCGCCGCGGACCTGCCAGCTCGCGGCGTGGAGTTCGAGGCGGATGGGGCGGCCGAGTTCGTCGATGGCCAGGTCGACGGAGCCGGCGTGTTCGCCGGAGGGGGTGGTGGTCTGTGAGACGTAGCGCCAGCCGGAGGGGCCGGGCGCGCAGTTGAAGTGCTCTTCACCGAGGGGGGTGTGATCGTGCGGATCATGGAGCGAATAGCGGCCGCGGGGCATGGGTCCTCGGGGTGCTTGCGGGGGCGATAGACGAGGCAGGCCCCCGGCACGGGGGTGCGGGGGCCTGCCTTTCTCCTCTACGGGTGCGTGGGACGGGCGCGCGTCAGTGCACGGGCGCCGTCCGGACCGGCATCAGTAGCGGTAGTGGTCCGGCTTGTACGGGCCTTCGACCTCGACGCCGATGTAGGCGGCCTGCTCGGGGCGGAGGGTCGTGAGCTTCACGCCGAGCGCGGCGAGGTGGAGGCGGGCGACCTTCTCGTCCAGGTGCTTCGGGAGCACGTAGACGTCGGTCGGGTACTGCTCGGGCTTCGTGAACAGCTCGATCTGGGCCAGGGTCTGGTCCGCGAACGAGTTGGACATCACGAACGACGGGTGGCCGGTCGCGTTGCCGAGGTTGAGGAGGCGGCCCTCGGACAGGACGATGACGACCTTGCCGTCGGGGTAGGTCCAGGTGTGGACCTGCGGCTTCACCTCGTCCTTGACAATGCCGGGCGTGGCGGCGAGGCCGGCCATGTCGATCTCGTTGTCGAAGTGGCCGATGTTCCCGACGATGGCCTGGTGCTTCATCTTGGCGATGTCCGACGCCATGATGATGTCCTTGTTGCCGGTCGTGGTGATGAAGATGTCGGCCGTCTCGACGACGTCGTCGAGGGTGGCGACCTGGTAGCCGTCCATCGCCGCCTGCAGCGCACAGATCGGGTCGATCTCGGTCACGATGACACGGGCGCCCTGGCCGCGGAGGGACTCGGCGCAGCCCTTGCCGACATCGCCGTAGCCGCAGACGACGGCGGTCTTGCCGCCGATGAGGACGTCGGTGGCGCGGTTGATGCCGTCGATGAGGGAGTGGCGGCAGCCGTACTTGTTGTCGAACTTCGACTTCGTCACGGCGTCGTTCACGTTGATCGCCGGGAAGAGGAGGGTGCCGGCCTGGTGCATCTCGTAGAGACGGTGGACACCGGTCGTGGTCTCCTCCGTCACGCCGCGGATCTCGGACGCGAGCTGGGTCCACTTCTGCGGGTTCTCGCCGAGGGTGCGGTTGAGGAGGCGGAGGATGTGGCCGTACTCCTCGCTGTCCGCGGTGGACGGGTCCGGGGCGGAGCCGGCCTTCTCGAACTCGACGCCCTTGTGGACGAGGAGGGTGGCGTCACCACCGTCGTCGAGGATCATGTTCGGGCCGCCGGTGGGCGTGTTCGGCCAGGTCAGGGCCTGCTCCGTGCACCACCAGTACTCCTCCAGGGTCTCGCCCTTCCAGGCGAAGACCGGGACGCCGGCGGGGGCCTCGGGGGTGCCGGTCGGGCCGACGGCGATGGCCGCGGCGGCGTGGTCCTGGGTGGAGAAGATGTTGCAGGAGGCCCAGCGGACCTCGGCGCCGAGGGCGACCAGGGTCTCGATGAGGACGGCCGTCTGCACCGTCATGTGCAGGGAGCCGGTGATACGCGCGCCGGCGAGCGGCTGCTGGTCGGCGTACTCGCGGCGGATCGACATCAGGCCGGGCATCTCGTGCTCGGCGAGGGTGATCTCCTTGCGGCCGAAGACGGCCAGGGACAGGTCGGCGACCTTGAAGTCCTGCTTGGTGGCGGCAGTCGTCATGACTGGGCTGCTCCTCGTGGATCGGGTTCGAGGGTCTTGTGGGGCGCCTGACACCGCGACGTGCGTAGCGCGGGCACACGAATGCCCGGGTACTCCCGCGGTGCAGTCGTCGGAGGCCCTCTCTCCCTCGGCCGGTCCCGCGGACCGCCCGACCGCCATCAGCAGCGACGTCTGGCTGGTCACGAATCTACACCGATCAGTGTGGCGACCCACAGTCCGGCCTGCGCCGGGATCCGGCCGGATTCGCCCTCGGTTTCGGGCCGGGGGCGGTCCCTGAGGCGCTCGGCGAGGTCCGGTAGCCACGCGCGAACAGCCGGAAGGGCCCGGGGTCACCATGACCCCGGGCCCTTCCGGTTCGCATGTGCCTAGTGGCTCGGGCCGCCCGGGGACTTGGCCGGGTTCACACCCGCCGCGGCCGCCGACTCGCTGTAGATGTCCGGCTCCAGGTAGATGACGCGGGCGATCGGGACCGCCGCGCGGATGCGCTCCTCGGCCGCGTTGATCGCATGGGCGACCTCGGTGGCCGACTCGTCGTGGCGTACGGCGATCTTGGCGGCCACGAGGAGCTCCTCCGGGCCGAGGTGGAGCGTGCGCATGTGGATGAGGCGGGTGACGGTCTCGCCGTCGACGACCGCCTCCTCGATCTGCTTCACCTGCTCGGTGCCCGCTGACTCGCCGAGCAGCAGCGACTTGGTCTCGGCGGCGAGGACGAGCGCGATCGCGATGAGCAGGATGCCGATGCAGAGGGTGCCGATGCCGTCCCAGACGCCGTCGCCCGTGAGGAGGGCGATACCGACGCCGCCGAGGGCGAGGATGAGGCCGACGAGCGCGCCCAGGTCCTCCAGGAGGACGACCGGGAGCTCGGGCGCCTTCGCGCGGCGCACGAACTCCTTCCAGGACTGGCGGCCCCGGATCGTGTTCGACTCCTTGATGGCCGTACGGAAGGAGAAGGACTCGGCGATGATCGCGAAGACGAGGACGCCGATCGGCCAGTACCAGTCCTCGATCGGGTGCGGGTGCTTGATCTTCTCGTAGCCCTCGTAGATGGCGAACATGCCACCGACGGAGAAGAGCACGATGGAGACGAGGAAGGCGTAGATGTACCGCTCACGGCCGTAGCCGAAGGGGTGCTGCGGAGTCGCCTCGCGCTTCGCCTTCTTGCCGCCGAGGAGCAGCAGACCCTGGTTGCCGGAGTCGGCGAGGGAGTGGACGCTCTCGGCCAGCATCGAGGACGAGCCGCTGAAGAGGAACGCCACGAACTTGGCTACCGCGATCGCGAGGTTCGCGGCGAGTGCCGCCACGATCGCCTTGGTTCCGCCTGACGCGCTCATGGGTGTACGTGTTCCCTTCGTCGGTACTCCGGCACTGTCGCCGCCATTCGGCCGGTCATTGTTGCATCAGGCCACGACGGTGGCGCGGAAGACCGTTCCGGTACCGGACAGTTCGGTCGTTTCGCCTGCCGGTACGAAGACGGACTCGCCGGGGGCGAGGGTCACCTCGCCCGCCTTCGGCCGGCCGGCTACGGCGAGCAGGATCTGCGGGGTGGTGGCGGTGACGTCGGTGGGGGCCGCGCCCTCGGCCCGTACGAGACGGGAGAGTCGGAACTCGTCGATGGGGGTGTCGTAGACCTCCTCGCCGGACGGGGAGGCCTCCGGGCGGAGCAGGGCCGGCTCGCTCGCCTCGAAGCGGACGATCCGCAGCAGCTCCGGTACGTCGACGTGTTTGGGCGTCAGCCCGCAGCGCAGCACGTTGTCGGAGTTGGCCATGATCTCGACGCCGAGGCCGTCGAGGTAGGCGTGCGGCACGCCGGCGCCGAGGAAGAGGGCTTCGCCGGGCTGGAGTTGTACGGGGTTGAGCAGCATGGCGGCGATGACGCCGGCGTCGCCCGGGTAGTGGTGCGCGAGTGCGGCGTACGGGGCGTGGGCGCCGCCGAGCCGTTCCGCGGCCGCGGCGGCCTCGGCGACGGTGTGCGCCATCTCCTCGCGGTCGGCGATGAGCAGAGCGGTCATGACCTCGCGCAGCGCGGCCTCTTCGGGGTGGGCGTGCAGCAGATCGACGTACGGCTTGAGGGAGTCGACACCGAGCGCGGCGATCGTGTCGGCGGCCTCGATCGGGTCACGGAAGCCGCAGAGCCCGGTGAACGGCGTCAGTGCGCAGATCAGTTCGGGCTTGTGGTTGGCGTCCTTGTAGTTGCGGTGCGGCGCGTCGATCGGGACCCCGGCCGCCTCCTCGGCCGCGAACCCGGCCTTCGCCTGGGCGAGGTCGGGGTGGACCTGGAGGGAGAGCGGGGCTCCGGCGGCGAGCAGCTTGAGGAGGAAGGGCAGGTGCGGGCCGAACTTCCCGACGGCCGGGGCACCCAGCTCGCGTACGGGATCGGCGTCGATGACCTCGTTGAGCGGTCCGCGCTCCGTACGGGAGGGGGCTCCGGGGTGGGCGCCCATCCACATCTCGGCCTGGGGCTCGCCGGTGGGGACGGTCCCGAGCAGTTCGGGGATGGCCGTGGTGGAACCCCAGGCGTAGGGGCGGACGGTGTTGACGAGGCGGTCCATGGAGCCTTCCAGCTTTCCTCGGTGCGGTGATGGAGGTGGGGGCGTCGTGGGACGTGGCGGCGTCGTGGGACGGGTGGTGCGGGCGCGACGGGCGGTGCGGTGTGGGGCGGGTAGGGCGGGTGGGACAGGGTGCGACGGGCGGTGAGTGGCGGGTGGTTTGTGGTGGGGTCGCCTGGCTTGTGCGTCAGGCGTGGGGTGGCGCGATCCCCGCCGACGCAAGGGACAGGTAGACGGCCGCGAAGTCGGTGACGGCAAGCAGTTCCGCCAGCGTCTCCAGGAGTTCGCCGCTCTCCCCCGACGCCTCCTCCGACACCAGCGGTTCCAGCTCGCTGATCGCGGTGCCGTGGCTGAGGGCCAGCTCACGGGCGGCGGGGGCGGCCGTGAGGCCGCCGGCGTCCGCCGGGCGGTCGCGCAGCAGCACGACCCGCGCTCGCAGCGCCTGCTGCTCGTCCACCCGGTCGCGGAAGAAGTCGTCGGGGTCGGCTCCGGCCGCGTAGTCGCCGGCGAGCAGCACACCGTGGGCGGGCAGCGCCTCGGGCAGTTCGGCGGCGAGCGCGGGCAGGCCGGCAAGCTCGGCCAGTACGGCGGCGAAGCGGCGGCCGACGGGCCCGGCGGCGTCGCCCTCGGTCCAGATCAGCGGCAGCGTGTCGGCGAGTTCGGCGGCGAGCGTCTTGGCCGGGTTGCTGTACGTGGCGATGGCCGGGCCGCAGCGCTCGGCCGTGCTGTCCAGCCGGTCGGCGACCTTCTCCAGCATCTCCGACGGCGCTTCGAGGAGGCCCACGCGGTCCAGCAGCGCGAGGAGCGGGGTGAACAGCGCCCACAGCGCGCCGGGGCCCGCGGCGAGCGTCTCCTCGTACTCCTCGGCGCTCTCGTGCGGGGCCATGGCCATCGGTACGAGCAGCCCGCGCGGGGCGCTGACGGTCTCCGCGAGCGGGGAGGTCTTCGGGGCGACGGCGACGACGGTGACGCCCCGGCGGTACGCGAGTTCCGCGAGGCGCGCGAGGCCCGGCTCGGAGCCGTCGGTCGTCGGGATCAGGAGCAGGTCCAGCGAGCCCGCCCAGCCGGGCAGCGCCCAGCGCAGGGCACCGGAGGCCGGGGCGACGCCGGTGGGCTGGAGGCGGATGACCGGGGCGGCGGCTCCAGCGAGCGCGCCCACCAGGTCGGCGACTCCCGCGGCGGCGGTGCCGGGTCCGGCGACGAGGACGGAGCGGGGGCGGCCCTCGGGGCTGAGCTCGGAGATGCCCGCCTCGGTGGCGTGGCGGGCGGCGGTCCGCACCCGCGCGCCGGCCTCGGCCGCGCCGCGGAGCAGGCCGCGGCGGTCGGCGAGGGCGAGGGCGTCCGGGGCGTCGAGGAGGGTCTCGTCGAGCATGGGGCGGGCCTCCGGGTCCGGGGCGGATGCGGGCGCTGTGGGCTCGTGGGGGCGGCTTGCGGGTGGGGCCCTTGCGTGATGCGGGGCCTCGCCTCGTCGGGCGGCTTGCGGGTGGGGCCCTTGCGTGGTGCAGGGCCTCGCCTCGTCGGGCGGCTTGCGGGTGGGGCCCTTGCGTGGTGCGGGGCCTCGTGGGGGGGGCTCGTGGGTGGGGCCTTGCGTGGTGCAGGGCCTCGCCTCGTCGGGCGGCTTGCGGGTGGGGCCCTTGCGTGATGCGCGGCCTCGCCTAGTGGGGCGGCTGTGGGCGGGGCCCTTGCGTGGTGCGGGGCCTCGTGGGGGGGCTCGTGGGTGGGGCCTTGCGTGGTGCAGGGCCTCGCCTCGTCGGGCGGCTTGCGGGTGGGGCCCTTGCGTGGTGCGGGGGCCTCGTGGGGGGCAGTCGGGGCGGACGCGCCCGCCTGGGCGCCGTCCCGTGCGCCCACCCGTCCCGCCCCAGCGGGACGATTGCCCACACGGGGGGGGTGGGCGGTTGCCCACGCGGGGGGGGTGGGGTCGGGCGGTGGGTCACGCGGCGGGCGGGTGCCCGCTCCTGCGGGGCGATTGCCCACACGGGCCCACACGCTCCCGCGCCCCCTGGGTTACTGGGGCTTGCGGGCCTCGTCTGTGAGGAGGACCGGGATGCCGTCGCGGACCGGGTACGCGAGGCCGCAGTCGGCGCTCGTGCAGATCAGTTCGGGGGTCTCGGCCGTCGTGCGGTCGTTCAGCGGCGCGTGGCACGCCGGGCAGGCCAGGATCTCCAGGAGGCCGGCTTCGAGCGGCATGAGGTGTCCCTTCGAACAAACGGTTGCGGTGCTGTTGCTGCCCTTCGGGCCAGGTCAGCCTACCGCCGGGAAACGGGGCGCGCGGCTCGGCACCTGCCCCGTTTCCCGGCACTCACGAGCGGGTCGGCGCGGGCGGGTCAGCCGGTCGCGCGGACCAGGTCCAGGACCTCGTCGCGGATCTTGGCCATGGTGGCCTCGTCACGGGCCTCCACGTTCAGGCGCAGCAGCGGCTCGGTGTTCGACGGGCGCAGGTTGAACCACCAGTCCTCCGCCGACACCGTCAGACCGTCCAACTCGTCGATGCCGACACCGTCCTGGTCCGCGTACGCCGCCTTGACGGCCGCCGCACGGGCCGCCTGGTCGGCGACCGTGGAGTTGATCTCGCCCGAGCCCGCGTAGCGGTCGTACGAGGAGACCAGCTCCGAGAGCGGGCCGTCCTGGCCTCCGAGGGCGGCGAGGACGTGGAGCGCGGCGAGCATGCCCGTATCGGCGTTCCAGAAGTCCCTGAAGTAGTAGTGCGCCGAGTGCTCGCCACCGAAGATCGCGCCCGTCTTCGCCATCTCCTCCTTGATGAAGGAGTGGCCGACGCGGGTGCGGACCGGGGTGCCGCCGTTCTCGCGGACGACCTCGGGGACCGACCAGGAGGTGATCAGGTTGTGGATGACCGTGCCGCCGGGCGTCTTCGCCAGCTCGCGCGCGGCGACGAGTGCCGTGATCGCCGACGGGGAGACCGCCTCGCCGCGCTCGTCGACGACGAAGCAGCGGTCGGCGTCGCCGTCGAAGGCGAGGCCGAGGTCCGCGCCCTCGGCCCGGACGCGGGCCTGGAGGTCGACGATGTTCGCCGGGTCGAGCGGGTTGGCCTCGTGGTTCGGGAAGGTGCCGTCGAGCTCGAAGTACATCGGTACGAGGTCGAGCGGGAGGCCCGCGAAGACGGTCGGGACGGTGTGGCCGCCCATGCCGTTGCCCGCGTCCACGACGACCTTCAGGGGGCGGATCGCCGCCAGGTCCACCAGCGCCTTCAGGTGGGCGGCGTAGTCGGCGAGGGTGTCCCGCTCGGTGACCGTGCCGGCCGTGGCGGCGGCCTCGGGGGCGCCCTCGTCGGACCAGCGCTCGACGAGCGTGCGGATCTCGGAGAGTCCGGTGTCCTGGCCGACCGGGGCGGCGCCCGCACGGCACATCTTGATGCCGTTGTACTGGGCCGGGTTGTGGGACGCGGTGAACATCGCGCCCGGCAGGTCCAGGCTGCCCGAGGCGAAGTAGAGCTGGTCGGTCGAGCAGAGCCCGATCAGGGTGACGTCGGCGCCGAGGCGGGCCGCGCCGCGGGCGAAGGCGCCCGAGAGGCCCGGCGACGAGGGCCGCATGTCGTGGCCGACCACGATCGCGTCGGCGGCCGTCACCTGGACGAACGCGGCGCCGAACAGTTCGGCGAGCGTCTCGTCCCACTGGTCGGGCACCACCCCGCGGACGTCGTACGCCTTCACGATCTGCGACAGATCAGCAGCCACGGAACAACCCTCCTGAATACGCCTTCATCGGCACGCGTGTGCGGCGCGTGTACAGGAGGCCCAACCTACCGGGGGCCGCTCGCGGGAGGGCAGAGCGCCTTGGCCGATGGGAGGGTGTTCGGCCAGGGGACTTTCGGCCGGGGGATGTTCCGTCACGAGCACGAGGACGAGCACGAGGGTGTGCGGGCACGGGCACGGGCACGGTCGGGCAGGGGAACGTCAGGCGCTCGGCCCGGGCACGTTCAGGAGTCGGGGGAGCGCAGGACCCGCAGGTGTCCGCGGCGGCCGACCTCCATCGGGTCCCCGCCACGGCCTCCGCCGCCCTTGCCGCCGGCCTCTGCCGCGCGTTCCTGGGGGCGGGCCGCCTCCCGTACCGCGTTGGCGAGGGCCTCCAGGTCGTCCCCGCTGGGGCGGGACGGCGCGGAGCCGTCGGAGAGCCGCACGACCTCCCAGCCGCGCGGCGCGGTGAGGCGCTCGCTGTGTTCGGCACACAGGTCGTAGCAGTGGGGCTCGGCGTAGGTGGCGAGCGGGCCGAGGACCGCAGTCGAGTCGGCATAGACGTACGTCAGTGTCGCGACGGCAGGGCGGCCGCACGCGGTGCGCGAACAGCGACGTACAGGGCTCACGACGTTGGACGGTACCGCACTCTTGAGCGGGCCGCGACGACTCTCCACCAGGTCACTCCACCGTGTCGCGGTGTGACGTCCGACACGGTCCCTCTCGGGAGGGCCGTCCTGACCTGCGCGTAAGGAGGAGAACGGGGGTGGGGACGACGGTCGATCCGGACACTGTCCGAGCGGAATCCGGTCAACCACGGCCAGATGGCCGATCGCGGGACCCCATCGAATCGAGCCCTGGCTTGGCCGGAACGTTCAACTATCGACAGCGCGGGTCCGCAGGAATCGTGGTGGCACGTGTGCGCCACGGCCGACTGACACTGAGGAGAGTTACGCTGCGTCAGTGATGGACAGTCCTGTGCCGCCGCGCCCCTCGTCCCGTCCGGCCGAGCCCCACGCGGGAGATTCCCGCTCCGCCGAGGCGCGCCCCGCGGAGCCGCGGCCGGAACCGCCGGAGCCCCGGACGCGTCGTCGCGACCGTCACGGCCGCGGGATGCGGGGGCCTGTCGCCCCGCCGCAGGTGCCGTTGTCGGCGAGCCGGGCGGACACGTTCCGCGATCTGGTCCTGGACTCGGTGGAGCGCCTGGAGCGGCGCTGGCCGCAGCTGGCGGACGTCGAGTTCCTGGTGCTTGACGTGCCGCCGTCGGTGTCGGGCGAGTCGGTGCCCCTGGGCGGCTCCGCGGCCGCCGCGAAGGGCGGGCCGGCCCGGGTGATCGTCTACCGGCGGCCCGTCGAGATCCGCTCGAAGAGCCGGGACGAGCGGGCTCTGCTCGTCCACGAGGTCGTGGTCGAGCAGGTGGCCGAGCTCCTGGGCCTCTCCCCCGAGTCGGTCGACCCCCGGTACGGCCAGGACTGAGACCCCCGTACGGGCGCGAGCCGGGCCGCCTCCTTCACGTCGGTCGAACCCCGTACGAGCCGGGCCCAGGCCGGACCACGTCCGTCGGGACCCGTACGGGCGAGGACCCGTACGGGCGAGGACCCGTACGGGCGAGGACCCGTACGGGCGAGGGCCCACCCGCCCCGTACGGGCAGGGTCGCGGGGCGTTCAGTCGTCCAGGACCGAGAGGTCCTGGTTCGCCGTCGGGACCTCCACCGTGCCTCGGTCGTCCACCAGGGTCTGGACCGTGAACATGGGGATGCCGTCGTCCGGGAGGGCCAGCATGCGGGCCGCGTGGACCGGGCCGCCCGAGACGGGTTCGACCGTCACGGCGTAGGAGCCCTTGAGGCCTGCCGGGACCAGTTCGGTCACCTTCATCGTGGTCCCCGCCTTGACCGTGACGGTCTTGGAGACCGGCGTGCCTCCCCCCGTACCGGCCGAGGCGGTGACCTTGACCTGGGCCGTGGCGCCCGGCGCCGTCAGCGTGAGGGTCGAGCCGGCGGCGCGGTTGTCGGCGACGGTGGCGCGGGCGCCGATGGCCGCGGTGGCCGGGATGTAGGCGACCTCCTGCTTGTCGCCCTTGCCGCGCACGACGCGCAGCGCGGCGACGAAGGGTGCGGACTTCTTGGGGTCCGAGGGCGTGAGCAGCAGCGCGCCCGCCTCGCCTCGGGTGAGGTCCGGAAGGTCGACGGCCGCGGTCATGCCCGACTTCACGTGCAGGGACTCCGCGCTCGCCGGGACGATCGTGCCGCCCTCGCCCACCAGCTGGATCTTCAGTTCGGCGTCGTCCTCGCCGGGCGCGTACGCCACGAGGCGCACCGAGGTCGCGTCGGCGGGGACGCCGGGCAGAACGGCGGTGGAGGCCGGGTCCGCGGTGGCGGGGAGCCAGTCGCTGCCGATCTTGTCGTCGGCGGCGCCGACGACCGCGCCCACCCGGCCGCTGCGGGTGGTGACGTGGACGGTCACGTCGGCCGCCGGTGCCGCGCCGGTGAGCGTGGAGAGCAGGACGGGGACGGTGGAGTGGGCCGGGACGGGGATGCCGTCGTTGAGCTGCGAGGCGAGTTCGCCCTCGGCGCCGTACAGCTGGACGTCGGCGACGGCGGCGGTGTCGTCGGGGTTGGTGAGGTGGACGTAGTCCTGGCGCTCCTTGGCCGTGGAGGCGGCCGGGAACCAGAAGTCCGTGTCCGGGGCGGTGCAGGTGACGCCCAGGAGGCCGCGCGAGCCGCCCGCCGGGACGACGGTGGTCTGCTGGACCGTCCAGCCGGGGGCGAGGCCGCCGGTGGCCGTGCCGGTCAGGGCGGGGGCCGTGGGGCCGTTCGCCTCGGCGGCGACGGGCTTGCCGGGCTCGGTGACGGTGGCCGGAGCCTTGACGGCCGCGGGCTTCTTCGCCGCGGTGCCGCCGGGGGTGGCGGAGGCCGCGGCGGCCTTGAGTACGGCCTTGGCGGCGCTACCGGACTTGGCGGAGCCGCTGCCGGTGGCGCCCGGGGTGAACGACGTGTAGTCGGTCTCCGCCAGTTCGGATGTGCTGGGCGCCGGGCAGAGCAGGCTGGAGCGCTCCACGGGCAGCTTCGCGGGGGCCTTGGCCCCGGCGGTCGCGGAGCCGTCGGGCGCGGTCAGCGCGGCGAAGCCGGTGACGGCGGCGAGGGCGGTGGCGACCGCGATCAGGGAGAGGGTGGGGCGCTTCACTGGTTGCTGCTCCCGTCGGGACGCTGCTCGGTCTCGTAGCCGTAGGTGTACGGGTCGTACGTCTGCTGCGGGTCGTAGCCCTGCTGCTGCCCCTGCTGCGGGTACTGCTCGTACTGCTGGGGGTCGTAACCCTGCTGCGGGTCGTACCCCTGCTGGGGGTACTGCTCGTACTGCTGCTGGTACGGATCGGTGCCGTACTCGGTGTACTGCTGGGGCTGGGCGTAGTAGCCCTGCTGCGCGTACTGGTCCTGCGGCTGGTGCTGTTGCGGGTGCTGCTGGTCCTGCCAGTCCGCGGGCGCGTAGGCCTGCGCCTGGGCCTGCTCCTCAGCCTGTTCCTGCCCCTGGGCCTGCTCCTGCGGTACGGGGACGAGCTCGGGGTCCCGCTCCTGCTCGGCCTCCGCGGCGGCCTCGGCCTCCGCCGCGGCGCGCAGGCGGCGGGCGCGGCGGCCGTCGCCCTCCATGGCCTGGGCGGGGATGGCGACCTCCTCCTCCGGCAGGTCGTCGTCGATCTCGCGGCGCCGCCCCGGCAGGGCGAGGACGAGCAGGACGACGCCGAGGCCGACCTGGGCCCAGATCCACAGGGTGTGGGTGAGCGGCTGGTCGTACGTGAGGTCGAGCCTGCCGCCCTCGGCGGGGAGTTCGAAGCCCTGCGCCCAGCCGTCGACGGTGGTCCGCGTCAGCTCCTTGCCGTCGAGGGTGGCGGTCCAGCCCTCGTCGGCGCGGTCGGCGATGCGCAGGAGGCGGCCGGCCGGGCCGGACGGGATCTTCGTGTGCGCCTCGACGGGGCCTGCGGCGACGGCGACCGGCCCGGCCGCCGCGTCGGCCGGTTTCGCGGGGTCGGCGGGCTTCGCGGTGTCCGTGGCCTTCGCCGGCGGGACGATCGTGGCGCGGGCGACGACGCGCTCACGGGCGACGGTCCACAGGGCGCTGCCGTCGAGCTGACTGAGCCTGCTGAGGCCCGGGGTGGCGTCGAGGACGCGGCTCATCTGGCGCGGGGCCCCGTCCCGTACGAGGACGTAGCGGATCGCGTAACCGCTGAGCTCCTCGGTCTGGTCGGCGCCGGAGCCGGCCACCAGGTGCGCGACGACCTTGTCCAGGCCCGCGTCGCTGCCGCCCGCCTCGGCCAGTTCGGCGTCGCCGAGACGGCCGCCGGAGCCGCGGACCAGGGTGTACGAGACCTCGCCGGGCGAGGTGCCGCCCAGGACAAGGGTGCGGGGCTGGTCGTCGGTGTCGCTCTCCTCGGCGACGAAGGCCGGGACCTGGACCGGGTCGCGCCGGGTCAGCGGGCCGTCGGCGCCGCCGATCATCCAGCCGGCGGCGGCCACGACCGGGCCGAGGGCGGCGGCGAGCGCGATGAGCGCGGCGACCGGCTGGCGCCAGCCGAAGCCGTGCGCGGCGACGCGGGTACGTCCGTACTCGGCGCCGATCATGCCGGCGGCGAGGAGCGCCGCGCCGTAGACGAGGGTGGCGGGACCCGCCCAGCCGGTGCCGCCCGCTCCGTTGGAGAGCGCGGCGAAGAGGAGGCCGACGAGGGCGACGGTCCAGGCGGCGCCGACGGCGAAGCGGCGCTCCTCGCGCAGCAGTCCGGCCAGCGCGGCGAGCACGATGCCGATGAGGAGGAGGCCGCCGGTGGTGCCGGGGCCGCCGGGGCTGATCCCGAGCAGGTCGAGCGCGGAGGCCGTGCCCGTACGGATGTCGAGTCCGGCCTCGCGCAGGAAGGCGGAGGGGCTGGTCAGCAGGGAGAGCGACCAGGGGGCGAGGACGAGGACCGGGGTGCCGACGGTGGCGAGGAAGCGCAGGCCGTAGGCGGTGATGTCGTCGCGGCGCAGGACGAGGACGGCGAGGCCGAGGACGACGGCGAGCGGCCAGACGATCGGCGTGAACGCCATCGTGAAGGTGAGCAGGAAGGTGTACGCCCAGGTGGCGCGCCAGCTGCCGCGGGCTCCGCCGGGGCCGCCGGTGAGGCCGTGGGCGGCGACGGCGGCGCGGGCGATCAGTGGCAGCAGGATCGCGAGGACGGCGGTGCCGAGCCGGCCGGCGGCGAGTGCGCCGGTGGCGGCGGGCAGGAAGGCGTACGCGATGGCGCCCCAGGCGCGCAGCAGCGGGGACTCGACGATCGGGCGGGCGGCGAAGTAGGCGGTGAAGCCGGCCAGCGGGACCGAGCAGACGAGCAGCACGGTGAGTGCGAAGGAGGTGGAGCCGAGGAAGAGGGCGGAGAGTCCGGCCAGCACGGCGAGGTAGGGCGGTGCGGTCTGGGTGCCGCCGGTGCCGAGGGCGTGCCAGCTGTCGGCGTACCGTCCCCACAGCTCGGAGACGGTGTCGGGGGCGGGCAGCAGGGTGCCGCCGGCGAGCGAACCGCCGCCGTACAGGCCTCGGCAGGCCACCACGGAGATGAGCAGGAGCAGGGCGAAGAGGACGGGCCCGGGCTTGCGGGCGATCTTCTTCAGCCGGGCGAACTGCTCGACTTCGAGGAAGTCGGCGTCGTCGCCGCCGGGGCCGGACTCGACCGCGCCGTGGCGTGATCCGCCGGAATCGGCGTCGGAGCCGCCGAAGTTCGCGACGACCTGCTCGGCGGTGGCGCGGACGGTGGCACCGGGCGGCGGGAAGAGCGCGCGGAGTTCGCTCGCGGGGACGGCGGGGTTCTTGCGGCGCCGGCGGGCGGCGAGGATCTTCTCGGGGCGCAGCAGCGTGGCGAAGAGGCCCATGACCTCGTCGACGGCCTGGCCGGGGACCTTGCCGACGAGGTACGCGAGCGTGCGCAGCAGTGTGCCGACGATCAGCCGGATCAGTACGTACGGCAGGGTGGCGCCGCGGCTGTTGGCGAGGAGGGTGTAGACGGCGCCGGCCTTGTCGACGCGGTGCGGGTTGGCCACGGAGCGGCCCGCGCAGTCGACGGTGCGGCGTTCGCGGGCGGAGGCCTCGGCGTGCCGCAGGACGGCGTCGGGGGCGACGAGGACGCTGTGGCCCGCGGCGTGGGCGCGCCAGCACAGGTCGACGTCGTCGCGCATCAGGGGCAGGCGCCGGTCGAAGCCGCCGAGCTCCTCGAAGACGTCGCGGCGGATGAGCATGCCGGCGCTGGAGACGGAGAGGACGGAGCGGACCTGGTCGTGCTGGCCCTGGTCCTGTTCGCGGCGGTCGAGGCCGGTCCAGCGGCGGCCGCTGCGGGCGATGGAGACGCCGGCTTCGAGCAGCTGCCTGCGGTCGTACCAGCCGCGGAGCTTGGGTCCGACGACGGCCGCGTACGCGTCCGCGTCGGCGACGCGCAGGAGTTCGGCGAGGGCGTCGGGCTCGGGGGCGCAGTCGTCGTGGAGCAGCCAGAGCCACTGCACGGGCTCGCCGTGCGGGAGTTCGGGCAGGTCGTAGGCCTCGTCGCTCCAGGTCCTGCTGACCGGGTCCCAGCCGCTGGGCCGCTTGAGATAGGGGAGTTCCTCGGGTCCGAGCACGGGCGCGGTGCGGGCCGCCTCCTCGACGGCGGCGCCGAAGCCCGTGCGGCGGGCGAGGTGCAGCACGCGGTCGACGCCGATCGCGTCGGCGAGGAGCTGCGCGGAGTCGTCGGCGCTGCCGGTGTCGGCGGCGACGACGTTCTGCACGGGGCGTTCCTGGGCGAGCAGCCCGGCGAGGGCGTCCGGCAGCCAGCGGGCGCCGTCGTGGGCGACGAGCACGGCGGTGACGACGTGTCGCGGAAACTCAGGAGTTGAGGACATCGAGGTACGGGCCCTCCGGCCGGGGGTCGCCCGCGGGGGGCGTGGGTACGTCTCGGACGGGGCCCCACACTAACGGCTGCCAGGAAAAGGGTCCGCCTCCTGTCGCCGGAGCACAGGAGGCGGAGCGTTCGATGTGTACGGGTGTGGGGGGTTCGACGGGTGGGACGCCGGTCAGACGGCCGCCTTCTTGAGGCGGCGGCGTTCGCGTTCCGACAGACCGCCCCAGATACCGAATCGTTCGTCGTTCTGCAGGGCGTACTCCAGGCATTCGGAGCGGACCTCGCAGGCGAGGCAGACCTTCTTGGCCTCGCGGGTCGAGCCGCCCTTCTCGGGGAAGAAGGACTCGGGATCGGTCTGGGCGCACAGTGCGCGCTCCTGCCAGCCGAGTTCCTCGTCCGCGTCCTCGACCAGCAGTTCCTGGAACAACTCGGTCATGTGCGCCCCTCGTCTGTTCTTCGCGTCCCCGTGATGTTGCCGTCCCCGCTGCCGGTCGAACGACACGAGTGAAATTACAAGTTTGTGCTCTGTGCGAGTCAAGCCGGAATCTGCTATTGGGCCCGGTATTCACTCTGCGGAACCAAGGCTATGCGGAAAGTGTTCAAATCACCAAAAACCTGACACATGCCACCGGCCTGACCGCGCCGCTCCCTCTCGCGGAGAGAGACGCCCGAAGCGTGGATCTTGTTGCGACCTCACCACGGAAGCGATCCGGATCACAGTCTGATCACGGGACCCCAGCCGCGTTTACGGGCACGGATGTTGCGCCATGTCTCCAGCTCGGCGACTGAACAAACCTTTCTTCCGCCTCTGTAACCGGATGAGGTGAAACATTCCCCCCAAAACGGTCATTGGGTTGACAGTCGGGTGGCCCTCCCTGCACCTTTGATGCCATGCCAGCGACCTCAGCGCCCTCCGCGACCCACGCCCGTGGGTACCGCCGCGCTGTCCAGGCGCGCTGTTGCTGTTGCTGTTCCAGCTGTTGATGCCCCAGAGCTCCAGCACCGTTCTCCCGCGTTCCCAGCGTTGCCCCGTGTAACCCCCTGAACGTTCTCGCGTGACCCCCCGCCACGACTTCTGTTACTGCCGAGGAACCACCGCACCCATGAACAGCGACAGCGACCTCCAGATCGCCGGCGACATCCTCGAGGTCCAGCACCTCCTGCAGCCCGCCCGCGAGCACCCCGCCACCGTGGCCGAGTTCGTCGGCCTCGCCCGCTCCATCGCCGCCGACCGCGCGCAGTGGGCCCCGCACGTCGAGTACGACGCCACCACCCGCTGGTACCACCGCCTGCGCACCGGGCCCGGCTACGAGGTCTGGCTGCTCTCGTGGGTGCCCGGCCAGGGCAGCGGCCTCCACGACCACGGCCTGTCCTCCGGCGTACTGACCGTCCTCGAGGGCGAACTGACGGAGCGTACGGAACGGGGCGTGCGGAAGCTCGGCGGAGGCTCGACGAGGGTGTTCGCGCCGGGGTACGTCCACGAGGTCGTCAACGACTCCCTCGAGCCGGCGGTCAGCCTGCACGTCTACTACCCGGGCCTCACCGAGATGCCCATGCACGAGTCCCTGCAGGCCCAGTGCGCCCCGGGGGTTCCGACCGCCCCGGCGGGCCTGGCCCCGGCCGCCCCCTGAGCGGTGCGGGCCTGACACACTGATCCACATGCGCATTGTGGTTCTGGCCGGTGGCATCGGTGGTGCCCGCTTCCTTCGCGGCCTCAAGCAGGCGGCTCCGGACGCGGAGATCACGGTCGTCGGCAACACCGGTGACGACATCCATCTCTTCGGCCTGAAGGTCTGCCCGGACCTCGACACGGTGATGTACACGCTCGGCGGTGGCATCGACGAGGAGCAGGGCTGGGGCCGCGAGGACGAGTCCTTCACGGTGAAGGAGGAGCTCGCGGCGTACGGAGTGGGGCCCGAGTGGTTCGGTCTGGGTGACCGCGACTTCGCGACGCACATCGTCCGCACGCAGATGCTGGGCGCCGGCTATCCGCTCAGCGCGGTGACCGAGGCGCTGTGCGCGCGCTGGCGGCCGGGCGTACGGCTGCTGCCGATGTCCGACGACCGCGTCGAGACGCACGTCGCCATCGAGGTGGACGGCGAGTCGCGGGCGGTGCACTTCCAGGAGTACTGGGTGAAGCTGCGGGCGTCCGTGGACGCCCAGGCCGTGGTGGCCGTCGGCGCGGAGGCCGCGAAGCCCGCGCCGGGTGTCCTCGAGGCCATCGCCGAGGCGGACGTCATCCTCTTCCCGCCGTCGAACCCGGTCGTGTCGGTCGGCACGATCCTGGCCGTGCCGGGCATCCGTGAGGCGATCGCCGAGGCGGACGTGCCGGTGGTCGGCCTCTCCCCCATCGTCGGCGACGCGCCGGTGCGGGGCATGGCCGACAAGGTCCTCGCGGCGGTGGGCGTGGAGTCCACGGCCGCGGCGGTGGCGCGGCACTACGGCTCGGGGCTGCTGGACGGCTGGCTGGTCGACACGGTCGACGCGGGCGTCGTCGCTGACGTCGAGTCGGCCGGGATCCGCTGCCGCGCGGTGCCGCTGATGATGACGGACCCGGACGCGACGGCGGCGATGGCGCGCGAGGCGCTGGCGCTGGCGGAGGAGGTCCGGGGATGACGGGCCCCGCGGACGGTTCGGCGCAGGACGCGGCACAGGACGTCACGATGCCGGCCTCGGTGACGGGCGGCTCCGCCGGCGGCGGCCTCGCGCAGGATCCCGACCGGAACGACCCGGTGGCGGACGGCGCGGGCGGCATCGGCGCCGGCGGCTATCGGGTGTGGGCGCTCGACGGGCTGCCCGAGGTGCGGGACGGGGACGATCTCGCCAAGCTGATCGCCTCCGTCTCCCCCGGCCTCCAGGACGGGGACGTCCTGCTCGTCACCTCCAAGATCGTGAGCAAGGCCGAGGGGCGGGTGATCGCCGCCACCGACCGGGAGGAGGCGATCGACGCCGAGACCGTACGGGTGGTGGCCCGGCGCGGCGCCCTGCGGATCGTCGAGAACCGGCAGGGCCTCGTCATGGCCGCGGCCGGGGTCGACGCCTCCAACACCCCCGCCGGCACCGTCCTGTTGCTGCCCCTCGATCCGGACGCCTCGGCGCGCGCGATACGGGAGGGGCTGCGCGACGCGCTCGGCGTCGACGTCGGTGTCGTCGTCACGGACACCTTCGGGCGGCCCTGGCGCAGCGGTCTCACCGACGTGGCCATCGGCGCCGCCGGTGTCCGCGTCCTCGACGACCTGCGCGGCGGCACGGACGCGCACGGCAATCCGCTCAGCGCGACGGTCGTCGCCACCGCGGACGAACTCGCCGCCGCGGGAGACCTGGTGAAGGGCAAGGCGAAGGGCCTCCCGGTCGCCGTCGTCCGCGGGCTGCCGCACGTCGTGGACGGTTCCGCCGACGTGGGCGCCCGGGCGCTGGTGCGCGGCGCCGCCGACGACATGTTCCGGCTCGGGACCTCCGAGGCGGTCCGGGAGGCGGTGACCCTGCGGCGTACCGTCCGGGAGTTCACCGACGAGCCCGTCGACCCGGGCGCGGTACGGCGTGCCGTCGCCGCCGCCGTGACGGCTCCGGCGCCGCACCACACCACGCCGTGGCGGTTCGTGCTCCTGGAGTCCGAGGCCTCGCGCACCGGGCTGCTGGACGCGATGCGTGACGCGTGGGTCGCGGATCTGCGGCGGGACGGCAAGTCGGAGGAGTCCATCGCCAAGCGGGTGCGCCGCGGAGACGTGCTGCGGAACGCTCCGTACCTCGTCGTGCCGTGTCTCGTCATGGACGGCTCGCACCACTACGGCGACCCGCGGCGCGACGCCGCCGAGCGCGAGATGTTCGTGGTCGCGGCGGGTGCGGGTGTGCAGAACTTCCTGGTGGCTCTGGCCGGTGAGCGGCTCGGTTCGGCGTGGGTGTCCTCGACGATGTTCTGCCGTGAGGTCGTACGGGACGTCCTCGGGCTCCCGGCGGACTGGGACCCGATGGGCGCGGTGGCCGTGGGTCACGCGGCGGCGCCGCCGAAGGACCGGCCGGCGCGGCAGGCAGGCCGGTTCATCGAGGTGCGGTAGCGCGTCCCGGCAACGGGATCCGCTTCAGAGCGCCGCGATGTTCCCCGGCGTCATCCGGGGCGCGCGGCGCGGGGGGACGCGGCCGCTGAGGAGGACGAGGCGGGCCGCGCGGTGGCGCTGGCCCGCGTACGGGGCGAGGAGTTCGAGCATCGCCGCGTCGTCGGCGGTCCGGTCGCCCGCGAGGGCGTACCCGACGATCGACGGCAGGTGGTAGTCGCCGACGGAGACCGCGTCCGGCGCGCCGTTGCTGCGCTGGACCGTCTCGGCCGAGGTCCATGGGCCGATGCCGGGGATCAACTCCAGCCGCTGCTGCGCCTGTTCCGGCTCCATGGCCGCCGCCTCCTCCATGCGGCGGGCGACCTTGACGGCCCGCAGGATCGTGGCGGCGCGCTTGTTGTCGACGCCCGCGCGGTGCCACTCCCAGGACGGGATGAGCGACCAGGTGCGGGTGTCGGGCACCACGTGGAGGCGGTGGCTCTCGGGGCCGGGGGCGGGCTCGCCGTACTTCCGTACGAGCAGCCGCCAGGCGCGGTACGCCTCGGCCGTGGTGACCTTCTGCTCCAGGATCGAGGGGATCAGCGACTCCATCACCAGGCCGGTGCGGCTCAGCCGGAGGCCGGGGCGGGCGCGGTGCGTGGCGGCGAGG
The DNA here is from genome assembly GCF_055563155.1 of Streptomyces sp. NPDC013317. Taxonomy (NCBI): domain Bacteria; kingdom Bacillati; phylum Actinomycetota; class Actinomycetes; order Kitasatosporales; family Streptomycetaceae; genus Streptomyces; species Streptomyces sp. NPDC013317. The sequence continues at coordinate 22,441 of NZ_JBVHDX010000006.1, forward strand.
AGCCGGTGGCGGGGGACGAAGGCGCCCGGGTCGTCCTCGGCGCCGAGCAGCCGGGGCAGCCCGTCGAGGAGCCACTGGGCGCCGGGCCCCCAGGCCTCGGCCTCCGCCGTGCCCTGCCGGAGGGCGACCCGGAGCGTGCCGGGGCCTTCCGGGGTGCGGGCGGTGCGCCAGACGGAGCCGTCGGGGGTCGTGCGGAAGGTCGGGTCGCCCGTGCCACGGCGGAGGGGACCGAGGGTGAGGCCGAGGTCGGTCGGCGCGTCGGGGGTCCAGCGGCGGGTCGCGCCCTGGGCGACCGGGGCGGCCGGCCGGGCGGCGGGTACGGGGACGTGGCCGCCGCGCACGGTGGTGCGGGTGCTGGGGTTGCGGGGTGCGAAGCGGCCGGCCATGTCTATGAGCGTATCCGGGCCCCCGCCCGAGCGACCCCGGGAAGGCTCCGCCCGCGGGCGGAGCACCGGCACCCGCCCACGCGGCGGCGGCGGGCGTCCCGGGCGGTCGCCCTCCGCCGGACGGAGGCCGGGAGAAGGGTGACCGTCGGAGCGGTGGTCCCTACTGGTCCGACGAGAAGCGGATCGCGCGGGCCGGGAGCGCGGTGTCGCACCAGATGCGGACGCCCTCGCGGAGTTCGTTGTCCGGGCCGACCTGGGCGCCGTCCCCGATGACCGCGCCTGTCAGGACCGTGCGCGCGCCGATGCGGGCGCCCGCGCCGATCAGGGAGTCGGTGATCACCGCTCCCGGTTCGACGATCGCGCCCGCGTGGAGGGTCGAGCCCGAGATGCGGGCGCCTTCGCCGACGACGGCGTCCGCGCCGACGACCGTGCCGCCGGTGAGCTTGGCGTCCGGCGCCACGCGGGCCGTCGGGAGGACCAGACGGTCGCCGCACCGGCCCGGGACGGCCGGGGACGGGGCGCGGCCGAGGACCAGGTCCGCGGAGCCGCGCACGAAGGCCTGCGGGGTGCCGAGGTCGAGCCAGTACGTGGAGTCCACCAGGCCCTGGAGGTGCGCTCCGGTGGCGAGGAGCTCGGGGAAGGTCTCGCGCTCCACCGAGACGGGCCGCCCGGTCGGGATCGTGTCGATGACCGAGCGGCGGAAGACGTACGCCCCCGCGTTGATCTGGTCGGTGACGATCTCCTCGGGCGTCTGCGGCTTCTCCAGGAACGCGGTGACGCGCCCCGTCGGGTCCGTCGGCACCAGGCCGAACGCCCTGGGGTCGTCGACCCGGGTCAGGTGCAGCGAGACGTCCGCGCCCGAGGAGTCGTGGGTGGCGACCAGGGCCTGGATGTCCAGGCCCGTCAGGATGTCGCCGTTGAAGACGAGAACCGGGTCGTCCGGGCCGGAGTGCAGGCGCGAGGCGACGTTGCGGATCGCGCCGCCCGTGCCGAGCGGCTCCTCCTCGGTGACGTACTCCAGGCTGAGCCCCAGCGACGAGCCGTCCCCGAAGTACGGCTCGAAGACCTCGGCCAGGTACGAGGTGGCGAGCACCACGTGCTCGACACCCGCGGCCCTGGCCCGTGCCAGCTGGTGCGTCAGGAACGGCACACCGGCCGCGGGGACCATCGGCTTGGGGGTGTTCACCGTCAGCGGGCGTAGCCGTGTGCCCTTGCCACCGACCAGGAGGATCGCTTCTGTCACCTGTCGTCTCTGCTTCCTGTCCGGGGCCGGTCTCATCGCCCGTCACGTCGTTCGTCGCTCGTCCGGGCGATATGACCGGTCAGTTTATGCAGATGGTCGGACCGGCGACCGCATCACCGCCCCTGGTACTTCGCGGACGCGGTGCGCGCGGTGCCGAGCTTGCCGTAGAGGCGGGCTCCGGGGCAGGCCGTGGCGTAGCCGTCACGGTGTCCCGCGATGGAGTTGAACGTGACCTTCTTGCCCTTTTTGTACTTCCCGCCGGCGGAGACGAGTGTCGTCTTCCCCTTCGGATTCACCCCGTGCAGCCCAAGCTTCCAGGCCGTCAGCTTCGCGACGGCGGTGACGACGGCGGCCGGCGGAGTCGTCGAACCGTAGGTGCCGAGGACGGCGATGCCCATGCTGTTGGTGTTGAAACCGAGCGTGTGGGCACCGTGCACCGGCTTGGCCACGCCCCCGGCGCGGCCTTCGTAGATGTTTCCGCACTTGTCGACGGCGAAGTTGTAGCCGAAGTCACGCCAGCCGCTGCTCTGGGTGTGGTAGCGGTAGATACTGCGGAGGACGGAGGGCGCCTGCTTGCAGGTGTAGTTGTTGCCGGTCGCGCTGTGATGGACGAAGGCGGCCTTGACCGCCTTGGTGTAGACGAAGCCCTTCTCGCGCAGCCGCTCGTCGGCGCCCCAGCCCTTGCGGGTGATGATCCTCGGGCGCGGGCCGATGTACGGCTTCGCCGCGGCGGCCGCCGGGATCACCGCCGTACCGACCGAGGCGAGCTGGGCGTTCACGGAGGCGGCGGCCGCCTCCTCGACGGTCGGCGCGCGGTGTACCGCACGCGCTCCGTGCGCCAGCCCGGCGCGGGGCTCGGGCCCCTGGGCGGCGACGGGCTCCGGCCCCGGGTCGACCAGCTCGACACGGAGGCCCTCAGGGAGTGCTTCGGCCACCGCCGCGGCGATGTCGTCCTGGCGGTCGGGACGTACGCGGACCTCGACGCCGTCGGAGTCGCCGACCCAGAGCGGTGCGGTGGCCCCGCGGAGCGCGCCGGACGCGGCCTCCGAGGTGCCGGGGTCCGCCCCGTGGTCGTCGTTGTGGATCTCGACGTCCTGCCACGCGGACCACCGCGCGTTCCCGGTCGCCCGGGTGCGGACCTGGACCGTGCCGTGGAGGTGGGCCCGGGCGTCGTCCCAGACGACGCCCACGAGCGAGAAGGGTCTGACGTCCCGTCGGGCCAGTCCCTGTGCCCCGCCGGCGGCCCCGACGGCACGGCGGCCGTCACCGAGGGGGGCCAGCGGCAGGGACTGGGTGGAACCGGCGACGTCGGTCTCCCGCGGGACGGCGTCCGGCGCCGCTTCCGGGGCGGAGGGGCCGGCGGCGGGGTCCGCGGCTGGATCCGCGGCGGGTGGCGCCGCCGTCGGCGCGGCGGCCGCACCGAGTGGCAGCGCCCCGGCGGGGGTCGCGAGGGTGAACGGAAGGGCGAGCGCCGTCGCGCACGTGACGGCGATGGAGGTGGCGAGGTAGGCACGCATGAGGCGATCCTCTGTACGCCTCGCGGGTTCCGCTCGGCGGAATCGGGCACGGAAACTGACGGCCCGTCGGTCCGACCGGAGGACGGCGTCACCGGTACGGGGGGTCCCCGCACCCCTCCCCGCGTACCCTTGCCCGCGTGAACGCCAGCGACCGCACCCCCGCCGACCTGCTGCGATCCGCGCTCGCCGCGGACCCCGCCCGCCCCTTGGTCACCTTCTACGACGACGCCACCGGTGAGCGCGTCGAATTGTCCGTGGCCACCTTCGCCAATTGGGTGGCCAAGACGGCCAATCTCCTCCAGGGAGAGCTGTCCGCCTCCCCCGGCGACCGGCTCGCGCTGCTGTTGCCCGCGCACTGGCAGACCGCGGTCTGGCTGCTCGCCTGCTCCTCCGTGGGCGTGACCGCGGAGTTCGGCGGGGACCCGGCCGACGCCGACTACGTGGTCGCCGGGCCGGACACGCTCGACGCGGGCCTGGCCTGCTCGGGAGACCGGATCGCGCTCTCGCTGGCCCCGCTGGGCCGCCGCTTCCCCGCCGCGCCCGCCGGGTACGCGGACTACGCGGTCGAGGTGCCGAGCCAGGGTGACCGGTTCGCCCCGTTCGTCCCGGTAGACGCCGACGCCACGGCCCTCCTGGTCGGGGGTACGGAACTGACGGGCGCCCAGCTCGTCGAGCGGGCGCGCGCGGACGCGGCGGCGCTCGGCCTCGCCCCCGGGGCGCGGCTCCTCTCCGGACGTCCGTACGACACCTGGGACGGACTCTCCGCCGGGCTGTACGCGCCCCTGGCGGCCGGCGGGTCCGTCGTCCTGTGCCGGAACCTGGACCTGCTGGCGCCCGAGGGGCTCGAGAAGCGGGTCGAGAGCGAGCGCGTCACGACGACCGCCGACTGACGGCGGGCCGCCGCGGGACAACCCGCCGACGTTCCACCCGTATGGCGCACCGACTCGCCGAGTCCTCGGGTCCGCGCCTCAACTCCGGTACATGATCGGCGGGTACGCACCCCCTCCCGCACAACCAGGCGCCTGGTTCGGCCGTCTCACTCTTCGAACGGCGGCCCCCGGGCGCGCCGCCGACGCCGCGAAGGATGGACTCAGACGTGACGGACAGTCCCGGCACGCCCGCCGAACCGGAGGCCCCGCGCAAGCGCCACTGGCTGCGCTGGACGGCTCTCGGGGTCTCGGTCGTCGTCCTCGCCGCCGCGGGAGTCGGCTGGTGGCTCTACCGCAAGCTCGACGGCAACATCACCACCGACACCGACGCCGCCGCGGAGCTGCTCAGATACGAGAAGGAGCGCCCCGCCGCGGGCGCGCTGGGGGCGCAGAACATCCTGCTGATCGGCTCCGACACCCGGACCGGCGCGGGCAACACCAAGTACGGCAGGGACAAGGGCACCCAGCGCTCGGACACCACGATCCTGCTGCACATCTCGGCGGGCCGGACGAGCGCGACGGCCGTCTCCATCCCGCGCGACCTGATGGTGACCATGCCCAGTTGCCGCACTCCGGACGGAACACGCACAAAGGAACAATTCGCCCAGTTCAACTCGGCCTTCGAGATCGGCGGCACGGCCTGCACGATCCGTACCGTCGAGCGGCTGACCGCGATCCGCATCGACCACCACATGGTGATCGACTTCCGGGGCTTCAAGAAGATGGTCGACGCCGTGGACGGTGTCGAGATCTGCCTGCGGGAGGCGGTCGACGACAAGGACGCCAAGCTGAGGCTGAAGGCCGGGCGCCAGACGCTCAACGGTGAGCAGGCGCTGGGCTTCGTACGGGCCCGCAAGTCGCTCGGCAACGGCAGCGACACGGAACGCATGGACCGCCAGCAGCAGTTCCTGGGCGCCCTGGTCAACAAGGTGCAGAGCAACGGCGTCCTACTGAATCCGACCCGGCTGTACCCCGTCCTGGACGCGGCGACGAAGTCGATCACGACCGACCCGGGGCTCGACTCGCTGCGGGATCTGTACGACCTGGCGCGCTCGATGCGTTCGGTGCCCACGGAGAAGGTGCAGTTCCTCACGGTGCCGCGTCGGCCGTACTCGTACGACGCGAACCGGGACGAACTCGTACAACCTGCTGCGAGTCAGCTCTTCACGCGACTGCGCGAGGACAAGCCCGTCACCGTGACGCCGGGCACGGAGAGCGACAGGGGACGGGGGGCCGCGAAGGCCCCGAATCCCGCGCCGACACCGACTTTCTCGGGGCGTAACGCGGCGGACGGAGCGTGTGCCTAGGGGTGGGTGAGTAAAGGAGCGCCCAAGGAGTGGGAGGGGAAGAGGGCGGCAGAAGGGGTTTGGGCAAATTGCCCAGTTGTAAGGGGCGTGGAATTTGTCACGGACGTCGCCCCACGCTGAACTGGGCGGATAGTGTGACGCGATCCGGTGCTTCCGACCTCATGGTCGCGCACTCAATGGATCGAACGACCGAGCGCCGACCGGGGGAGGCGCCTCGCGTGGCACCGACGGAGGATTCAAGTAACCGTGGACGCGCACAGCCGTGGACAGGCGGATGAGATCGACCCCGCCGACCAGTGGGTCCTCAACCCGCGAACGGGCAACTACGAACTGCGACTGAACCACTCCGCTGGGCAGTCGGCACCGCAGTCCCGCCCCCGCGGCGCGACCACTCCGGGCCCGAGATCCGCGGAGGGCTCCCGCTCCGCCGAGGGCTCCCGCACCGACCGGCGTTCCCGTACGGCCGGCGCGCCGGCCGAGGCTCCCGTCCCCGGCCAGCGCCGCCGCCGTGCGCCCGAGGGCCCCGGCGGGCAGCAGCCGCAGCCGGGCCGCCGCAAGCGCAAGCCCGCGAAGTCCCGCAAGAAGAAGGTCCTGCTGTGGACCGGCGGGACGATGGCGCTCGTGCTCGTGGCCGGCGGCGTGGGCGCGTACGCGTACTACGAGCACCTCAACGGGAACATCAACAAGGTCGACGTGGTCGGCGCCGAGAGCACCGGGTTCAAGAAGGACCAGGCCGTCAACATCCTGCTCATCGGCACCGACAAGCGGACCGGTGACGGCAACGAGGGCTACGGCGACAAGAACAGCCCCGGCCACGCCGACACCACGATCCTCTTCCACGTCTCCAAGGACCGGACGAACGCCACGGCGATGTCCATCCCGCGCGACCTGAAGACCGAGATCCCCGAGTGCCAGACGAAGATGCCCGACGGCACCATCAAGACCATCCCGGGCCAGGCCGACGAGCGGTTCAACGTCAGCCTCGGCCAGTCCGACCGTGACCCCGGCTGCACCATGCGTACGGTCAAGAAGCTCACCGGGCTGACCGTCGACCACTTCATGATGGCCGACTTCAACGCCGTCAAGGAGCTGACCACGGCCGTCGGCGGTGTGAAGGTCTGTCTGGTCAAGCCGGTCAAGGACAAGGACTCCAAGCTCGACCTGCCCGCGGGCGAGTCGACGATCCAGGGCGAGCAGGCCCTCGCCTTCGTCCGTACGCGCCACAGCTTCGGCAACGAGAGCGACCTGGACCGGATCAAGGTCCAGCAGCAGTTCCTCAGCTCGATGATCCGGCAGATGAAGTCGGACGAGACCCTGACGAGTCCGGGGAAGCTGCTCGACCTCGCCGAGGCGGCCACCAACGCGCTGACCGTGGACTCCGGCATAGGAAGCATCGGGAAGCTCAAGTCCCTCGGCGAGGAACTGGCCAAGATCGACGCGAAGAACATCACGTTCACGACGCTCCCGGTCATCGACAACCCGGCCGAGAAGATCAAGGCCACGGTCGTGCCCGACCCGGTCAAGGCGCCGCAGCTCTTCTCGAACATGAAGTCCGACATCTCCCTCACCGAGGTGAAGAAGCAGCAGCAGGACGCCAAGAACGCCCAGGCCGCCCTGCTGAAGGGCGAGCGGTCCACGGCGCGCGAGGTGCGCGTCGACGTCTACAACGGCAGCGGCATCCAGGGCGCCGCCCAGTCGACGATCAACTGGCTGCAGGTCGAGCAGGGCGTCACACGGTCCACGAACAAGAGCAACGCCCCCGAGAAGGCGGCGAAGACCACGCTCGAGTACGCACCGAACCAGGCCGATCAGGCCCGCAAGCTGGCGGACCTGATGGGTCTGCCCGCCACGGCTCTCAAGCCGGGCACGCAGGACGCCGAGGAGCTCGCACCCATGACGCTCGTCCTCGGCTCCGACTTCAAGGGGGCGGGGGTGCCCATCACCGGTCCGGCAAAGGCGCCGGAAGGTGCGCAGACGGCAGACAAGAAGGTGTGCGCACAGTGACCCGGAAACACCGGGCTGTGGCGCACACCTGAGACGAGGGGGACCAGGGGTGGGACAGAACAGCGTGCGTGGGGAGGGGACGCGGGGACGCGTCCCGCACGCCCGTGATTTGGGCTGGGACGAGACGCTCTACGAGGACGAGGCCGAGGGGAGTTCGCGCGGCGCGGCCGGGACCGAAGGGTCCAGGCGCCGCGGGGCCAGGGGCGGCACGTCCACGAAGGACGAATCGGCCGGCGGCGAACGGGCCGCCGAGGACACGGCGGGCGGCGCCGCGAGCGGCGGTGGAAGCGGCGAGGGCCGTGCGAACCACCGTCGCAAAGGGCCGCGTCGACGCGCCAAGAAGAGTGGTAAACGCAAGGTGCTGCGCTGGGTCGCCGCGACCCTGTCGCTGCTGATACTCGGCACGGCTGCCGCCGGATACCTGTACTACCAGCACCTCAACGGCAACCTCCGCGGCGGCAGCCGCGCAGGCGGCGACAGCGGCGTGAAGAAGACCGCGCCCAACGCGCTCGGAGACACCCCGCTCAACATCCTGCTGATCGGCTCCGACGACCGCTCCGACGCCAAGAACGTGGCGCTCGGCGGCGGGAAGAACGACCGGGACCGCAAGCCGCTCGCCGACGTGCAGATGTTGCTGCACATCTCGGCGGACCGCAAGAACGCCAACATCATCTCCATCCCGCGCGACACGATCGTCAAGATCCCGGAGTGCAGGGACAAGGAGGGCACGACCTATCCGGCGACCACCACCAGCCCCATCAACGAGACGCTGCAGCGCGGCGGTCCGGGCTGCACCCTCACCACGTGGGAGAGCCTCACCGGGGTCTACGTCGACCACTGGATGATGGTCGACTTCGCGGGCGTGGTCGCGATGGCGGACGAGGTCGGCGGCGTACCGGTCTGTGTGAAGACGGGTGTGCACGACAAGTCGACCCGTCTCCAGAAGGGCGGTTCCGGCCTGAAGCTGAAGGAGGGGACCACCGAGATCAAGGGTGAGCAGGCCCTCCAGTGGCTGCGCACCCGGCACGCGTTCGGCAGCGACCAGAACCGCGCCAAGGCCCAGCACATGTACATGAACGGCATGATGGAGAAGCTCCAGAGCCAGAACGCCTGGACCGACACCGGACGCCTCACCGGCCTGGCCGAGACCGCCACGAGGGCGCTCCAGGTCTCGGACGAGATCCGCTCGGTGTCGAAGCTCTTCGACCTGTCGATGCAGCTCAAGAACGTGAAGCTGGACCGCCTCACGACGGCGACGGTCCCCACGAGCGAGTGGTCGCAGGACAGGAACAAGCTCGTCATGGTCGAGAGCGCCGCCGACAAGATGTGGTCGATGCTCCGCGACGACGTGGCCTTCGACAAGAACGGTGACCCGGCCGGCGCCAAGCCGTCCGCCTCCGCGAAGCCGAAGGGGCCGGCCGCGGCCGCGCCCGCGACGCTCGACGTCACGGTCGTCAACGGGACGGGCGGGGACGGCCAGCCGCCGGCGGAGGGCCGGGCGGGCACGCTGGCCCAGACCCTGCAGGGCAAGGGCTTCACCCAGGCGGAGTCGTCGAAGGCCGCCGAGGCCCGCAAGGACACCGTGGTGAAGTACCCGAAGGCGGACGGCGACCAGGGCAAGGCGGACGCGCTCTCCGTCGCCAAGGCTCTCGGTCTGCCCGACTCGGCCGTCCGCGCGGACGCCAAGGCCGAGAACATCACGCTGGTCGTGGGCGCGGACTGGCGCCAGGGCGCCACGTACGAGAAGCCGAAGAGCGAGGCGGGCGACCTGCCCGACGGCGCGGACGACAAGGTGGACTGCATGGACGTCTACAGCGTCTACAAGTGGGACGGCAAGAGCTGACGCTCCCGCGCACGCGGCGTACAAGACGGCGACGGCCGGGCCCCGAGGGGTCCGGCCGTCGCCGTGTGCGTGGCGGGAGGAGCGTCAGACCTTCGTGGCCGGCACGGACGGGCGGCGGCTCGCGATGACCTTCCTCGCCAGGGCGCGCGGGCTCGTCAGGAAGCCGTAGCCCCAGGACATGTGCATCGTCGCGAGGGCCACCGGGATCTGGAGCCGGGCCTTCAGCGGAAGGCCCTTGCCCGCCGGGAGCGAGCCCGCGGTGATCGCGGCCAGGTAGCCGGCCGGAACCAGGAAGCCGAGCGGGGTGAGGGCCGCGCCCACCACCACGCCGGCCGCGATCGCGCAGACGGCGGTCGGCGGGGCGAGGTAGCGCAGGTTGATGGAGCCCTGGTGGTAGCGGGCCACGACATGGCGCCAACGGCCGTAGTCCTTGTACTGCTTGGCCAGCGCGCGCACGTTCGGCCGCGGGCGGTACTGGACGCGCAGCTCGGGCGAGAACCAGATCAGGCCGCCCGCCTCGCGGATCCGGAAGTTCAGCTCCCAGTCCTGGGCGCGGATGAACTCGACGTTGTAGCCGTCCTGCTGCTCCAGCGCCTCGCGCCGGAAGACACCCAGGTACACGGTCTCCGCCGGGCCCGCCTCGCCTCCGGTGTGGAAGGCCGCGTTGCCGACGCCGATCTTCGAGGTCATCGCGGCGGCGACCGCGTGCTCCCAGTCGTTCTCGCCCTCGGCGTGCATGATGCCGCCGACGTTCTGCGCGCCCGTCTCCTCCAGGAGGCGGACGGCCGTCGCGATGTAGTTCGGCGACAGCATGCCGTGCCCGTCGACCCGCACCACGATCGGGTGGCGGGAGGCCTTGATCGCCGCGTTGAGGGCGGCGGGCGTACGGCCCGTGGGGTTGGGCACGGTGTGGACCCGCGGGTCTTCTCGTACGAGCTCGGCGGCGATCTCGTCGGTGCGGTCCGTGGACGGGCCGAGCGCGATCACCACCTCCATCTCGCCGTCGTACTCCTGCTCGAGGATGTGACGGACCGAGTTGCGCAGGTGCCGTTCCTCGTTGAGGACCGGCATGATCACGGAGACGGGGGGCTGCATGGAATCCTCGGGGTTCCGGGGGTCGCCCCCGGGAGACAGCAGAATCGTCGGCCACGTTACCGCGAATGGGGGACACGAAGCGCGTCACGCGGACCGCCGCACCCTTGCGCTGATCGTATGGGCCTACGGTGCTCACGGCCCCCTTGTCCCACCCGCGGAGGTGTCCCCCGGTGCCCACACCGCCCCGCGCGCCTCGCCGCCGCCCGGCCGCCCGTCCCGTACCGGCGGCCCGCCGCGTCAGACGGCCCGCGCGACCACGGTGGGGCATGCGGATGGCGACGACCCTGTCCGTGCTCGTCCTGGGCGCCGGCGGGATCGGGCACGCGCTGGTCACCGGCCTGGACACCGGGATCGACCGGGTCGACCCGTTCAAGGACATGAAGAACCGCCCCCAGGGCGGGCACGGGATGAACCTGCTGCTCGTGGGCACGGACGGGCGTGACAGCCTCACCAAGCAGCAGCGCAAGGCCTACCGGCTGGGCGGGGCACCCTGTCACTGCACCGACACCGTGATGCTCGTGCACATCAGCGAGGACCGGGAGCGGGCGAGCGTGGTGAGCCTGCCGCGTGACTCGTACGCCGAGATGCCCGCGCACGTCGACGCGACCACGGGGAGACGGCACGAGGCGCACCCGGTGAAGCTGAACGCCGCGTACGCCGAGGGCGGGCCGGGGCTCACGGTCCGGACCGTCGAGAACATGACGGGCGTCAAGATCGACCACTATCTGGAGGTCGACTTCACCAGCTTCATGAAGACGGTCGACGCGGTCGGCGGGGTCGACATCTGCACGGTCCGGCCGATGAAGGACAAGTACACCGGGCTCGACCTCGCGGCCGGGCCGCACCATCTGAACGGCGGGCAGGCGCTGCAGTACGTGCGCGCGCGCCATGTCGACGGTGCGGCGGACATCGGCCGGATGGAACGCCAGCAGCGGTTCCTCGCGGCGCTGATCGACCGGGTGACGAGCGGCGGGGTCCTGCTGAACCCGGTCCGCTTCCGGGAGGTCTCCACGACCATGCTCGGCTCGGTCCGGGCGGACCGGGGGTTCGGCACGGATCAGCTGCTGAGCCTGGCCCGGGCGATGCGGGGCTTCGACCCGGCGTCGTCGGAGTTCGTCTCCGTACCGCTCGGGGACGTGAGCTTCCCGGTGAAGGGGATCGGCTCGACCGTGAAGTGGGACGCGCCCAAGGCGCAGCGGCTCTTCCAGGCCCTGCGCGAGGACCGCCCGCTCGCGCCGCCGAGGACGGCGGAGGCGAAGGCGGGGGGAACGGTCGTCGACGTGGCGCCGAAGACGATCCGGGTGCAGGTCTACAACGGGACGCGGACGGACGGCCTGGGCCGCAGGGTGGACGACGCCCTGCACGCCACCGGCTTCGACACCACGCGGGCGCCGCGCACCGGGGAGGGCCCGGAGGTGCGGCGGACGGTGGTGGAGTACGACCCGCGCTGGGACCGCTCGGCGAAGTCCCTGGCGGCGGCGCTGCCGGGGGCGGAGCTGCGGCCGGTGAAGGGACGGGGGCGCACCCTGCGGGTGGTGGCCGGTCTCGACTACAAGAGCGTCAAGCCGGTACGGGCGGAGGAGAAGGCCACCGGCACCTTCGAGGCGGTCACGGGCGACCGGGTGGTCTGCCCGTAGGGGCGGACCGGGGTGGTCTGCCCGTAGGGGCGGACCGGGGTGGTCTGCCCGTAGGGGCGGACCGGGGTGGTCTGCCCGTACCGGGCCCCCGCGCGCGGCTGGCGGGGTCAGTCCTCGTAGCCCTCGGCCGCGCGGCGCTCACGGAGGTCCATGATCGCGCGGCGGCGGGCCAGGCGGTGGGTGCGGCGGATCTGGGCCTCCTGGTAGCGGCGCTTGTCCTTCTCCGTCTCCGGGAGGACCGGCGGCACGCGGCGCGGCTTGCCGTCGGCGTCGACCGCGGCGAAGACCAGGTAGGCGGAGGCGACCTGCTGGGCGGGGGTGGACTCGTTCCAGCGCTCCGCCATGACCCGCACGCCGACCTCCATGGAGGACCGGCCGGTCCAGTTGACCTGCGCCTTCACATGCAGCAGGTCACCGACGCGTACCGGCTCCAGGAACGCCATCTCGTCCATGGACGCGGTCACGGCCGGCCCGCCCGAGTGACGGCCCGCGACGGCCCCCGCCGCGTCGTCCACCAGCTTCATGATCACGCCGCCGTGCACCGTACCGAGCAGGTTGGTGTCGTGGCTGGTCATGATGTGGCTGAGAGTGGTGCGGGACGCGGAGGTGGGCTTGCCCGGAATTTCGGTCTCCGGGCGGTCCGTGCGCTGGGCCTGATCTGTCATGCCCTCCACCTTATGCCGGGTCCCGACCTGGTCCCCTTTGCATCAGCTTGGCAACAGCGCCGCCCCGATTCCCCACCCGCCCTGTCGGCCCCCGGGAGGCGGCCTGCACACTGGTCCGCATGAATGACTGGCCCGATGACAGCGGATACGGCCGTGGCGGCGCGAACTCGCAGCCCGAGGGCGCTCGCCGGATGCGCCATGTACAGCGCCCGCAGGTGCCCCAGCAGCCGCAGTACGACCCGCGGTACGACCAGGGACAGGGCCAGGGGTACAACCCGAACTTCACCCAGCAGCAGGCCACCGGGTACGACAGCGGCTACAACACCGGCGAGGTCTACGGCGGCGGCCGCCAGGGCGGAGGCCACGGCACCGTACCGCCGCAGCACGACCCCCGGTACGCGCCCCAGCCGGCCGGCCGCCCGGCCCCGGACTGGCGCCGCCGCATCAAGATCGGCTCCATCGTCCTGGTCGTCGCCCTGCTCGGCTGGAGCGTCGGCACCTACGCCTGGGCCAGCTCCCGGATGCGCAACGAGGTCGACCTCTCCAAGGTCATCGAGCGGCCGGCCGCGGGCGACTGCACGACCTACCTGATCGTCGGCTCCGACAGCCGTGAGGGCATGTCGGCCGAGGAGAAGAAGAAGCTGCACACCGGCTCCGCCGAGGGCAAGCGGACCGACTCGATGATGATCCTCGCGGCCTGCTCCAGCGGGAACACGATGATCTCGCTCCCGCGTGACTCCTGGGTCACCATCCCGTCCTTCGTCGGCTCGGAGTCCGGCAAGAAGTACGGGGCGCGCGGCGGCTCCAAGCTCAACGCGGCGTACGCGATGGACGGCCCGGAGCTCCTGGTCCGCACCGTCGAGTTCAACACCGGGCTGCGCATCGACCACTACGCGGAGATCGGCTTCGCCGGCTTCGCGAACATCGTGGACGCGCTCGGCGGTGTCGACATGAACATCGAGAAGGGCTTCAAGGACAAGAAGTCCGGCGCGGACTTCCAGGCGGGCGAGCAGACGCTCAACGGCGAGCAGGCCCTCGCCTTCGTCCGCACCCGGTACGCGTTCGCCGAGTCGGACCTGGCGCGGACGAAGAACCAGCAGAAGTTCCTCTCCGCCCTGGCGAACCAGGCGGCGACGCCGGGCACGATCCTCAACCCGTTCAAGCTGTACCCGACGCTGGGCGCCGGTCTCGACACGCTGATCGTGGACAAGGACATGTCGCTCTACGACCTCGGCCAGATGTTCTTCGCGATGAAGGGCATCAGCGGTGGCGACGGGAAGTCGATGAACATCCCGATCTCGGGCAGCGCGCCGCAGGGCTCGCTGAAGTGGGACATGCCGAAGGTGAAGCAGCTGGTCTCGCAGATCCAGAACGACGAGAAGGTCACGGTCACGTCGAACCGCTGATCCGAGCCGCTGCCGTCGCCGTACGGATGTGAGAAGGGCGCCCTCCGGAGGACGGAGGGGCGCCCTTTCTCCTTGCCTACGGGAGGTTGCGGGCCATGACGATGCGCTGGACCTGGTTGGTGCCTTCGTAGATCTGGGTGATCTTGGCGTCGCGCATCATGCGTTCGACGGGGTAGTCGCGGGTGTAGCCGTAGCCGCCGAGGAGCTGGACGGCGTCGGTGGTGACCTCCATGGCGACGTCGGAGGCGAAGCACTTGGCGGCGGCGCCGAAGAAGGTGAGGTCGCTGTCGACGCGCTCGGACCTGGCGGCGGCGGCGTAGGTGAGCTGGCGGGCGGCCTCGAGCTTCATGGCCATGTCGGCGAGCATGAACTGCACGCCCTGGAAGTCGGCGATCGGCTTGCCGAACTGCTTGCGTTCCTGGACGTAGCCCTTGGCGTAGTCCAAGGCGCCCTGGGCGATGCCGAGGGCCTGGGCGGCGATGGTGATGCGGGTGTGGTCCAGGGTCTTCATCGCGGTGGCGAAGCCGGTGCCCTCGGCGCCGATCATGCGGTCGGCGGGGATGCGGACGTTGTCGAGGTAGACCTCGCGGGTCGGGGAGCCCTTGATGCCGAGCTTCTTCTCCGGCGCGCCGAAGGAGACGCCCTCGTCGCTCTTCTCCACCACGAACGCGGAGATGCCCTTGGAGCGCTTGTCGGGGTCGGTGACGGCCATCACCGTGTAGTACTCCGACACTCCGGCGTTGGTGATCCACCGCTTCACGCCGTTGAGGACCCAGAAGTCGCCGTCGCGGACGGCGCGGGTCTTCATCCCGGCCGCGTCCGAGCCGGCGTCCGGCTCGGACAGCGCGTAGGAGAACATCGCGTCGCCCTTGGCCAGCGGGCCGAGGTACTTCCGCTTGAGCTCCTCCGAACCCGACAGGATCACCGGCAGCGAGCCGAGCTTGTTCACCGCCGGGATCAGCGAGGACGAACCACAGGCGCGGGCGACCTCCTCGATCACGATCACCGTCGCCAGCGCGTCCGCGCCCGCACCGCCGTAGGACTCCGGCACATGGACCGCGTGCAGATCGGCCGCGACCAGCGCGTCCAGCGCCTCCTGGGGGAACCGGCCCTCCTCGTCGACCGCCGCCGCGAACGGCGTGATCTTCGCCTCCGCCAGCGCACGGACCGTCTCCCGGAGCATGTCGTGCTCCTCGGACAGGCGATACAGGTCGAAATCCGCAGCTGTGTCGTTCTTCTCCCGCGCCACTGCTCACTCACTCCCACGTCTGTTAACTACCGTTAAGTAATCCAAAGGGTAGGGCGTGTCCGGGCCCCCGGCCAGGGCCCGACTATGCTCGGGCAGGCATTCCGCCCGACCTCACTGGAGTCCCGTATGGCCCTCAAGATCACCGTGATCGGCACCGGCTACCTCGGCGCCACGCACGCAGCGGCCATGGCGGAGCTCGGTTTCGAGGTGCTCGGCCTCGACGTCGTGCCCGAGAAGATCGAGCTGCTGGCCACCGGTCGCGTACCGATGTACGAGCCCGGCCTGGAGGAGCTGCTCTCCCGGCACGTCGCCGGCATCGAGGGATCGACGGGCCGGCTGCGCTTCACCACCTCCTGGGACGAGGTCGGCGCCTTCGGCGACGTGCACTTCGTCTGCGTGAACACCCCGCAGAAGCACGGCGAGTACGCGTGTGACATGAGCTACGTCGACGCCGCGTTCAGCTCGCTGGCGGGCGTGGTGCGCGAGGGCGCGCTCGTCGTCGGCAAGTCGACCGTGCCGGTCGGCTCCGCCGAGCGGCTCGCGGAGCTGCTGCCGGAGGGCGTGGAGCTGGCCTGGAACCCGGAGTTCCTGCGCGAGGGCTTCGCGGTGAAGGACACGCTCCACCCGGACCGGGTCGTCGCCGGTGTGCGGAGCGAGCGGGCCGAGAAGGTGCTGCGTGAGGTGTACGCCACGCCGATCGCCGAGGGCACGCCCTTCGTCGTGACCGACTTCCCGACGGCCGAGCTCGTGAAGACCGCCGCGAACTCCTTCCTCGCGACCAAGATCTCCTTCATCAACGCGATGGCCGAGGTCTGCGAGGCCGCGGGCGGCGACGTCGCGAAGCTGGCCGAGGCGATCGGCTACGACGAGCGGATCGGCTCCAAGTTCCTGCGTGCCGGCATCGGCTTCGGCGGCGGCTGTCTGCCGAAGGACATCCGCGCGTTCATGGCGCGGGCGGGCGAGCTGGGCGCGGACCAGGCGCTGACCTTCCTGCGCGAGATCGACTCCATCAACATGCGGCGGCGCGGCCAGATGGTCGAGATGGCGCGGGACGCCGTCGGCGGCGGGTCGTTCCTCGGCAAGCGGGTCGCGGTGCTCGGCGCCACGTTCAAGCCGGACTCGGACGACGTACGGGACTCGCCGGCGCTGAACGTGGCCGGACAGATCCACCTCCAGGGCGGCCAGGTCACGGTCTACGACCCCAAGGGCATGGAGAACGCCCGCCGGCTCTTCCCGACCCTGGGGTACGCCGCGTCGGCCCTGGAGGCGGTGCGCGGGGCGGACGTCGTGCTGCACCTGACGGAGTGGCGAGAGTTCCGCGACGACCTGGACCCGGCGGAGCTGGCCGCGGCGGCCGGCTCCCGGGTGATCCTGGACGGCCGCAACGCGCTGGACGCCACGCGGTGGCGCGAGGCGGGCTGGACGTACCGCGCGATGGGACGCCCGCGGGCCTAGCGAACGGACCGGGAAGGGTCCCGCCTCCCTCATGGGGGGGGGCGGGACCCTTCCCGTATCTTCGGGCGCCCGCGGGGTCCGCCGTCGATCCGACCGGGCGCCTGCCGGGTCCGCCGTCAGGGCGCGCGGGCGCCTGCCCGATCCGCCGTCAGGGCGCGCGGCGCGGGCCGGACGTGCGGGCGAGGAACTCCGCCTCCCGCAGGGTCCGGATGGCGTTGTCGCGGGCGAGGGCGGTCAGGTCCGTCGCGGGCCAGCCGCGGCGCAGCAGCTCGGCGAAGAGCGGCGCGTAGCCGGCCGCCGGGTCCGTGGTGTGGGACAGGCCCACACAGCGCGGGCCCGCCAGGGCGCGGACGCGGTCGAGGGCATCGGCGGTCGCCGGCAGATCCCCGGTCACCGGGAGCATGCAGACGCCGCCGTTCTCCCCAAACAGGCCGAGGACCTCGTCCGTCAGCTCCTCCGGGTCCGCGCGCGTCGCCAGGACCGGGGCCCTGGTGAGCGCGAGGGTGCGGCGGACCGTCTCCGGGTCGGCCCCGGAGAGGTCCACGACGACCCCCAGGCGGTTCATCTCCCGTACGGCCTCGCGGGCGAAGCCGTCGAACCGGGTGAGGTTGACGACCCGTACCCCGAGCGCGTGGTACGCCCGCACGGCGGCGATCGAGCCGGCCAGGGCCGACCAGCTCACGGGCCCCAGGAGCGCGGCGACCCGGCCGCAGTTGACGGCGTGGCCCATCTCGGCGGTGCTGTGCGCGAGGCGCAGCTCCTCGGGGTAGGCGGCGACGAGCGCACGGATCCCGTCGATGCGGCGCAGCGTCCCGACGACGTCCTCGTCCGGCCCGGAGCGGAGGGACCAGAACTGCGCCCCGGCCTCCGCCGCCCGCACCGGCGCGAGGTCCTCGGGGTCGAACTCCCGGGGTGGGATCGCGTGCCCCTCGACGACGGGCTGCGCGGCGAGCAGTGCCTGCGCGCGGGTCAACTCGTCGCGAGGCGACAGTTGTTCGGGGGCGTCGAGGTCACCGGCCGCGGCGCCGGCGTGCTCGACGGAGAAGGGGTGATGCTCTTCCAGATCTGCCATGGCCTGACAACTCCGAACGTACTGGGCAGTACCGCCCACCGTGGCACGGAACCCCTCGTGAAGGGTGGTGGAGTAGGCCGTTCAGGGGACGGCGGCGACCTCGCGGCTCCGTCCGGTCACGACGGTGGCCCGCCGCCGGTTCGGTTCGGCGACGGGCCACACGGGGATCGGCCGACCGTCAGGAGGGGGGCGCGTCCAGCGAGTCGATCGTCGCGTTCGACGGGCCGCGGCGCGTGCGCAGGTCGCGGGAGACCGCCTCCGCGTCCCGCAGGGCGCGGACCGCGTTGGACCACGTCAGCTTCGCGAGGTCGGCGTGCGACCAGCCGCGGTGGAGGAGCTCGGCGATCAGGTTCGGGTACCCCGCGACGTCGTCCAGGCCGGCCGGGGTGAACGCCGTGCCGTCGTAGTCGCCGCCGATGCCGATGTGGTCGATGCCGGCCACCTCGCGCATGTGGTCGAGATGGTCCGCCACCGTCGCCGCCGTGGCGATCGGGCGCGGGTGCTCGGCCTCGAAGGCGCGGTGGAGCTTCATCGCCCCGGCGGTGGTGTCGAGGTGGTGGAAGCCGTGCGCCCGCAGGTTGTCGTCCGCACGGGCCGTCCACTCCACGGCGGCCGGAAGGATGAACTTCGGCACGAACGTGGCCATCGCGACCCCGCCGTTCCCCGGCAGCCGCTCCAGGACGTCGTCCGGGATGTTCCGCGGGTGGTCGCAGATCGCGAGCGACGAGGAGTGCGAGAAGATCACCGGCGCGACCGAGGTGTCCAGGGCGTCCCGCATCGTCGTCGCTGCGACGTGCGAGAGGTCGACGAGCACGCCGGTGCGGTTCATCTCCCGGACGACCTCGTGGCCGAAGGGCGAGAGGCCCCCCACGCGCGGCTCGTCGGTCGCCGAGTCCGCCCACGCGGTGTTGTCGTTGTGGGTGAGCGTCATGTAGCGGACGCCCAGGGTGTGCAGGGCGCGCAGGGTGGCGAGGGAGTCGTTGATGGAGTGGCCGCCCTCGGCGCCCTTGAGGGAGGCGATACGGCCCTGCTTCCGCGCCGCCTCCATGTCGTCCGCGGTCAGGGCGGGGGCCAGCTCGCCCGCGTACCGCTCCAGGAGCTGGTCGACGACGTCGATCTGCTCCAGGGTGGCGCTGACGGCGTCGTCCCCGGTCAGCTCGGTGGAGACGTATACCGACCAGAACTGCGCGCCGACGCCGCCGGCCCGCAGCCGGGCGAGGTCGGTGTGGAGCGCGCCGGTCTGGTCGGCCGCGATGTCGAGCCGGTCCAGGTCGTAGCCGGCGTGCTTGCGCAGCGCCCAGGGCAGGTCGTTGTGTCCGTCGACGACGGGTGCGGAGGCCAGCAGCTCCAGGGCCTCCGCCAGCCGGTCGGCCGCGCTCGCCGGGGCGGTCACTTGGCGAAGCCGAACGACTCCGAGCCCTCGACCTTGGCCCGCAGCCGCTTGCCCTTCTCGGTCGCCTGGTCGTTCAGCTCCTGCTGGAACTCCCGCATCCGGCCGAGCAGTTCGGGGTCGTGCGCGGCGAGGATCCGGGCGGCGAGGAGGCCCGCGTTGCGGGCCCCGCCGACGGAGACGGTGGCCACGGGCACCCCGGCCGGCATCTGCACGATCGACAGGAGCGAGTCCATGCCGTCGAGGTACTTCAGCGGGACCGGCACGCCGATGACCGGGAGCGGGGTCACGGAGGCGAGCATGCCCGGCAGATGGGCGGCGCCGCCCGCGCCCGCGATGATCGCCTTCAGTCCGCGGTCGGCGGCCTGCTCGCCGTACGCGATCATCTCGTGCGGCATCCGGTGCGCGGAGACGACGTCGACCTCGTACGCGATCTCGAACTCGTCCAGGGCCTGGGCCGCGGCCTCCATGACGGGCCAGTCGGAGTCGGATCCCATGACGATGCCTACGACGGGGCTCACAGGGCTCATTCGGTGATCGTTCCTCGCAGGTAGCCGGCGGCGTGACGGGCGCGCTCCAGCACGTCGTCCAGGTCGTCGCCGTAGGTGTTGACGTGCCCCACCTTGCGGCCGGGCTTCACGTCCTTGCCATACATGTGGATCTTGAGCTGGGGGTCCCGGGCCATGCAGTGCAGATAGGCGTAGTACATGTCCGGGTAGTCCCCGCCCAGGACGTTGCACATGACCGTCCACGGGGCGCGCGGGCGGGGATCGCCCAGCGGGAGGTCGAGCACGGCGCGGACGTGGTTGGCGAACTGCGAGGTGATCGCCCCGTCCTGGGTCCAGTGACCGGAGTTGTGCGGACGCATCGCGAGCTCGTTGACCAGGATCCGGCCGTCGCGCGTCTCGAACAGCTCCACGGCGAGGTGCCCGACGACGTCGAGCTCCTTGGCGATCCGCAGCGCGAGTTCCTGAGCCTGGCCGGCCAGCTCGTCCGACAGGCCGGGCGCGGGCGCGATGACGGTGTCGCAGACGCCGTCGACCTGCCGCGACTCGACGACGGGGTAGGCGACGGCCTGGCCGTGCGGGGAGCGGACGATGTTCGCGGCGAGCTCGCGCGTGAAGTCGACCTTCTCCTCGGCGAGGACCCGGACGCCCGCACGGAACGGGTCGTGGGCGTCCTCTGCCGTACGGACGAACCAGACGCCCTTGCCGTCGTAGCCGCCGCTGACCGTCTTGAGGATGATCGGGAACCCGCCCACCTCGGCCGCGAAGGCCGCCGCGTCCGCCGGATCGGCGACGATCCGGTGGCGGGGGCTCGGTGCGCCGATCTCGTCGAGCTTCGCGCGCATCACCCCCTTGTCCTGGGCGTGCACCAGCGCGGCGAGACCTGGGCGGACGACGACGCCGTCCTCCTCCAGGGCACGCAGATGTTCGGCGGGGACGTGCTCGTGATCGAAGGTGATCACGTCACAGCCGCGCGCGAAGTCACGCAGCGTAGCCAGGTCGCGATAGTCGCCGAGGACGACCTCGCTCACCACCTGCGCCGCCGAATCCTGCGGGGTGTCACTGAGCAGCTTGAACTTGATGCCGAGGGGGATGCCCGCCTCGTGGGTCATACGGGCGAGCTGACCGCCACCGACCATGCCGACTACCGGGAACGTCACCCTCTTAGGGTATCCGCACGACGAGCGGAGCCCGCCCCGCCTGTGCTTTACGACAGCGCAACGGGATTTTCAGAGGTTTGCGACGTCCTCGGGCGGGTCACAGGTGGGCTGGTTAGCATGGCTTGGTTGACGAAACCGAACGGACGGGGCTGAGCGATCACCATGAGTGAACAGAGCGCACTGCGTGTGCGGCTTGACCGGCTCACACGTGAGTTCGCCAAGTTCGGCGCGGTCGGTGGTGTCGGCCTTCTGGTGGACCTGGGGGTCTTCAACCTCGTCCGCCAGGTGACGGAGCTTCCCGTGGTCCGGGCGAGTGTCATCGCCACGGTCGTCGCGATCGGCTTCAACTATCTCGGCTTCCGGTACTTCACCTACCGGGACCGCGACAAGAGCAGCCGCACGAAGGAGCTGACGCTCTTCCTGCTCTTCAGCGTCGCCGGTCTGGTGATCCAGAACGGCATCCTCTACGCGGCGACGTACGGCTTCGGCTGGGACACCCCGCTGCAGAGCAACTTCTTCAAGTTCTTCGGCATCGGCGTCGCGACGCTGTTCCGCTTCTGGTCGTACCGCACCTGGGTCTTCCGGACGCTGCCGGCCCGGGAGGCCGTGCAGACCGCCGAATCGTTCCTGGAGCAGGCTCCCAAGCAGTCCACGAGGAAGCAGCCGGACCGCGTGCTCTGACAGCTACCGGACGGGGCGTTGCCTCGACTCGTCCCCGCGGCTCCTGACCTCACGGCTCAGGAAGAGCGCGAAGACCGGCGGATGCTGCTGGAGCAGTTCGAGCCGGCCACCGTCCGCCTCCGCGAGGTCCCGGGCGACGGCCAGACCGATGCCGGTGGAGCTGCGGCCGCTGACGGCCCGCTCGAAGATCCGCGCGCCGAGATCGGCGGGGACGCCGGGGCCCTCGTCGGTGACCTCGATCACGGACTGGTTGCCGGTGACGCGGGTCCGCAGGGCGACGGTGCCGCCGCCGTGCATGAGCGAGTTCTCGATCAGCGCGGCGAGGACCTGGGCCACGGCGCCCGGAGTGCCGACCGCGCGCATGCCCTGCTTGCCGGAGTGGACGATGGCGCGGCCCGCGCTGCGGTACGCGGGGCGCCACTCCTCGATCTGCTGCTTGATGACCTCGTCGAGGTCGAAGGCGAGCGCGGAGCCGGTACGGGGGTCGCGGGAGTTCGTCAGAAGCCGCTCGACGACGTCGGTGAGCCGCTCGACCTGCGTGAGCGCGATCGTCGCCTCCTCCTTGACCGTGGGAAGGTCGTCGGCGACGGCGACCTCCTCCAGACGCATCGAGAGTGCGGTCAGCGGTGTACGGAGCTGGTGCGAGGCGTCGGCGGCGAGCCGGCGCTCGGCGGTGAGCATCCGCGCGATGCGCTCCGCGGACGCGTCGAGGACGTCGGCGACCCGGTCCAGCTCCGGAACCCCGTACCGCTTGTGGCGCGGGCGCGGATCGCCGGACCCGAGGCGTTCGGCGGTCTCGGCGAGGTCCGTGAGCGGGGAGGTGAGCTTGTTCGCCTGGCGTACGGCGAGGAGCACGGCGGCCACGACGGCGAGCAGCGCCACGGCTCCGATGATCAGCAGGGTGCGGGCGACCTCGCTGGTGATCGTGGAGCGGGACTCCTCGACGGTCACGGTCTCGCCGCGCTCGCCCTCGGCGCTGCCCCGGATGACATCGCCCTCGGGGCGCGTGCCGATCTCGATGGGGGCGCGGCCGGGGATGTCGATCAGGGCGTACCGCTTGGCTCCGCTCTGCTCGGCGAGGATGTCGGGGTTGACCGGCTCCCCCCCGAAGAGCCGGCTGTCGACGATGGAGACGAGCCGGAGGGCCTCGGAGTCCACGCTCTCCTGGGCGCTGGAGGAGATCGTGCGCGTCTCGACGAGGACGAGGGAGACCCCGAAGACGCCGATGACGACGAGGACGACGGCGAGGGTGGAGTTGATCAGACGACGACGCACGGGGCCCTCCGGGGGCGGGGCGGAGTACGAGGAGCTTCCCCGAGCGTACGGGCGGCGCCTCCCCGCCCGGACCAGGTCGCGGGCGGGGTGGGCCCGGCCCGATCCGTAGGAGAGTGCCTAGGGGGTATCTCGTCGTTCAGGCCGGTTCAGGGCCCCGCGAGCCCGGCACGACCGGTGAGACACCGCCTAGCTCTTCTCGAAGCGGAAGCCGACGCCGCGGACGGTCGCGATGTAGCGGGGGTTCGCCGCGTCGTCGCCGAGCTTCTTGCGGAGCCAGGAGATGTGCATGTCCAGGGTCTTCGTCGAGGACCACCACGTGGTGTCCCAGACCTCCCGCATCAGCTGGTCGCGGGTGACCACCCGGCCGGCGTCGCGGACGAGGACCCGCAGGAGGTCGAACTCCTTCGCCGTGAGCTGGAGCTCCTCGTCGCCCATCCAGGCGCGGTGCGACTCGACGTCGATCCGGACGCCGTGCGTCGCGGGGGCGACCGCGGGCTCCGTGGCGCCGCGCCGGAGCAGGGCCCGGACGCGGGCGAGGAGTTCGGCGAGGCGGAACGGCTTCGTCACGTAGTCGTCGGCGCCCGCGTCGAGCCCGACCACGGTGTCGACCTCGTCCGCGCGGGCCGTCAGGACCAGGATCGGAACCGTGTGGCCCTCGGCGCGCAGGCGCCGGGCGACCTCCAGGCCGTCCATGCCGGGCAGCCCGAGATCGAGCACCACGAGGTCGACGCCGCCCTGGAGTCCGGCGTCGAGCGCGGTCGGTCCGTCCTCCCGCACCTCGACCTCGTATCCCTCTCTGCGCAGCGCGCGAGCCAGCGGCTCCGAGATGGATGCGTCGTCCTCGGCGAGCAGTACACGGGTCATGGAGTGATGGTAGTCCGCACGGTGGACACCGAGGGGCATGATCCACAGGGTCCCGGGGCAGCCTGCGGATCAAGGCAAGTAATCTGCACATGACCTTCGAATAGGGCCCGTTGGTTCCTTCGTCACCTGTGATCCATCTCTCAAGTCCTTCCATATCCGGCACTGTCGTGTCGTATGGTGGCGAGACGTCTGTAGCGGTAATCGGGGACCTTTGGCTCGCTAAGCGCGCCAAGGGTCTCTTTTCTGCACGAGGTCGGCACGGCCGACCTCGAGACGGTGAACGACCTGTGGGCCGGGTTCCGTGGCGCGATACGGCGTCGCGGGGCGTGGATCCCGGTGGAGTACGAACACTCCAGCCGGTGCCGGCCTCCCCCACCGGGCGCACCACGCTCACAAGGCGCGCGTCCCGACAGAGCAAGGATCGACATGGCGTCCAGCCTGACGAAGGATTCCACCGGAACCCCTGGTTCCGAGAAGACCTTCTTCGGCCACCCCCGCGGCCTGGCCACTCTCTTCATGACCGAGATGTGGGAGCGCTTCTCCTGGTACGGAATGCGCGGCATCCTCGTCCTCTACCTGGTCGCGGGTGTGCTCGACGGCCCTCTGGAGGGTCGTGAGGCGCTGGCCGCCTCCATCTACGGCGTGTACAACGCGGTCGTCTACATGGCCGCGATGCCCGGCGGCTGGGTGGCCGACCGACTCTGGGGCGCGCGCAAGGCGGTCCTCGTCGGCGGCATCGTCATCGCCCTGGGCCACTTCACCCTGGCCATTCCGTCGGACACGGCGTTCTTCGCGGGCCTCGCGCTCATCGCCGCCGGTACGGGTCTGCTGAAGCCGAACATCTCGGCCATGGTCGGCGGCCTCTACGAGGGCCAGCCGAGCGCCCGCCGCGACGCCGGCTTCACGCTCTTCTACATGGCGATCAACATCGGCGGCATGGCCGCTCCGCTGGTCGTCGGCTACCTGGGTGAGAACGTCAACTGGCACCTCGGCTTCGCCGTCGCCGGTCTCGGCATGACGCTCGCCGTCGCGCAGTACATCGTCGGCTCCCGTCACCTCGGCGACGTGGGCAAGAACCCGGGCACCCCGGCGACGCCCGAGGAGAAGCGGAGCGCGCTGCGCAAGGTCCTGCTGTGGGGCGGACTGGCCGTCGGCGCCCTCCTGGTGGACATCGTGCTGGGCACGTACGACATCGAGCACATCGTGAACGTGCTCGCGGTCCTCGGCATCGTCGTGCCGGTCGTGTACTTCGTCGCGATGTACCGGAACCCGGCCCTCGGCGCCGCGGACAAGCCCAAGATCAAGGCCTTCGCCTGGTTCTTCGCCACGGCGGTCCTGTTCTGGATGATCTACGACCAGTCGGGCTCGCTGCTCACGCTCTTCGCGGACAACAAGACCGACCGTCTGATCGGCGGCTGGGAGTTCCCGGCCTCCTGGTACCAGTCGGTGAACCCGGCGATGGTCATCATCCTGGCGCCGCTCTTCGCCGCGCTGTGGGTCAAGCTCGCCAAGCGCAACCGTGAGCCGAGCGCCCCGATGAAGTTCGCCCTCGCGATGCTCCTCATCGGCGGCTCGTTCGCCATCATGGGCCTCGCGGGTGCCGCCGCGGCCAACAGCGACACCGGCAAGGTCACCGTCTTCTGGCTGCTGAGCGTCTACCTCGTCCAGACCATCGGCGAGATGTGCCTCTCGCCGGTCGGCCTGTCGCTGTCGACGAAGCTGGCGCCGAAGCAGTTCGTGGGCCAGATCATGGGTCTGTGGTTCCTGGCGACGGCGACGGGCAACGCCCTGAACGGCTGGACCACCAAGCTCAACGAGCCGCTGGGCGACGCCATGTACTACTCCCTGTGGGCGGTCATCGCCGTCGCAGCGGGCCTGGCGTTCATGACGGCCGGCAAGAAGATCCGCGCCCTCATGGGCGACGTGCGCTGACGTCCGTCGCACAAGGGTCTGGCCCGGCACACCTCACGTGTGCCGGGCCAGACCCTTTCTCGGTCGGGGACGAGCCGCCCCCGACGCGCTACTTCGTCTGCGCGCTGAAGCCGCGCAGGAAGTTCTTCGTGCCACACCGGACGTTCGACTTCTGCCCCGGTCCGACCCAGGGGCCGTAGAGCGTCCACGTCATCACGTGCTCACGGGCCCCCTGGACCTGGTCGCACTTGATGACCACACGGTGCTGCTTGACCGCCTTGCCGCTTCCGGCCTTGCAGGTCGAATAGGCCGTGGGGCGGCCCAGCTTGTCCATGCTCGCGTACGCCTTGCAGCTGTACTTGGCGGCCGCCTGGGCCGGAGCGGCGGTGACAAGACCGGCCCCGGCTGCGCCCATCATCACCGAGAGTGCTCCCGCGGCGAACTTCTTCCCCCAGCGCATGTGCGTTCCTTTCTGCATGTCGGGCCCCCGAACGAGGGCCCGACATGTCGTTCACCTGCTGGTCAAGCAGGTTCGTACGTTGCACGCCTTCACTTCGGCGAACGCTCAGAAACCAATCACGTACGTCCTGTCATCACAAGACGTTACCGAGGGATCTGAGAAACATCTGAGCATCGCCGTCCGATGTCGCCGACTCCGCGTCAGCGCCTCAGGCGGGCCCACGGGGTGAAGGTGAACACCGCGCCGCCCAGCAGGATCACCGTGCCGGCGACCAGGGCGAGGGCGCGCAGGGCGCCGTCGTCCTCGGCGCCCGTCTCGGCGAGCCCGCCGCCCGAGCCGCCGTCGCCGGAGCCGCCGCCGGCCGCGGCGTCACCGCCGCCCGCCGCGCCGCCGTCCTGCTTGGTGGTGTCGAGCTCCAGCGACGCCTGGACGGAACCCTTGACCTGACAGGGGATCACGATCGGCGAGCCGCCGAGCGAGACGTTGATGGTCAGGGTGCCGGGGCTGAGCGTGGACTTGCCGCTCGCGCCGGGCTTGTACGTGCCCTTCATGTCCGGCAGGTCGACCGGCTTGCCCTGCTCCAGCGGGGCGGAGTTCGCCGGGCCCTCGACCTTGACCGTGCCGCTGTCGGCGCCGCCGATCTTGACCGCCATGGACGGCTTGAGCGCGCCCGCGGGAAGCGGAGCCGGGCTGTCCATGACGCCCTTGGCGGTCTTGACCGTGAGGTCGTAGGAGCCGCCGTTCTTCTTGGCGTTGATCGTCACCTTGGACGTGATGTTCGCCGGACCCGGCGACTGGCAGGCGAACTGGACCGAGACCTCCTTGCCGGTGAAGTCGGTCTGCCCGCCACCTCCTCCGGACGTACTCCCGCCGGAGGCGGTCGAACCGCCACTCGTCGTCGAACCGCCACTCGTCGTCGAACCGCCCGACGTCGTACCGCCGCTCGTCGTCGTACCGCCCGACGTCGAGCCGCCGCCCGCCGACACCTTGATCTTCGCCCCGACCGCCACCGTCTCCTTCGGCGAACACTTCGTGTCCGTCGACATCGGCTTCGAGACGTTGATCGTGTACTTGTCCGGTGTGAGCGTGATCTCGCCCGCCTTCTCCAGCTTCAGCTTCCCCTTCATCTCGGGCAGCACCATGGGGCTGTTCTTCGGGATGGGCGGGTTCTGCCGCGGACCCTCCATGTTCAGCGTGCCGCTCGCCGCGCCGCCGACCTTGATGACGCCGGTCGGCTTCACCGTGTCCTTCTCCAGGTCGAGGATGTCGGGGTTCTTCGACGCCGCCTCGACCGTCTTCCAGACGACCTCCACCTCGTCGCCGACCTTCGCCTCCGCGGGCGCGGTGATCTGCACCTTCGTGGTGCCCTGCACCGGCGGAAGGCCGGAGATGGACGGCGGAATGCACTCGGTCTTGTACGCGACCTCGGCGGCCTGAGCGGGGCTGGCGGCCAGCATGATCCCCGCGCCGCCGAGCATCAGCGCGACTCCCGCCGCGCTCATCCTCCGTTGCGTGCTCACTGGTGTCCCTTCGTCGTCGGGCTGTGCTCTGACGGTGCGGACGGTGCGGAGTCCGGGGTGAACCACGGCAGGACCGCGGTCGTCGTGGTTCCGGCCCGCTCGGGGGCGGGGCCGGATTGGTGCGTACGTACGAGAGCGCGGCGGCGCCGGTGTCCCGCGCGGGCCCCGGCGGAGCCGCCAGGGCGGCCCGGGCGGACCCGGTCCACCACCGCCATGCCGGCCCGGAAGAGCGCGGCCGGGACGACCACGGCGAGGAGCAGCCAGAAGAGCGTCACGCCCCAGGGGCGGCCGACCCCCCACGGCTGGTCGACCAGCACCTTGCCGGCGTACCTCACCGACACCTCGTAGTCGCCGTGCGCGCCCGCCGGCAGCTCGACGGGCAGCTTGATCTGTGCCTTCTTGCCGGGCTCGATCGTGCCGCGCCACTGCCGTTCCTCGTACTGCGGCGAGAAGACGCCGTGGCGCGTGCCGACCTCGAACACCGGGTCCTTGACCGGCGTCTGGCCGAGGTTGCCGACGGTGAAGACCACCTCGCGGCGGGCGGGCGCGCCGAACCAGACGAGGACGCCGCTCGAGCCTTCGAGACGTACGGAGGCGAGCACGGCCAGCCTGCCGACGCCGGAGGCGTCGGGGAGCGGGGCGGTCGGGTGGCCGGCGACGGTGAACGCCACGTCCACGACGTCCTGCTGGCCCGTGACGCCGGCGACGTGCACGACACAGGGGCAGGGCCTGGGCGGCTCGGCGACCGGCATCTTCTGGCTGAAGGCGCCCTTGGCGTCGACGGTGGCGGCCCGGCCGAGGGTGTTGGCGCAGGAGTTGGTGCCGCCGATGACGCCCTTGCCCGGCTCGCCCTGACCGCAGATCAGCAGCATGAGCAGCGCGCCCGGCTTCCACCCGGCCCCGCTGACGGTGATCTCGCCGCCCTTGCCGCCCTCGGTCTGCGACAGCGCCACCGTCGGCCCGGGAGCGGCCGCCCCGGCGGGGGCGGCCGGCAGGAGGGAGAGCGCGAGGGCGGCGAGGACCAGTCCCACGCCCGCCACCGCGCGAAGGCTCCGGGCCGCCGCCCGTCCCGTACCGCTCGTCCTCATCGGTCCGCTCCTGCCGTCACGTCGACCAACTGGGCTTCTTCCACAGGGAGTCCGGGTTCCGGTACGGCCCGGGCGCGGCGCCTTCGGGCCGCGAGCGCCGCCGCTGCCGCCGCGATCAGGACGGCCGCGCCGGCGGCGAACGCGCCCCCGGAGACGAACACGCGCTCGGCGCGGGCCTCAACCGCCGGGGCGCCGGGGGCCGTCGCGCGGACGCGGATGGTGACCGAGTCGAGGGCGGGCGGGTCGGACCAGGCTTCGGCGCGGGCGAGCCGTTCGCCGGGGCGGAGGGTGCGTCCGAGGGGCCTGGCCGGGCGGTCGAGCACCGTCCCGAACGCGCCGTCGGCGCGCAGCGACAGGCGCGGCGCGAGGACCGTGCTGCCCCGGTTGACCAGGGTGTAGTGCACGGTGCCCGAGTCGTCGAGCCGTACCTCCTCGACCGTCAGCGCCGCGAGGCTCGGCCCGTTCACCCGCAGATGCACCGGCACCCGCATCTCACGTCCGCCCGCCACGGCCGTCACCGAGCCCCGGTGGTCGCCGAGGGCCGTGTCCGCCGTGACGGTGACGGCGAACGGCACGTCCGCCCGCGTCCGCGCCGGGACGGTCACCGTCCGCACGGCGAAGGCGAGCGGGGCGCCCTGCCCGTCGAGCCGTACGGTGAGCGGCTCCGCGCCCGGGTTGCTCACGGAGAGCGTGTCCTGGAGGACGCTGCCCGCCGCGCCTTCGAGATAGACGTACGGCCGTCCCGCCGCGGCCTGTGCCGTCCACTCCGGCGGCGCGGGCACGGGCGCCGCCGCCACCGCCCCGAGCAGCGCGGCGACGGCGGTGAGGGTCCCGGCCCACGCCCCACGCATCAGCGCGCCGTGCGCCGCGTGAGCCAGAGCACCCCGGCCGCGCCGGTCAGCAGCACGGTGCCGCCGAGGGTGCCGAGCGCGGTGGCGGAGTCGAGCGGGCCGGTCTTCGGCAGTTCGCCGCCGCTCGCGGACTGCGTACCCCCGGAGTCGGAGCCGGAGCCGGTGTCCGAGGATCCTCCGGGCGCCGTGACGTCCAGTTCGAGCGAGGGTGCGGGGTTGTTCTTCGGGGTGCAGACGGCCGCGTCCATGCCGAGCGCGTGGACGGTGAGAAGCCCGGCCGTGAAGGTGACCTTGCCGCTCTTCCTCGGGGTGTACGTACCCGTCAACTGCCCGATCCTGATGGGGGTGTTGGGCGGGATGGCCGCCGTGTTCGGCGTCCCCTTGACCTTGAGCGTCCCCTCGTCGGCGCCGCCGAGCCTCAGCTCGGCGCGCGGCGTCATGACCCCCTTGGGCAGCTCGATCGGGCTGTCCGAGACGCCCTTCTCGAAGGACATGGTGATCGTGTACGAGGAGCCGTTCCTGACGGCCTTGATGTCGACGGGCGAGACCGCGCCCTTGGGCCCGATCTTCGTCTCGCACGCGTAGTTCACGTCGACGACCGCGGCCTGCGCGGCGGGGGCCGAGGCCAGGACCGCCGAGCCCGCCACCGCCGCTGCCAGCGTGAACGCTGTTCTCCTCCGGTACGGCACGATCCAAGCACCCCTCACCGCGAAGTTACTGACGGCTTATCAGATTGCGCGTCAAGGTACGCCTGGGGCGTTGAGGAGGGAAGACAAAGGGAGCACCGAAGTGCTCCCCCTGATGGCTTGATCCGTACGCGGGCGCTAGGCGGGTGCGGCCAGTTCGGCCCAGACCGTCTTGCCGGGGGCGCCCGCACTGCGGTCGATCCCCCAGTCGAGACAGAGGCGCTGCACGATGAACATGCCGTGGCCGCCCGGCCGCCCGGCGCGGTGCGGGGTGCGGGGCGCGGGCTGGCCGGCTCCGCGGTCGGCGACCTCCAGGCGCAGGACCTTGCCCCGGCGCACCACGCGCAGAGTCTCGGGGCCCTCGGCGTGCAGGCACGCGTTGGTCACCAGCTCGGAGACGACGAGCAGGACGTCCTCGGCGGCGGCTCTGGCGTCGGCGGAGGTGGACGGCAGCCAGCCCCAGTCGTACAGCGCGGTCCTGGTGAAGTCGCGGGCGAGCGGAACGGTGCCGCTGGTGGCGCCGAGCGCGAGCGTGCGTACCTCGAGAGCGGCGGTGTCCACGACCGGACCCACCGACTCCTCGACCTCCCTGCCACCGGCAGCAGTGTCCATCAGCGCTTTCACCTCACCGATTCACCAGACGGATTCACCAGACAACGGACCAAACCGGGGCTCTTCTGCCCGATCCTCGGCCGACGACACCCGCCGCCTTCAGTCGGGCAGCGCCGCCGCAAGCGATTCGTGCACGGTGAAGACGACGTCCGCACCGGTGATCTCGAAGACCCTGGCCACCACCGGCCGCATCCCCGTCAGATGGACGCCTCCCCCTGCGGCGTCCGCTTTCAGGCGGGCCCCGAGGAGCACGTTGAGGCCCGTGGAGTCACAGAACTCGAGTCGTGAGCAGTCGACCACGAGTCGTGACCTGCCCGCATCCAGTGCGCGGTCGAGTGGCGCACGCAACACTTCCGCCGTGTGGTGATCGAGTTCACCCGTTGGGGTGAGGATCTCGGTCTCCCCCACGGTGCGGACCTCGACCCGCAGCCGTCCTGGCTGCGTACTGCCGATGTGCTGGCGGTCCATGCCCGTGCCTCTTCTCGCTCTCGCGGGTGCCGGTTGACGTGCCTGAACCATACAAGCGGAAGGTGAAGGCTTGCACCCAAACACTGCAACATACTGTCGCAAAACGGACAATTGACACTTGCAACCTGGTGCGTGGAGCGGGTAGGGCTAGTAGAGGACATTCGAAACGGCCGGCTCGGAGGCGCCGCAAACCGCAGCAGGAAGACACGATGGAGGAGACCATGTCACCCCGGCTCGACGCCACGCGGACCCACGACGCGCCGTCGGCAGAAGCAACTCCGCCCCCCACCCTCGCAGAACTTCCCGAGATCGCCGAGATCGCCGAGATCGGGCCCTTCGACCAGGTCGACGCGCTGGACGCGCGGGCCCTGTCGAAGACCCTGTTCGCCAGGCTCGACGCCCTCGAAGAGGGCACCCACGAGTACGCGTACGTGCGCAACACCCTGGTCGAACTCAACCTCGCCCTGGTCAAGTTCGCCGCCTCCCGGTTCCGCTCCCGCAGCGAGCCGATGGAGGACATCATCCAGGTCGGCACGATCGGTCTCATCAAGGCCATCGACCGCTTCGAGCTGGCCAGGGGCGTCGAGTTCCCCACCTTCGCGATGCCGACGATCGTCGGCGAGATCAAGCGCTTCTTCCGCGACACCTCCTGGTCGGTGCGCGTCCCGCGAAGGCTCCAGGAACTCCGCCTCGACCTCGCCAAGGCCGGGGACGACCTGTCCCAGCGGCTCGACCGGGCACCGACCGTCGGCGAACTCGCCGAGGAGCTGCACCTGAGCCGCGACGAGGTCGTCGAAGGCATGGCCGCCAGCAACGCGTACACCGCGAGCTCGCTGGACGCCCAGCCCGACGAGGACGACGGCGAGGGCGCGCTCGCCGACCGGATCGGCTACGAGGACCACGGCATCGAGGGCATCGAGTACATCGAGTCCCTCAAGCCGATGATCGCCTCGCTGCCGGCCAGGGACCGGCGCATCCTCTCCCTCCGCTTCGTCGCCGGCATGACGCAGTCCGAGATCGGCGAGGAGCTGGGCATCTCCCAGATGCACGTCTCCCGGCTGCTGTCGCGGACGCTGGGGCGACTGCGCAAGGGACTGACCCTGGAGGAGTGATCCTCCGCGCCGGGCGAGCGGTTCTCCGCCCCCGGGCGAGTGGGTTCTCCGCTCCCCCCGCGCGCCCCCAGAAGCCTTGTGGAAAGGGCCTGTTCCCCTCGGGACAGGCCCTTCCGCGTTATTGACGGGCCGCCCGGAATGGGACACATTGAGGCCGGGGTTCAGGGGGGAATCGCATGGTTTCTGCGTACGCGGAACTGGAAGAGCGCATGCGCGGCCGGCTCGGGGGCAGAGAGTGCCTCCATATGCCGTCGTGCCGCTTCGGTCTCTATCTCGCGCTGCGCCACTGGTGCAGACCCGGCGGCCGCGTGCTGATGTCGCCGGTCAACGACGACGTGATCTTCTTCGTGGTCCTCGCCGCCGGGCTCCGCCCCGTCCAGGCGCCGCTCGACCCTCGTGACGGCTCGATCGACACGGCCGCCGTGCCCGAGTCCCTCTGGAGCGGGCTCTCCGCCGTACTGACCACCAACCTGTACGGGAACCCCGACCCGGCTCCCGAACTGCGCGCCCGCTGCGACGCCCGGGGCATCCCGCTCCTGGAGGACGCGGCGCACGCCATCGGGTCGACGGTCGGCGGCCGCCCCGTCGGCACCTGGGGCGAGGCCTCCGTCTTCAGCCTCTCCAAGCACACCGGGGCGAAGACCGGGGGCTTCCTGACCTTCGACGACCCGGGCCTGCGGGGTGAAATGTCGGCCGCACGCGACGAGTTGCTGCACCCGGCCCGTACGAGCGCCGAACTGGCCTATCTCGTACGGCCGTACGCCGAGGCCGCCGTCCGGGGACTGCGCCTGGTCAAGGCCGCGCACGCCACGCTGCGGCTGCTCGGACAGCAGGAGCGCGAGGAGATCCGGATGCCGCTGCGGGCCGGGGAGCTGAAGCAGGCCCTCGCCGCCGCGCCGGGGCTCACGCCCTTCCACTCCTGGGTCCGCGTCGACATGCACGACTACCGCCTCGGACCTGGTCCGGGCCGGCTGCGCCGCACGGAACGGCTGCTGGCCCGCCTCGACGCCACGCTCGCCGCGCACCGGGCCGGAACGGAACGGCTGCTCAGGACGGAATGGGCATCCGGCGGGGGTACGCCCGGCGGGGAGGCGGAACCCGGGGACCCGCGGCCGGGGGAGGTCCAGCCGCTCTTCCGGGTCCCGCTGCTCGTCGAGGACCGGGACGCGGCCGTCGCCGCGCTCGCCCGCCGCCGCATCGTCACCGGCTACCTCTACGACCCGCCGCTCGACACCTACGCGGGCGAGCTGTTCACCGACCTCTCCCCCGACCCCGAACCGGCGTCCTGGTTCGCCCGCCACGCGCTGCCGGTGGACCCACGGCGGGCCGGCGAGGTGATCGAGACACTGCGCGCGGCGGGCGTCGGGCCGGTGCGGCACGGCGACGACCGTGGCTGAGGCCGTTCGGCTGCACAAGCCGGAGGGGCCGGAGGGGCAGCAGGGGCAGGAGGGGCCACACGGGCAGCGGGGAGACGGACGGGAGCCGGTACGAGACGGCGGCACCGGCTCCGACTCCGACCCGGGGTCCGGGGCATCCGACGTCGCCCACGCGGTCGCGGGCTCCGGCGGGGACTCGATGTTCCGCAACGCATACGCGCTCATGCTCTCCACCGGCGTCTCCGCCGCGCTCGGGCTCGGATTCTGGCTGGTCGCCGCCCGGTACTACTCCGAGGAGGCCGTCGGACAGGGCTCCGCCGCCATCGCCGCGCAGCGCCTGCTCGCCTCCATCACGGCGACGACCATGATCGGCGCGGTCGTCCGCTACGTCCCCCGGGCCGGCCGCGCCACCGGCCCGCTGGTCGGGCGGATCTACCTGGTCAGCTCCGTCGTCGTCACCCTGGCCTGCGGGATCTTCCTGCTGACCCTGGACTGGTGGGGCCCCTCGTACGCGCCGCTCGGCTCGCTCTCCGCCGGGCTCTTCTTCACCGCCTCCTGCGTCGGCTGGGCGCTCCTCACCCTCCAGGACGGCGTCCTCACCGGCCTCAGACGCGCCTTCTGGGTGCCCGTGGGCAACGCCGGCTTCTCCATCGGCAAGCTGCTCCTGCTCGCCGCCTTCGCCACCACGATGCCCGTCCTCGGCGTCTTCGTGTCCTGGTCGGCCGCGATCGCCCTCTCCGTCGTCCCGCTCGGCTGGCTCGTCTTCCGCCGCCTCATTCCCCGGCAGGCCCGCGCCGACCACGACCGCGAGCCGCCCGCCATGCGCGAGATCGGCCGCTTCATGGCCGGGGACTCGGTCGGCGCGCTGTTCAGCCTCGCCATGATCAATCTGCTGCCGGTGATGGTCGCCGTCCGGTTCGACGCCGCGCACAACGCGTTCTTCTACACCGCGTACACCGTCGGCGGCACGATGGAGTTCATGGCCATCAACATGGCCTCCTCGCTCACCGCGCACGCCTCCCACAGCCCGGAGTCGCTCGCCGAGGGCGTACGCGGGGCGCTGCGGCGCATGGCGGTACTCCTCGTCCCCGTCGTCCTCGTCCTGCTGGTCTTCGCGCCCTACATCCTCGCCCCCTTCGGCCCGGACTACGCCGACCACGGCACGACGGTCCTGCGGCTGCTCGCCGCTGCCGCGCTGCCCCGGGTCGCCGTCGAGCTGTACATCGGCGTGCTGCGCGTCCAGGGGCGCACCGGCGCGCTCGCCGTCCTCCAGGGCGCGATGTGCCTGCTCGTCCTCGGCTCCGCGGCGCTGCTCCTCGGGCCCGTGGGCATCTCCGGCGCCGGGCTCGCGATGCTCGGCTCGATGACGCTGATGGCGGCGGCCTCGGCGCCCGGCCTGCGGGCGGCGCTGAGGGGAGGCCGCGAGGAGATCGAGTACGGCACCAGCTGGGCGCGGCGGGCGGCCGAGCAGGAGTGGGCACCGCGGGAGGCGTCCACGCTGGGCCTACCGGTGTACGTGCCGAAGTCGCCGCGTGCGGATACGCGGGCCGTGCCGAAGCCGCCGCGTGCGGATCCGCGGTCCGGGGAGGCCGGTACGGGAACCTGGCTCTGGCTGCTCCTCGGCCTGTCGGCCGGGCTCTTCTGGATCCCGCTCGCCCGCGCGGAGACCCTCGGCCCGGGCCGGCTGTCCGGTACGGAGCTGATCGCCGCGCTGCCGCCGGTGACCCTCGCCGCCGGGATCCTGCTGGTCGTCCTGCACGGCGCCGTGCTGTCGCAGCGCCGGGTCCGGCCCGCGCTCGCCGCGACCGTCCTGCTCGCCACGTTCCTGGCCCTGCACACCGCGCCGCCGCTGCTCGGCATCCTCCCGGACCCGGCGGCGGGCCCCGGCACCGCCCTCGTGCCCGCCGGCCAGGCCCTGGAGGCGCTGCCGATCGTCCTCCAGGCCCTGTGCCTGACCCTCGCTGCCGTCCTGCTGCGCACCCTCGGCGCGAGCGTGCGGATCACGGCGGGCGCGGTGTGGGTCCTGGTATGGGCGGGCTGGGCGGCCCAGCACGCCTTCGCCTCGGCACCCCTGCCGGTCCTCCTGGGGATGTGCGGGGCCACGATGACAGCGGCGGCGACCCGCGGCCTGCGCCGCCGCGCCGGTGACGGGTGACGCTCAGGCGACCTTGCGCAGGACCACGACCCAGTCGTCACCCTCCAGGGCGTCCACACGGTCGAACGTCCAGGTCTCGTCCCGCACGGTAGGGGCCTAGCGGTGCGGGACGCCCTGGCGGAAGTAGTCGGCCTTGCCTGCGGTCCTGTAACCCTCCAGGGCCGGGCCCGAGTTGACCGTCAGGTCGCAGGAACGGCCGCCTGGGACCGCGCGGTTCCAGTGGACGTAGGCCTTGGCCCTGGGGAGGGTGGGGGCGATCTTCGGGATGGCGGTGTACCAGTCGCGTTGACGGTTCGGGCGGTCCTGGTCCGGGGCGGTGGCGAATTCCGCGAGCATGATCGGCTTGTTGGCGGAGATGTTCGTGCGCAGCCAGTCGTACGTCGGGCGCTGGCTGGACTCGAAGTCCAGCCAGTCGGGCGACTTGTGGCACTGGTAGTAGTTGTACTGGTCCATGCCGATCCAGTCGACGTACGCGTCTCCCGGGTAGAGCGCCTTCATCGTGTCCGCGTTGCCGAGGTAGCCAGAGACCGTCCATACCCAGACGACGTTGCGGACGCCGAGGCGCTCGAAGCGTTCGCGCAGGTGGCGGTAGGCGGCGACGTACTCCTCGGGGGTGCCCGCGCCCTCCTTGATGCGCATGTCCGTCTCCTGGTCGAAGGAGAAGAAGACCCGCTTGCCGTACGCCTTGAGGCGGCGGGCCTGCGGGTCGATGATCGAGCGGTCGTACTTTCCCGACGCTAAGTTCTTCCAGCCGAGCTGGGTCTCGCTCCAGCCCGCGTGGTGCTTCTCCTTCCAGACCGTGGACTCCCAGGCCAGCATCAGCAGCCGGTCCTCGCCGAGTTCCACCTCGTCGGGGGTGAGGAGTTCGCCGTCCGTCGGGTTCCCCGACATGTCGTGGTACGTGTAGATCAGGTCCAGCTTGCGGCCGATCTTCCGCTCGAACGCGTACACCGGCCTGGTGAGGGAGCTGTCCTCGTCGTACGGGATGTACGCGCCCCACCACGCGCCGCCGCACGGCAGGACGAGCTTGCGGTCGGGCACGCAGCGGTCGTCGGAGTTCTGGGGGTTCCAGAGCCCTATCGCCGCGGCGAGCGCGCCCACGGCGGCGAGCGCGACCGCCGTCATCGGGGCCCGGCGCGGCGGCCGCGCGGCATGGCGTCGGTTCATCGCCCGCCACCGGGCTTCCGTTTGGCGCGGAAGCGGACGCGCACGCCCGTGCTCTCGCGCTCGACGGCGCCACGAGTGGCGGCGGGCAGCGGGACGCCGGGCAACGCGGCGACGACCGTGACGAAGACGGCGAGCGAGACCAGGAACGTGGTCGTGGAGAAGCCCTCCAGAAGGAACAGGCAGGTCGCCGTGAGCGTCGCGAGCGACAGGCTCACGGGGGCTGCGAGCGCGAGCGCCTCCAGGCGGGCTCCGGGGCGCAGCCCGGTCGGCTGCGGGTGGAGCAGCGCGAGGCCGGGCGCGAGGGCGACGAAGGCGAGGACGGGGATCCAGCGCAGCGGGGAGCCGCCCGGCAGCGCTGTGGCGCCGAGCGCGAGCCAGCCGGACGCCGCGAGGCCGATTCTGAGCCGGAGGTGTGCGGGTGCCATGGCGTGCGTACTCCCGTGGATCGGTCGGCTGGAGGGGTGGTGGGGTGGTGGGGTGGAGAAGTGATGGGCCGGTGGGGTGGTGGCGGGGCGTCAGGGCGTCGGGGCCGGCCCTGCGCCCCGGTACTCAAGGACCAGCCCGTGCTCGCTCTCCTCCACCACACGGAAGAGCGGCGAGCGCTTCAGGTCTTCGCTCAGGGTGCGGAAGCTGCCGGGCGGCAGATAGCCCTCGCCGATGACCGCCTTCTCCTGCGTCGGGGTGAGGACGACGAAGGCAGGACGGCCCTCCGGGATCCCCCGGGCGAGATAGCCCGCCGGATCCTTCAGCATCTTCAGGTTCTCGGGGATTTCCTGCTCCGTGAAGAACCAGCGCTCGTAGTGGTCGTAGCGGTAGTACGCGCCCGGGAACGAGCCCGTCGTGGCGAGGATCAGCGCGCCGTCGCCGGCCCGGTCGTAGGCCCGCTCGGTGAGGGCGAGTTCGGCCGGCGGGGCGTAGTGCATGCCCTCCTTGCCGTAGTACGAGGGCAGGAAGCCGGCCAGCAGGGCGGTGACGGCGAGCGGCAGCGCGACCGCGGCCGTGCGCCGGGCCACCCTGGCCGCCCGGCCGGCCGCGCCCGCCGCCGGGACGAGCGCGGCGGCGGCGAAGAACGCGGTGCCGGGCAGCCCGAACAGGTAGACGCGGAAGAGCATTTCGCCGCCGTAGTCGTTGACGGCGAACATGGGCACCGGCGCCGCGGCGGCGAGCAGCAGCGGCAGCGCGCTGCGGACGAGCCGGCGGCGCAGCAGGACGGCCGTGCCGGCGAGCACGGCGAGGGCGAGCACCATGACGATGTTGGCGGCGCCGACCAGTTCGGGACCCGGCCCGGTGGGCTCGCCGGCGTATCCGGCGCGGGAGTTGGAGAGCAGGTCGCCCGCCGAGTCCTTCAGGGTGCTCATCGTCTCCAGGAAGAGCACCCGGCCCATGGTGAGGTCCCACGCCAGCATGATCAGTCCGGTGACGGCGAGAAGCCCGACATTGCGGTAGCGGCGGGTGAGGCAGAGCGCGAAGAGCGTCGCGCAGAGCATCACCGGTGTGAGCTGGTGCGAGGCGTTGATGGTCGCGATCAGCGGGGCGGTGATCAGTACGCAGATCGCGCGCTGCTTCGGCGTCGTGGGCGGCGGCACGGCGGCCGCCGCCGGGTCGAGGAGCGTACGGTCGCGCAGCCGTCCCGCCGAGCCGGGCCGGACGAAGTGCCGGACGACGACGGCGAGGACGGTCAGATAGAGGAGGTACGAGAAGCCCTGCGGGGACAGGTAGTCCTGGCCGACCCAGTTCGCCAGCTGGAAGATCCACACCCCGGTCCACACGAGCCGCCAGTCGTCGCTGAAGGTGCGGTAGATCAGCAGCAGGACGGGGAGCGTGAGGACGCCCAGGGCGATGGGCGCCCAGTTGACGAACGAGGCCGCCGAGTCCACGCCGAAGGCGCGGACGAGCGCCGCGTCGAGCGAGAAGAACCCTGGCCACTGGTCGTACGCGGACATCCCCCCGGACAGATCGCGCTGCGGGTACACCGTGCCCTCGGCGAGAAGCCGGCTGATCACGGCGTCGTGCTTGGAGGCCCAGGCGTAGCGCACGGAGTCGTAGAGGATCGCGGGCGGCGCCTTGAGCGCCACGAGCATCGCGACGCTGTACGCCGCCGGCCACCACGGGGCCGTACCTGCCCGCCGCAGGGTGACGAGGAACCCGCAGGTCAGGGCGGC
Source organism: Streptomyces sp. NPDC013317 (assembly GCF_055563155.1). NCBI lineage: Bacteria > Bacillati > Actinomycetota > Actinomycetes > Kitasatosporales > Streptomycetaceae > Streptomyces > Streptomyces sp. NPDC013317. Next base: position 61,693 of record NZ_JBVHDX010000006.1, read on the forward strand.
GAGGGAGGCGTAGAAGGCGAGCGGGAAGCGGTCGAGGAGACCGTAGTCGCCGATGTCGCGGAAGCCGATCCGCGGGAGCGCGTACACCCAGAGGGCAGCGGCTACCAGCAGCGGCAGCGCGCTGAAGACGGTCTGCGGGCCAGGAATGCGGAGGCGGGGGCGCAGACGGGGGCCGAGGCGAGGTCTGCGGCTCCGCGCGGACGTGTCCGCGGCGCCCTCCCGGTCGGCGTCCGCGTGCGGCTCCGTCCGCGGCTCCGCATCCGGTTCCGCCTCCGGCCGCCGGGCGGGGGGAAGCGGCACGTCGCCTCCGTTGGCCGGTGCGGGCACACGCTGCTGCACGGTGGAACTCCCCTTCGAACTCTTCGCCATCAGGTCACGCCCATCGGGCCCGGCGGCCGCCTCGACCGCCTCCCAACCGCCTCCCAACCGCCTCCCGCACCGCATCCCAGCCGCCTCGCACCGACCGTCAGCGCGCCGTCAGCCCGCGAACTCCGGCCCTGTGACCAGGGCCCGGGCCCTGCGGTACATCCGCCAGCCCACCGTCGGCAGCGAGTCCGGGTACGGCGCCGCCTTGGCGCCCCGGCCGTCCATCCAGTGCTCCACGTCGGCGACGGTGTGCCCGCGGCGCACGATGAGCCGGGCGATCCGGTACCGCTGGTCGGTCTCGGAGCTGAGCGCGTGCCGGACGGCGACGGCCGAGGCGTACCCGGCGGTGGCGGCGGCCCGGCGTACGGCCGGACTGTTGTAGCCGTGCGGGTAGGCCAGGTGCCGGACCTCGCGTCCGAGGACGTCCTCCAGGGCGGCCTTCGGCTCGCGCAGCTCACGCCTGAGCTCCTTCGGCGGCAGCGTGTCGAGCTGGGGGTGGGTGGCGGTGTGCGCCCCGACCTCCATCCCGTACTGCTCCAGGAGAGGCACCTGGTCCAGCGTCATCATCGGCGCGGGCGGCAGCAGACAGACCTGCCCCGGAGTGATCGCGCCGGTCGTCAGATACGCGGTGGCGGGGAGCTCGCGGGCGGCGAGCGCCTCGGCCGTCGGACCGGGCAGGTCGGCGAAGCCGTCGTCGAAGGTGAGGACGACCGGCCGGGGCGGTAACGGGGCGCGCCGGGTGAAGTGGTCGGCGAGGACACCGATGGTGACGGGTGTCCGTCCGCTGTCGACGATCGCGTCGAGCTGCGCCTCGAACTCCTTCGGTGTGACGGTGAATTCGGCGATCCAGGCCGGCGGATCCTCCATCACGGCGTGGTAGAGGAGGACCGGTATGCGGGTGTGGGCGGGTGCGCTCATCTCGAACCCCGCATCCGCAGGCGGGCCTTGGCGTAACCGAGCGGTCCGTAGAGCATGCCGCGTCGCTCCAGTCGGGAGAGGCTGCGAGGCCAGGGATGGGTGTGGGTGCCGTGCTCGCCGGGAACCCCGCCGCCCTCGGCGTGGCGGCTGGCGGTCATGTTCCTGGCGTGGGCGAGCCCGCGGGGCAGCCTGGCGAGGAGCGCGGGCAGCAGGGCGGGGCGCCGGACGAGGGTGGCGGTGAGGTACGCGGTGAGACCGGCGCCGTACCCGAACGCCTGGTTCCGCACGTCCTGCCAGCTCTCGCGGTGGTGGTGCCAGACGAGGGCGTCGGCGGTGTAGCGGAGCCGGAAGCCGGCGGAGAGGACGGCGACGAAGGCGTACAGGTCGTCCCCGCCCCGGGCCGTCGTCCCGGTGCCGGTGGCCGGATCGAAGCCGCCCGCGGCCTCCAGGGCACGGGTCCGGAACGCCATGTTGGCCCCGGAGCCGAAGCTGCCCGCAGTGAACGGGAAGAGCGGTTCGTCGGCGGGCGGCCGCACCGGGTCGTACAGCCGGGGCGCGAAGCCCTTGGCGAAGCCGCCGTGGGATTCCAGCAGGATCTGGGCGGGGGTCCGCAGCCGGGCGGGCAGGATGAGGCCGGTGACGCAGCCGAGCCGCGGGTCGGCTGCGAAGGGCGCGCTGAGGGCGGTCAGCCAGTGCGGGTCGGCCACGACGTCGTCGTCGGTGAAGGCGACGACGTCCGCGCGGGTGTGCGCGAGGCCGGTGTTGTGGGCGACGGCGAGACCGGGGGTGTCCTCGCGGACGTATCTGACGCGGTCGCCGTACGCGCCCCTGACCAGCTCTTCGGTGGCGCGCGTCACGGGCGCGTTGTCGACGACGACGATCTCGTAGTCGGGATGGTCCTGGTCGAGGAGCGAGTCCAGGGCGCGGGCGAGCTGGTCGGCGCGCTCGCGGGTGGCGACGACGACGCTCGCACGGGGCGGGACGAGGCGGGGCTCGGGGTGCTCGCGTCGGGTCCCTTCGCGTCGGGTCCCTTCGCGTCGGGTCCCTTCGCGTCGGGTCTCCTCGAGGCGCGGGCGGGCGAGGGCGGCGAGTGTGTCCGCCGGGTCCGCCCCGTCCGGTACGTGCCCGAGCACGGTGGCGGCGGGCCTCCCCCGGAGCCGGACGAGCGCGAAGACGTCCCCGGGCCCGGGCGGCGGGCCGCCGGGGGCGGGGCGCAGGGAGAGGACGGGTCCGTCGGGCGAGCCGAGGTCGAGGTCGGCGACGGAGAGGGCGTGTGGTGGTCGCATCTGCGTGTCCCCGTCGTCGGCTCAGGACCGGCCGGTGCCGCGGCCGCTACCGCTGCCGCGGAGGCGGGCGATCCGGTTGAGGGTGCGGCGGCCGCGCGCGGCGAGCGCCGGCCGGTTGCGTACGAAGCCGTGGGCCCGGCGGGAGGGCTCGCGGGAGAGCCGGTACAGCCCGGCGCGTAACCCCGGGAGGGTCACCGACCCTTCGTACACGGTGAGTTCGCCGGTCTTCAGCGCGTCCTTGTACTCGGCGTCGCCGCGCCCGAGATCGAGCATCCCGATCCCGGCCGCGGCGGCGGCCTCGGCCATCCGCAGGTGGAGGACGAGACCGGGTGAGTACTTCGCGAACTCGGGGTCGTAGGACGGGAACCAGCAGGAGAGGACCGTGCGGGAGCGCAGCCCGAAGTGGGCGGCGACGGGCCGGTCGCCGGCGTAGAGCACGGACAGGACACCGGAGCAGCCGGGTGCGCGCAGCTCGTGCAGGTGTCGCACGAGGGTGTTGATCCACTCCTTGGCGAAGCGGTCACGCCGGCCGGTCCTGCGGTACTGGGCGGACTTCCACGCCATGAGGGTGCGCAGGGCGGCCGGATCACGCTCGTCGAAGACGAACCGCGTGGGGCCGACCTGGCGGCCGAGGCGGCGCTCCTTGGCGAGGGTGGTCCTGAGGAACTTGGGCGACTGGGCGCGCAGGACCTCCTCGTACGCGGTGTAGCCCTCGCCGACGTCGATCACGGGCGAACCGAACGACTCGGCGCTCTCGCCGAGGAAGGCGGCCTGCCCGGCTTCCAAATTGTCGAACTCCCAGGCGGAGAGCCCGCAGACGCGCAGCAGCGCGCGGGGCGAGGGCGCGAGACCGGGACGGGTGACGGCGCCCTGGCAGTCGGAGACCCCGAGCCCGACGGCCCGTCCGCGCCCCAACGACCGCTTCTCGTACGGGAAGAAGCCGACGGGCTCCCCGTCCTCCCACCAGACGGCCACCCGTACGCGGGGCCGCACCTCGGCGACGGCCCGCGTGAACTCGGGTCCCATGAACGGGTTATCGGGTGCCCCGCACTTCCCCCGTAACTCCCGCCACGCCTCGTCCTCGCGGTCGGTCAGCTCCCCCGGCTTCACGATCTGCACGAACTGCCTGCGGCCACCGCCCTGTTCGCGGACAGCCTGATGACGGACAGCGCTCAACTCCGACCCCCCGGTCTTCCCCCCTGAGTCCTGCCGCTACAGGACGGTACCGGTCGAAAACCCTCCGGGACAGGGCACTCGACCTATCTGTGACTGAGGGGAATTCATGGTGATCAAGCGACCATTGGGACGGTCAGGTGCGGCCACGTGAGTACCTGGATCGCGACGGAACACGACCCGGCCACGAACGACCCGGCGCGGGCGCCTTCCGCCTCTGCGAACCGACGAGAACACTGCTGGTCAAGTCCCTACGGCCGTCCACACCGCCCCTGGAACAAGGCAGGCACCGGCAACGACCGCTTACGTGCCGGGGTGCTGCGGCAGGGCGAGCCAGTCCGACCAGGAGATCTCACGGCCGAGGAAGCGCGGCCGCTCGAACGGCCAGTCGGCGGCGATCCACTGCGGCACCAGCGTATCGAGGGCCTGCTCGATCTCGCCGCCCACCAGCTCGTCCACCACCCACCAGGAGATCTCGCCGTCCGCGCCGGCCTTCTCCGGCGGGTCGATGTAGACACAGCCGAGCAGAACCGTCTCCGCCGCGTCGAACAGCGCGTAGTTGAAGGACTGGTGCGCGGCGATCTCCTTCTCGTGCCGCAACAGGTCGGCCCGGTCGGCCTCGTAGGTCATGGTGGCCGCGGGCCAGCCCCAGGCCGGGCCGAAGACGGTCCACAGCCGCTCGCGCGAACCCATCACAGCCGGATAGTCGAGCGGGGTGTCCGCCTCCCGGATCGGCCGCAGGTGATGACCACCGCCCGGCAGCGGCACCAGGACGGGGTGGACGAAGTCATCGGGAAGCCAGCTCATGGCGCCCGACGGTAGCAGTGCGTGACCGTCCGCTCCCCTGGATTTTCCCCGCGTACCGCCAGGCCCTCGTCGTCAGATCACGCGCGTACCCCGGCGCCAGACCTCCGTCACCAGGGGGACGCCCGGGCGGTAGGCCAGGTGGACGTGGGACGGGGCGTCCAGGATCGTGAGGTCCGCGGCGGAGCCGGGGGTGAGGTGGCCGACGTCCGCGCGGCGGAGGGCCGCCGCGCCGCCCGCCGTGGCCGACCAGACCGCCTCGTCCGGGGTCATGCCCATGTCCCGTACCGCCAGCGCGATGCAGAACGGCACGGACGAGGTGAAGGACGAGCCCGGGTTGCAGTCGGTGGACAGGGCCACCGTCGCGCCCGCGTCCAGCAGGCGGCGGGCGTTCGGCCACTCGGCGCGGGTGGAGAACTCCGCGCCCGGGAGCAGCGTCGCGACCGTCGACGACTGCGCCAGGGCGTCCACGTCGGCGTCCGTCAGGTGCGTGCAGTGGTCCGCGCTCGCCGCGTCCAGCTCCACCGCCAGCTGGACACCGGGGCCGTACGAGAGCTGGTTCGCGTGCACCCGGGGGTGGAGACCCCGCGCCTTGCCGGCCGTGAGGATCGCCCGCGCCTGGTCCCCGTCGAACGCGCCCTTCTCGCAGAAGACGTCCACCCAACGGGCGTACGGGGCACAGGCGTCGAGCATGTCGCCCGTGACGAGGTCCACGTAAGCGGCCGGGTCGTCGGCGTACTCCGGCGCGACGATGTGCGCGCCGAGGTAGGTGACCTCGTCGGTGTGCGCGGCGGCGATGCGCAGCGCGCGCGCCTCGTCCTCGACCGTCAGTCCGTAGCCGGACTTGGTCTCGAAGGTCGTCGTCCCTTGGGCGAGGGCCTCGCGCAGGTAGCGGGCGACGTTCGCCGAGAGGGCCTCGTCGCTCGCCGCGCGCGTCGCCGCGACCGTCGTGCGGATGCCGCCCGCCTTGTACGCCTGGCCCGACATCCGCGCGTTGAACTCCGCCGTGCGGTCGCCCGCGAAGACGAGGTGCGAGTGGGAGTCCACGAATCCCGGGATCACGGCCCTGCCACCGGCGTCGACCCGGTTGTCAGTGGCGGGTGCTTTGCTTGATCCACCGACCCAGACGACGCGGTCGCCTTCGATGACGACGGCCGCGTCCTGGATCAGACCCAGGGGCGTTCCATCACCGAGGGAGGGATCGTTGGTGACCAGGCTTGCGATGTTGACGATGGCGGTCGCGGCCGTCGCCACGGCGCTGTTCGCGCTCGTGGGGGCGGAGGTCGCCGCCGGGCTGTTCCTCGTCGCGGGGCCGGTGTTCATGATGAGAGATCTCTCCTTCAGCCGCTTCAGCCGCGCAGGGCGGCGATCGAGTCCGCGAGGGCGCGGGGCACGTCCGGTACGGACCGGTGGACCCCGTCCCGTACGACATGGCGGCCGCCCACGACCGTGTGCCGCACATCCGCGGCCGACGCTGCGAATACCGCAGTCTCGGCTGCCAGACGCGGCACCGGTCCCGCTGTCCTGACGGAGTCCAGGGCGATCGTCGTGAAGTCGGCGAGCGCGCCGGCCTCCAGGGCGCCCGCCTGACCCCAGCCGAGGGCCGCGTGGCCGTCGGCGGTCGCGGCCCGCAGCAGCGCGGCGGCCGTCCAGTGGCCGCGCGTGCGGGAGCGGAGGCGTTCGTTCAGCTCCATCGCCCGGGCCTCCTCCAGGAGGTCGATGACGGCGTGGCTGTCGCTGCCGAGCGAGAGCGGGGAGCCCGCGCGCTGGAGGGCGACGGCCGGGCCGATGCCGTCCGCGAGGTCGCGTTCGGTCGTCGGGCACATGCAGGTGCCCGTCGTCGTCGAGCCGATGAGCGCGATGTCCCCGTCCGTGAGGTGGGTGTTGTGGACGCCTGTCGTCAGCGGGCCGAGGACGCCGTGGTCGGCGAGGAGCTGGGTCGGGGTGCGGCCGTGGGCGGCGAGGCAGGCGTCGTTCTCGGCCGTCTGCTCGGAGAGATGGACGTGCAGCGGTACGCCCCGCTCGTGCGCCCAGCTCGCCACCGTCGACAGCTGGTCGGCCGGGACGGCGCGTACGGAGTGAATCGCCGCCCCGACGCGTACGCCCTCGCGCTCCTTCAGCTGGGAGACGCGCTCCGCCCAGGCGTCGGCCGTGCCGTCGGAGAAGCGGAGCTGGTGGCGGTCGGGGGCGGCGCCGAAGCCGGAGGAGAGGTACGCGGTGTCAAGGAGGGTGATCCGGATGCCCGCGTCGGCCGCCGCCTGGACGAGGGCCTCGCCCATCGCGTTGGGGTCGGCGTACGGGGTGCCGCCGGGGGCGTGGTGGAGGTAGTGGAACTCGCCGACGGCCGTGATGCCGGCGAGCGCCATCTCCGCGTACACCGCCCGCGCGAGCGCGTGGTACGACTCCGGGGTCAGCCGGGACGCGACCTGGTACATGATCTCGCGCCAGGTCCAGAAGGTGCCGGAGCCGACCTGGACGGTGGAGCGCAGGGCGCGGTGGAAGGCGTGCGAGTGGGCGTTGGCGAGGCCGGGGATCGTCAGTCCGCGCAGGACGACGGCGCCGGGCGGCGGGGCGAGGCCGCCCGCCCCGGCACCCGTCCCCGCGCCGGCCCGCGCGGCGTTCTCCGCGCCGGCTCCGGCTCCCGCTCCCCCGGTCGCCTCCGCGGCGGCTCCCGCCCCCGCCTCGGCTCCCGTCCGGACCGCCGTGATCCGGCCGTCCGTGACCTCCAGCACCACGCCGGGCTCGACGTTCGTGTCGAGCCAGGCGTGTTCCAGCCAGTACGTCGTCACCTGCACGCCAGTCCTTCCAGTACGTCGGCGAGCGCGAGCACTCCGGCCACGCAGTCGTCCTCGGCCGCGAACTCGGCCGGGGAGTGCGAGACGCCCGTGGGGTTCCGTACGAACAGCATGGCGGTCGGGATCGACTCGGACAAAATGCCCGCGTCGTGTCCGGCGCCCGTGCCGAGGACCGGGGTCTTCTCTCCCAGGACGGAGGCGATCTCGTCCCGGAGGGCGTGGGCGAACTCGACGACGGGCGTGAAGGACTCCCGTACGACCGTGAGGTCGATGCCGTGGCGGGCCGCGTGGTCCCGGGAGGCCGTCTCGATGCCGGCGATGACGGCGTCCAGGGCGTCCTGGTCGGCGGCGCGGGCGTCGAGCCAGCCGCGGACGAGGGAGGGGATGGCGTTGACGCCGTTCGGCTCGACGGCGATCTTGCCGAAGGTGGCGACGGCGCCCGCGAGTTCGGCCTCGCGCCGGGCGGAGAGGACGGTCTCGGCGTAGGTGAGCATCGGGTCGCGGCGGTCGACGAGGCGGGTGGTGCCGGCGTGGTTGGCCTCGCCCGCGAAGTCGTACCGCCAGCGGCCGTGCGGCCAGATCGCGGACGCGATGCCGACGGCGTCGCCGGACAGGTCCAGGGCGCGGCCCTGTTCGACGTGGAGCTCGACGAAGGCGCCGATCCGGGCGAGGCGCTCGGGGTCGGGACCGATGGCGTCCGGATCGTGGCCCGCGGCCTCCATCGCCTGCGGGAGGCTGATCCCGTCGGCGTCGCGGAGCTCGTGGGCCTGCTCCTTCGTCAGCCGGCCCGCGGTGAGGCGGGAGCCGACGCAGGCGAGGCCGAAGCGGGCGCCTTCCTCGTCGCCGAAGTTGGTGATGGCGAAGGGGCGCTTGAACTGGACGCCGCGGGAACGGAGTTCGTCGAGCGCGGCGAAGGCGGAGACGACGCCGAGGGGGCCGTCGAAGGCGCCGCCGTCTGGCACGGAGTCCAGGTGCGAGCCGGTGACGACCGCGTCACCGGCCGCGGGGTCGCCGAGCCAGGCCCACTGGTTGCCGTTCCGGTCGACCACGTAGTCCAGGCGGCGGGCCTCGGCCTGCATCCGGAACCAGAGCCGGCAGTCGGCGTCGGCGCCGGTCCAGGCGTAGCGGCGGTAGCCGCCCGAGGCGTCGCTGCGGCCGATGGGCCGCAGCGAACGCCACATGGCGTGGAACGTCTCGCTCACGCGGAGACACCGTCCACGCCGTCGCCCTCGCGCATCGGGACGCGTACGGCCTTCTCGTCGGCGACGTTCTCGGCGATGTCGTAGCCCGCGTCGACGTGGCGGATGACGCCCATGCCGGGGTCGTTGGTGAGGACGCGGCGGATCTTCTCGCCGGCCAGCGGCGTGCCGTCGGCGACGGTGACCTGGCCCGCGTGGATGGAGCGGCCCATGCCGACGCCGCCGCCGTGGTGCAGCGAGACCCAGGAGGCGCCGGAGGCGACGTTGACCATGGCGTTGAGCAGCGGCCAGTCGGCGATCGCGTCGGAGCCGTCGAGCATGGCCTCGGTCTCGCGGTACGGGGAGGCGACCGAGCCGCAGTCGAGGTGGTCGCGGCCGATGGCCAGCGGGGCGGCGAGCTCTCCGGAGGCCACCATGTCGTTGAAGCGCTCGCCCGCGCGGTCCCGCTCGCCGTAGCCGAGCCAGCAGATGCGCGCCGGGAGGCCCTGGAAGTGGACCCGCTCGCCGGCCATCTTGATCCAGCGGTGGAGGGACTCGTTCTCGGGGAAGAGTTCGAGCATCGCCTTGTCGGTCTTGGCGATGTCCGAGGCCTCGCCCGAGAGGGCGGCCCAGCGGAACGGGCCCTTGCCCTCGCAGAACAGCGGGCGGATGTAGGCCGGAACGAAGCCGGGGAAGGCGAACGCGCGGTCGTAGCCCGCGAGCTGGGCCTCGCCGCGGATGGAGTTTCCGTAGTCGAAGACCTCGGCGCCGGCGTCCATGAAGCCGACCATGGCCTCGACATGCCTGGCCATGGACTCCCGGGCGCGGGTGGTGAAGCCCGCCGGGTCCTTGGCGGCGGCGCTCGCCATGTCGTCGAAGTCGACGCCGACCGGCAGGTAGGAGAGCGGGTCGTGGGCCGAGGTCTGGTCGGTCACGATGTCGATGGGGGCGCCCTCGGCGAGCATCTGCGGCAGCAGTTCGGCGGCGTTGCCGAGGAGGCCGATGGAGAGCGGGCGGCGGGCGTCGCGCGCCTCGGTGGCCAGCGCCAGCGCGTGGGCGAGGCTGTCGGCCTTCACGTCGAGGTAGCGGTGCTCGATGCGGCGCTCGATCGCGCGCGGGTCGACGTCGATGCAGATCGCGACGCCGTCGTTCATCGTCACGGCGAGCGGCTGGGCGCCGCCCATGCCGCCGAGGCCGGCGGTGAGGGTGATGGTGCCCGCGAGCGTGCCGCCGAACTTCTTCGCGGCGACGGCGGCGAACGTCTCGTAGGTGCCCTGGAGGATGCCCTGGGTGCCGATGTAGATCCACGAACCGGCCGTCATCTGGCCGTACATGGTCAGTCCCAGCTGCTCCAGGCGCCGGAACTCCTCCCAGTTGGCCCAGTCGCCGACCAGGTTGGAGTTGGCGATGAGTACGCGCGGGGCCCACTCGTGCGTCTGCATGACGCCCACCGGGCGGCCGGACTGGACGAGCATCGTCTCGTCCTGCTTCAGGGTCCGCAGCGTACGCACCATGGCGTCGAAGGAGCGCCAGTCACGCGCGGCCTTCCCGGTCCCGCCGTAGACGACGAGCTTGTCGGGGTGCTCGGCGACCTCGGGGTCGAGATTGTTCTGCAGCATCCGGAGGGCGGCCTCCTGCTGCCATCCCAGGGTGCTCAGTTCCGTACCGCGCGGGGCCCGTACGGGGCGGGGTCCTGACATGGGTGCCTCCTCCGATGTGACGTAACTATTCACATCCTGGCCTGATGAATAGTTGTAGTCAACAGCTGCGGCGCCCCCCGTCCCGGTGGTCCTATGGATCCATGGCATCCCACCGTCGCGATCAGGCCGTCCGCGCCGCCGTCGAGCAGGGTCTCCTCACCCCCTCCTCCGGGCAGGTCGTCGCGCTCCTCGACACCGCCGGGATCCGCGCGTCGGCCGCCGCCCTCGTCTCCGCCTTCGCCGCCGTCACCGACGCCCGCGTCCTGCACGCCTTCGCCGTGAAGGCCTGCCCGCTCGTGCCCGTTCTGCGCCTGCTGGACGCGTGCGGCCTCGGCGCCGAGGTCGCGAGCCCCGGCGAGCTGGCCCTCGCCCGCGCGGCCGGCGTGGCGCCGTCCCGTACCGTGCTCGACTCGCCGGCCAAGACGCCCGCCGAACTGCGCCAGGCCCTCGCGCTCGGGATCGCCGTCAACGCCGACAACCTCCAGGAGCTGGCCAGGCTCGACGCGCTGATCGCCGCCGCGCCGACCGCCTCGCCCATCGGGATCCGGGTGAACCCGCAGGTCGGAGCCGGTTCGATCGGAGCGCTGTCGACCGCGACCGCCACGTCCAAGTTCGGGGTGGCCCTCCGTGACGAGGGCGCGCGGGAGGCCGTCGTCCAGGCCTACCTCGACCGGCCGTGGCTGACCCGGCTGCACACGCACTCCGGCTCGCAGGGCGTCCCCTTCTCGCTGATGGCCGAGGGCGTCGCCGCCGTGTACGACCTGGCCGAGGAGATCAACGCCAAGGCAGGCCGACAGCAGATCGACACCGTCGACATCGGCGGCGGGCTGCCGGTGAACTTCGCCTCCGACGAGGAGACGCCGACCTACGCGGAGTACGCGGCGCTGCTCGCCCGGACGGCGCCCGGTCTCCTCGACGGGCGCTACGGGCTCGTGACCGAGTTCGGCCGCTCGCTGCTCGCCAAGCACGGCACGATCCTCGCCCGCGTCGAGTACACCAAGACCTCCGGCGGACGCCCCATCGCGGTGACCCACGCCGGGGTCCAGGTCGCCACCCGTACCGTCTACGACCCGGCCTCCTGGCCGCTGCGCGTCCTCGCCTACGACGCCGAGGGCAGGCTCCACGACGGGGAGGAGACCGTCCAGGACGTCGCAGGACCCGCCTGCTTCGCGGGGGACCTGCTCGCCACCGCGCGCCCGCTGCCGCTGCTGCGGCCGGACGACGTCGTGGCGGTGCCTGACACCGGCGCGTACTACTTCGCCCACCACTACGCGTACAACAGCCTGCCCCGGCCGGCGGTCCACGGCTTCACGGTCCAGGACGGCGACGGCGGTGTCTCGTTCTCGACCGTGCGGCCCGCGCAGAGCATGGACGAGATCGTCGCCGAGGCGGGCGGCGACAGCGCGGACGCACTCCTGGGCTGACAACGGAGGCGACTGTCGGACCCCGGTGCTTCCATGGAGCCATGGCCATGAAGAGCATCGTCGTCGAACGCCGGATCCAGGCGCCCCCAGGACCGGTCTGGGAGGCGATGACGGACCTGCGGGGCATGGAGCGCATGCTCAGCGGCGTGGACAAGGTCGAGGTGCTCACCGAGGGCACCTTCGGCGTCGGCACACGCTGGCGCGAGACCCGGACCATGTTCGGCAAGCAGGCCACGGAGGAGATGACCGTGACCGAGGCCGAGGCGCCGGACCGCTATGTGACGGTGGCCGACTCGCACGGCATGCACTACGTCTCCGAGATCGCGCTCCGCCCCGAGGGGGACGGGGGGACCGTGGTGCGGATGACGTTCTCGGGAGGCCCTGCCGAGGGGAACCGCCTGGGGTTCGTCGCCAGGCTGCTGAGCGGCCTGGGCGCCAAGGCGGCGAGCCGGGCGCTCGCGAAGGACCTGGACGACGTGGCGGCCTCGGTGGAGCGCCGCCACTGACCCTCGTCCGCACATACGTTCGCCCGTACGAGTGACAGTGCGGCGGGCATCAGGTGACGGGCACCCGGGCAGGCGTTCTCTCGACGACGACGAGAGGCGCCCATGACCACGACATCACGATCCGACGAGCCCGCGGCCGAGCGGTCCGGGACGACCGGGGAGCCCGCGCTCAAACGCGCCATCGGGCCCAAGCTGCTGATCCTCTTCGTGATCGGCGACATTCTGGGCACCGGGATCTACGCGACGACCGGCAAGGTCGCGGGCAAGGTCGGCGGTGCGCTCTGGCTGCCCTTCGTGATCGGTTTCGTCGTCGCGCTGCTGACGGCCGCGTCGTACGTGGAGCTGGTCGGCAAGTACCCGAAGGCGGCGGGCGCCGCGCTCTACACGCAGAAGGCGTTCAAGGTCCCCTTCCTCACCTTCATCGTCGCGTTCATGGTGATGTGCTCGGGGCTCTCCTCCGCGAGCGCGGCGGCCCGCGCCTTCAGCGGGGACTACTTCCAGGAGTTCACGGACGCGATCCCCGCCACGCTCATCGCGATCGTCTTCGTCCTCGCCCTCGCCTGTCTCGCCCTGCGCGGAGTGTCGGAGTCCGTGAAGACGAACGTCGTCCTCACACTCGTGGAGGTCACGGGGCTGCTGATCATTCTCGGGATCGGGGCCTGGGCCGTCCTGAGCGGTGACGGGGAGCCGTCGCGGCTCGGCGAGTTCGAGGCGTCGGGCAGCGGATACGCTCTGATCACGAGCGTGCTGGGGGCCACCGCGCTCGGCTTCTTCGCCTTCGTCGGCTTCGAGGACTCCGTCAACATGGCGGAGGAGACGCAGGATCCGGTCCGCACCTTCCCCCGGGCCATCTTCATCGGCGTCGCCGTCACCGGCACCGTCTACGTCCTGGTCGCCCTGGTCTCCTCGCTCCTCGTCGACCACGAGGTCCTGGAGAGCTCCAGCGGGCCGCTCCTGGAGGTCGTGAAGGCCGGCGGGGTCGACTTCCCGCCGAAACTCTTCGCGCTGATCGCCCTCTTCGCCGTCACGAACTCCGCGCTCATCAACATCATGATGGCCTCCCGGCTCTGCTACGGCCTCGCCAACGAACGGGTCCTGCCGCGCGTGATGGGCAAGGTCCTGAAGCACCGCCGCACCCCTCTCACCGGCATCGTCTTCGCGACCGTCCTGACCATCGGCCTGGTGGCCACGGGCGAGATCGAGGGTCTCGGCGACACCACGGCCTTCCTCCTGCTCTGCGTCTTCGCCGTGGTCAACATCGCCGTCCTGGTGCTGCGCAGGGACAGGGTGGACCACGCCCACTTCCGTGCGCCGACGGCGCTCCCGGTCATCGGCGCCGTCACGGCCCTGATCCTGGCGAGCCCGCTCGCCGACCGGTCGGCGGACGTGTACGTCCGGGCCGGCATCCTGCTCGCCATCGGGATCGGGCTGTGGGTGGTGAACAGGGCCGTCCTGCGCGTGCGCGGGGAGGACTGAGGCGCGACAGCCCTTCCGAGGCACACGGAGGCCCCTGGGGAAGGACGGCCGCGGACCCAGGGGCGAATTCAAGCAAGCGAGCGGCATGTTCCGATGGAAAATGCCAGAACTCCTCCCCCCGGCGGGAACGTTGAGTAGCGTCACGGTCACTGCCGTACGCCCGCACGCTGCATCGGGAGGGGAGTCCGCGTGCCCGGAATCGACGAGTGCCTGCTGGAGGCCATGAGCCTGCCAGGCGCGCGCGGAGCCTGGCTGGTCGACTGGACCAGCGGGCTCGCCCTCGGCGCGGCGGGCGAGTCGCCGGTCGGCGACCACGAGACCACGGCGGCGGAGGCGGCCGAACTGGCCCGCGCGGCGGCGGAGTACGACTCCTTCGCCGGCGTCGCCGCACCGACCACGGCCGTCGTCCTGGCGCCGCGCGCGAACCCGGCCACCTTCCCGGGCACCGGCACGGCCGGCTCCCCGGCAGCGACCGGAACCGCGGCCGCGGCGTCCGCCCCAGCCATGGGACAGCGTACCGAAACCGCCACCTCAGACGGCGGGTTGACCAAGGGTCCGCCCGTGGAGGATCTGATCGTCAGCACCCGCAGCGGCTATCACGTGCTGCGATTCGTCGACACCGCCTTCGACAGCAGCGTCTTCCTGCACGTGTGGCTGGACCGGGACACCGGCAACCTCGCGCTCGCCCGGCTCAGACTCCGCGACCTCGCCGAGAGGCTGGTGCTCGGATGACCGTCTCCCCCATGCTCGTCCGGCTGGCCGCCGAGCGCGCGACCGGCGCCCTGCTGCGCGACCACGGAACGCTCTACCTCGTCGACGGCCGCGTCGTGCACGCAGAGAGCCCGGCCGCCCCCGGACTCGACGTCCTGCTGACGGCCGGCGGACGGCTGGCCCGCGAGCGCTGGGACGAGGCCGTCAACCGGGCCGGGGCGCGCCGCGAGGTCGGCAGGTTCCTGGTGGAGAGCGGCCGGCTGCACGACGGCGAGCTGGAGATCTGTCACCTCGGCGCGGTCTTCGACGCGGCGTTCTTCGCCCTGGGCCCCGCCACCGGCCCGACCCGCTTCCGCTACGGCGTGTCCCACTGGTTCGGAGCGGTGCGCCCGGTCTCGACCGAGGCCGTCGAGCGCGAGACGGTACGCCGCCGCGAACTGCTGGACAGCGTCTGGCCGTACGCGGCGGTGGACGCCGCCCCGGTCGTCGCCCGCACCCCCGCCCCCGGGCAGACGGTGAGCCTGCGCCAGCGGGCGCTGCTCGCGGCGGCCGACGGGACACGTACGCCCGCGGACATCGCGCGCCGGCTGGGCCGTCCGGCCTTCCACACGCTTCTCGACGTCCGCCGGCTCGCCGCCGCCGGCCTCGTGGAGACCCCGCCCGACCCCGTGGAAGCCGCACCGCCCGCCTTACCCGCCTGGGTCGGCGAGGTCGCGGCCGATCCGGACATCACCCTGCTGCGCCGGCTCCGCGACGCCCTGGAGGCAAGTCTGTGATGAGGCGTGCCCTGCGCCTGCGCGCCGAGAGGAGACAACTGATGTCGGCAGAAGCCGAGGTACTCGGCGAGCTGAGACGGCTGCGGGCCCGGCTGCCCCAGCTGACCGGGGCGCTCGCGGCGAGCGCGGACGGCCTGGTGCTCGCCCATGACACCGCTTCCACGGAGGCGGAGGGGGTGGCCGCGCTGACCGCGGCTGCCCTCGGCGTGACCCAGCGACTGTGCGAGTCGACCGGACAGGGCGGCTTCCGTGAGCTGCTCGTCCGGGGCGAGAACGGTTACGTCGCCACGTACGCGGCCGGCGGCTCCGCCGTGCTCACGCTGCTCGCCGAGCCCCGGATCAACGTGGGCCGGCTCCATCTCGAGGCGCGGCGGTCCAGTGCCCGGATAGGCGAGCTGGTCGACGGCGCGCTGGAGCGCAAGGACCTGAACCGGCACCAGACATAGCCGCGCCCCGGGACCGGCCCCCTGAGCGGCCCCGACCGGACCTGAAGACCGATCGAAGACCGATCGAAGAACCGAAACCGAACGAGAACCGAAACCGGAAAAGGAAGTGCGACACCCATGGCGAACACCGAGACCGTCCTCAAGGAAGCCGCGTCCATCGAAGGCTCCATCGGCGCCGCTCTGGTCGACTACACCAGCGGAATGGCGCTCGGCACCATCGGCGGCGGCAAGGACCTCGACCTCACCGTGGCGGCGGCCGGCAACACGGACGTGGTCCGCGCCAAGGTCAGGACGATGGAGATGCTGGGGCTCCAGGACGAGATCGAGGACATCCTGATCACCCTCGGCACGCAGTACCACATCATCCGTCTGCTGAAGGGGCGGGGAAAGAACGGGCTGTTCCTGTACCTGGCGCTGTTCAAGGACCGGGCGAACCTGGCGATGGCGCGTCACCAGCTGAAGAAGCTGGAGAACGACCTGGAACTCTGATCCGAAGGACAGGCGCTAGTCCACGAAGAGGCCGCGAGCCGCCGCCTTGGTGTCGAACTCCTCCAGGCGCGCCTGGGCGTCGGGCAGTTCGTCCGCCATGGCTTCGAGGAGCACGCGGCCGAGCAGCATCGGGGCGCAGGCCGTGTCGAAGGCGAGCCCGGTGCCGACGGCGGCCGGGATGAGCAGGTCGCTGTGGGCGGCGACGGGCGCGAACGCCGACTCTGCGACCGTCACCACGGTCAGTCCGGCGCCCCGGGCGTACTCCAGGGCCTCGACGACCTCGCGGGGGTGTCGGGGCAGCGCGAAGCAGAGCAGGGCCGTGGCCCCGGCCCGTACCGCCGCGTCGACCCGGTCGGTGAGCATCGAGCCGCCCTCGTCGAGGAGGCGGACGTCGGGGTGGACCTTGGCGGCGAAGTACGCGAAGCCGCGCGCCTGCGAGGAGGCGGCCCGCAGCCCGAGGACGGGCAGCGGCCGCGAGGCCGCGAGCAGCCGGCCTGCGCGGGCGACGGGCGCGGGATCGGCGAGGAGCTCGGCGAGGTGGCGCAGGTTCTCGATCTCGGCGAGGACGGCCTGCTGGTACTCGTTGTGCTCGCCGGCCTGCTCCGAGGCCTCCCCCGCGGGGGCGACCTCGCGCAGATGTCGGCGGAGGGCAGGGTAGCCGTCGAAGCCCAGAGCGACGGCGAACCGGGTCACGGAGGGCTGACTGACGCCGGCGAGGTCGGCCAGCTCCACGCTGGACAGGAACGCCACGTCGCCGGCGCGGCGCACCATGCAGTGCGCGATCCGCCGCTGTGTCGGTGTCAGCCGATGCCCCTCGAAGAGCGCCTGCAGCCGTCCGGCCGGGCTGTCGCTCACGCCGTCCCCTTCCGCCTATTCATTCACCGTGAACTCTGCATGAAGATATGCAGGAGGGCAAGAAATGCGGGGGATACCCCTACTGACACGTGGGGCCGACGCTCCCTACCGTGACGAGTATGGACAGCCGCGACCCCGCCCGCACCGACGAGTTGAAGAACGAGCTGGACGCCACACTGCACGTCCGGCGGGAGCTGGGCGCGGAGTACGAGGCCGCGCTCATCGAGTCCTTCCTCGGCAAGGTGGAACAGAGCCTGGAGACGACGATCGACCGCCAGGTCCGCCGCCGCACGGCCGAAGCGCAGGTGGCGACGGCCCGGGGCGTCCGCCCGCCGGGCACGGGCCCGGAGGGCTTCGGCGAGCGCTACGGCTTCGGCATCATCTCGCTGCTCCTGGCGATCCCGCTCTCCGCGATCGCCGTGACCCAGGCGGACCTCGAAGGCCTGATCGTCGCCTGGATCGGCATCGTCGGCGTGAACTTCGTCCACGCGACCCGCGGCCTGGAACGGCGCTTCGCGCGCCGCCAGGACGATGAGGACCGATAGCCCGTCGCGGCGAGGGCGGGCAGCCCTGGGCCGGAGCCCGAGTACCGCACGGGACCGTTTTCCGAGTACGGCAAGGCACCGGGCCCGAGTACCGCGGGGACCGGGCCCGAGTACCGCAAGGCACCGGGGCCCGAGTACCGCAGGCACCGGGGCCCGAGTACCGCAGGGACCGGGCCCGAGTACCGCAAGGCACCGGGGCCGAGTACCGCAAAGGACCGGGCCCGAGTACCGCGGGGACCGGGCCCGAACCTCCCGGCCCCGGAAAGAGATGTGCGCGGGGACCGCCGCACCCCCATCGCTGGGGGGCGGGACGACGGCGGTCCCCGCGAGGGACACGGGCCCGGGTCAGGGCCGGTCTCGCGTCCGGAAGGCGTCGTCAGGAGGTCCGGGAGCCGCTCCGTAGTCCTCGACGCCGACAAGGAACAATGTGCCGGACGCGTGTTAAGCGGGTGCTGCGCGTACGTGTCGCGCTCGTACCGATTGCGCGAACGCCCGCTCGATCACGCTTCGCGCTACTTCGCGACGCCCTTCGCCCCGCCGTTCGCCAGGAACGCCAGCAGGTCCTGCCGGCTGACCACACCCGTCGGCTTGCCCTCGACCAGCACGATCGCCGCGTCCGCCGACTCGCCGAGCACGGACATCAGGTCGGCGACGGGCTCGCCCGAGCCGACCTGCGGCAGCGGCGCGCTCATGTGGCGCTCCAGCGGGTCCTCCAGGGACGCCCGCTTGGTGAACAGCGCGTCCAGGAGCTCTCGTTCGACGACCGAGCCGACGACCTCCGCCGCCATGACGTCCGGGTGACCGGCGCCCGGCTTCACGATCGGCATCTGCGAGACGCCGTACTCCCGCAGCACCTCGATGGCCTCGCCGACCGTCTCCTCCGGGTGCATGTGGACGAGGGAGGGCATGACGCCCTCCTTGTGCCGCAGCACGTCGGCGACGGTGGCGGAGGAGGTGTCCTCCAGGAAGCCGTAGTCGGCCATCCACTCGTCGTTGAAGATCTTGGACAGGTAGCCGCGGCCGGAGTCCGGCAGCAGCACGACCACGACGTCGTCCGGGCCGAGCTCCTTGGCGACCTCGAGCGCGGCCACGACCGCCATGCCGCAGGAGCCGCCGACGAGCAGGCCCTCCTCCTTGGCGAGACGGCGGGTCATCTGGAAGGAGTCCTTGTCGGACACCGGAACGATCGCGTCGGCGACGTTCCGGTCGTAGGCGGTGGGCCAGAAGTCCTCACCGACGCCCTCGACCAGGTACGGCCGGCCGGAGCCGCCGGAGTAGACGGAGCCCTCGGGGTCGGCGCCGATCACCTTCACCGAGCCGCCGGAGACCTCCTTGAGGTAGTTGCCGGTGCCGGAGATGGTGCCGCCGGTGCCGACGCCGGCGACGAAGTGGGTGATCTTCCCCTCCGTCTGCTCCCACAGCTCGGGACCGGTGGTCTCGTAGTGGGAGCGGGGGTTGTTCGGGTTGGAGTACTGGTCCGGCTTCCAGGCGCCCGGGGTCTCACGGACGAGGCGGTCGGACACGTTGTAGTACGAGTCGGGGTGCTCGGGGTCGACGGCGGTGGGGCAGACGACGACCTCGGCGCCGTACGCCCGCAGCACGTTGATCTTGTCCGTGGACACCTTGTCGGGGCAGACGAAGATGCACTTGTAGCCCTTCTGCTGGGCCACGATCGCAAGACCGACACCGGTGTTCCCGGATGTGGGCTCGACGATGGTTCCGCCGGGCTTGAGCGCCCCGCTCTCCTCGGCCGATTCGATCATGCGCAGGGCGATGCGGTCCTTGACCGAGCCGCCGGGGTTGAAGTACTCGACCTTGGCCAGGACGGTCGCCTGGATTCCCGCCGAGACGTTGTTGAGCTTCACCAGCGGGGTGTTGCCGACGAGGCTGATCATCGAGTCGTGGAATTGCACCGTAATCTCCGGGGTCTCCGTAATGGTGCGTCCAGCGTATGCGTAGTCGGAGCGGGTTACGGGGCAGTTAGATCCTGAACGGCTTGAAGGAGGTGACTGCCCCCATGTCGAGGGCGAGGGTGGCACGGCGGATCGCGGCGGGCGCGGCGTACGGAGGCGGCGGCATCGGGCTGCTCGGTGCGGCGGCCGTGGGCGTTCTCCTGGCCGAGGTGCAGCTGGCGAAGCGGAACGTGGGGGGTGGGGTGGCGCCCCTGCCGCCGGGGGCGGACGGGCTGTACGGGCGCTCGTTCGCGGCCTCGGATCCCGGCTCGGTCCCTCTGAGGCTGGCCCTTCTGGGTGATTCGACGGCGGCGGGCCAGGGGGTGCGGCGCTCGGGGCAGACCCCGGGGGCGCTGCTGGCCTCGGGCCTGGCCGCGGTGGCGGAGCGGCCGGTGGTGCTGCGGAACGTGGCCCTGCCGGGGGCGCGCTCGGACGATCTGGAACGTCAGGTGTCGCTGCTGCTGTCGTCCCCGTCGGGGCCGCCGGACGTGGGCGTGATCATGATCGGTGCGAACGACGTCACGCACCGGATGCCGGCGACGGAGTCGGTGCGGCTGCTCGCGGCGGCGGTGCGGCGGCTGCGGACGGCGGGGGCGGAGGTGGTCGTGGGGACCTGCCCGGACCTCGGGACGATCGAGCCGGTCTACCAGCCGCTGCGGTGGCTGGCGCGCCGGGTGTCGCGGCAGCTGGCGGCGGCGCAGACGATCGTGGTGGTGGAGCAGGGCGGCCGGACGGTGTCGCTGGGCGATCTGCTGGGCCCGGAGTTCGCGGCGAACCCGCGGGAGATGTTCGGGGCGGACAACTACCACCCGTCGGCGGAGGGGTACGCGACGGCGGCGATGGCCGTGCTGCCGACGGTGTGCGCGGTGCTCGGCGTGTGGCCGGACACCGACCGTCTGGAGCCGGACCGTCACGAGGACATGCTGCCGGTAGCGAAGGCGGCGGCGGAGGCGGCGAGGGAGGCCGGTACGGAGGTCACGGGGGCGCGGGCGCCCTGGGCCCTGCTCAAGCACCGCCGCCGGCGGCGCCTCGCGGAGCCGGCCTCGGCCCCGGATCCGGCCACGTCTCCGGAGGAGGCCCACAGGCCCTGAGGGGCCGAGGAGGACCGCCCCCGGCCCCCGAGGGGGCGTCCCCGCTCCCGCCGGGCCCGGTGAGGGCCTTCCCGCTCCCCGCCGGGCCGGGAGGTCCTCACCGGGCGGCGAGGCCCCCTGGGGGTTTCGGGGAGGGGTGGTGCGGGGGAGATGGACGTCAGAGGGCTGAGCGGGCGCTTAGAAAAGAGGTCCGCGTCACACCGCCCGGGCGGTGACCCGTGCCGTACGTGCAGGTAACTTCCCTTTCAGTCCGTCCACCCCGCACCCTCCTGGAGCCGTGATGCCCGAAGCCGTCATCGTCTCGACCGCCCGCTCCCCGATCGGCCGGGCCTTCAAGGGCTCCCTGAAGGACCTGCGGCCCGACGACCTCACCGCCACGATCATCCAGGCCGCCCTCGCCAAGGTCCCCGAGCTCGACCCGCGCGACATCGACGACCTGATGCTCGGCTGCGGCCTCCCCGGTGGCGAGCAGGGCAACAACCTGGGCCGGATCGTCGCCGTCCAGATGGGGATGGACCACCTCCCCGGCTGCACGATCACGCGCTACTGCTCCTCCTCGCTCCAGACCTCGCGCATGGCGCTGCACGCCATCAAGGCGGGCGAGGGCGACGTCTTCATCTCCGCCGGTGTCGAGATGGTCTCCAGCTTCGCGAAGGGCAACTCGGACTCCCTGCCCGACACGCACAACCCCCTCTTCGCCGACGCCGAGGCCCGCACCGCCGCCGTCGCCGCCTCCGAGGGCTCCAGCTGGCACGACCCGCGCGAGGACGGCCTCGTCCCCGACGCGTACATCGCCATGGGCCAGACCGCCGAGAACCTGGCGCGTTGGAAGGGCATCAGCCGCCAGGAGATGGACGAGTTCGGCGTACGGTCCCAGAACCTCGCCGAGCAGGCCATCAAGAACGGCTTCTGGGAGCGTGAGATCACCCCGGTCACGACCCCGGACGGCACGGTCGTCTCCACGGACGACGGCCCGCGCGCGGGCGTCACGCTGGAGGGCGTGCAGGGCCTCAAGCCCGTCTTCCGCCCCGACGGCCTGGTCACCGCCGGCAACTGCTGCCCGCTCAACGACGGCGCCGCCGCGCTCGTGATCATGTCCGACACGAAGGCCCGCGAGCTGGGCCTGACCCCGCTCGCCCGCATCGTCTCCACCGGCGTCTCTGGCCTCTCCCCCGAGATCATGGGCCTCGGCCCGGTCGAGGCCTCCAAGCAGGCCCTCAAGCGCGCCGGCCTGACGATCGACGACATCGACCTGGCCGAGATCAACGAGGCCTTCGCCGCCCAGGTCATCCCGTCCTACCAGGACCTGGGTCTGGACCTGGACAAGGTGAACGTCAACGGCGGCGCCATCGCCGTCGGCCACCCCTTCGGCATGACCGGCGCCCGCATCACCGGCACGCTGATCAACAGCCTGCAGTTCCACGACAAGCAGTTCGGCCTGGAGACCATGTGCGTCGGCGGCGGCCAGGGCATGGCCATGGTCATCGAGCGGCTGAGCTAGTTCCGGGCTGAACCTGCCACGGGGGCGCGCGGCAGCGCTCCCATGGCCATCTGACACGGGATCCAACCGCCCCGCGTCCCAGCCGTGACCGAATCTCCCCCAGGATGTGACCTATGTCCCGGGGGAGAGTCGTTCCCGCAGGTCACAGTAGTTTCGGGACTAAACACCCGGCCCAAATACCTGTCCATTTCGTGACGTAATGCACTGACAGGGGGCGCACTCCCAGGACAAGCTGATGTAGGAAGTCGGGGGGATCGACTCGGAATCGGGAGTACGTCAGTGAGCGCCATGTCTCTTGCCCTGCTGGTGACCACGGCCGCCGCCACGGCCGTGGGCGCCGCCGCCCTGCACGCTGCCCACGGTCTCCGTAAGCAGGTCGTCGCCCTGCGTGGCGAACTCGCCGCCGCGCGCGGTGTGTCCGTCCCGCACGCCAGGGAGACGCCCGCCGCGGAGATACGGGCCGCGGTCGCCGAGGCACTCGCCGAGGAGCGCGAGCGCGAGCTCGCCGAGGCGCGTGCCTTCTGGGCGGCCCAGGAAGCCCGTGACGCGGCCGACGCGCCCTCCCTGCTGGGCGGCCTCGGCGGCCCCGCCGAGGACGGCGGCCCCTTCTACGTGCCGCGCCAGGCGGACTTCGCGGGCCTGGAGGCCATGGCCCTGGAGGCGATGGAGGCCGAGGCCGCCGCGCTCGACGGCACCGGCGTCGACAGCGTCCTGGAGGAGTTCCCCGAGCTGACCGAGTACGCGGAGGACTCCCCCGAGCTCGCCGCGGCCCGCCGTCGCCACCCCTCGCACCCGGACTTCGTCCCGGTGCAGACGCCGGTCGTCACCGACCACGAGCGCACCGTGTCGCGCCTCGAGGAGCTGGCCGACACGGGCACCGCGCTGACCGACGTGCGCCCCGGCCCGCTCGGCACGCTCGACGTGTACGTCTTCGCCGACGGCACCACGCTCTGCATGACCCCCGGCCACCGCGAGACCGCGGAGCGCCTCGCCGAGGCCCTGCGCGCCGGGCGTACGCCGGTCCTCCTCGGCGGCTCCGGCGTCTCGGGCGCGTACGCCCTGACCTTCTCCTTCGGAGAGGCGGACGACGAGAACGTCTACATCCTCGCCGACCGCGTGATCGCCTCGCTCTGACCCGCCCGGCGGCCGCACCGGGGGGCCACAGCGCCCTACAGCCCCGAGCGCGCCGCCGCGTCCCGCACCAGCCTCACGGCCTCGCCCAGTTCCCCTTCCCGGGAGCCGGCCGGGGCCGTTCGCAGAGCCTCCGCCAGATCCGTTCCCGCGACGAGCAGTTGGTCGGCGACGGCGAAGACGCCCGCGTCCGGCATGATCCGGCCGCCCTCGTCCCCCACCGCCTCCGGCTCCTCGATCCGCTGCGCCCACAGCGCCAACCGCCGGGCCAGGTCGAGCCCTTCGGCGGCCGCGCCACGCTGGAGGCGGCTCTGCGGGGCGGCCCGGAGCCGGTCGGCGAACCGCTCGACGGCGGCGGTCAGTTCAGTCGTATCGAGCACTCCGCGACCCTACGCGCCCTCCACGCACTGTTGCCAACGCGCCGAGGCTCGGGCACGGTGTCGGGAAGGAGCACACGGCAACACGCGTCCGGAGGCGCCGATGTCCCACGCATTCTCCGAAGAGACCCACCGCAACCTGCTCGCCCGCATCCCGCACTGCACCGGTCGTGAGATCTCCGACTGGCTCCGCACCGTCGAGGAAGGCCCCTCCCTCGTGCGCTTCGAGGAAAAGGTCAGCTGGCTCCGGGGCGAGCACGACCTCGCGTACGGCCACGCGAAGGCGATCATCCACGAGTACGACCTTCGACGGGCGGCCCGTCGACTGCTCTGACGCCTGCCGCCCTCGTCGGCGGCGCCCGCGTCGCCCGAACCGGCGTCCGGTGAGGGGCCCGGCACGGGCCCCTCACCCCCGGTAGAGTGGGAGAACGATGGTTCTCTCACGCGAGGGGTGATCGGACCATGCAGACCATGGACGCCGAAACCGCCGAGGCGCGGCTGCTGGAGGCCGCCGAGGAGCTGTTCGACGAGCGCGGGGTGCAGGCGGTCGGCATGGACGCCATCCGCTCCGCGTCGGGCGTCTCGCTCAAGCGCCTCTACCAGCTCTACCCGTCCAAGGACCATCTGGTGTGGGCGGTGCTGAACCGCCGCGACAGCGCCGCGCGCGAGGCCATCGCCGCCCACGGAGCCGCCCACGCCACCACCCCGTACGAGCGCGTCCTGGCGGTCTTCGACCACCTCGGCGAGCGGTTCGCCGACCCCGGCTTCCGCGGCTGCGCCTTCATCAACACCTTCGGCGAGATGGGTGGCATCTCACCGGACATCGCCGACATCGCCCGCGGACACAAGCAGGCCCTGCGGGGGTACTTCGCCGAGCAGACCGCCGCCCTCGGGGCGCCCGGGGAGCTGGCCGACCAGCTGGCGCTGCTGGCCAACGGCGCCATGGTCGTCGCGGGCATCGACGGCTCGCCCGCCCCGGCGGCGCAGGCGAAGGCCGCGGCCCGGGTCCTCCTGGACGCGGCGCTCCGGGGCTGACCGCGCCGCCCGAGCACCGCCCCGTGGCCCCTCGGCCCTCTCGCGGACGCGGAAGGGCCCGCCCGGCGGAAGCCGGACGGGCCCTTCGTCACACTCGCCTGTGCGCCGTTGCGTGCGCACCTCGCGTGCGTCAGTCGTCGCCCTGCAGGATCGACAGCAGACGCAGCATCTCCAGGTAGATCCACACCAGGGTCAGGGTGAGGCCGAAGGCCGCCAGCCAGGACTCCTCGCGCGGGGCGCCGTAGTTCACGCCGTCCTCGACCTGCTTGAAGTCCAGGGCGAGGAAGCAGGCACCGAGGATGATGCCGATGACGCCGAAGAGGATGCCGAGGCCGCCGCTGCGGAAGCCCAGGCCGTCACCGGCGCCGTCGAAGAGCGAGAAGATCGCGTTGACCGCCATCAGCAGGATGAAGCCGATCGCGGCCGCCATCACGAAGCCGTAGAAGCGGCGCGTGACGCGGATCCAGCGCATCTTGTACGCGATCAGCACACCGGCGAAGACCGCCATCGTGCCGAGCACCGCCTGCGCGACCACACCGGGAGAGATGTAGGTCGAGACCGCGGCGGAGATGACGCCGAGGAAGAAGCCCTCGAACGCCGCGTAGGCAAGGATCAGCGCAGGCGACGGCTTGCGCTTGAACGACTGGACCATCGCCAGGACGAAGGCCACCAAGGCGGCGCCGATGGCCACCCCGTAGGACTTGCCGAGGTTCTCCGGGTCGACCGGCATGACGATCCACGACAGCGCGGCGAAGATCACGACCGTGCCGAGCGTCATGGCCGTACGGCTCACGACGTCGTCGATGGTCATCACGTTGCCGCGGGCCTGCTCAGGGGCGCCGAGCTGGGTGTCCTGGGCGTACGGGTTGGTCGCGTACGGGTTCGCCGCGCCCTGTGCGTACGGGTTGGTTCCGACGGCGGGGCCCCCGGCCTGCGGCTGCGGCGGCGGTGTGAAGCCGGCGTGGCCGTTGTCGCGGCTGAACCCCCGTCGCGAGAAGACCGGGTTACTGCTCCTCATCTCACTCCTCCATGGCCGCACTGCGCGGCCTTGCGTCAAGAGTAATCGGGAAGCAAAAGAAACTCCCTAGTGCTCGGGGAGGATCTTTCCGAGATCGTTAGGGAGACGCCGGGGGCGACGGCGGTGAGCTGTGCCCGGAACCGGACTCGAACCGGTACGGCCCGAAGGCCAGCGAGGTTTAAGCTCGCCGTGTCTGCATTCCACCATCCGGGCATGGCGCGCGGCTCCGCGTCGGCACATGAGCCTATCGGGATGCGTCGCTCGTTCAGCGGAACGCCGACCCGATGTTGTCTTATTTTATTGACGCCTGAGTGTGCGTCAGTGCAGGTGGGGCCTGGTCTGACGGAGTGTGACAGGGGTTCCGGCCGCAAAGGCCCGGCCACCGGAATGACGGAAAGTCGCCGCCTGGACACGCCCGGAGCGGCACACTCCCCCGGGGTACCGGCCCCTCAGGGGTCCCGTCATACCTCAGGAGGAGACCCCGCCCTCCCGGTCCGACTCGAGTCGCCCCCGGGAACGGGCATGTGGGCGGACGACCCGGGCCTCAGCGCTCGACACGATGGAGTGGTTCCCGAACACCTCGCAGTGACAGGAGTCCCTCGTGACCACCACCCCCACCGTCTCCCGCGCCACCGCGGTGGCCGCCCGCGCCACGGATCTCTCGAAGGTCTACGGACAGGGCGAGACCCAGGTGGTCGCCCTGGACCGGGTCACCGTGGACTTCCGGCAGGGCGAGTTCACCGCGATCATGGGCCCCTCCGGCTCCGGCAAGTCGACCCTGATGCACTGCGTCGCGGGCCTGGACTCCTTCAGCTCCGGATCGGTGCGCCTCGGCGAGACCGAGCTCGGCACCCTCAAGGACAAGCAGCTCACGCAGCTGCGCCGGGACAAGATCGGCTTCATCTTCCAGGCCTTCAACCTGCTGCCGACACTGACGGCGATGGAGAACATCACGCTGCCGATGGACATCGCGGGCCGCAAGCCCGACAAGCAGTGGGTGGAGAAGGTCATCGACATGATCGGCCTGTCCGGCCGGCTGAGCCACCGCCCCACGCAGCTCTCCGGCGGTCAGCAGCAGCGCGTCGCCGTGGCCCGCGCGCTGGCCTCGCGCCCCGAGATCATCTTCGGTGACGAGCCGACCGGAAACCTGGACTCGCGCTCGGGCGCCGAGGTCCTGGGCTTCCTGCGCAACTCGGTACGGGAACTGGGCCAGACGGTCGTCATGGTCACCCACGACCCGGTCGCCGCGTCCTACGCGGACCGGGTGATCTTCCTCGCGGACGGCCGGATCGTCGACGAGATGATCGCCCCGACGGCGGACGGCGTGCTGGACCGCATGAAGGCCTTCGACGCCAAGGGCCGCACGAGCTGAGGCACCCCCGGGGCTGACGCCCCGGTCCGCGGCCCTTCGACGTTCCGCCCCCCACACGGGGGCTCCCACCCCAGGACACACACATGTTCCGTACCGCCTTGCGCAACGTGCTCGCGCACAAGGCCCGGCTGCTGATGACCGTGCTCGCCGTCATGCTCGGCGTCGCCTTCGTCTCCGGCACCCTGGTCTTCACCGACACCCTCTCCCAGGCCTTCCGCAGCCAGTCGGCCAAGAGCTACGACGACGTGGCCGTCGCCGTCGAGCACTACCCGAACCCGGCGGAGGCCGCCAAGGAGCCCGGCCTCTCCCAGAGCGTCGTCGACCGCCTCGGCAGGCTCGACGGCGTCGACTCCGTCACCGGACGGGTCGACGGCTTCGCCGGCGTGCCCGACAAGGACGGCAAGCTGATCGGCGTCGGCTGGTCCAACAAGGGCACCAACTTCGCCCCGGGCGCCGACGGCAAGGACCGGGCGTACGACTTCGTCGAGGGCGCCGGCCCGGTCGAGGACGGGCAGGTCGCGCTCGACAAGGACACCGCGGCCAAGGGCGGCTACCAGGTGGGCGACCGCGTCCGCGTGGCCACCAACGGCCCGGTGAAGGAGTACACCCTCTCCGGTGTCTTCACCACCGAGGACGGCGCGGTCAGCGCCGGAGGCAGCCTGGTCCTCTTCGACAACTCCGTCGCGCAGAAGCAGTTCGTGAAGGAGGGCTTCTACCGCAGCGCCACCATCGCCGCGACGCCCGGCACGGACGCCGACAAGCTTCTGGACGAGGTCCTGAAGGTCGTCCCGAAGGCCGCCACGGCCCAGACCGGCCAGGCGCTCGCCGACCAGCAGGCCAAGGACATCGAGGCCGGGCTCGGCGCGCTGAAGCAGGTGCTGCTCGGCTTCGCCGGCATCGCCCTCTTCGTCGGCGTCTTCCTGATCGCCAACACCTTCACCATGCTGGTCGCCCAGCGCACCAGGGAACTCGCGCTGATGCGCGCCGTCGGCGCCTCGCGCAAGCAGATCACCCGCTCCGTTCTCGTCGAGGCCGGACTGGTCGGCCTGGTCGCCTCGGTCGTCGGCTACGGCCTCGGCATCGCGATGGCCGTCGGACTGCGCTCGGGCATGAACGCCTTCGACCTGAAGGTGCCGGGCGGCCCGCTGGTCCTCAGCGCCACCCCGCTCGTCGCCGCGCTCGCCGTCGGCGTCCTGATCACCATGTTCGCCGCCTGGCTGCCCGGCCGCCGCGCCGCGAAGATCCCGCCGGTCGCCGCCATGAGCAGCGTCCACGCCGCGGCGACGACCAAGTCGCTCGTGGTCCGCAACTCGATCGGCGCCGCGCTCACCGCGCTCGGTGTGGTCCTCATCGTGCTCGGCGCCGGCACCGGCGGCGACGACGGCCGGATGTACATCGCGGGCGGCGCCTTCACCACCCTCGTCGGTGTGATCGTGCTGATCCCGCTGCTCTCCCGCCCGGTGATCGCCCTGATCCGCCCGCTGTTCGTCGGCCTCTTCGGGGTCTCCGGCAAGCTCGCCGGCCTCAACGCGGTCCGCAACCCGCGCCGTACCGGCGCCACCGCCTCCGCGCTCGCCATCGGTCTGACCCTGGTCACCGGCCTGTCCGTACTCGGGACGACGGTCGGCGCGGCGCTGGACAAGATGACGACGGAGCAGATCCGCGCCGACTACATGATCTCCATGGCCTCCGGCGAGGGCATGAACACCGACACGCTCGCCGCCATCGAGAAGACCCCCGGTGCGACGGCCGTCTCGCCGCAGCTGGCCGGCTGGTTCACGCTCAAGGGCAAGGACGTCTCGGCCTCCGGTGTCACCCCCGGCGACATCGAGAAGCTGATCAAGCTCGACACCGTGAAGGGCTCGCTGAACTCGCTCGGCGAGGGGCGGATCGCGGTCGCGGAGAAGACCGCGACCAAGCAGGGCTGGAAGGTCGGCGACACGCTGCCGGTCGAGTTCGGCGACAAGAAGAAGGGGAAGCTGACGGTCGGCGCGATCTTCGAGGACAGCGAGTTCGTCTCGCCGGTCGTGATCGACGCGAAGACCGTCATCGCCCACGAGCAGCAGTCGTACATCCCGCAGATCTTCGTCTCGATGGACGGCGGCGCCTCCGCGGCCAACGAGAAGGCGATCGCGAAGGCCATGGGCGACAACCCGGCCATCACCGTCATGGACCAGAAGGACATCCGTGACCTGTTCGGCGGCCAGATCAACATGCTCCTGAACATCATGTACGGCCTGCTGGCGATGGCCCTGATCATCGCGGTCCTGGGCGTCGTGAACACCCTGGCCATGTCCGTCTTCGAGCGTCAGCAGGAGATCGGCATGCTGCGGGCGATCGGTCTCGACCGGCGCCGGGTGAAGCGGATGGTCCGTCTGGAGGCCGTGGTCATCTCGCTCTTCGGCGCTGTGGTCGGCATCGGTCTCGGCTCGTTCCTCGGCTGGGCGATCGGCGAGACGTTCAAGAGCAGCCTGCCGGGCTACGCGCTGGTGCTGCCCTGGGACCGGATCGGGGTCTTCCTGGTCCTGGCCGGACTGGTCGGCGTCCTCGCCTCCCTGTGGCCGGCCCGCAGCGCCGCGAAGCTCAACATGCTGACGGCCATCAAGACCGAATAGCGCACGCACGGCGAAGGGCCGGGCTCCCCGAGAGGGGGTCCGGCCCTTCGCGTGTCGGCGGCTCACCAGGGCAGCGGCTCAGCGGTCACGCCCGCTCGTTCCACACGCGCGGCCGCAGCGCGACGCCCGAGGTCCCCGACTCCGGTGTCTTCACGGCGAGGAACTGGTTCACACCGATCCGGTTGCGCTCGAAGGAGACCGCGCAGGCCGCCATGTAGAGCCGCCAGATCCGCGCCCGGCCCGGCGAGGTGCTCCGTACGGCACGGGCCCAGTCGCCCTCCAGATTGGCCACCCAGCGGCGCAGCGTCAGGGCGTAGTGCTCGCGGATCGCCTCCACGTCACGCACCTCGAAGCCGGCGTCCTCCAGCGTCGTCAGCGTGCGTCCCATCGGGGCGAGTTCGCCGTCGGGGAAGACGTACGCGTCGATGAAGGGGTCGATCCGGTAGGCGTCCTCGTCCGGCTCGGGGCGGCGGGAGATCTGGTGGTTGAGCAGCCGGCCGCCGGGCTTGAGCAGGGCGTGCAGTACGTCGGCGTACTCGCGGTAGCGCGTCTCGCCGACGTGCTCCGCCATGCCGATGGACGAGATCGCGTCGTACGGCCCGTCCTTGACGTCCCGGTAGTCCTGGACCCGGATCTCGATCCGGTCCGTCAGGCCCTCCTCGGCGATCCGCTTGCGGGCGTACGTCGCCTGCTCGCGGGAGAGGGTGATGCCGACGACCCGCGCGCCGTACTCGCGGGCCGCGTGCATGGCCATCGAGCCCCAGCCACAGCCGACGTCGAGGAGCCGGTCGCCCTCCTTCAGGTTCAGCTTGCGGGCGATGAGGTCCAGCTTGTCGCGCTGGGCGTCCTCCAGGGTCCCGTCCTCGGTCCAGTACGCGCACGAGTAGACCATCGACGGCCCGAGGACCAGTTCGTAGAAGTCGTTGCCCACGTCGTAGTGGTGACTGATCGCCTGCTTGTCGCGGCGCTTGCTGTGGCGCGATCCGGTGCGCCGGCGCACCTCCTCGGCGGGCGGCGCGGGCGGTGGCAGGGGTCTCGCCAGCTTCAGGAACGCCGCGGCCGCGGTGCGCAGCTTCGGATCGCGTACGGACGCCAGGGCGCTCCTGGTCTCCTCGCCGCGCTCCCAGAACAGCCCCGCCAGCCGGTCCAGGACCTCGTAGAGATCACCCTCGACGTCGATCTCACCGGCCACCCAGGCCCGCGCGAGGCCCAGTTCGCCGGGCCTCCACAGCAGCCGGCGCAGGGCGCGCCGCTCCCGGACGATCAGGACGGGGCCGTCCGCGGGTCCGGCTTCGCTGCCGTCCCAGGCTCGCAGACGCACCGGGAGCGGGGACCCCAGCAGGTCCTCCGCGAGAGTGGTCAGCCGCGATGCGGCGTCGGCCATGGTGCACACCTCCGTGATGTCGTGCCCCAGAAATGCTCGTGACCACGTAAACACCGTCCGTAGGCGATTACAGTCCCGCCGCCGCACAACGACTCGGCAAAAACACGCGAAAGGGCCGTCCGCACCACGGATGGCGGACGGCCCTTTCGGTGACGTCGGGTCCTGCTCTCAGCGCGTCAGGAGGCCTTGGCCTTCTCCTGCGCCGGGGCGGCGGGAGCCGGGGCGGGCTTGGCCGCCTCGTAGAACTCCTCGCGCGGCGTCTCCATGGCACCGAGGGAGACGACCTCGCGCTTCAGGAACATCGCGAGGGTCCAGTCGGCGAAGACGCGGATCTTGCGGTTCCAGGTCGGCACGGCCATGCCGTGGTAGCCACGGTGCATGTACCAGGCGAGCCGGCCCTTGAGCTTGATCTTCATCTTGCCCATGACGATCATGGCGACGCCCTTGTGGAGGCCGAGGCCCGCCACAGCGCCCTTGTTGGAGTGGCTGTACTCCTTCTGCGGGAAGCCCCGCATGCCGGAGACCACGTTGTCGCCGAGGACCTTCGCCTGACGCAGCGCGTGCTGGGCGTTCGGCGGGCACCAGGCGTTCTCCACACCGGCCTTGCGGGCGGCGAGGTCCGGAACCTGGGCGTTGTCGCCGGCGGTCCAGATGTAGTCGGTGCCGGTGACCTGGAGGGTCGGCTGGGCGTCCACGTGGCCGCGCGGGCCGAGCGGGAGGCCGAAGCGGGAGAGCGCCGGGTTGGGCTTGACGCCGGCGGTCCACACGATGGTGTTGGAGTCGACCTCGAGGCCGTTCTTCAGCACGACGTGGCCGTCGACGCAGGAGTCCATGGACGTCGAGAGGTAGATCTCGACACCGCGGCCCTCGAGGTGCTCCTTGCCCCAGCGGCCCAGCTCCGGACCGACCTCGGGAAGGATCTTGTCGGCGGCGTCGACCAGGATGAAGCGCATGTCCTCGCGCTTCACGTTGGTGTAGTACTTCGCCGCGTCGCGGGCCATGTCCTCGACCTCGCCGATGGTCTCCGCGCCGGCGAAGCCGCCGCCCACGAAGACGAAGGTCAGCGCCTTGCGGCGGACCTCCTCGTTGGTCGTGGAGTCGGCCTTGTCGAGCTGCTCCAGGACGTGGTTGCGGAGGCCGATGGCCTCCTCCACGCCCTTCATGCCGATGCCCTGCTCGGCCAGGCCGGGGATCGGGAAGGTACGGGAGACCGCGCCCATCGCGATGACCAGGTAGTCGAACGGAAGGTCGTACGCCTCGCCGACGAGCGGCGCGATCGTGGCGACCTTGCGGTCCTGGTCGATGCTGGTGACGCGACCGGTGAGCACCTCGGCTCCGCGCACGACGCGTCGCAGCGGGACGACGACATGGCGCGGCGAGATGCTGCCTGCGGCGGCTTCGGGGAGGAAGGGCTGGTACGTCATGTACGAGCGCGGGTCGACGACCGTGACGGTCGCTTCCGCATAACGCATCTTCTTGAGGATGCGTCGAGCTGCGTACAGGCCTACGTACCCACCGCCTACTACGAGGATCCTGGGACGCTCCGTGGTGCTCATGCATCCGAGTATCCACCCCTCCCAGGGGGGTCGCTCGTGCGCCCCTTCACAAGCTCCGGGGGTACCTCTGCTACACTCCGCCGCCCACGTGACCCAGGTCATGGTCGTGCAAAGGAACCAAGGTGCAGGGGTGAACGTTGTTCACCCCTACTGAACTGGTCTGGAGAGCCCCCGTTAACGCAGAACCACGGGGTGCATTCACACGATGGAAACATCGAGCGAACCGGGCTCCACGCCTACGAAAGAGCCCCGGCAGGGGCGCTGGAGGCCCCAATGGCCCCCTGCGGCCCCCATCAGGGCCCTTTTCCTTGTGAAGAACTTCACGAACTTTCTCGGCGGACCGATTCCGGACGCCCCGCCGAGTGCCCGTTATGCCACGGACAGTGCGATTCCGTCGAGGATGTCGTGCTCGCTGACGACGACCTCACGGGCCCCGGTCCGCTCCATGATCTCCAGCAGGACGAGCGCCCCGGAGACGATGACGTCGACGCGGCCCGGATGCATCACGGAGATCGCGGCGCGCTCGGCGTGCGTGGAGCGGACCAGCGAGTCGACGATCTCCGCGACCTTCCCGTACGGGATGCGGGAGTGGTGGATCCGCTCGGAGTCGTACTCCTGGAGTCCGAGCGCGATCGCGGCGACCGTGGTGACCGAACCCGCGAGCCCGACCAGGGTCCCGGCCGAGCGGATCGGGACGGTCTCCTCGGCCAGGTCGAGCGCGGCCCGGATGTCGACGCGGATGGCGTCGATCTCCTCGGGGGCCGCCGGATCGCTGCGCACATGGCGCTCGGTGAGCCGTACGCAGCCGATGTCGACGGACCGGGCGGCCTCGACGTGCCGGTCGCCGACGACGAACTCGGTCGAGCCGCCCCCGATGTCCACGACCAGGTACCGCTCGGAGGCGGGCAGCTCGCCCGTCGCGCCGGTGAAGGAGAACTCGGCCTCCTGGTCGCCCGTGATCACCTCGGGCTCGACGCCCAGGATGTCCAGGACACCGCCGACGAACTCGTCGCGGTTCTCGGCGTCACGAGAGGCGGAGGTGGCCACGAAGCGGAGCTTCTCGGCGCCCAGTTCCTTGATGACGGCGGCGTACTCGCGGCAGGCGGCGAAGGTCCGCTCCAGCGCCTCGGGCGCGAGGCGCCCGGTCCGGTCGACGCCCTGCCCGAGCCGGACGATCGTCATCCGCCGGTCCAGCTCGATCAGCTCACCCGTCTCGGGGTGGACGTCGGCGACCAGGAGGCGGATGGAGTTCGTACCGCAGTCGATGCCCGCGACTCGGGTCACTCCGCAGACTCCTTCTCGTCCGTGCACGGCGTGACGCAGGGCCCCTTGGCCCACCACTCGGGCAGCATCGCGATCGCCTCGTCGCCCAGCGGGTTCACGCCCGGGCCAGCGGCCAGCGAGTGGCCGACGAGGACGTGCAGGCACTTGACGCGGTCGGGCATGCCCCCGGCGCTCGGGAAGCCCTCCAGGACCTCGATGGCGTCACGGCGGGCGATGTAGTCCTCGTGCGCGGCCCGGTAGGCGGCGGCCAGCTCCGGGTCGGTGGAGAGCCGGGCCTGCATCTCCTTCATGACCCCGTTGGCCTCCAGCGTGCCGATCGCGGAGGCCGCCCGGGGGCAGGTCAGGTAGTACGTCGTGGGGAACGGGGTGCCGTCCGGGAGCCGCGGCGCGGTCTCGACGACGTCCGGGTTGCCGCAGGGGCAGCGGTGCGCGATGGCGCGCAGACCCCGGGGCGGGCGGCCGAGCTGCTGTTCAAACGCGGCGACGTCCGCCTCGGTCGGCTCGGTGCGTGCGGTCTGCGGAGGGGGCGTTTCCATCGTTGCGTCTTGTCTTCTCGTCGGAGTGTCGTCGGTGGTGAAGGTCGGTTCTTCGGGCCGGGACCGCCGGGCGGGCCGCGCTAGCGGCGCCTGTCCGCGCGGTCGACGCCTTCCCAGAGGTCGGAGTACCAGGGCTGCTCGGCGGCACCCTGCTCGGTGCGCCGGGCCTGCTCGGCCTCGGGGTCGTTCACGGTGAAGCCGGTCTCGCCCGGCATCACGTAGTGGAGGTGCTCCCGGGCGAGCCGGCGGACATACGCGGGGTCCTGGAGGCGGGCCTTCTCGTCCCGCAGCCTCTCGACCCGCGCGGCCGCGTCGTCGGCCTGGCGCTCCTGCTCGGCGATCTCGCCGCGCTGGGAGACGTACTGGCGCATGGGGTACGCGAGCGCGACGACCAGCGAACAGACCACCAGGGCGAGGAAGGCCGCCCGGCCGGTGAGCCGGGAGCGGCGGGCCTGACGGCGGGTCTGGGAGCGGTAGACACGGGCGGCGGTCTGCTCGCCCAGCAGCCTGATCCTGGTCGCGGTCGAGAACCGGTCCCGGTCCTTCGCGGCCATCTCCAGTCGCCTCCCCTGAGTCGTCCCGTAACGCGTGCGTCCCCGCACACGGTACGGGACCGGGTGCGGGGACGGACGTAACCGAGGGTTCTCGGGGATCAGCCCTTGAAGCGCGGGAAGGCGCTGCGACCGGCGTAGACGGCCGCGTCGTCGAGGATCTCCTCGATGCGCAGGAGCTGGTTGTACTTGGCGACGCGCTCGGAGCGGGCCGGGGCGCCGGTCTTGATCTGGCCGCAGTTGGTGGCGACGGCGAGGTCGGCGATGGTGACGTCCTCGGTCTCACCGGAGCGGTGGGACATCATGCACTTGAAGCCGTTGCGCTGGGCCAGCTCGACGGCGTCCAGGGTCTCGGTCAGCGAACCGATCTGGTTGACCTTGACGAGCAGCGCGTTGGCGGCGCCGTCCTCGATGCCGCGGGCCAGGCGCTCCGGGTTGGTGGCGAAGAGGTCGTCGCCGACGATCTGGACCTTGGTGCCCAGCTTGTCGGTGAGGACCTTCCAGCCGGCCCAGTCGTCCTCGAACAGCGGGTCCTCGATGGAGACCAGCGGGTACGCGGAGACGAGCTCCTCGTAGTACTCGGTCATCTCGGCGGCCGAGCGGGACTTGCCCTCGAACTCGTACGAGCCGTCCTTGTAGAACTCGGACGCGGCGACGTCGAGCGCCAGCGCGATGTCCTTGCCCGGGACGTAGCCGGCCTGCTTGATGGCCTCCAGGATGAGGTCGAGCGCCTCGCGGTTGGAGTCCAGGTTCGGGGCGAAGCCGCCCTCGTCGCCGAGGCCGGTGGACAGGCCCTTGGTCTTCAGGACGGACTTGAGGGTGTGGTAGACCTCGGTGCCCCAGCGCAGGGCCTCGGAGAAGGACTCCGCGCCGATCGGCGCGATCATGAACTCCTGGATGTCCACGTTGGAGTCGGCGTGCGAGCCGCCGTTCAGGATGTTCATCATCGGAACGGGCAGCAGGTGCGCGTTCGGGCCGCCGAGGTAGCGGAAGAGCGGAAGGTCGGAGGCCTCGGACGCGGCGTGCGCGACGGCGAGGGAGACGCCGAGGATGGCGTTGGCGCCGAGGGAGGCCTTGTTGTCCGTGGCGTCCAGGTCGAACATGGCCTGGTCGATGAGGCGCTGCTCGGTGGCGTCGTAGCCGACGAGCTCCGGGCCGATCTGCTCGATCACGGCGAGGACGGCCTTCTCGACGCCCTTGCCCTGGTAGCGGTTCTTGTCTCCGTCACGGAGCTCAATGGCCTCGAACGCACCGGTGGAGGCACCGGACGGAACGGCAGCACGGCCGGTGCTGCCGTCGTCGAGGCCGACCTCGACCTCGACCGTGGGGTTGCCTCGGGAGTCCAGGATTTCCCGGGCTACGACGACGTCGATGGACGGCACGAGCATCTCCTTCTGGGATGTGACGCTAGATGTGACGCTTGCGGTGCAGGGTCGCTTTGGCCTTGCGACAAGAGCCTAACCGGCTCCGGGGCTCCCGCCCGCCGGGCGCCCGCCCCCTGGGACGAAAAAGGACCCGAGGGTACGCATCTCCGGCCAAAGCCCCCAGAACTACTCGGCGGTAACTCTGCGGAGCCGCGTTTCGACCCGCTCCGGGTTCCGCTCCGGACTCCAGGGAACGCGGAACCCCGGCCCGGAGCGCACGGGGGAAAAGCGCTCCGGACCGGGGTGGTCACCGCGGGAGGGTCGTCGGACCCGCGTGAGCCGCCGGACTCACGCGAGCCGCGGGGCTCACTTCAGGTGAAGCTGCTGACCCGGGTAGATCAGGTCGGCGTCCTCGACGACGTCCTTGTTGAGCTCGAAGAGCTTCGCCCAGCCGCCCTTGACGTCGTGGGCGGCGGCGATGGTGCTCAGGGTGTCGCCGCCGACGACCTTGTACTCGCCGTCGCCCTTCTTGACCTTCTTGCCGGTCGGGGTGGTGACGGTCTTCTTGGACTCGGCCTTCTTCGGGGCGGTCCGGGTCTCGCTGCGGGTCGTCGGCTGCTCGGCCTGACGCTCCTGCTTCGGGGCGGCCGGCTCGGCCGGCGTGCTCTCGGCGGCGCCACCGGTGTAGGCGGCGCTGGAGAGGCCGACGCCGCAGCTCGGCCAGGCACCCTTGCCCTGACCGGCCAGGACCTTCTCGGCGATGGTGATCTGCTGCGACTTCGAGGCCTGGTCGGCGGTCGCGGCGTAGGCGGTGCCGCCGTACGCGGCCCAGGTGGAGGACGAGAACTGCAGGCCGCCGTAGTAGCCGTTGCCGGTGTTGATGGACCAGTTGCCACCGGACTCGCACTGGGCGACCTTGTCCCACTCGGAGGCCGTGGCGGCCGAGGCGGACCCGGTGGCCATCAGCGGGGCTGCGACGGCGACACCGGCGATGCCGGCGAGAGCGACGGCGCGGGTGGCCTTGGAGGCACGACGGTGTTTGCCCTTGGCGGAAA
Organism: Streptomyces sp. NPDC013317; assembly: GCF_055563155.1. NCBI lineage: Bacteria > Bacillati > Actinomycetota > Actinomycetes > Kitasatosporales > Streptomycetaceae > Streptomyces > Streptomyces sp. NPDC013317. Next base: position 98,963 of record NZ_JBVHDX010000006.1, read on the forward strand.
ACAGCATGGAACTTCTCCTCACCGACGCCTGCGAGGTGAGCTGTCGGGTTCGGGCCATGTGAGTTGCCCGGCCGCGCGACCTTGCGCGCGGCTTCACCCCAAGCCGGTCCGTCGGCCGTCTGTCTCAACGGCCGGGGACGGCACTTACCTTGGGTCCCCCGCTCCTGCCTACGGCGCTTGACGCGACGACTGTTCCCATCGGCCGACGGCAGGATTCGGCGTTTCGGTCGACGGGGCCCGCGGTGGCGAGCGGTCCTGACCGTAGACACAGACCTGGGTGAAGTTCAAAGACGTCCAGGTCGGACATTTCACCCCTACCTGCCAGGGGACGAAGGGTGTTTACGCAGGTGAGAGGTGACGGAAGCCGAGTTTGCGGACGGGACGCGCCAGTTGAGACAAAGAGACCCATGTCTCACTGGCGCAGAACCGGACATACAATCCCGAACTACCCCTGTTCAGCACCCTGGTCGGCAGCCTGCCCGGCGGTCGAGCCGAGGCCGAGGTCGAGGCTCTGGCCAGGGAGGATCAGGTTCGGATCGGCACCCACCGTCGAACGGTTGGCGTCGTAGAGGGCGCCCCAGCCGCCCGGGAGCTCGTTCTGCTGGGCGATCTCGGAGAGACTGTCGCCCGACTTGACGGTGTATTCGCCCATTGCGTCGGATATGTCCTGGGCAGCAGTGTTGCCCGAACTGTCCGAAGAGTCCTTGTTGCCCTTACCGCCCTGCTTGACCTCGTCCGCGCCGGCCTCCCCCTCGACTGTCGGGGTGTCAGTCGGCAAGGCATGGCGGCCCTTTTCGCCATCCTTGCCCGGTATGACCGATTCCTCCGGAGCTGCGTCACCGCGGTGCTTCCCGGTACCCGGCGTCGCCGACGTGCTCGGCGCGGTGGGAGTGGTGGACGTCTCGGGAGTGGCGGACGGCTCACCCTGCTCGTCGCCGTTCCCGTCGCCCTTCCCGTTGCCCGGCGTGGCGCCCTCGGAGGCGTCGGCGTCGGGCGAGGTCCCCCCGTCACCGGCCGGCATGCCCGCGGTCCGGTTCGACTCGGGAAGGGGACCCGTGGGCTCCGCCGGCTTCACGGCCGGGCCCGGGTCGACGTCCGGCTTCGCGCCGTCCTTCGTCAGACCGGCGATCGGGGCGCAGGTGGCCCACTGCGTGTCGCCCGCGGCGAACGCCTTCTCCGCCACCGCGATCTGCTGGGCGCGGCTGGCCAGATCCGCACTGGTCGCGTACGCGAGCCCACCGTGCCGCTCCCAGCTCTCCTGGGTGAACTGCAGACCCCCGTAGAGCCCGTTGCCGAAGTGGGCACTCCACAGGCCGCCCGACTCGCACTCGGCCACCCGGTCCCAGGTGGCCGCGTCGGCGGCGGACGCCGAGCCCGCGCCGAGGAGGGGAAGTGCCAGGGCCGATCCCGTCACGCCTGCGGCGACAACGATGGCGGGGGCTTGGCGGGGTCTGCGGTGTCGTCCGTTCCCGGAGCGCATGGGGAGGGCCTTTCGCGTGACTGCTGAGGTGACGGTGAACGTAGCGGCATTCGAACGTCAGTAACAAGTCGATGCAGCGGAGATCACGCGAAAGTCACAATCTTGACGGTCCGTCAGCCACTCAAAGGGGAGAACTCGACCGGAAGCGTGCGCAATCCACGCATGATGAGCCCTCCGCGCCACCGCAGGTCGGCCGGATCCACGGCAAGTCGCAGGTCTGGCAGGCGAGTCAGCAGCGTCGCGAGCGCGATCTGCCCTTCGAGCCGGGCGAGCGGGGCGCCGATGCAGTAGTGGATGCCGTGCCCGTAGCCGAGGTGCTGGTTGTCGCGCCGGGAGAGGTCGAGCGTGTCCGGCTCGTCGAAGCGCGCCGGGTCGCGGTCGGCGGCGGCGAGCACGACGAGGACCGGGTCGCCCGCCGGGATCTCCTGCCCCCCGATCGTCAGCGGCTCCACGGCGTACCGCCAGGTCGCCAGCTCCACCGGCCCGTCGTAGCGCAGCAGCTCCTCGACACCGGTCTCCAGGAGCCCCCGCTCCCCCGCCGCGAGCGAGGCCTGGAGGCGCCGGCGCTGGTCGGGATTGCGCAGCAGGGCGTAGACCCCGTTGCCGACCAGGTTGACCGTCGTCTCGAAGCCGGCGAAGAGCAGGATGAAGGCCATCGCGGCGGCCTCGTTCTCGGTGAGGTGCTCGCCGTGGTCGGACGCCTTGATGAGCCCGGAGATCAGGTCGTCGCCGGGGTCGAGCCGCTTGCGGTGGATCAGCTCCGCCAGATAGCCGCGCATCTTCTTGACCGACCGCGCCACCCCGCCGCGCGGCCCTCCGCCGTGGCGGATCATCATCCCGGCCCAGTCCCGGAAGTCGTCCTGGTCCTCGGGCGGCACGCCGAGCAGGTCGCAGATCGCGTAGATGGGCAGCGGGAAGGCGAACTCGTGGATGAGGTCGGCCTCGCCGTTCGCCACGAAGGAGTCGATCAGCCGGTCCGTGAGCTCCTGGACCCGGGGGGCGAACTCGGCGACCCGGCGCGGGGTGAACGCCTTGGAGACCAGCCGGCGCAGCCGGGTGTGGTCGGGTGGGTCGATGTTGAGCAGATGTGTCATCAGCTCGGCCTTGCGCTCCCCCGGGATCCCCGTCTTCCCCTTGGCGTGCGCGGGCTCGTCATGGTGCGCGGGGTTCTTCGAAAGCCGCTGGTCGGCGAGGGCCTGCCGGGCGTCGGCGTAACGGGTCACGAGCCAGGCCTCGACCCCGCTGGGCAGCTTCGCCCGGTGCACGGGCGCGTGCTCGCGCAGCCAGGCGTAGGCGGGGTACGGGTCGGTCGCGAACTCCCAGGTGAAGAGCTCGGGAGCGGGGGGCCGGGCCGGGGGCTCGGCGGGCTGGTCGGCGGGGGTCGTGCTCACCCTGAGACGGTACAAGGTCACCGCCGCGCCGGCCTCGGGCCCGCGACCGTCACCGCCGCCCCTGCCCCGGGGCCGCCGCCCTCACCGCCGCACCGACCTCCGGGCCCGCGACCGTCGCCGTCCGCCCGGCCTCCGGCTCGCGATCCGCGATCCGCGATCCGCGAGATGTGATCGTCCTGTGAAGACGCGTGGCCTAGATTCTTCCGCGTGGACGCCCAGTTACTCAGAAACCTGTTCGCCGTCGTCGAGAGGCGGGCCGCACACGCCGTCGCCTTCTTCTACTCCCATCTGTTCTGGCACAACCCGGGCGTCCGTGAACTCTTCCCCGAGGACATGCGGGCCCAGCACGACCGGCTCTTCGCCGCGCTCACCCATGTCGTGACCCGCCTGGAGGACCCCGGACTGCCGGCGTACCTCGCCCATCTGGGGCGCGACCACCGCAAGTTCATGGCCACGCCCGCGCTCTACGCCGCCGTCGGGTCGAGCCTCGGCGCCGCGTTCGCGCACGCCGCCGGGGCCGCCTGGACCATCGAGGCCGAGAAGGCGTGGACCGAGGCGTACGGGTACGTCGCCGAGCACATGATGCGGGGCGCCGGCGAGGCCGACGCGGAAGGGCAGCCGGCCTGGTGGGACGCGGTCGTCGTCCGCCACGAGCGGCTCGGCGGGGACCTGGCGGTCCTGACCCTCAAGCCGCGCAGGCCCTTCGCCCATCTGCCCGGGCAGTACGTCGGAGTCAGCTCGCTCCGGGTCCCCCGGGTGTGGCGGACGTACTCCCTGGCCAACGCCGTCCGCACGGACGGGACGGTCGAGCTGCACGTCAGCCGGATCCCGGGCGGTGCCATGAGCACGGCGCTCGTCGACGAGACGCGGGAGGGCGAGTCGCTGCGGCTGAGTGCGCCCGGCGGCGCGCTGACCTCGAGGACCGCGCCGGGCGGGCCGCGCAGCTACATCGCCGCCGGCACCGGCTGGGCGCCCGTCAAGGCGCTCCTCGAAGAGGTGGCCCAGGCGGCGGAGGAAGTCGAGGCCCGGCTCTTCCTCGTCGCGCGCGCGAAGGAGTACCTGTACGGCAGGGAGGACGCCGAGCGCCTGAGGGAGCGGATACCCGGGCTGCGCGTCACGTACATCACCTCCGCGCCCCGCCACCCCCGCGACCAGGCGACCGAGCGCCTGCTCCACGCGCTGTACACCTGCGGCAACTGGCGTGCCCACGACGTGTATCTGGCGGGCCCGCCCGGCTTCCTCGCCGAGGTGCTCCCGGTCCTGGACCACCTGGGTGCCGCCCGCGTCCACCACGACCGTCTGCCGGCGCCGGGCGGCTCGCGCGGCCGCCCGGCCGGCCCGGCGCAGTGGTTCATCGACCCGCCGGAAGTCTCCTGGCACGACCCGGCGGCCCGGGCGCCGCACCACCCCTGATCCGGGGCGGCGGGGCCGCGGTGGCCCGCGGGGGCCGTCCTGGCCGGCAGGGCCGCCGAGCCCGTCAGGTCGCCAGGCCAGTCGTGGCCGTCCGCTCCCCTCGCGCTCCCGCTCTCCCTACTTCGCCGCGTTCTCCGTCGCGAGGATGGTGTCGCGGTAGACGCGCGCGGCGGCGCGCAGGGCGGCCTCCGGGTCGACGCCGGTCGCCTCGGCCCGTGCCGCGAGGCGGAGCAGCTCGTAGCCGATCCCCTCGCCCTTCGGCAGCTCGACGTCCAGGCCGGCCGTCCGCGCCCGGCCCGCCAGCTTGGCGGCGAGCGCGAGACCCGGCTGGCCGAGCGGCACGCCTTCGGTGACCGAGTCGCGCTGCTTCTCGATCGCCTTGGTGCGCAGCCAGTGCTCCTTGACCTCCTCCGGCGTCTCGGCCTCGGCGTCGCCGAAGACGTGCGGGTGGCGGTGGATCAGCTTCTCCACGATCGTCCCGGCGACGTCGTCCAGGGAGAACGGTTCCTCCTCGTCCTCCTCCGCGATCCGGGCGTGGAAGACGACCTGGAGCAGGACGTCCCCGAGCTCCTCGCGCAGCTCGGTGCGGTCGCCGTCCTCGATCGCCTCGACGAGTTCGTACGCCTCCTCGAGGCCGTACTTGGCGAGCCCCTTGTGGGTCTGGCGCGAGGACCAGGGGCATTCACGCCTGATCCGGTCCATGACCTGCACCAGGTCGAGGAGCCGGGCGCCGGGCAGGTCGTACGAGCCGGGCAGCAGCTCCAGGTCGGGCATCGCGACGCGGCCCGACCCGGCCAGCCGGGCGAGCCCGTCGGTGAGCGCCCGGTCGCCCTCGCCCGAGGGCAGCACGACGACGGTCCGGCCCCCGGCGCACGCGTCGAGGAGATCCTGCGCGGCGGGGCTCGCCTGCTCGACGGCGACCCCGGCCTCGCGGAGGTACGGCAGCTGCGGGTGGTGCTCGTCGGCGCACAGCACCCGGTCGGCGCCGTGCAGCGTCTGCCACGCGGGCCAGGACAGCAGTCCGGGCGCCACACGGTGGCTGGCGGTGAGCAGGACGACACGGCCGGGGTCGACGGGTGATTCAGCGTTCACCCTTCGACCTTACGTGGCCGGACGAACCGGCTACGCACCCGCTTCGGCGGTGGCCGGGTCCTGGGTGATCTGGCGCAGCCAGGGTGCCTGGAAGGTGCCGAGCTGGATCTTGGCGTCGTCCCACGTGCCGAAGCGCGGGTTCACGTCGATGCCGAGGTCCTTGGACGCCGCGGTGAAGACGTCCGTGAGCTTCTTCTGGCCCTCGGGGGTGTTCGCGATGCCCAGCTTGGCGGCGATCTTGTTCATGAGGACCGTGCGGCGGACGACCCCGTCGATCTGGTCCGGGGCGACGCCCTGCTGCTGGAGCAGGGTCGCGGCGAGCTGCTCCGCGCCGCCGCTCTGCTGGGTGAACTCGTCCCTGGCCTGCTGGATCTCGCCGCGTGTGGCCGTGATGCCGTTGTCCTCGGCGACCCGTTCCACCACCCGGTCGAAGATCATCACGTTGAGCTTCTCGCGGCTGAGGTCGCCGGTCGCCTCGATCAGCTGCGCCGCCTGCGGCGATGCCTGCTGAGCGGCCCGTACGTCCTCCACCTGCGCCTGGAGGCTGGACACCTCGATCCGTTCCCCGCCGACGACGGCCGCCGCCCCGGGATGGGCCTCACCGCCGCATGCGGTGAGCAACGGGGCCGCGGCGAGGAGCGCGGCGGAGACGGAGAGCGCGGTGCGGCGGTGCAAAGGAGCCTCCCGGCGTGGGTCGTGCGTCAGTTGAACGACCTTGCGGTGATCGATGTTAGGCAGTCACCGGAGCCGGGGCCACTCCTTCGCGGCCACTACTTCGTCGTGACTGTCTCGACCAACGACGGAACGGTTCGGCTGGTGTCGGTCCTGGGTCGCGGAAGATCGGCGTTCGAGGCCTTCACCAGGAAGTGCGGGCGCCTCTTCACCTCGTAGTAGATGCGCCCCACGTACTCGCCGACGAGCCCGAGCATCACCATCTGGACACCGGCGAGCGCCGTGACGATGACGCGCAGCGTGACGTATCCGGGAGTGTCCACGCCGTTCACCAGCGCGTCGCCGACGATCCACGCCGCGTATGCCAGCGCCACCGAGACCAGGATCATTCCCAGATAGACGGCGGCCCGCAGCGGCTTGTTGTTGAAGGAGAGCAGTCCGTCGAGCCCGTAGTTGAGCAGCTTTCCGAAGGTCCATTTCGAGCGGCCCTGCTCGCGCACCGCATTCTCGTACTCGAATGTGGTGGTGCGGAATCCGACCCAGGCGAAAAGGCCCTTGGAGAAGCGGTTGTACTCGGTGAGTTCGAGGATCGCGTCGACGGTACGGCGGGAGAGCAGCCGGAAGTCGCCGACGCCGTCCACCAGCTCGACGTCCACCAGCCGGTTGATCGCCCAGTAGTAGAGGCGCGCGGTCATGGTGCGGGTGACCCGGTCGCCCTTGCGGGTGCGCCGCGCGATGACCTGGTCGTACCCCTCGCGGTGCAGGGCCACCATGCGGTGCACGAGCTCCGGCGGATGCTGGAGGTCGGCGTCCATGATGACGACCGCGTCGCCCTCCGCGTGCTGGAGGCCGGCCAGCATCGCGGCCTCCTTGCCGAAGTTCCGGCTGAAGGAGACGTAACGGGCGCGAGGGTCGGAGGCGGCGATCTCCTCCAGGAGGGGGAGGGTCCGGTCATGACTTCCGTCGTCCACGTAGACCAGCTCGAATTCTCCGTCGAAATCGGAGAGTTCTGCGGTCACATGGTCGTGGAAGCGACCGATGATCTCCTCTTCGTTGAAACACGGGACCACGATCGAGAGCAGCACGAAGGACACGACAGCCCACGTGGATGTCTCCGGCCGATTCGAAACATGACCGAGAGGCGACCATTCGGTGAACTGGCCTCGCCCGATGACCATTTCGTGTTCCGTACTGGCATATTCACACCATCATGCCTGCTCAGACCAGACCGGCCGCGGGCCGTGCCGCCGGCCTCGCCTCGTTCCTCACCGTCCTCGCGGTCTGCGCGGGAGACGCGGTCGCCCGCACCTTCCCCTTCGGTCCGGAGCGCCGGAGCGTCAACGACCTGGCCAACCAGTTCGTCCCGTACCACGCCCACCTGTGGGACCTGTTGCACGGGCGCGGGGACGGCGGGCTGCTCCTCAACTGGCAGTCCGGCTGGGGCACCAGCTTCCTGCCCGACCTCGGGACCTATCTGGGCAGCCCGTTCGCCCTCCTCGTGGCGCTCTTCCCGCGCGACGACATCGAGTACGCGGTCTACGCCGTCACGCTTCTGAAGATGGCGGCCGCCGCGGCCGCCATGACCGTGACGCTGCTACGGCTGCGGCCCGGCCCCTGGTGGGCGGCGGCGGTGCTCGGCGCGTCGTACGGGCTGTGCGGCTGGTCGGTCATCGAGGCCACGTACAACCCGATGTGGCTCGACGGCCTGATCGCCTTCCCGCTGCTGGTCCTGGTCGGCGAGTGGGCACGGCAGGCCCGCCGGCCGCTGCTCGGTCCGCTGGTCGTCGCGCTCTGCTGGGTCGGCAACTTCTACACCGCGTACATGGCGACGATCGGCGCGGCGCTCGTGCTCCTGGTCCGGCTCGCGGCGGCTCGTGAGCTGCGCGTCCGCGTGGTGGTGCGGGGGTCGGCGACCGTGCTGCTCGGGACGGGGCTCGCGGCACCGGTCCTCGTGCCGGTGTTCCTCGGCTCGACGCACGCGTATCCGGGCTGGACGAACACCTTCCAGCCCGCCGGCTGGCCGGACTTCCTCGCACGGCTGCTCCCGGCGACGTACGGCTTCTACACCCCCGCCGCGTTCCTGGGCACCGGAACCCTGCTGCTCGCCGGGGCGCTGCTCTTCCACCGGAAGGTGCCGCGCCGGGAGCGGTGGCTGTGGGCCGGGTCGGCGGTCGCGGTCGGGGTGTCGCTGCAGTGGGGGCCGACGCATCTGGTGTGGCATGTCTTCGCCACACCGAACGGCAGCCCGTACCGGCAGACGTTCGTCTTCTCCGGCGTCCTGGTGTTCGTCGCCTGGGTCGTCCTCTCGTACGGCTGGCCCGGGCGGCGCGCGCTGCTCGGCGGGGCCGGCGTGGTGGCGGCGCTCGGGGTCGGCGCGGTCGCCGGCGAGTCGGTGACCGCCTGGTCCTACCCCCTGTTCGCCCTCGGCCTGGCGGGGGCCTGCGGGGGCCTGTGGCTGGCCGCGCGGGGGAAGGTTCCGGTCGTGGCGGCGGCGCTGCTGGCCGCGGCGCTCGTCGGACAGGCAGCCGCGACGACGGCGTACGCGGACCGGGAGCGGCTCGGGCGGCTCGACGACTATCCGGCGTGGGGCACCGAGCAGCGGAGGCGGACGGAGGCGCTCGCCGAGGCCGACGGCTGGCCCGCGTACCGCACCGACTCCGGCCGCGAGCAGATCACCGGCAACGAGCCGATGCTCTTCGGCGGCCAGGGCGCCGCGTACTACAGCAGTCACACGCCCGCGGTGCTGACGGAGACGCTGGCCGCGCTCGGCGGCGGCTGGACCTCGCGGGGGCGCAATCTTCAGAGCCTGGACAACCCGGTGACGGACGCGCTGTTCGGCGTCGGCGCGCGCTGGCGGGGCGACCGGGTGGTGCGGACGGGCGCGGCGCTGCCGCTGGTGACGGTACGTCCGGAGGGGGCCGCCGTGCCGCGGTACGGGGCCTCCCCGTTCCGCAACCAGGAGATGCTGCTCGGCTCGTCCGTGTACGACCTGCCCGGGAAGGCGGGCTGCCCGGTCGGCAGCGAGGCCTTCCTCTGGGCCCCCGACTTCCGGGGGACCGCCCGGCTCGGGGCGGGCGGCACGCCGGTGAGGATGAGCGGTGAACTGCCGAAGCGGCGGGCCGCGCTGACCTCGCTGGGTGTGCAGGAGACGGCGGGCGAGCTCGTGGGCATGAAGGGGGAACGCGGCGCTGCCCACGAGGTCGGTTGCCTGGACCGGGGGCGGCTGGCGGCGGCGGTGGAGGGTCTGCGGGCGAAGGCGGCGACCTCGGTCGACGTCACCGACAGCGGCATCCGCGCGCGGTTCGCGCCGGGGACGAGGGGGACGGCGCTGATCGCGGCCCCGAGGATCGCGGGCTGGACCTGCGAGGGCCGCCCGGCGGCCTCGTACGGCGGCCTGGTGGCCGTGGCTCTCGACGGACGGACGTCGGTGAGCTGCGACTTCCGCCCGCCGGGCCTGCGCGCGGGCCTGGGCCTGGGCGCCGGAGCGGCGCTGCTGCTGACGGCGTGGTTCGTGACGGCCGCCCGCCGGGCACGGCGAGGCCTTTCCACGGAGGTCCCGCCGCCGGCCGAGGCCCGGACGAGGGCGCCGGCGCGGACGGGCTGAGCGGGGCCGTCCCGTGGACGCGCGAGAAGGGCCGGACCCCGCCGGGTCCGGCCCTTCTCCGTGCACGTGTCCGTTACTTGACGGGGTTCAGGCAGAGGACGAACTTGTACGACTCCAGCTGCTGCGCGAGCGCGACCTCGCTCACGTCGCCGCACTTCTCCACGTCGAAGGTGTCGTCGATGACCTTCACGACCTTGTAGAGGTCGGGCACCTTCTCGCCGCACGGCTTGATGTCGACCTCGGGGTCGGTGTCGGAGCCGGTCACCGTCACGCACTCGCCGACCTTGGCGGAGACGGGCGCCTCGCCCGTGAGGTACGGGAGGCCGAGCTTCCAGAACAGGATCGCGGCGAACGCCACGACGATGCTCAGGATCGTCTTGCCTATGCTGCGCTTCTTCTTCGCCGGCTCGGCGGGCGCGAGAGGCTGCTCGGCAGGAGTGAGGGGCTGCTCGGAGGAGGCGGGCGGCTGCGTCGTCATGAGGTCTTCCTTGGGGACGTGAACATGATCAGACGCGAACGCTACATCTCTCGGAAGGGGCAAAGCGGACCAGGAAGATCCAATTCCCCATCAGTTGCGGAGTCGTGATTCTGGCGCTCCGTCAGGCGAAGCGACCCATCTGCTGCTGGCGCGCCAACGCGCGGCGCAGGTCGGTCGGGAGCGAGTGATACGGACCGTATGCCCGCTCCGTGTCGTACAGGAGGGACTGGAGCTGCTGATGGGCCGCCGTGTGGTCCCCCATCGCCAGGAGGAGGTTCCCGATCCGGCGCCGGATGTCGAAGAACCGGCTCTGGTCCGCGCCCTGCTCGACGAACGGAAGCAGGGCGCGGTACTCCGTCAGCGCCGCGGCCGTCTCCCCCAGCTGCTCCAGGCACTGCGCCGCCTCGTAGCGGAACTGCAGCGTCTGCGGGTCGGCCGGGCCGGACTCCGCCGCGCGGTCCTCCGCGAGCCGGCGCAGCTCCGGCAGGGCCCGGCGGTACTGGCCGTCGTCCATGAGCGTCGTCGCGTACTGCTTGCGCAGGATGCGGACGACGGGCGAGTGTTCGCCGTGCTCCGCGGCGGCCGCGGGCAGGATCGAGCCGAGCAGGTCGACGGCCCGCGTCAGGGAGCCCTCGCCGAGGAGCCGCTTGACCTCGTCGACCGTGGCGGCCACGTCCGGGCGGGCGACCGGCGGCGGGACCGGAGCCGCCACCGGCGGGGCGGGGGCGGAGGCGCGGTCGGGCCAGGGCGCGTGCGGGCGCAGGAAGGGGCGGGTCGGGTCGAGCGGCCCGGCCGGGGCACCCCGCGCGGGAAGCAGCGGCAGCAGCGCCTCGTACACCTCGTGCGCCCCCGCGGGGCGGTGCTGCGGGTCCTTGGTGAGCAGCCGCAGCACCAGCGTCTCCAGGGCCTCCGGCACCTCGGGGCGCAGCTGCCGGACCGGCAGCGGCGGCTCGTACAGATGGCGGTGGAGCACGCCGAGCGCGGTCGATCCGGCGAACGGGACGTTGCCGCTGAGAAGTTCGTGCATCAGGACGCCGAGCGCGTACAGATCGGTGTACGGGCCGACAGCGCCGCCCATGGCCTGCTCGGGCGCCATGTAGGCGGGGCTGCCGATCGGCGAGCCGGTGTGGGTGAGGCGGGTGGTGTCGGTGTCCAGGACGGAGGCCACGCCCAGGTCCAGGACGGTGACGGTGCCGTCCGGACGCACCATCACGTTCCGCGGCTTGAGGTCGCGGTGGACGATCGGCACCGCGTGCACGGCGGCGAGCACCGCGCAGAGTTGCGCCGCGACGGAGACGGTCCACTCCCAGGGGTACGGGTCGTGCTCGGCGAGGTGGTCGGCGAGGTCCGCGCCGTCGACGTACTGCATCACGAGGTAGAGGTCGTCGCCGTCGCTGCCCGCGTCGTGGACGGTGACCAGGCCCGGGTGGTCGACCTGGGCCGTGACCCGGCACTCGCGCACGAAGCGGCGCCGCAGCTCCTCGGCGGCGGTGGCGGGGCCGGTCATGGTGGCGGGGCGGAGCAGCTTGACGGCGACGCGGCGGTCGAGCCGTCCGTCGTACGCCGTCCAGACCTGGCCCATGCCGCCCTGGCCGATGACGGTGGACAGTTCGTACCGTCCGCCGATGACGCGTCCGTTCACCTCTCCTCGTCCTTACGGAGGAGGTGGCTGAGCTCGTCCAGCTCGGCGCGGACCTGGTCGATCCGGGGGTTGGACGGCGGGGTGGCGGGCTGGGGCGGGACCACGGGCCGCTGCTGCGGCTGCGGCTGCTGCTGCTGCTGCTGCGGCTGCAGGGGCCGGGGCTGGGCCTGGGACTGCGCCGGGGCGACGTAACCGGGCTGGTGGCGCGGCACGGTCGTCCCGTACGGGTTGTACGGAAAGGCGCCCGCGGGGGACGCGAGGCCGAGGCGGACCTTGTCGTGCTTGATGTCGACGACCAGGAAGTAGACCGTGAACGCCGCCGCGTTGAGCAGGATCATCCCCATGGCGACGTCCGCCTGCGTCGTCTCGATGTCCTCCGGGAGCAGGACCATGCCGGTGATCATGACGGCCGCGGAGACCCCGCACAGGATCCAGTCGAGCGCGCGACGGGTCACCACGGCGAGCCGGATCATGGTCCCCCACGTCAGGAACCCGATGCTGAACAGCGGCAGCATCGCGAAGAGCACGCGGAGCACGATCACCGACGTCGGAATGGCGCGCGGTGGTGGCGGAGGCGCATAGCCGTGGCCGTACATTCCTGCTCCTGGGCGTTCGTTTCGGTTGCGGAGACGAGCGTATACACCGACGGGGACAAGGGCTCCAGGGTTGTACCGAACCGTTGTCGGACCGATCACGGTGCCACCGCTCAGGGCGCCACCGTCCCGTCCGCGAGCCCGTCGTACAGCCCCTGGACCAGCTGCTCGCCGAGCCGCCCCGCGAGCCGCAGCGCGTCCTCGAACTCGGCGAGGGCCCGGAACCGCTCCCCGTACCGCTGCTGTTCGGCGAGCGGCAGACGGGGGAGCTGGAGGCGGCGGACGTCGAGCCGGGTGGCGGTCGAGGCGTAGCTGCTGGCCTGGCGGGTGTTGGCGGTACCGCGCAGGAACCCGGCCAGGAACCAGGGGTCGAGCGCGGCCGGGTCGGGACGCAGGAGCTGGAGGTTGCGGCCGAGGGCGGCTCCTGCGGTGGAGGCCTCGACGACCCGGGCCAGGGAGCCGCCACCGAGGACGGGGACGACCACGTCGCCCTCGGCGAGGACGACGGGCTCCTCGGGTGCCCCGTCGGGGAGGGACCCGGTGGGCTGCTGCGCGGCGAAGACGTCGTTCTCCGTGAGGACCCGGAGGGGGGCGCCGTCGAAGGCGGTGGTGCCGGTGCCGCCCGCGCGGAGTTCGAGGGCGCCGGTGCGGGCCAGCTCGCCGACGGTGACGCCGGTGGGCCGGGCGGCCGCGGCCGGGTCGGCGGCGGTGTCCGCGGGCAGGGCCGGGGGCGGGGTGAGGGCGACGGTGTGGCCCAGCGTCTCGGCCAGCCGGTCGCGGACCGCGAGGAGTTCGGCGGCGCCGCCGCCCGCCGCCGGGGGCGGCAGATGGCGGGCGGGCGCCAGGTCGACGTCGTCGTCGAGGAGTTCGATGACGGGCACGGCCCTGCTCGCGCCGGGGGTCTCGACGACCGTGCCGTGCTTGTCGAAGGGCAGCCAGGCGTCCAGTACGGCGGTGTGGACGGCCTGCCAGTCGAGCTTGTCGCGGCCCGCGCCGCCGATGTGGTCTCCGGTCGTGTCGACGACGAGGAGCTCCGGGGAGGGGGTGACGCCGGGGGCGGGCCTGCGCAGCACCCAGAGGTGGAGCGGGATGCCGTAGGGCGGGGCGGCGCCCGCGGGCAGGGCGACGACGGCCCGCAGGGCGCCCCTGCGCAGCAGGTCGGCGCGGATGCGGCGGCCCGAGCGCCGGGAGGCTGCGGCGGGCGGCATGAGGAGGACGGCGGTGCCGCCGGCGCGGAGCCGCGCCAGGGCGTGCTGGACCCAGGCCAGTTCGGATTCGGTCCGGGCCGGGAAGCCGTACTCCCAGCGGGGGTCGTAGGCCAGTTCGTCGTGGCCCCAGTTGCGCTCGTTGAAGGGCGGGTGGCAGAGCACGGTGTCCGCCGTCAGGTGGGGGAAGGCGTCGGCGCGCAGGCTGTCCCCGGTCCTTACGCGGATGTCGGCGTCGGAGGCGAGGGCGAGGCGCAGGGCGGTGAGCGCGGCAAGGTCGGGGTCGGCGTCCTGGCCGTGCAGGGCGCCGGGGTGGGCGACGGCGCGGAGCAGGCTGCCGGTGCCGGATGCCGGGTCGAGGACGGTGGGGGCGGGGCCGGCGCCGGGTGCGGCGAGCGCGGCCATCAGGGCGGCGGGTCCGGGCGGGGTCAGCGTGTACTGGCGCGGGTTGGCGTCGAGGTGGCGGCCGAGCAGGAACTCGAAGGCCTGGCGGGCGCCGGTCTCGGCGGCGAGGTCCGCGGCGCCGCGCAGGAGGGGTACGGCGGGGGCCAGTTCGGCCGCGGTGGGCGTACGGACCGCCGGATCGACGCCGAAGCGCTCGGTGAGGACCTCCTCCAGGGCGACCGGCAGGGTCTCGGCGAGCCGTTCGTCGGAGACGGCGGCGAGGGCCGGCCAGGCGGTGGAGCGGTCCCGTACGAGCAGCAGGACGCAGCCGGCCAGGGCGAGGGCGGTGACGGCGCCCGCCGGATGGCCGGCGATCTGCTGCCAGACGCGCTCGCGCAGGGGGACCTCCGCGAGCTTGCCCTGGGCGCGGAGCCAGCGCTCGACGTCGGCGAGGGCGAAGGAGGGGCTGGTCTCCGTGCCGCCCACGGGCCGGGGGAAGTCGGCGTGGCGGCGCCGCCAGTTGCTCACCGCGGCCCGTCCGACTCCGGCGAGCCGGGCGATCCCGGCGGCGGTCACCTCTGCTGCGTGCTCCGGCACCTGGCTGCCTCCCTTGACTGTCCGCACGATTCCCCGCGTTCACGTGCTGTGACCTCGATCCTACCGACGCGCGCAAGACCCATCGCTTCACAATGTGAGCCGCTTCAAATCCTGTGAACCGTGTTGACTCGGTTCACAAGCTCTGCTGTTATTGATTCATCGCTCCACGGGGGTCCGGAAGGGCCCGATCAACCATCGACGCGTCTCGTCCGGGAGGACACTCATGTCGTACGACACCCAGACCCCGCAGGTCCCGCACGTGGCCGCACGCAACGGTCTCGGCACCGCGGCTCTCGTTCTCGGCATCATCGGCACGATCTCCGGCTTCATCCCGCTGCTCTTCTGGCTGGCCGGCATCCTCGGCCTGATCGCCCTGATCCTCGGCCTCACGGGCAGAGGCCGCGTGAAGCGCGGCGAGGCGAACAACAAGGGCGTGGCGACGACCGGCGCCATCCTGGGCCTCGTCGCCCTGATCCTCTCGGTGGTCGGTGTGGTCATCGCGTACGTTCTCGTGAGCGACGCGGTGAGCGAAGGGGTGACGGCAGCCGACAAGTCCATCCAGGGCTCCGCCCCGCAGGACCCGTCCGACAGCACGGGCAAGGGGAACGCGGGCAAGGGCCTCGCCGCCGGTGACACCGCGATCTACGACGACATCAAGGTCACGGTCTCGGAGGCCACGTCGTACAAGCCCAGCGAGTTCGCCGCCGGTCACACCGAGGGCAACAAGGCCTACCAGGTGACCGTCGTGATCGAGAACGGCGGCAAGGAGAAGTTCGACGCCGCGCTCGTGACGCTGACCGCCCGCGCCGGCAAGGACGGCGTGACCGCCGAGCAGGTCTTCGACGAGAAGGTCGGCACCGGCTTCAGCGGCTCCATCCTGCCCGGCAAGAAGTCCACGGTCGTCTACGCCTTCGACACCCCGAAGGACGCCAAGGACCTCTCGGTCGAGGTCAGCCCCGGCCTGGAGCACGAGGCCTCCCAGTGGGAGCTGAAGGTCGGCTGACCCTCCGCCCCACCCCCCACCGCTCAGCCCTTCGCCCCCGGGCGCTCAGCTCTCCTCGCTCCCCCCGTACGCCCTCCCCACCCCCGGAGAACCCACCATGTCTGCCGCCCGCCACCCCCGCACCCGCCGCACGGCCCTGGTCTCCGCGCTCTGCGCCGCGGCCGCGCTCACCGCCACCGCCTGCGGCCCCTTCTCCGGCGAGGCGAAGGCCTCCGGGCCCTTCGGGGACCTGACCGGACCCGAGATCGCCAACAAGGCCGTCGCCGCGACGAAGAAGGCCGACTCCCTGACCCTCGACCTCGCCACGAAGACGACCGACGGGCCGATGAAGGCGTATCTGTCGATGAACACCGGCGGACAGTGCGCCGGCACCCTGACCGTCGGCACGACGGGCACGGCCGAGCTGGTCAAGGCCGACGACAAGGACGTCTACCTCCGCTTCGACGAGGCGTTCCTGCGGGCCCAGGCGGCGGGTGAATCGCCCGAGGTCCAGGAGGCTGTCCTCAAGGAGCTGAAGGGCCGCTGGGTGAAGACCCCGGTGACCGACCCCGAGGCCAAGGACAACCTCGAACTCTGCGACCTGAAGACGCTCCTCGGCAGCTTCGAGGAGGGGATCAACTTCGCGGTCAAGGGCGAGGAGACGACCGTCGGCGGCAAGAAGGCGCTGACGCTCACGGAGAAGTCAGGCGGCGAGACGACGACGGTCTACGTGGCGACGCAGGGCGAGCCGCACATCCTGAAGATCGTGACGGCGGGCGGTGAGGAGCCGGGGACGATGACGTTCACCGACTACGGGAAGCCCGTCGCGGCGAAGGTCCCGGCTGCCAAGGACATCGTCGACGAGGAGAAGACCGGCTGACCCGCGCGGACACGGGCGCCGACCAGGGTGTGAGGGCCACCGCCGGGGAGTGGCCCTCACACCCTTTCGGGCTGTTCACAGCGCGTGGCGGACCCACACGTTCGGCTCGACGTAGACCGCGTAGCCGCGGGAGACCTCGCAGTGCACCGGGACCAGCGCGCCCTCGACCTCCACCGGGCCGTCCGTGTCGAACGGCAGCCCGGTCCAGGCGCGCCACTGCTCCACCGAGGCCGCGACCGTCATCGAGGCCGGGGCCACCGCCTCCACCGTGGCGCCGGCCCGGACGTGGACGCGCAGCCACGGATCCTGGGGCAGGCCGTCCGACTCGCGCGTACGGAAGGCGTACTCGTGGATCGAGGAGGCGGCCTCCAGGTGCTTGCCGTTGGGGCGGACCGGGGCGACGACCTCCGAGAAGCCGAGCCGGCGGGCGTTGTCCCGCATGGCGCCGAGCATCTTCGCCGAGAGCCCCCGGCCGAGCACGCTCGTGTCCACGGTGACCTCGATGGCGCTGACCGTGTCCGGGACGCGCCCGTGCCGCCGGTCCGAGAACGCCCAGAGGAGCACCTGGTCCCAGCCGGTGGCGGGCAGTTCGCCGCGCCCCTCGGCGTGGAGGCGGAAGGGGACGCTGAACGCACGCGCCACGACCTTGCCGTCGGGGTCGGTGCCGACGAGGACGTACTCCGGCAGTTCCGTGACGATCCGGCCGAAGTGCGACCAGCCCACCGGGTCGTTGACCGTGAACTCCGGCCAGAGGTCCTTCATCGCCCACATCGCGCCTTCGAGTTCGGGGCGCTCAGCGAGGGTCGTTATGTTCAGTTCCATCAGCGGAGGCTAACGATCGTTCGCTCAACGGGAAAACGAATTACGGAAGCCTCTGCTCCGGGCAGCGGCCGAGGACCTTCTTCATCGCGTCGAGCTCGGCCCGCGTGACCCAGACCCCGTACTTCTTCTTCACGGCGACCTGCGCGGCGACGTACGTGCAGCGGTACGCCTTGTTCGGCGGCAGCCAGGTCGCCGCGTCCCCGTCGGACTTGCGCCGGTTCGCGGACGCCTCGACGGCGAGCAGGTTGAGCGGGTCGTTGGCGAACCGGCGTCGCTTCTCCGCGTCCCACTTCTGGGCGCCCTTCTGCCAGGCGTCGGAGAGCGCGACGAGATGGTCGATGTCGACCTTGCTGCGCCCGCGGACGTAGTCGACGCGGTCCCCGGTGTACGGGTCGTCCGCCAGGATCCCGGAGGCGACCTTGCAACGGCCGTCCTGGAGACGGACGTCCGCCAGGTCGCGCCTGAGGATGTCGTCGCGGGTGCCGCAGCCGTTGCGGTCGACGTCGGCCCAGGCCCGGCCGAACTTCTCCCGGTCGTAGCCGGTCTTGGGGGCCCGGCCCTTGACCGTGAGGGTGTCCACGGCGGCGAGCGCGGAGCCACGCGCGGCGGGGGCGCCCTCGGCCGGGGAGCCGTCAGGGGCCTGTGTGCAGCCGGAGGTTATGAGGACGGCGGAGGCGAGGGCGGCGACGGGGAGGAACCCGCGGTAGCTGAGCACGCCCGGATCCTAGCCAGCCCCGCCTGGTCCAGACACGAGGCCGTTCGGCGCGCGGATTCGGCAGGGGGCGCGTAGCGTCGAGTGGAGCCGTTTGTCCCCTTTCGAAGGAGTCGCGTAGATCATGGGGATCATGGACAAGCTCAAGGGCATGATGGGCCAGCACCCGGACAAGACCCAGCAGGGCGTCGACCGCGCTGGCGACATGATCGACCAGAAGACCGGCGGCAAGCACGCGGGCCAGGTCGACCAGGGCCAGCAGAAGGCTCAGGAGTACATCGACAGGCAGCGGGGCCAGGACCCGCGGCGGGGGCAGGACCAGCCCCCGACCTGAGACTCCTCCACACTCGTCCGGCCGTGGGGTACGCGTCACGCGCGCCCCGCGGCCGCGGTGCGTGCTTCCCGGGCGTCCCGGCGCCGTCAGGGTCCGCGCGGAATAACCGGAGCACCTCTCCGATTGACTCCCGACATGACGACATCGACCCGGATCACAACGCCCTTACGCCGTACCACCGTTGCCGCACTGACCGCCGCGGCGCTCACCGCCCTCGCCCTCCCCGCAGGCGGTGCGGTGGCCGCCGAGGCGCGGCACGGCAGCGGCCCGTGGCGCGGCGCCTGGGCCGCCTCGCCGCACGCCCCGGCCGCGCCCTTCGCCCCCAACTGGTCCCAGCAGGGCTTCTCCGACCACACCGTCCGCCAGGTCGTCCGGGTCACCACCGGCGGCACCAGGGCCCGCATCGAGCTCTCCAACCGATACGGCACGACCCCGCTCCGGATCACCGGCGCGACCGTGGCCCGCACGGACAAGGGCGCCTCGGTGAAGGCCGGTTCCGTCCGGCACCTCACCTTCGGCAACGCCCGCTCGGTGACGATCCCCTCCGGAGGAACAGCCTCCAGCGACGGCGTGCCGTTCACCGTGAAGGCGCTGGAGTCGGTGACGGTCACCCTCTACCTCGCCGCGCCCACCGGCCCGGCCACCTTCCACCACTTCGCCTCCGCCACGAGCTACCGCGCGACCGGTGACCACCGCGCCGACCGCGCCGGGACCGCGTTCACGGAGAGCAGCGGCTCCTGGTACTACCTCTCCGGCGTGGAGGTCGGCGGCGGCGCTCCCGCCCGCCGGGACGGCATCGTGGCGTTCGGCGACTCCATCACCGACGGCGTCGGCTCGGGCCCGGACGCGAACAACCGCTACCCCGACGAGCTGGCGGAGCGCTACGCCGCCGCCGGGAGGCCGCGAAGCGTCCTCAACCACGGAATCGGCGGCAACCAGGTCACCAACGACACGACCTGGGCGGGCGAGAAGGGCATCGAGCGCTTCAAGCAGGACGTCCTCACCGAGCCGGGCGTGCGGACCGTCATCCTCCTCGAAGGCGTCAACGACTTCGGCGGCAGCCTCGCGAGCGGGGGCGCCGGCCCCACCCCCGAGGTCTCGGTCGAGCAGCTCGCCGAGGGCCACCGGGCGCTCGTCCGCGAGGCCCACGCCCGCGGCATCAGGGTCGTCGGCGCCACCCTGACCCCGGTCAAGGGCTCCTTCTACGACACCCCGGCCGTCGAGGCCAAGCGGGACGCCTTCAACCACTGGGTCCGCACCTCCGGCACGTACGACGCCGTGGTCGACTTCGACCGCGCCGTCGCCGACCCGGCCGACCCGGACCGGATGCTCCCCGCCTTCGACTCGGGCGACCACCTCCACCCGGGCGACGCCGGATACCGGGCGATGGCCGAGGCACTGGACCTCGACACGCTGTGAGCACGTGCGGGGCGGGGCTCGGCCCCCGCCCCGCAGGCCTGCGCGCCTGCCGTCCGCCGTCCGCTGTCCGCTGTCCGCTGTCCGCTGTCCGCCTGCTCCTACGACCCGAGGATCGTGGTCAGGAACTCGCCCGTCCACGCCAGCAGTTCGCGTCCCACCACCGGCTTCCCGCCGATCTTCCCGCTCGTCGGGCGCGGCACCAGGATCTGGTGGACGGCCGGCTTGATGACCGTCCGCGGGTAGAGCCGCTTCAGCCGCAGCTCCTGGGACTCCCTCAACTCCACCGGCGCGAAGCGGATGTTCGGCCCCTGCAGCACGATCTCGCCGACACCGCAGGCACGGGCCAGCATCCGCAGACCGGCGACCAGGAGCAGGTTCTCCACCGGCTCGGGCAGCTTGCCGTAGCGGTCGGTCAGCTCCTCCCGTACCGCCTTGATGTCCTCCTCCGTGTTCGCGGAGGCGATCGCCCGGTACGCCTGGAGGCGCAGACGCTCGCCGGGCGCGTAGTCGTGCGGCACGTGGGCGTCGACGGGCAGCTCGATCTTGACCTCCAGCGGCGGCTCCTCCTCGACACCGCCCTCCAGCGAGGCCCTGTAGTCGGCGACCGCCTCGCCCACCATCCGTACGTACAGGTCGAAGCCGACCCCCGCGATGTGGCCGGACTGCTCGCCGCCGAGCAGATTGCCCGCGCCGCGGATCTCCAGGTCCTTCATCGCCACGTACATGCCCGCGCCCATCTCGGTGTGCTGGGCGATCGTCGCGAGCCGCTCGTGCGCGGTCTCCGTCAGCGGCTTCTCCGGCGGGTAGAGGAAGTACGCGTACCCGCGCTCGCGCCCGCGGCCCACACGGCCGCGCAGCTGGTGCAGCTGCGAGAGCCCGAAGTTGTCGCCGCGCTCCACGATGAGCGTGTTGGCGTTGGAGATGTCGATGCCGGACTCGACGATCGTCGTCGAGACCAGCACGTCGAACTTCTTCTCCCAGAAGTCGACCACGACCTGCTCCAGGGCCGACTCCGACATCTGACCGTGGGCGGTCGCGATCCGCGCCTCCGGAACGATGTCCCGCAGCCGCGCCGCCGCCCGGTCGATCGACTCGACCCGGTTGTGGATGTAGAAGACCTGGCCCTCGCGCAGGAGTTCACGGCGGATGGCCGCGCCGATCTGCTTCTCCTCGTACGGCCCGACGAAGGTGAGGACCGGGTGCCTCTCCTCGGGCGGGGTGGTGATCGTCGACATCTCGCGGATGCCGGTGACCGCCATCTCGAGCGTACGGGGGATGGGGGTGGCCGACATCGTCAGGACGTCGACGTTGGCCCGCAGCTTCTTCAGCTGCTCCTTGTGCTCGACACCGAAGCGCTGCTCCTCGTCGACGATGACCAGGCCGAGGTCCTTGAACTTCGTCTCGGAGGAGAACAGGCGGTGCGTGCCGATGACGATGTCGACGGAGCCGTCCTTCAGGCCCTCCACCGTCGCCTTCGACTCCGTCTCCGTCTGGAAGCGGGAGAGCGCACGGGTGACGACGGGGAACTGCGAGTACCGCTCCGAGAACGTGCCGAAGTGCTGCTGCACGAGCAGCGTGGTCGGGACGAGCACGGCGACCTGCTTGCCGTCCTGGACCGCCTTGAACGCCGCACGGACCGCGATCTCCGTCTTCCCGTAGCCGACGTCGCCGCAGATCAGCCGGTCCATCGGGACCGTCTTCTCCATGTCCTCCTTCACCTCGGCGATGGTGGACAGCTGGTCGGGCGTCTCCGCGTACGGGAAGGCGTCCTCCAGCTCCCGCTGCCACGGGGTGTCGGGGCCGAACGCGTGCCCGGGGGCCGCCATCCGGGCGCTGTAGAGCTTGATCAGGTCGGCGGCGATCTCCTTGACCGCCTTCTTCGCGCGCGCCTTGGTCTTCGTCCAGTCCGCGCCGCCGAGCCGGTGCAGCGTCGGGGCCTCGCCGCCGACGTACTTGGTGACCTGCTCCAGCTGGTCGGTGGGGATGTAGAGCCGGTCGCCGGGCTGGCCGCGCTTGGCCGGGGCGTACTCGACGAGCAGGTACTCGCGGGTGGCGCCCTGCACCGTCCGCTGGACCATCTCGATGTACCGGCCGACACCGTGCTGCTCGTGGACGATGTAGTCGCCGACTTCCAGGGTCAGCGGGTCGATCGTCTTCCGCCGCTTGGCCGGCATCCGCTGGCCGTCCTTGCCGGCCGCCTTCTGGCCCGACAGGTCGGTCTCGGTCAGGACGGCCAGCTTGAGAGCCGGGTCGACGAAGCCGTAGTCGATCGAGCCGGTGGCGACATGGACCACGGACGGGGTCACCTCGGCCAGGTCCGCGTCGAGCCGGGCCGCGATCCCCTCGCCGCCGAGGACCTCGACCGTTCGGGTCGCCGGGCCGTGCGCCTCGGTGACGTAGACCGTGCGCCAGCCGTCGGCCAGCCAGCCCTTGGTGTCGGCGAGCGCCCGGGCGGTGTCGCCGCGGTACGTCTCCGGCGCGTGCATCCCGAGCTTCAGGGTGTCGTCGTCGAGCGTCTCGTCCGCCGCGAACGGGGAGACCGACCACCACATCATGTCGAGCTCGCGCGCCCGGTCCCGCACGTCCGCGATCCCCCACAGGGAGGCCGCGCCCACGTCGATCGGCGCCTCGCCGCCCCCCGCGGTCGCCGCCCAGGACGCCTGGAGGAACTCCTGCGACGTCGCGACCAGGTCGGCGGCGCGCGTACGGACCCGCTCCGGGTCGCACACGACGGCCATCGAGCCCTTCGGCATGACGTCGAGCAGCAGCTCCATGTCGTCCACCAGGACGGGCGCGAGGGACTCCATGCCCTCGACGGCGATCCCCTCGGCGATCTTGCCGAGCAGCTCGCCCAGCTCGGGGTGTTCCTCGGCGAGCGCGGCGGCCCGCCGCCGTACGTCGTCGGTGAGGAGCAGCTCACGGCAGGGCGGGGCCCACAGGCCGTGTTCGGCGACTTCGAGGGAGCGCTGGTCGGCGACCTTGAAGTAGCGGATCTCCTCGACGTCGTCGCCCCAGAACTCGATCCGGAGCGGGTGCTCCTCGGTGGGCGGGAAGACGTCCAGGATGCCGCCGCGCACGGCGAACTCGCCGCGCTTCTCGACCAGCTCCACACGGGAGTACGCGGCGGCCGCGAGCCCCTCCACGACCTCGTTCAGGTCGGCCGTCCGCCCGGTGCGCAGGGAGACGGGCTCCAGGTCGCCGAGGCCCTTGACCTGCGGCTGGAGCACGGACCGTACGGGCGCGACGACGACGGAGACCGGGCCGGCCGACGGGTCGTCGGTGGACGGGTGGGCCAGACGGCGCAGCACGGCGAGGCGCCGGCCGACGGTGTCCGAGCGGGGTGAGAGCCGCTCGTGCGGGAGTGTCTCCCAGGAGGGGTAGTCGACGACCCTGTCCGGGTCGATGAGGGTGCGCAGGGCGGCCGCCAGGTCCTCGGCCTCCCGGCCCGTCGCGGTGACCGCGAGGACGGGACGCCCGGCGTCCCGGGCGAGCGCGGCCACCGCGAAGGGGCGCGCGGCCGGGGGGCCGACGAGGTCCACGTGCGTGCGGCGGCCGTCGGACGCGGCCTTCACCGCTTCGGCGAGGGCCGCGTCCTTGACGACGAGGTCGAGCAGACCGTGCAGGCTCATGGAGCTTTCCATCCCGGGTTCGGACTACGGGGGCGGGCAACGCGAACAGCCCGACACGTCACACGGGCCGGGTGTTCCCGGCGCCGTCGAGGGGCCGGGTGCTCCCCCAGCCTACGACGTGGCCGGCACCCCGGCGCGAGGGAATCCGCCCGCGCCGGGGCGTGAGCGGCCGCGGCCCCCGGCGGACCGTGTCCGCCGGGGGCCGGGCAGCCCGTGGGAGCACCCCCGTGGCGCCCTCGGGACTACTCGCTGGCGATCGCGTTCAGGACGTTCATCCGGCCGGCGCGGAACGCCGGGACCAGGGCCGCGAACAGACCCACGAACGCCGAGCCGACGAAGACCGTCAGGATCGTCGGCCACGGGATCTCCAGGACGCCGAGGCCCTCCAGGGCCAGCAGCTTCTGGGCCGCCGTGCCCCAGCCCATGCCCAGGGCGAGGCCGAGCAGGGCGCCGAAGAGGGCGATGACCACCGACTCCAGGCGGATCATGCGGCGCAGCTGGCGGCGCGAGAGGCCGATCGCCCGCATCAGGCCGATCTCCCGGGTCCTCTCCACCACCGACAGCGCGAGCGTGTTCACCACACCGAGCACGGCGACGATGATCGCGAGCGCCAGCAGGCCGTACACGATGTTGAGCAGCTGGCCGACCTGGTCCCTCAGGTCCTGCTTGTAGTCGGCCTGGTTCTGCACCTTGTACTGCGGGTAGGCGGCGAGCGAGTCCTTGAGGGCCGCGTACGCCTCCGTCTCCTTGCCGTCCACCGCCGTCGCGAACATGATCATGCTCCGCGGCTGCTTGGCGGCCGGCAGGTACCGCTCCATGGTGGTGATGTTGGTGTACATCACGCCCTTGTCGACGTTGTTCTCGTCCGAGGTGATCGCCGCGACCTTCAGCTTCGCGCTGTCGCCGCCCTTGAAGGCGACGGTCAGCACGTCGCCGACCTTCACCCCGTGCTCCGTGGCGTAGTCGCTGCCGACCGACATCGCGTCCGCCCCGTACGCGGCGGTCAGCTCGCCCGCCGTCGTGTCGCGGCGCAGGTCCCGCGCGTACGACGGCTCCGCGGCGACGAGCCCCTTGTCCACCGGCTTGCCCGCCGGGTCGGTGATCTTCGCCTCGACCCACCGGTACTCGGTCACGTGGGTGAGGCCCGGCGTCTTCTCCAGGGCCGCCTGCGCCTGCGGCATGATCGGCTGCCCGTTGGTGGACTGCACGATGAAGTCCGCGCCGACCGAGCGGTCCAGCTCCTCGGTCGCCGAGGCGACCATCGACGAGCCGACCACCGACAGACAGGCCACCAGGGCGAGCCCGATCATCAGGGCGGCGCCGGTCGCTCCCGTACGGCGCGGGTTGCGCAGCGCGTTGCGCTCCGCCATCCGCCCGACCGGACCGAAGACCCTGAGGACGACCACACCGAGGGCCTTCACGACCCCGCCCGCGAGCAGCGGTCCGACGACGACGAAGCCGATGAGGGAGAGGAGGATGCCGAGGCCGAGCCAGAGGGAGCCTGCGGAGGCCTTCTCCGCCTGCGTAGCGGTCCACAGTGCCGCACCGCCGCCGAGCGTGAGGAGCAGGCCGAGCCCGCCCCGGATCACGCCGGCCTTGCCGTCGGCCGGGGTGCCGGCGTCGCGCAGGGCCGCCATCGGGGAGACCTTGCCGGCCCGGCGGGCCGGGATGTAGGCGGCGAGGACGGTGACGACGACGCCGAGCAGGAGGCCGACGGCGGGCGTCGTCCACTTCACGGTCAGGTCCTCGGTGGACAGCTCCATGCCCATGGAGGACATGAGCTCCATCAGGCCGACGGCGAGTCCGACGCCGGCCGCGACACCGGCGATCGAGCCGACGACACCGAGGAGGACCGCCTCGACGAGGACGGAACGGTTCACCTGCTTGCGGCTGGAGCCGATGGCCCGCATGAGGCCGATCTCCCGGGTGCGCTGGGCGACCAGCATGGAGAAGGTGTTGACGATGAGGAAGATGCCGACGAGGAAGGCGATTCCGGCGAAGCCGAGCATCGCGTACTTCATGACGTCGAGGAACCCGGCGACGTCCTCGCGGCCCGCGTCGGCGACCTCGGCCGCGGTCTGCAGCGTGTAGCCGCTGCCGACCGCCGCGGCGATGGCGCCCTTCAGCTTCTCGTCGCTCACCCCGGGCACGGCGTCGGCCGTGATCTGGGTGAACAGGCCTTCCTCGCCGAGGAGTTCGCGCTGCGCGGTGGCGGTGTCGAAGTAGACGACGGTGGCACCGGGGTTGGTGACCTTGAACTCGACGATGCCGGAGACCTTCGCCTTGAAGTCGCCGGTGACGGCGATGGTGCGCAGTTCGTCGCCGATCTTCAGCCCGTGCTTCTCGGCGGTGCCGGCGTCGACCATCACCTCGGTGGGGCCGCGCGGCTCGTGGCCGGAGGCGATGTCCACCGAACGGAGCTCGTTGGCGCTCCAGTTGGCGGCGATCGTCGGGGCGCCGCTGGTGGGGCCGACGTTCTCGTCGTCGGAGTCGACGACGGTCACGCTCAGGGAGATGACCGAGCCCTGGGCGGCCTTGACGCCCTCGGCCTTGCGGACCTGCTCCACGAGCGAGGCGGGCAGGGTCTCGGGGCGGCCGGACTGCGGGGTCTCGTCGTCGACCGCCGCGTCCTTCGGGCTGAGCGTGACGTCGGAGGCGGTCGAGGCGAAGAGCTTGTCGAAGGTGGTGTTCATGGTGTCCGTGAAGACGAGGGTGCCGCTCACGAACGCCACGGAGAGCAGGACGGCGACGGCGGAGAGCGCCATGCGGCCCTTGTGCGCGAAGAAGTTGCGCAGGGAGGTCTTGAGGACGGTCATGACGTCCGCCCGCGCGCGTCGAAGTCCTTCATGCGGTCGAGGACGGCGTCGGCGGTGGGCCGGAACATCTCGTCGACGATCCGGCCGTCCGCCAGGTAGAGGACGCGGTCGGCGTAGCTGGCGGCGACCGGGTCGTGGGTGACCATCACGATGGTCTGGCCGAGCTCGTCCACGGACTGCCGCAGGAAGCCGAGGACTTCGGCGCCGGCGCGGGAGTCGAGGTTTCCGGTCGGCTCGTCGCCGAAGATGATCTCGGGCCGGGCGGCCAGTGCCCGGGCCACGGCGACGCGCTGCTGCTGACCGCCGGAGAGCTGCGTGGGCCGGTGCCCGAGACGGTCGGCGAGACCGACGGTCGACACGACCCGGTCGAGCCACTGCCGGTCCGCCTTGCGGCCGGCGATGTCCATCGGCAGCGTGATGTTCTCCAGCGCGTTGAGCGTCGGCAGCAGGTTGAACGCCTGGAAGATGAAGCCGATCCGGTCGCGCCGCAGCCGCGTCAGACGCTTGTCCTTCAGGCCGGTGACCTCGGTGTCGTCCAGGAAGATCTGGCCGCTGGTGACGGTGTCGAGCCCGGCGAGGCAGTGCATCAGCGTCGACTTGCCGGAGCCCGAGGGGCCCATGATCGCGGTGAACTGCCCACGGGCGATGTCCACGTCGACGTGGTCGAGCGCGACGACCCGGGTCTCGCCGGCTCCGTACGCCTTGACGACCTGCCGCGCCCGCGCGGCGACGGCCGTACCCCCTGCGGTCTCCCCGTGCTGGGGGATGGTCACAGCCGAAGTCACGGTATGTCTCCTATGTCTGGTACGGATCCGACTCGTGTCCGAGTCTGCGAGAAGGAGGGCGGCGGATCACTGGTGCTGGGCGCACTCTTCGCCCTGGGGTTTTCCGTAAGACCAAGTTAAGGACGGAGGGGGTCGCTCCTCGTCCTCCGCCGGAACGAACGGCCCCTGCCCTCTATGGGGGAGAGACCCCTAGGGGTTCTCCACCCGAGGTTCGAGTGGGAGGCTAGGCCGACGTAACTAGATGTACGACCCATCAGACGGAGGGGGCCGGGGTGTCACGGACGACGACGCGGCAGGCGGCGGCATCGGCGACGACTCCGCGCGGGCGGGGCCCGGTCGTCGCCGCCCTGATGCTCGGCATGGCGCTCGCCGCGCTCGACGGCACGGTCGTCTCGACCGCCGTACCGCAGATCGTCGGCGACCTCGGCGGCCTGTCCGTCTTCTCCTGGCTGTTCTCCGGCTATCTGCTCGCCGTCACGGTCACCCTGCCGGTGTACGGAAAGCTCTGCGACACCTTCGGCCGCAAGCCGGTCCTCATCGCCGGAACGATTCTCTTCCTCATCGGCTCCCTGCTGTGCGCGGCCGCCTGGAACATGGGCTCACTCATCGCCTTCCGCGTCGTGCAGGGCCTCGGCGGCGGCGCGCTCCAGGGCACCATCCAGACGATCGCGGCGGACCTCTACCCGCTGAAGGAGCGCCCGAAGATCCAGGCGAAGCTCTCGTCGGTCTGGGCGACTGCCTCGGTCGCCGGCCCGGCGGCCGGCGGGCTCCTCGCCGGATACGCGGACTGGCGCTGGATCTTCCTCATCAACCTGCCGGTCGGCCTGGTGGCGCTCTGGCTCGTGGCCCGGTACCTGGTCGAACCGGAACGCACGGCGCGGGCGGAGGCAACGACACCGGCGGAGGGGACGGTACGGACGGGGCCGGCGGGGGCAGGGCGTACGGCGCGCGGCGAGGGGCCGGTCACGCGGAAGGTGTCGGTCGACTGGGCCGGTGCGCTCACCATCTTCGCGACGGGGACCCTTCTGCTCACCGCCCTCGTCCAGGGCGGCGTCGCCTGGCCCTGGCTCTCCGCGCCCTCCCTCGGCCTCTTCACGGGCGCGCTCGCCCTCGCCGGAGTCACCGTCCTCGTCGAACGCCGGGCCGCCGACCCGATCATCCCCGGCTGGATCTGGCGACGCCGCACGATCTCCGCGGTCAACCTCGCCCTCGGCGCGCTCGGCCTGCTCATGGTCGCCCCGACGGTCTTCCTGCCCACCTACGCCCAGTCCGTCCTCGGCCTCGGCCCGATCGCCGCCGGCTTCGTCCTCTCCGCGATGACCCTCAGCTGGCCGGTGACCGCCGCCCTCTCCAACCGGGTCTACAACCGCATCGGCTTCCGCCTCACCGCCGTCGTCGGCATCACCCTCGCCCTGCTCGTGCTGCTCGCCTTCCCCTTCCTCCCCTTCCCCGGAGAGCCCTGGCAGCCCGCCCTGCTGATGCTCCTCCTCGGCGGTGCGCTCGGCCTCTTCCAGCTCCCGCTGATCGTCGGCGTCCAGTCGACCGTCCCGTACGAGGAACGCGGCACGACGACCGCCTCGGTCCTCTTCTGCCGCCAGGTCGGCCAGAGCGTCGGCGCGGCCCTCTTCGGCGCGATCGCCAACGGCGTCCTCGCCTCCCGCCTGGGCACCGGCACCGACCTGGACAGCCTCGCGTACGCCCTGGACCACGCCGACGACACCCTGCGCCGCGCGGTCGACGCGGCCGTCGACTACGTCTACCTGGGCGCGGCGGGCGCCGCCGCGCTCGCCCTGCTCGTCCTGCTCACCCTGGCCCCGCGCCGCTTCCCGGTCCTGACGGAGCACCAGGACCGCGGTCAGTCGGCCTGATCCCCGCCGTCGGCGCCCTCCTCGTCACCGTCACCGTCCCCGCCGTCGTCCTCGCCGTCGTCCTCGACGGCACCCCGGCCCGTGAGCGAGGCGAGCGCGGCACGGATGTGCTCCATGTGGGCGTGGATCTCCTCACGCGCCTCCTCGTGCTCCCGCACCACGCGCTCCGTCTCCCGCTCCACCCGCTCCCGCCGCGTCCCCGCCTCCACCAGGAGCTCCGCCGCCCGCGCCTCCGCGTCCTCCTGGCCGTGCCGGGCCTCCTCCTGCGCCCGCGCCAGCTCACGTTCGGCCTCGGCCACCCGCGACCGCGCGGCCACCACCAGCTCCTCGTGCCGGGCGTCCAGCTCGGCCACCCGGGACACCGCCGTCCGCTCGGCCCCCTCCCGTACCCCGGCCTGCTCCACGCGCTGGGCCTCCAGCAGCGCCGCCGTCCTGCGCGCCGTGTCGTCGAACACCGCCCGCGCGGCCGCCCGGCGCGCAGCCGCCTCCTCGCGCGCGGCCGACCGCAGCGCCTCGGCCTCCGCGACCGCCTCCGCCAGCGTCTCGGCGGCCGCGGTCTCCGCCTCCGCGAGCAGCGCGTCCGCGTACTCCCGGGCCGACTCGGTCGCCGTACGCGCCGCCTCCTCGGCCTCCTCCGCCAGGGCCTGCGCCTCCGCCTCGGCCTCGCGTACGAGACTCTCGTCCGCCGCCTCCGCGAGCTCCAGGATCTCCCGCGCCCGCCCGCCCAGCGACTCGAACCGCTGCGGTGCCAGCGCGTCGACCTCCGCCCGCAGCCGGACCGCCTCCTCCTCCATCTCCCTGGCGAGGACCGTCAGCCGGGCCGCACGCTCCCATCCGGCGTCGCGTTCGCCGGAGAGCGCGGCGAGGTGACGGTCGACCTGTCGCGGGCGGTATCCGCGCCCTCGTGCGACGACGGCGAAACTCATCCCTGACGCTCCTTCCATAACGGCTCAAAAGCCAGGATGCGCCATCAGACACGACAAAAGGCGTCCGACGTGTCGTACACGTCGGACGCCTTCGGTCACACGCGGCCTAGAGCAGGCCGTCCCACATCTGCTCCAGGAGCACCGACCACCAGTTCTCCGGCGACGCCAGCGCCGCCGGGTCCAGCATCGCCAGCTGCGCCTGGAAGTCGACCGTCCAACGACCCGCCTGCTCGGGGTTGAGCCCGAACCGCAGACGCCACATCCGGCCCAGCAGCGCCATCGAACGGGCGAACTCCGGCAGCCCGCTGTTCACGAACTGCGGCGCCACCGGCGCACCGCCCGGACCGGCCTCGACCGGCACGGCGACGATGTGCGCGGTCCCGTACTGGACACAGATCGCCCGCCCGAAGTCCGAGCCGACCACCAGGTACGAGCCCGCGTCCGACGCCGGCTGGACCTGGCGCTGCGCCGCGAGCTCCGCCAGCGTCGGCACCACCGGCTGCGCCGGCTGCGCCCAGAAGAACGGACCGAAGTCGGCCGGCAGACCCGCCCATACGAGGGTCAGCGCGACGACCTCCGGCACACCCTGCCGGGACACCGCCCGCTGGTCGAACCGGCAGATACCGGGCCCGAAGGCACCCGCCATCTCCTGCGCGATCCCGTCCGGGGGGATCGGCGGAGCCGGCTGCACCGGCGGCAGCGGAGCACGCACCGGCGCGGGGCGCGCCGGGCCGTCCGCGACCTGATGCAACTCACCCTGATGGGTCAGGAGTTGCCGCATGCCCTGCTGACGGCCCGCGTGATCCCGGCCGTACGGCGCGATGTTGGTGATCCGCGCCTGCGGCCAGGTCTCCCGGATCATCCGCGCGCAGTAACCGCCCGGCAGCTCACAGGACTCCAGCTCCGTGTGCAGTTCGAGCACCTGCTGCGGCGGCACGTTCATGGCGCGCAGCTCGTGCAGGATCTGCCACTCCGGGTGCGGAGTGCCGGGGGCGGACCGCCGGATGATCTGCGCCTCGGAACCGTCCGGCGCACGGTAGCGCAGCACCGCCTGGTAGCCGGGGCCGACGGTCGGCTGACCGGCCGGCTGCTGCGGGTACCCGTACGCCGGCGGAGCGCCCTGCACCGACGGCGGCGGCATCGGCGGAGCGGGCGGACCACCCGGACCGGGCTGCGCCAGCATCGTCGCCGCGTGGTGCACCCCGCCGGGCGGGGTCCCGGGAGCACCCGGGGCTCCGGGGGCACCAGGAGGCCCGGGCGGAGCCACGGGGGCACCGGGCGCACCGGGAGGCCCGGGCGGGGCGATGCCGCCCGGCCCGGGGTGGGCCAGCATCGTCGCCGCGTGCGCGACACCCGCACCGGCACCGTCGGACCCACCGGGCACACCGGGCGCACCCGGCGGCGCGGGCGGAGGCACCGGAGCACCGGGCCCGCCCTGGTTCGGGTGCGCCAGCATCGTCGCGGCATGGTGCACGGGCTGCGGAGGCGTCGGCGGACCGGGAGGCCCGGGCGGCCCGGGCGGCTGCGGCCCGTCGGGCCCGAGCTGCGACACGAGCTGCGTCGCCACGTACCCCCCGGCGGGCGCACCGGGAACCCCCGGCGCCTGCGGCGGCGGAGGGGGATTCCCACCACCCCCGCGTCCGGCCCGCGGAGGCAGCGCGGCCTTGCTGGTCGCGGCGTCCGCGATGTCCCCGGCCCCCGGAGCACGCGGCGCGGGCGGAGGCGTGGGGGCGCCGGGCACGCCCGGCGGAGGCGTGGCACCGGACGCTCCGGGAGCCCCCGGAGCACCGGGCGGCGGACCGGCGGGCCCGCCGGCCGGCGCACCCGTACCGCTCGGGCCGCCGCTCGACGCCGGGCCGCGCGGCGCGAACGGGTCGTCGGCACCGGGCGGCGGAGGGGCGCTCGGGTCGAGCGCCCGGGCGATCGCCGTCGGAGGAAGCGCACTGCCGCCCGACATCAGGGCCGTCGGAGCGTCCGCACCCACCACGGGAAGCGGCGTGTCGTCGTCGTCCGCGCCCGACAGCGGCGGCGCGAAGACCGTCGCGGGCAGCGGCACCGAACCGTCCGCACCGCCCGAACTCGCGTTGGCGTCCGCCCACGGGCTGCTCGACGGCGTCTCCGCCGGAACGCCCTCCGAGGCCGTCGGCTCGTAGTCGGCCGACCGCCCCTCCGCACCGCCCACGGAATCGGCGGCCGCACCCGAAGGCGCCCCGCCCGAAGACGGCACGCCCGAAGGCGTCCCACCCGAAGACGGCACGCCCGAAGGCGCCCCGCCCGAAGACGGCACTCCCGAAGGCGCCCCGCCCGAAGACGGCACACCCGAAGACGGCGCACTCACCGGCTCCACCGGCGGCGCACCACCGCCCGTCGCCTCCGGCGTCGACGAACTCCCGCCCGCCTGCGACGCATTCGGCCCCTTCGGCGGCAGACCCAGCTTGTCCGCCGCGTCCTGCAGCCACTCCGGCGGCGTCAGCAGGAACGACGTCGCGTTCAGATCGACCCGCTCCGGCGGCGCGGGCGCCGCGGCACCCGCCTCGTCGGCGACGGACCCGTACTCCTCCTCGTACCGCCGGATCACCTCACCCACCGGCAGCCCCGGCCACAACGTCGCCTCACCGCTGTCCCGGGCGATGACCAGACGCTGCAGACCACCGTCGGAGGTCGGACCCTCCTCACGGTCCTCCGCCCACACGACGAAGCCCAGCCCGAACTCCCGCACCCGCACCTCCCGGTGCTGGTACGCCGGCACATCACCGTTGATCCATTCCTCGGCGCGCTCCTGCGCCTGCGCGAACGTCACCACAACCAGTTCACTCCCCCACCGGGACCACGGGCACAGCGCGCGCGAAGCCGCCGTCCACCATCAGGTTCGCCACCGTCTCCAACTCCGGCGGATTGCCGGCCAACCGCTGGAGGAACACGTCGAAGTCCTCACCGCACGGCAGCAACAGCCGCTCCACGCGCTCGCCCACACTCCACCCGGCCGCCGCCTCACCGGCGTCCCGCGCGTCGTCGTAGGCGCAGAACCACACCGTCCCGACCCGGTCGCCCTTCACCTTCACCGCCAGGATCCCGCCCTGGACGAAACCCACGCCCAGATAGTCCTTGGTCAGATGGTCACGCAGACACTTGTTCACGTACACGAGGTCGTTGACGCCCGCCTCGTCGCGCACCGTGAAGAACGGCTGGTCGACCAGGAGACCGAGCTCCGCGTCCAGCGCCGCACCCACCGGCGCACAACCGCCCGCCGCCTTCAGGAAGGAGCGGTACGCGCCCGGCAGGCGGTACCCGAGATCCTCCTCCACCCCGAGCAACTGCTGCTCGGTCACCGACACCAGCCCCTTGGGCACCCCGAAGTGCGCCGGCCGGGTCTCCTGCAGCGGACGCGTGCCCCGCTTCGTGTGATCGACGGCAGCCGTCGCGACACCACCGTGATGACGCAGCAACGCCTTCACCTCGACCGGGACCAGCTCCATCCGCCGACCGCCCGCCACGTGGTGCCAGGTCCAGCCGTGCGGCGTCGCCACCGACGGAATCGTGTCCCACAGCTCGTGCCCCGTCGCCGCGAGCGCCGCGTTCGCCGACACGTAGTCCGTCAGCCGCAACTCGTCGACACCGAAACCCTCGGGCGGATCGGCGATTTCCGCCGCCGCCCGGGCGTAAGGTGAGAAGTCCGGATATCCGTGTTCGTCCACCCGCACCCCTCTGGGGTGCCGGGAGGCGCGGACCGGGTCCGGAAAGTGCACGACCTGCCCGGCGTAAGCCGCGTTCGGCGGTGCGGCCTTCCCGAGCCGACCTGTCGTCATGGCGGTTGCCCCCTGCGCTGGCTGCTGGCTGATTCCGCACAGCCTATGCGCTGCCACAAGCCCACCACCCGGCCCGATGCGGCCACGACCACACTCCGTGACCAACTGTCACGAGCGGATGACGCACCGGCGATAGTTACGACACACCGACACACCGTTTGTGTACCCCGCTTCCACATGAGGCGTCCCATTTGGCACTCTGTTCCAGCAACTCGGGGGATTGCAGGAGGGGAAGACACGCACCATGTACGCAGCACCGACGCCCACGCAGGGTGACCCACGCCTCAACTGGAGCAGCACCGAGCCCTCCCACGCCCCGTTACTGCGCTTCCGCAGGGACGGCATCCTCCCCACCGTCGGCGCCGCGCTCTCCGTACGTGGCGAAACCCTCACCTGCACCGCGGGCCGCGGAGACCGACCGCCCACCCTGCATCCACTCGTTCAGGACTTCCTGGACACCCTCACCAGTGGACAGCGCGAACGCTTCACCGGGCGCTGCCCCGAAGCGATCCTGCTCTCCCGCCACCTCACCGCCACCGACGCGAGCCGCTCCAAGCGCGCCCAGCGCAAAGCACTCACCCACAGCGAAGCACGCCGCTCGCTCAAGCACGCCAAACTGACCGCTCGACGCATCCGCGAGGACGGCGACCCGCTGCACGGCAGCTACGCCGCCCCCTGCCGCTCCTGTACGGCGATGCTCGCGCACTTCGGTGTACGCACCGTGGACCCCACCTCGACTGTCGAGAACGGCTGACCGCACCTTCATGCCCGACCACCTGAGCACCACCCGGTTCCCGGTCAACGTCGACGCCGCCCTCCGAGAGGCGGGATGGCAGCCGGGCCGCTGGGACATCAAACTCGCCGAACAGTGGGCCGACGCCCTGCGCGCCCACGTCTCACCCGGCGGCCACCGGCACAGCGTCTTCCCCGCGGCCGTCGAGGCATGGGCCGAATTCGGCGGCCTCCACGTCACGGCCCCCGGCGCCGGCCGCCAGATCGCCCCCGCGACCCTCCGCTTCGACCCCCTCGCCGGCCTGCACCTGGCCCGCACCCTGGCAGACCTCGGACGCGCGCTCGACACGGAGATCTCCCCCCTCGGAGAAGAGACCGAACAGCAGGCGGTCCTCGCCATAGACCTGGAAGGCCGCGTCTACGGCCTGGACCACACCGGCGACTGGTACCTGGGCCAGGACATCGACGCGGCACTGGCGGCGCTGATCACCGGAGTACAACCGACACGACTCGTCACGGGCTAGCGCTCCCCCAGCGGCAACACCGCCGACACCCGGAACCCACCCGCATCCGTCGGCCCCGACACGAACACACCACCCAGCCGCGTCACCCGCTCACGCATGCCCACCAGACCGTTCCCCCCACTCGGAAGATGCGCATCCGCAGCCTCCGCGTCCGAAGGACCGTTCTCCACCTGCATCGCGACCTCGGCCTCCCGATGCGCCAGCCGGACCACGACCTTCGCCCCCGCCGCATGCTTGTGCACGTTGGTCAGCGCCTCCTGCACCACCCGGTACGCCGTCCGCTCCACCTCCGCCGCATACGCGCGCACCTCACCGAGCACCGTCAGCTCGACCACCGCACCCGCCTGCCGGGACTGCTCGACCAGATCCTCCAGCGCATCCAGACACGGCCCGTCCTCCGAAGCCGCCTCCGCCGCCGCGGCCGCCGCCCGGCCCACCGCCGCCAACGGAACCGGAGAATCCGAAGACCCCACGGCCGGCACCGCGTCCTCCCGCAGCACACCCAGCATCTCGCGCAACTCCGTCAGCGCCTGCCGACCCATGTCACCCACGAGCGCCGCGTTCTTCACCGCCTTCTGCGGATCCTTCAACGCGACCGCCTGCAACGCCGCCGCGTGCACCACCATCAACGACACCCGATGCGCGACCACATCGTGCATCTCCCGCGCGATCCGCGTCCGCTCCTCCTGCCGCGCCCACTGCGCCCGCTGCTCCGCCCGGTCCGCCAGCAGCGACAGCTCCTGCTCCAGACTGTCGGCACGCTCCCGGAGACTCTCCATGAGCCGCCGCCGGGCCCCTATATAGAGACCGGAGAGAAGGGGAGGCGCGTTGAGGCCCAACGTGAGGAAGACCGCGAGAACCGGCGCGTACCAGCTGCTGGGATCGGAACCCGGCTGATCGGCGTCGGCCTGCGCGAGGTCCTGGCGGACCCGCACCATCGTCACGACGAAGACGGCGACCGTCGACATACCGGCCAGCGCGGCCGTGATCCGCCGGGGCACCTCGGAGGCGGCGAGCGAGTACAGCCCGACGATCCCCATCAGATAGCCCATCTCAGCGGGCGTCACGGCGATCGAGACGAGAACCACGACGATCGGCCACCGCCGCCGCACGAGCAGCACGGAACCGACCATCAGCCCGAACAGCACCCCCACGGGCACGGGCAGCCCCGCCTTGTCGGCGAAGCCGACACCTTCGAGCCCGCACTCCAGCGCGGACACCGCCGCCAGCCCGATGTCGAGCACCGCGCTGCGCCGTCTCCCCCACCACCACAGGCCGCGGGGCGTCATGCCCGTCGCGTCCTGGTGTGCCCCCGTCGTGGTCATGCCCTCCAGCGTACGGGCGGGGGCGAATCATTTTCCGAAGACCACGGGACCCGGAAGAACCGCACGTCAACACCGCGCACACGCCAGTCCCTCGAACAGTTGAATCGCCCAGGCTTTCGACCCGGACGTCCGCATTCCGGACGATGGTGTTCGTATGACATCCACCACGGGCAGGTACGCGGACTTCGAGAGCCTGCGCGAACAGGCGATCGCGTTACGCCGCGAGGGCCTCAGCCGCCGCCAGATCCGCGACCGCCTCCGCGTCGGCAACAACGACATCCTGAACCGCCTCCTGGAAGGAGAACCGCCCCCGGACTGGACGAAACGCCCCCACGCGAAGGACGACCTCCGAACCCGCGCGCGCGAGCTGCGCACGCAGGGCATGACGTACGACCAGATCCAGCTGGAGCTCGGCTGCTCGAAGAGCTCGATCTCCCTCTGGGTCCGGGACCTCCCGAAACCGGAGCGCAAGCGCACCCCGGAGGAGGCGTCGGCAATCGCCAGGCGGGGGTGGGACGTCACACTCCGCCGCCGCGAGGAGGAGCGACAACGGACCAAGCGAGCGGCCGCGAGCGAGATCGGCACGATGACCGCCCGCGAACTGTTTCTGGTGGGAGTCGGCCTGTACTGGGCCGAGGGCACCAAGGACAAGCCGTACGCTCGCCGCGAGCGGGTGGCGTTCGTGAACAGCGACCCGGGGATGGCCGCCGTTTTCGTCGCCTGGCTCGACCTCCTCGGCGTGGAGCGGGACCGGCGCACGTATCACGTCATGATCCACGAGAGCGCCGACGTGCCGGCGGCAGAGCAGTACTGGGCGGACGTGGTCGGCGCGGAGTTGGCGAGCTTCGGCAAGACCACGCTCAAGCGCCACAACCCCCGGACGGTCCGCAGGAATGTCGGCGTCGAGTATCGCGGCTGCATCGTGATCCACATTCGCCGAAGCGCCGATCTCTACCGTCGCATCGAAGGGGCGTGGTGCGGCATAGTAGGGGCTGCATCTGCGGCGGTTCGAGAGAATCGGACATAGCGCCCATCCCGGGTCGTCTAAGGGCAAGACGTCAGATTTTGGTTCTGATCATGGGGGTTCGAGTCCTCCCCCGGGAGCAACATGCTTGGTTCGGGTCCTGCCCTCCGGGGTCAGGACCCGCACTCATGTCCGGCCCCGGACCCCCCGGTATCCTGCGGGTGTCCACCACCCGAAGCCGAAGGGCATTCCCGTGAGCGCCAACCGCCCGGCCGCCGTCGTCGTCCTCGCAGCGGGTGAGGGCACCCGCATGAAGTCGAAGACCCCCAAGGTCCTGCACGAAATCGCCGGACGTTCCCTTGTCGGGCACGTCGTGTCCGCCGCGCGTGAGCTGGAGCCCGAGCACCTCGTCGTGGTCGTCGGGCACGCCCGCGAGAAGGTGACCGCGCACCTCGACGCCCACTACGCCGGCACCCGTACCGCCGTCCAGTACGAGCAGAACGGCACCGGTCACGCCGTCCGCATGGGGCTCGAGGAGCTGGGTGAGGCCCCCGACGGCACCGTCGTCGTCGTGTGCGGCGACACCCCGCTGCTCTCCGGGGAGACCCTGAAGGCCCTCGCCTCCACCCACGCCGCCGACGGCAACGCCGTCACCGTGCTGACCGCCGAGGTGCCGGACTCCACCGGCTACGGGCGCATCGTCCGTGACGCCGCGACCGGTGCCGTGACCGCGATCGTCGAGCACAAGGACGCGACCGACGAGCAGCGCGCCATCATGGAGATCAACTCCGGTGTGTTCGCCTTCGACGGCCGGCTGCTCGCCGACGCCCTGGGCAAGGTCAGGACGGACAACAGCCAGGGCGAGGAGTACCTCACCGACGTGCTGTCGATCCTCCGTGAGGCCGGTCACCGGGTCGGCGCGTCGGTCGCCGGTGATCACCGCGAGATCCTCGGGATCAACAACCGGGTGCAGCTGGCCGAGGCCCGTACGCTGCTGAACCGGCGGCTGCTGGAGGCCGCGATGACGGCCGGTGTGACGGTGGTCGACCCGTCCTCGGTGTTCATCGACGTCACGGTGACGTTCGAGCCGGACGCGCTGATCCACCCGGGTACGCAGCTGTTGGGTGCGACGCACATCGGCGAGGACGCCGAGGTCGGCCCGAACACGCGCCTGAAGGACACGACGGTGGGCAAGGGCGCGCGGGTGGACAACACGGTCGCCGACTCGGCCGTGATCGGCGAGAGCGCGTCGGTGGGTCCGTTCGCGTATCTGCGTCCGGGTACGAACCTGGGCCGCAAGGCCAAGGCGGGTACGTATGTGGAGATGAAGAACGCGGCGATCGGTGAGGGTACGAAGGTCCCGCATCTGTCCTACGTGGGCGACGCGACGATCGGTGAGTACACGAACATCGGCGCGGCGAGCGTCTTCGTGAACTACGACGGTGAGGCGAAGCACCACACGACGATCGGGTCGCACTGCCGTACCGGGTCGGACAACATGTTTGTGGCGCCCATCACGATCGGGGACGGTGCGTACACGGCTGCCGGGTCCGTGATCACCAAGGACGTACCGGCGGGTTCGCTGGCCGTCGCCCGCGGCCAGCAGCGGAATATCGAGGGTTGGGTGGCGCGGAAGCGGCCTGGCAGTGCTGCCGCGCAGGCGGCTCAGGCTGCTGTCGAGGAGCCTGCCGGCGAAAGCTGACCGGAAACGGGTGCGTCGAACTCGGCGTACCGTGATACGTGCACATAAATTCGGCTGGCTCGCACACGCGCACGGGAGCGTTGTGGTGGCGACCAGAGGACACGTCTGAGGAGACAGTGCTGTGACCGGGATCAAGACGACCGGCGAGAAGAAGCTGATGCTCTTCTCCGGCCGCGCCCACCCCGAGCTGGCCGAGGAGGTCGCGCACCAGCTGGGTGTCGGTCTCGTGCCGACCAAGGCTTTCGACTTCGCGAACGGTGAGATCTACGTCCGTTTCCAGGAGTCGGCTCGTGGCGCGGATTGCTTCCTGATCCAGAGCCACACGGCTCCGATCAACAAGTGGATCATGGAGCAGCTGATCATGATCGATGCTCTGAAGCGGGCTTCCGCGCGGAGCATCACCGTGATCATTCCCTCGTACGGTTATGCCCGTCAGGACAAGAAGCACCGTGGTCGTGAGCCGATCTCGGCGCGTCTGGTCGCCGATCTGCTGAAGACGTCGGGTGCGGACCGTATTCTCACGGTCGATCTGCACACGGACCAGATCCAGGGCTTCTTCGACGGTCCGGTGGACCACCTGTCGGCTCTGCCGGTGCTGGCGGACTACGTGGGCAACAAGGTCGACCGTACGAAGCTGACGATCGTGTCTCCGGACGCGGGTCGTGTGCGGGTGGCGGACCGGTGGTGCGACCGTCTGGACGCGCCGCTGGCGATCGTGCACAAGCGTCGTGACAAGGACGTCGCCAATCAGGTGACGGTGCACGAGGTCGTCGGTGACGTGAAGGGCCGGGTCTGTGTCCTGGTCGACGACATGGTGGACACGGGTGGCACGATCTGCGCCGCGGCGGACGCGCTGTTCGCGCACGGTGCGGAGGACGTCATCGTGACGGCGACGCACGGCATTCTCTCGGGGCCGGCTGCGGATCGTCTGAAGAACTCGAAGGTGAGCGAGTTCGTGTTCACGGACACGCTGCCGGTGCCGAGTTCGCTGGAGCTGGACAAGATCACGGTTCTGTCGATCGCGCCGACGATCGCGCGTGCGGTGCGTGAGGTGTTCGAGGACGGTTCGGTGACGAGCCTCTTCGAGGAGCACTGAGCCGTAGCCTGATCGACGGAGAGGCCCGCTTCCCTGCTGGGGGGCGGGCCTTTCCGTCTGCTCCGTGGAGGGCCTGGTGATCCAATTGGGTGGGGCGGCGGGTGGCGAGTAGACTGCCGTAGTTGCTCGGCGAGGGAGGCCGTACCGGTGAGGTGCGGCGGTCCGTTATCGACGCGCTCTTCGTAGCAGGCCAGTCGTGGCCGGG
Source organism: Streptomyces sp. NPDC013317 (assembly GCF_055563155.1). Classification (NCBI taxonomy): domain Bacteria; kingdom Bacillati; phylum Actinomycetota; class Actinomycetes; order Kitasatosporales; family Streptomycetaceae; genus Streptomyces; species Streptomyces sp. NPDC013317. The sequence continues at coordinate 139,041 of NZ_JBVHDX010000006.1, forward strand.
TAGCCACACTGTTCCGTTTCTGCTTACGAGGAGTGCATATGTCCGAGGTGAAGATCTCCGCCGAGATCCGTTCCGAGTTCGGCAAGGGTGCCGCCCGCGCCGTCCGCCGCGAGAACAAGGTTCCCGGTGTTCTCTACGGTCACGGCACCGAGCCGGTCCACGTGACCCTTCCGGGCCACGAGCTGCTGCTGGCGCTCCGTACCCCGAACGTCCTGCTGGCCCTGGACGTCGACGGCAAGAGCGAGCTGGCGATCCCGAAGGCCGTTCAGCGTGACGCGATCAAGGGCTTCCTGGTCCACGTCGACCTGCTGCTGGTCAAGCGTGGCGAGAAGGTCACGGTCGAGGTCCCGGTCCAGGCCGAGGGCGAGCTGGCGGCCGGTGGCAACCTGCTGGAGCACGTGCTGAACACGCTCTCCGTCGAGGCCGAGGCCACCCACATCCCCGAGGCCGTCTCGGTCTCCGTCGAGGGCCTGGAGGCCGGTGCCTCCATCCTCGCCCAGGACATCGCGCTCCCGAAGGGCACGAGCCTGGTGACCGACGCGGACGCCGTCGTGCTGCAGGTCCTGGCCGCGCAGGCCGAGGAGCCGGCCGCCGAGGGTGAGGGCGAGGGCGACGAGGCCGCCGCCGAGGGCGCCGAGGCCTGAGCCGTAGGCTCTGCTTGACGCGGACGGGGTGGTGGGCTGCGGCCCGCCACCCCGTTCCGCTGTTCCGCTGTTCCGCGCCCGGTGCGCGGACGATCCGAGTAGTACGCAGACGAGGAGACGTCCCACGATGACGGACGACGCGAACGCCCCCTGGCTGATCGTCGGTCTCGGCAATCCGGGCCCCGAGTACGCCGCGAACCGCCACAACGTGGGTTTCATGGTGGTGGATCTGCTCGCCGAGCGCATCGGCGGGAAGTTCAAGCGGGCGCAGAAGGCGCAGGCGCAGGTGGTGGAGGGCCGGATGGGCCCTCCGGGGCCGGCGAACCGGCGGGTGATCCTGGCGAAGCCGATGTCGTACATGAATCTGTCGGGTGGTCCGGTGACGTCGTTGCGGGATTTCTACAAGGTGCCGACGGCGCATATCGTGGCGATCCATGACGAGCTGGACATCGATTACGGTGTGCTGCGGTTGAAGGTCGGCGGGGGCGACAACGGGCACAACGGCCTGAAGTCGATGACGAAGGCGATGGGCGCGGACTATCACCGGGTGCGGTTCGGTATCGGGCGTCCGCCGGGGCGGATGCAGGTGGCGGACTTCGTGTTGAAGGACTTCGCTTCGTCGGAGCGCAAGGAGCTCGACTATTTCGTGGACCGGGCGGCGGATTCCGTCGAGTGCCTGGTGGCGGAGGGTCTGGAGCGGGCGCAGTCGGCGTACAACTCCTGACGGTTCCCTCGTCGCGGTACGACTGTACGATCGCGGGTCATGACGCACGCCCGTAACGCCGCCATGGCCCTGATCGCCCTGCTGCTCCTCGTCGCCGGAGCCTGGTCGTCGTGGGGTACGGCGCAGCACGTCCTGCTTCCGAAGGGCCGTGAGCACGGCACGTTGACGGTGACCGGCTGCAACGACGAGACGTGCAGCGGCAGTTACGTCCCGGAGGGTCCGCCGTCGCCGCATGCCACGCTGACGATCGACCGTTCGGTCGCCGCCGACAAGGGGCAGACGCTGCCCGTGGTGGTGAAGCCGGGGACGAGCGAGGCGGTGCGTACGGGCTGGGGCGGCGGTCTGCACGCCTGGCTGCCGCTGGGCGGGGCGCTGTTGTTGGCGGCGCCTCTCGTCGGGGGTGGGCTGCGGCTGACGCGGACGGCGTGGTCGATGGCGGGCGTGGGCGGGGTGTTGTTGCTCGGGGCGTTCTTCGCCCTCTGACCGGCCGTTTCCGGTCGTCGTGGCGCGATCCGTCCGGATCGTTATGAGCCTGTGGGTTAAGGGTGACTTAAGCGTACGGATAGGCTGCCTCCGCCACCTCCCACGGCGACCCTCTCAACTCCCAGATGGACGACTGCACATGCGACGATCCCTCATCCCCGCAGCCGCGCTTGTCGCGGCCATGGCGGGCTCTCTGGCACTCGCCCCGGTGGCCTCGGCCTCCGACGGCCCGACGGTCCTCCCCCTGCACCAGGCCAAGGACCTTCCGCTGACCGCTTCCGGGTGGACCGGCGACAAGGAGAAGGTCTGTGGCGACATCCCCACGGGCCAGGACGGCTGGCACTTCGTGCTGCCGGGCAGCGGCAAGGGTGACAGCGCCGTCTTCACCAAGCTGACGGTGGAGTTCAAGCCGGGCGGCGTCCAGACCATCACGGTCTTCGGCCCGCCCTCCGACAAGCACGCCTACGTCGGCTCGGCGCCGGGCGCCGAGCTCATCTCGGCCTCGGCCGAGGTCAAGGGCACCTTCAAGAAGGAGTGGTTCAACCTCTCCCACACCTGCCCCGCCAGCACCACCCCGACGCCGACGGGCACGCCGTCCGAGACGCCTTCGGGCACCCCCTCGGAGACGCCGTCCGAGACTCCCTCCGAGACTCCCTCCGGGACGCCGAGCGAGACCTCCTCGACCGGTACGCCGAGCGACTCTCCGTCGTCCTCGGAGTCCCCGTCGACGGGTGCGACCCCGTCCGCCTCCACCGGCGGCTCCGACGGTGACCTCGCCGAGACGGGCTCCAGCGCCCCCGTCGGCATCATCGCCGCCGTCGCCGTCGCCCTCGCGGGTGCCGGTTCCGTCCTGGTGATGCGCCGCCGCAAGGCCCAGCAGCACTGAGGTCCGTGGGAACGACAGGTGCCCCGCCGGCGAGCCGGCGGGGCACCTGTCGTTCCGCGGTGGTGGGTCAGTCTCCGATGTAGGTGTCGATCTGGTCCGGTCCGGCGACGGCTCCGGCGAACAGGCGTACCTCGTCGATCCGGGCGGGCAGGTGGTCCTTCTGTACCCCGCCGGTCCAGGCGGAGGCGACGGAGACCTCGGACGAGCCCGCCGGGGCGGTGAAGGTCTTGTCCGTGCCGTTCTGGTTGCGTCCCAGGTAGAGGCTGATCGTCCCGGCAACGGGGTCGTGCACTCCGGTGAGGCGTACGTTGCTGTCGACGGCGGCGGCTTCGTCGGAGACGACGGAGGCGAATCCGCCGGAGGCGAGATGCGTGCCGAAGTGCCACTTGCCGACCGGGACCGTGCGCTCCTCGAGCGTCTCCTCGTCGAGGACCGTGGACTTACCGGTCAGTTCGAACCAGAGACCCCAGGAGATTCCGTCCCCGGACCGCTGGCTGAGGACGGCGCCGGCGTAGCCGATGTCCTCGGCGGCGAGCGCGGCTCCGTCCAGCGCCACGGTGGTGGTCATCGTGAACGCTCCGGTGCCGTCGAGTACGGCGGTGTTCATCGGTGAACGGGCGGTGTCGTCGACGCCGTCGAAGACCATCACGCCGCCGATGAGCTGGGCGCCGGCGTCGAGGGTGAGGCTCTTGCCGTAGCCGGAGAGCGTGTCCGGGACGGTGGTGCCGCTGCCCTGCTCGGCCCGCCAGTCGGCGACGAGTTCGAGGCCGGCGTAGCTCGCGGAGGTGAGGAGCTTCGCCTCGTCGCCGAGTTCCTTGGAGCTCAGGGCCCGCTGCCAGACGGTGACCTCGTCGATCGATCCCTGGAAGTGGTCGACGAAGTTGTCGGCGTAGATGGTCCGCCCGATCTCCAGCGGGCCGTTCGACGACCACGGCGTGCCCGCGTCGACGGACGCGGTCTGCCTGCCGTTCACGTACAGGTGGACCTTCTTCGTGGTGGCGTCGTGCACGCCCGCGACGTGCGTCCACACGCCCTTGGGCTGAGGTTCCGCCGACCTGGCCTCCCGGGACCAGGCGCCTTCCGTGGAGAAGACGCGCAGGCTCCAGCGGTCGCCGAAGGAGATGATGAACGGGCTGTACTTCTGGGTCCACGGCGACGCGGTGTCGGGGGTCTGGCTGAGGACGGAGACCGTCTTGGTCGACGCCGGGTCGACCCACACCCAGGCCGAGACCGTGTACGAGGAGCGGGTCTCCAGGACCTTCCCCGCGGTGGAGGCGGAGCCGGTGGAACCGTTGAGCCGCAGGCCCTTGTCGGTGACGGGCGTGGCCAGCGGGACGCCGGCGGCGTCGTGGGTGATCAGGCCGCGGCGGCCGCGGTCGTCCCGCGTGGCGCCCGTGGCCAGGGTCGCGGGGTACCGGGTCGATCCGGTGGTGGCCGAGTCGACGGCCTGGCCGGTGGTCTCGTCGAAGTGGTAGCGGGCGATCGGCCCGGAGCCGGCGGCGACGAGGAAGTCCACCGCGTTCCAGGCGCCGTAGCGGCCGACGTTGTCCTTGGCGCGTGCGTAGAGCGTGTGCGTGCCGGAGCGGTCCGGGGTGACGGTGACGGTGGCGGTCGAGCCGGAGGCCGTGGGCCAGCTGGTCATGGACGAGAGGGTGTACTGGTACGACACGATGTTGGTGTCGCCGGTGGCCGGCTTGAAGGTGAACGTGCCCTTGACGTTGGGTCCGCCGGTGGCCGCACAGGCGTTCGGCGTGCAGTTGGTGTACGGCGTGCCGAAGACGATCTGCGGGGCCTTGGGGGCGGTGCTGTCGACCTTGAAGTAGCACCAGCCGGTCGTCGAGGCGTTGGACGGTCCTGCCAGGTGGGCGGCGCCGCCGTTGTAGTACGACCGCGTCCAGGCCCGGAGGCGGTACAGCTTGCCGTCGGTCAGGGCCGACCAGGACAGGGTCTGCTTGACGTTGTCGCCCGCGTACCCGGTGGAGGGGCGCTCGTCCCCGTTGCCGGGCGAGGTGTCCGACCAGGTGCCGTCGGTGTTCTTGTGGTCGATGTCGAAGGCGACCCGGAGCTGGGCCCCGCTCTCACCTCCGCTCTCGGTCTGCGGGGTCGCCGTCATCGCGGGCGTGGGGTCGGAGATGACCGACGGGTTGGTCTCGGTGGTGGAGCAGACCGTGCCCGAGCCGGTCACCAGGCCGATGCCCGAAGGCTTGGCGGGCTTGCCGACGAAGTCGACGGCGAGGACGGCGTCGTTCTTGAACCGCTTCCACGCGGAGGTGTCCGACTCGTTGTTCGCGCGGATCTCCAGCGTGAGGCGGGAGAACTTGCCCGCGGCGAAGTCGCGGACCGTCGGGGTGAGGTTCTCGTTGGTCTCGTCCGGGTTGTCGTTGAACTCGATCGGGGCGTCGGGCGTGTCCGGGTCGCAGAGCGAGCCGCGGCCTGCCGAGACGCTCCGGTCGACCATCCAGTCCAGTTCCTTGGGCCGTGTGGTCCAGGTGGTGGAGGAGGAGATGTTGTCGGTGCGGACCAGGTCCACGGTGCGTGGGTCGCACTGGAACGCCCACGGCTCGGTGACGCGGAACGTGGCGTCCAGGACGTGCTTTCCGGCGAGGGAGGACGGGGAGAACTCGAAGTACAGGCGCTGTACGTAGCCCGGGCCGCAGTAGTACCCGTTCCAGGTGCCGCACTTGCCCGCGCCCTTGCCCTGGTCGTCGTCGCCGTTGGTCCAGCCGTAGGACTCGTAGCCGTCGCTGCGCAGCAGCGTCCGCTCCGACTCGCCCCACGTCACCGTGGGGTCGATGAAGAGCGGGTAGGCGGCGGTCGGGGTGGAGGCGAGGAGGCCGGCGTCCGGGACGACCGCGAGGGTGTCCTTGGTGACCTGTACGTCCATGAGGGCGACCTTGTCGCCCTGCCCGGGCTCCAGGCCGGAGCCGGAGGGTGCTGTCTCGGCCGGGTCGGCATGGTCCGGCACGGGCGGGGTGGCGGCCTGCGGGGAGGTCGAGGGCTCCGCGGACGCGACCGTCGTCGCCGCCTTCGTCGTCTTCGCCTCGATGACACGCTCCGCCTGCTTGCGACGCTCCGCCTCCGCCGCTCTGCCCGCCGAGTTCCACATCTGGGCCGTAGGAGCGCGGAAGACGCTCTGCCCGGTCGTGTCGACGGCGTCGAGGGCGCCGCGGGCGTTCTTGCGCACGGTCAGGCCCCGGGTCGTGAGACCGAAGGCGAGCTTCCTCAGCTTCTTGTCGGCGGCGGCGCGCGGAGTCCTGACGATCAGGACGTGCTGGAAGCCCTCGGTGGTCGCCGTGACCTTCAGGTCGACGTCGGTGAGGACCTCGCGGTAGAGGGCGCCCGCGCCGTCGAGTTCGGGCGTGGGCAGGGTGCCGGGCCAGTCGAGCGCGAGCGACCTGCCGCTCTCGGCGATCGACACGAGCGGTGTCTCGTCCCCACCACCGGAGAAGGTCATCTCCGCGGCAGCGGCCTTCGGGCCGACCGAGCCGTCCGGACGGCGCTCCAGGGTGGCGTCCGGGGTGCGCCAGCCGCCGCCCGGCTTCTTCACCCGTACGGGGACCGAGGCCTCCTCCAGGGTGAAGGAGTAGCCGTCGGGGTTGGCGTACACGGTGGACCGCTCGGAGCGTTCCCCGGTCACCTCCACGCGGGTGCCGGTCTTCCTGGCGGTGGCGAGGGCCTGCTCGCTCTCGGTGGGCTGTGAGCCCTGTCCGGCGGCGGGCGCGTCCGCTGCGGCGGTCCCGCTCAGGGCCGGGAACGCGGCGAGGACGGCAGTCGCCGTGGCCGCGGCCACCAGGACCCGGGCTCTTTCGCGACGAGCGTGTCTGACGCGATGTATGCGATTCAACTTCCCACCTGTGTTCACGAGATGATCAGGGAAAGCCCCCACTCTCGGGCCGCTCCGGAGCATGGCGAAACGGTGTCTGCCAGGCGTGATGGAACCGTGATCGCGCGAAGGGGAAAGGGAAGGTCAGATCGGGCCATCCCGCATACGCGAAGTGCCCCCGTCGGTCCGGCCGACGGGGGCACTCGTGTCTGTGCGGCGGCGTCAGCCGGTGTTGCGCAGGCCCGCCGCCACGCCGTTCACCGTGAGCAGCAGGGCGCGGGCGAGCAGCGGGTCCGGGTCCTCGCCGCGCTCGGCGGCGGCGCGCTGGCGGGCGAGGAGGGCGACCTGGAGGTAGGAGATCGGGTCCAGGTAGGCGTCGCGGATGGAGAAGGTCTGCTGGAGGACCGGGTTGGAGTCCAGGAGCTTCTCGCCGCCGGTGATCTTGAGGACCTCGGCGACGGTCAGCGCGTGCTCGGCCTCGATGGTGTCGAAGACGTGCTTGAGCTCGTCGGGGACGAGGGTGTCGACGTAGTGCCGGGCGATCCGCAGGTCGGTCTTCGCGAGCGTCATCTCGACGTTGGAGAGGAAGTTGCGGAAGAAGTGCCAGCGCTCGTGCATCTCGCCGAGGACCGCTTCGAGGCCGGCCTCGCGGAGGGCCTTGAGGCCGGAGCCGACGCCGAACCAGCCGGGGACGATCTGGCGGGACTGGGTCCAGCCGAACACCCACGGGATGGCGCGGAGTCCGTCGAGGGAGACGCCGGAGCCCGGGCGGCGGGAGGGCCGTGAGCCCAGGTGCAGGTCGGCGAGCTGGTCGACGGGGGTGGAGGCGAGGAAGTACGCCGGCAGGCCGGGGTCCTCGACGAGCTTGCGGTACGCGGTGTGGGCGGCCTCCGAGACGGTGTCCATGGCGGCGTCCCAGCGGGCGAGGGACTCGTCGGACTGGCGCGGCGCGGTGTGCAGGGCGGAGGCCTGCAGCGTGGCGGCGACGGTCAGTTCGAGGTTCTCCCGGGCGAGGGACGGGATGAGGTACTTGTCGGAGATGACCTCGCCCTGCTCGGTGACCTTGATCTCGCCCTCCAGGGTGCCCCAGGGCTGGGCGAGGATGGCGTCGTGCGAGGGGCCGCCGCCGCGGCCGACCGTTCCCCCGCGGCCGTGGAACAGCCTCAGCCGAACCCCGTAGCGGTGAGCGACGTCCCTCAACCGCCGCTGGGCGCGGTGGATCTCCCACTGGGAGGTGGTGATGCCGCCGAACTTGGAGGAGTCGGAGTACCCGAGCATGACCTCCTGGACGTCGCCGCGGAGGGAGACGAGGCGGCGGTAGGAGGGGTCGGCCAGCATGTCGTTGAGGATGACGTCGGCGGCCTTGAGCTCGTCGGTGGTCTCCAGGAGCGGCACGATGCCGATCTTGGCCCAGCCGGCGTGCAGGTCGATGAGGCCGGCCTCGCGGGCGAGGACGGTGGCGGCGAAGACGTCGTCGGCGCCCTGGCACATCGAGATGATGTACGACTCGATGACCTCGGGGCCGAAGCGCTCGAAGGCTTCCTTGACGGTGCCGAAGACGCCGAGGGTCTTCTGTCCCGCGGCGTCCAGCGGTGCGGGCGTGGGGCCGAGGGGGCGGCGGGAGCGAAGCTCCTTGGCGAGGAGCTTCTGCCGGTAGTCGCGGGGCATGTCGGCGTAGCGCCAGGACTCCTCGCCGAGCCGGTCGAAGAGCTGGCCGAGGGCGTGGTGGTGGGCGTCGGCGTGTTCGCGGACGTCCATGGTGGCGAGCTGGAGGCCGAACGCGGACAGGGTGCGGATGGTGCGGTCCATCCGGCCGTCGGCGAAGAGCGCGCCGCGGTGCTCGCGCAGCGAGGTCTGGATCAGGGCGAGGTCCTGGACCAGCTCGGAGGTGCCGAGGTAGTCGCGGCCTTCCTGGTGCTTGGTGCCCTTGGCGAGACGCTCGCGGGTGTTGACGAGCTTCTGGCGGATGCAGGTGGCCTTGAGCCGGTAGGGCTCCTCGGCGTTGAGCCGCTTGTAGCGGGGGCTGATCTCCGGCAGGGCGTCCAGGTCGCGCTGGAGGGAGGCGAGGAGCTCCTCGGTCGCTCCCGCGTAGCGGATGGAGTTGGAGAGGAAGCCGCGCAGCTCGTCGACGAGCTCGAGGGCGTCGGTGATGCCGTGCTCGTGCTGGAGGATGAGGACGTCCCAGGTCACCTGCGGGGTGACGTTGGGGTTGCCGTCGCGGTCGCCGCCGATCCAGGTGCCGAAGGTCAGCGGGCGGGTGCCGGCGGGCAGCTCGACGCCGACTCGCTCCAGTTCGGCGGCGAGGTCCTCCAGGACGTCGCCGACGGCGCCGGCGTGCAGCTCGTCGAGGTAGTAGATGGCGTTGCGGGCCTCGTCGGCGGGCTCGGGGCGGACGACCCGGAGCTCGTCGGTCTGCCAGATGAGGTCGATGTTCTCGGCGAGCCGCAGGTCGTGGCGGCGCCGGTCGGCCTCGATGACCGGCGTCTCCAGGAGGGCGGCGATCCGGCGGAGCTTGTTGAGGACCGAGCGGCGGGCGGCCTCGGTCGGGTGCGCGGTGAAGACGGGCCGTACGTTGAGGTTCCGTACGGTGTCGCGGACGTGCTGCGGGTCGCCGTCCTTGAGCATGTCGGCGGTGCGGGCGAGCAGGCCGCCCTCGGCGGCGCGCTTCTCGCGCATCTCACGGCCGCGGTGGACCTGCTCGGTGACGTTGGCCAGGTGGAAGTACGTGGAGAAGGCACGGACCAGCTTGGTGGCGGTCTCCAGGTCGGTCTCCCCCAGCAGCTCGGCGGCGGCCTCGCCGTCCTCGCGGGTGAGCGAGCGGACCTTCTCGACGAGGTCGAGGAGCTCGTGGCCCTCCTGGCGGACGAGTGTCTCGCCCAGCAGATCGCCCAGTCGGCGGATGTCGGAACGCAGCTCGGCGTTGTCGGTGGGGGTCTGGTCGGCACTGCTCACAGGTGCGGCTCCTTGCAGTGTTCGGGCACATCTGAAGGGGTACTGAAGGCTTGCGGACCGCGCTGTCCGACGCGAACAGGATAGGTGTCCATCCCTTGGACACTCGCTAGCCCCTCGTGTGCCCTCTTGCCGCGCGCCACGGCGCTGCCATACTTACGTCGCCGTAGGTTACGGTCCCGTAGGCTCGGCTCCATTCCCTCACCCTCACCCCCCAGGGGACACCCATGACCTCCAGCCCCGAGGTTCTCGAACCCGCCGGCAAAGACCTCAAGGACCGCTCGGATCCGCCCTCCGCCACGCTCGGCGGGGACAACAAGCGTTCGATCGAGCAGATCACGCTGCTGCTGTTCATCCTGGTGCCGTTCCTGGCGCTGCTGGCCGCGGTGCCGCTGGCCTGGGGCTGGGGGGTGAGCTGGCTCGATCTGGGCCTGTTGGTGGCGATGTACTACATCGGCTGCCACGGCATCACGATCGGTTTCCACCGGTACTTCACGCACGGCTCGTTCAAGGCGAAGCGTCCGCTGCGGATCGCGCTCGCGGTCATGGGCTCGCTGGCGGTGGAGGGCCCGCTGGTGCGGTGGGTGGCGGACCACCGCAAACACCACAAGTTCTCCGACGCGGAGGGTGATCCGCACTCGCCGTGGCGGTTCGGCGAGTCGGTGCCGGCGCTGATGAAGGGCCTGTGGTGGGCGCACATCGGCTGGATGTTCGACGAGGAGCAGACGCCTCAGCACAAGTACGCGCCGGATCTGATCAAGGACCCGGCGATCCGGGCGATCTCCCGCCAGTTCATCTACTGGACGATCCTGTCCCTGGCGATCCCGCCGCTGGTCGGCGGTCTGGTGACGATGTCCTGGTGGGGCGCGTTCACGGCGTTCTTCTGGGGTTCGCTGGTCAGGGTCGCGCTGCTGCACCACGTCACGTGGTCGATCAACTCGATCTGTCACGCGGTGGGCAAGCGGCCGTTCAAGTCGCGTGACCGCTCAGGCAACGTGTGGTGGCTGGCGGTGCTGTCGTGCGGCGAGTCCTGGCACAACCTGCACCACGCGGACCCGACGTCGGCGCGCCACGGCGTGCTGCGCGGCCAGGTCGACTCCAGCGCGCGGCTGATCCGCTGGTTCGAGCAGCTGGGCTGGGCGTACGACGTGCGCTGGCCGAACGCGTCACGGATCGAAGCCCGGCGCCGGGGCGAGCCCGTCGACGCGGCATGATGGAGAGCGTGGCGATCGACGGCAGTACCAGCGGCAGCGAGAACAAACCACGGCGTGGACGCCGGGTGAGGATGACGGGCGCGGAGCGCCGCGAGCAGCTGCTGGACATCGGCCGGACCCTCTTCGCCGCCAAGGGCTTCGAGGGCACGTCGGTGGAGGAGATCGCGGCGAAGGCCGGGGTCTCCAAGCCGGTGGTGTACGAGCACTTCGGCGGCAAGGAGGGGCTGTACGCGGTCGTGGTCGACCGTGAGATGCGGCAGCTGCTCGACATGGTGACGGGGGCGCTGACGGCGGGCCATCCGCGGGAGCTCCTGGAGCAGGCGGCGTTCGCGCTGCTGGACTACATCGAGCGGTACACGGACGGTTTCCGGATCCTGGTCCGTGACTCGCCGGTGGCGCAGTCGACGGGCACGTTCGCGTCGCTGATCAGTGACATCGCGACGCAGGTCGAGGACATTCTGGGCCTGGAGTTCAAGGCCCGCGGTTTCGATCCGAAGCTGGCGCCGCTGTACGCGCAGGCGCTGGTGGGCAGTGTGGCGCTGACGGGTCAGTGGTGGCTGGACGTCCGCAAGCCGAAGAAGGCGGAGGTGGCCGCGCATCTGGTGAACCTGGCGTGGCACGGTCTCGACGGCCTGGAGCAGAAGCCTCGCCTGATAGGGCACCGCAAGAGCTGAGTCCGGCCACGGCGCCGGTCGGTCCCGGCAGCGGGGGCGGGGTGGTCGCTGCCGGGTATATCCGTTGATCCGCTGTCCGTGATCGGCGGTATGCTCCGCTCCACATCCGGAAGGGTGTTCGCCCTTCGTAAGCGCTTGCGCGCCCTACGGAGGTGTCGCGGACCCCTGCCCCGGTCCGATGGTTTCTCTGATCCCTGGGGGGGATCTTTCTTGCGTTCTGTGCACACCACGCGTGCGCGCCGCATCGCGGCATGCACCGCTCTCGTCCTCTCCGCGGGCACGCTGCTCGCGACCCCGGCCTCGGCCGACCAGCCCGCGCCCGGGCCGGCCGTCGAGAAGCCGGCCCCTGTCTTCACCCCGCCGGCGCTCACGCGGCCCCAGCCGGACGGCCTGCGCGCGGGTACGGCCCAGGCCGCCGGTGTCGGTGCCTCTCCGCGGCTGTCGGACTTCGACGGCGACGGCATCAGCGACCTGATCTACCGCTCGTGGAGCGGCGACATCTACACCGCGACGACGACGGGCGCGGGCGGCCTCTTCGCAGGGAACCTGTCGGAGACCGCGAAGGACGTCATCCCGATCGGCAACCAGGACGGGGACGCCAGCGGTCCCGAGGTCCTGACGCTCACCGAGCAGGGCGCGCTCCAGCTGTACGCGGACGCCACGCCCACCGGTGCGTGGCACGCGTGGACGGGTGGCGGCTGGCAGATCTACAACAAGATCGTCGCGCCCGGTGACGTGAACGACGACGGCCGTGCGGACCTGGTCGCCCGTGACCACAGCGGCAACCTGTACCTGTACTACGCCACCGGCAACCGCAGCGCGCCGTTCTCGGCCCGTGTGCCGCTCGGTGGCGGCTGGAACATCTACGACCAGCTCCTCGGCATCGGCGACAACAACGGGGACGGCTGGGCCGACCTGATCGGCCGCGACACGGCCGGCACGCTGTGGCTCTACGCCGGGCGCGGTGACAAGAGCGCGCCGTTCGCCGCGCGGGTGAAGATCGGCAGCGGCTGGAACATCTACAACCAGATCTTCCCCGTGGGCGACGACAACGGCGACGGCAACGGCGAGCTGATCGCCCGCGACTCCGCCGGAACGCTCTGGTACTACGCGGGCAGGGGCGACGGCACGCTGGCGGCCCGGGTGCAGTCCAGCGACGTCGGCGGCTGGGACGGCGTCCCGCTGTTCGGCGGCGCGGGCAACAACCCGGTTCTGGGCAACAAGGAGGGCGTCCTCGCCCGGGACACGGCCGGCACGCTGTTCTGGTACGGCAGCCGGACCACCGGCAAGCTCGCCGCGCGCGCCCAGATCGGCGACCCGGGCGGCTGGGCGGGTGCCAGCTTCACGCACCTGTCCTCGCTGAACCCCGACGGTTCGTCCGACATCGCGCAGATCTTCCAGGGCGGGCTCTACGTCGAGGGCTCGTACATCGGCAGCGGCTGGGGTGTGTACAACACCCTGGTCGGCGCGGGGGACCTGAGCGGCGACGGCAAGGGCGACCTGCTGGCCCGTGACGGCTCCGGCACGCTGTACCTGTACCGGGGCAACGGCTACGGCACGGCGTTCGCGTCCCGCGTCAAGGTCGGCACCGGCTGGGGCACGTACAACAAGATCGTCGGCGCGGGCGACTACACCGGGGACGGGCGCGCGGACATCGTGGCCCGCACCTCGGGCGGCGACCTGTACGTGTACCCGGGCACGGGTGTCGCGGCCACGCCGTTCAAGGCGCGGGTGAAGGTCGGCAGCGGCTGGAACACGTACGCCAAGCTGGTCGCTCCCGGCGACCTCAACGCCGACGGCAAGGGCGACCTGCTGGGTGTGACCTCGTCGGGTGATCTGTACAGCTACCTGAACAGCTCCGCGGGCAAGTTCACCGCGCGGGCCAAGATCGGCCACGGGTTCGGGATCTACAACACGATGTCCTGACGCCTCCAGGGCGGACAGGGCACACGAAGGCGCCCCGCACCGGTTCTTCCGGTGCGGGGCGCCCGTGCGTCACGGCGCCGTTTCACCGCGGCGCCGTCACAACGGCTTCGTCGCCATCGCGAAGATCCGCCGGAACGGGAAGACGGTGCCCCGCGGGCCCGGCGGATAGGCGGCGCGCAGCAGGTCGCGGTACTGGGCGAGGAAGGCGTCCGTCGCCGCCCGGTCGCCTTCCAGGGCCGTCAGGACGGGCCGGAGCGCCGTGCCCTTGACCCAGTCGAGGACGGGGTCCTCGCCCTGCAGGAGCTGTGAGTAGGTGGTCTCCCAGACCTCGGTCACACAGCCGAGGTCGGTGAGGCGCAGGAGGTAGTCGGCCGGGTCGAGGATGTGGACGAAGCGGCGCCCCTCGCCGGCGAGGCGGTCGCGCCACTGGGGCATGTCGCAGAGTTCGCCGAGCAGTGCGTGGCTGGGCGCGGTGAAGTTGCCGGGGACCTGGAAGGCGAACGTTCCGCCGGGCTTGAGGGCGTCGATCCAGGCGGCGAACGACTCGGGGTGGTTGGGGACCCATTGCAGGGCGGCGTTGGAGACGATCAGGTCGTAGGGCTCTTCCGGGGTCCAGTGCGCCGCGTCGGCGGGACGGAAGTCCAGCCAGCCGCCGCCGGCCGTGGTGCCCGCCCAGTCCTTCTCGGCCCGTTCCAGCATGTCGGGAGAGAGGTCGAATCCGGTGATGTGGGCGTCGGGCCAACGGTCGGCGAGGAGCACGGTCACATTGCCGGGACCGCAGCCGAGGTCGGCGATCCTGGCCGGGCTGCCCACGGAGGGAAGACGCGGTATTCGGGAGAGCATGTCGAGAAACGGACGGGTGCGGTGGCCGGAATGCCGCAGGTACTGCTGCGGATCCCACGTTGGCGCCGCGGAAGCGGAAGATGGTGCGGAATGCATGTTCGAGCCCCCTTGCTGGAACGAGCTGCCGAAGCGGAACTAGGTCCCGGCCCGGTCCTTCCCCATAGTCCATCCGAATATATCTTGACGTCAAGAGACTTTATGTCAACAGACCCTCTACACTGATCGTCATGGAGGACGAGGTCGACCGGTTGGTCGCTGCATGGCGCCGCGAGCGCCCGGACCTCGACGTGGAGCCGCTCGAGGTGCTCAGCCGCGTCTCGCGGCTCGCCCGCCATCTCGACCGCGCCCGTCGGCTCGCCTTCGCCGAGCACCAGCTGGAGCCCTGGGAGTTCGACGTCCTCACCTCGCTGCGCCGCGCGGGGGCCCCGTACCAGCTCTCCCCCGGCCAGCTCCTCACCCAGACGCTGGTCACCTCGGGCACCATGACCAACCGCATCGACCGGCTCACCAAGAAGGGCCTGGTGGAGCGGCTTCCCGACCCCAGCGACCGGCGCGGCGTACTCGTCCGCCTGACGCCCGAGGGACGTGACCGGGCCGACCAGGCGCTCGCCGGACTGCTCGCCCAGGAGCGGGCCATCCTGGCCCAGCTCTCCCGCGGCGAGCGCGGCGAACTGGCGGCGCTGCTACGCCAGCTGACCGCCCCGTTCGACAACATCCCCGGATAGCTCGGCGGGTCCGACCCCCGCGCGGCGCGCCAGCGCGACCGCGGCGAGCGTGGAGTGCACGCCCAGCTTCCCGAGCACGTTCTGCATGTGCGTACGGACGGTGTGCGGGGAGAGGAAGAGGCGCTCGGCGACGGCCTTGCGGCCCAGGCCCGCGACCATGCAACGGAGCACCTCGCGCTCGCGCGGGGTCAGCGACTCCACGAGCTGCTCGCTCTCGGTGCGGTGCTTGCGGGCCGCCGTCAGCTCCCGCAGGACGCCGGTCAGCAGCGCGGGCGGCAGATGCGTCTCGTCGCGCAGCACCCCGCGGATCACGGCGAGGAGCCGCTGCAGGGAGCAGTCCTTGGCCACCCAGCCCGACGCTCCGGCCTGCAGCGCGAGCGCCGCCCGGTGCGGGTCGTCCTTCTCCGCGAGGACGACCGTGCGGACGGCCGGCTGAGTCGAACGGACCCCGGCGACCAGCGAGATGCCGTCGACGACACCCCCGCCGTCGTCCGGCACGGCCTGGGCGACCGTCAGGGAGGCGGTGGGGCCGGCGACCGTGCCCAGGTCGGCGTCGACCAGCATCACGTCGTACCGGCGTCCCTCGGCGACCGCGCGGTCCAGACAGCGCACGGCGGCCGGACCGCTGCCCGCGGCGGACACGTCGACGTCGGGCTCCGCCGCGAGCGCGGCGGCCAGCGACTCGGCGAAGATGCGGTGATCGTCCACCACCAGGACCCGGATGCGAGCCACGGACACCCCCAAGTGTCGAGGAACGGACCGGCGCGGGTACGGCGCCGGGGACGAGGGTCCGTCGATCGCGCGGCCGCCGCCGTGCAGTGACAGTTACCCCGTCCCGGGCGCCGTACCCGACTGGTCACGCCCCCTGATCAGCACCGGCCCCCACCGGCGCTGTGCATCAGAGTACGGGCGGGGGGCCGTCGGTGAAGGCGATTGGGAGAAGTGACCGAACACGGTGGGTACTCCTGTGTCACCAGAGCACGGTCGCGACAGAAGTCGACAATTCCGAAGGCATTCCCACGCTCAGGGGCTCTCGGTGACGCGTCAGGCCTCCTGGCGGGCCCCCTGGGACGGCACGGCGGGGAAGACGCGCGGCGCGGCGAACCCGGCCCCCTCGAAGGCCTTCTCGACGGCCGCGGCCACCGCGTCCGCCCGCTCGCGGGCCACCAGCACGATCGCCGAGCCGCCGAACCCGCCGCCCGTCATCCGCGCCCCCAGCGCGCCGGCCGCGTTCGCCGCCTCGACGGCGAGGTCGAGCTCGGGGCAGGAGACACGCAGGTCGTCCCGGAGCGAGGCATGGCCCTCGGTGAGGACCGGACCGACGGCCGCCGCGTCCCCGGCGTCGAGGAGGGCGATCGTCCGTTCGACCCGGTGATTGTCCGAAACCACGTGCCTGACATAGCGGCGAACCGATTCCTCGCTCAAACGCGCGAGAGCATCGAGCAGGTGCGCGTACGGGACTTCGCGCAGCGTGCGCACACCGAGCGCCCGCGCGCCTGCTTCGCAACCGGCGCGCCGCTCCGCGTACGCGCCGTCTCCGAGCGCGTGCTTCACCCGGGTGTCCACCACGAGCAGCCGCAGCCCCCGCGCGGCCAGGTCGAAGGGCACCTGCCGGTACGAGAGGTCGCGGGTGTCCAGGAAGAGCGCGTGGCCCTCGATCGCGCACGCGGACGCCATCTGGTCCATGACCCCGCACGGGACCCCGACGAAGGCGTTCTCCGCGCGCTGGGCCAGGACGGCGACCTCGGGGCGGGAGAGCCCGAGACCGAACAGCTCGTTGAGGGCGAGCGCGCAGACGACCTCCAGGGCGGCGGAGGACGACAGGCCCGCACCGGTGGGCACGGTCGACGCCAGGTGGATGTCCGCACCGGTGACCGGGTGCCCGGCCTCGCGCAGCGCCCAGACGACGCCGGCCGGGTACGCGGCCCAGCTCGCTCCGGCGCCGCCGGCGAGCGGGGCGAGCGGCTCCAGCGCGTCCAGGCCGAGCCGGACGATCCCGCCCGGGACGTCGGCCGAGTGGACCCGCAGCACCCCGTCGTGGCGCCGGGAGACGGCGGCGACGGCCGTGTGCGGCAGGGCCAGCGGCATGACGAAGCCGTCGTTGAAGTCGGTGTACTCACCGATCAGGTTGACCCGCCCGGGGGCGGCCCAGACGCCCTCCGGGGCTGCCCCGTACAGCGCTTCGAACTCGCCCGCCACACTCATCCGCGGTCCCGCTCCCTCTCTCTGGCGAACGCCCAGGCGTCACGCACGATGTCCGCCAGGTCCGGGCGGGACGGATTCCAGCCGAGTCGCTCGCGCGCGGCCTCGGCCGAGGCGACGAGGACGGCGGGGTCGCCGGCCCGGCGCGCGGCCGCGATCTCGGGGACCGGGTGGCCGGTCACCTCGCGGACGGTCTCGACGACCTCGCGCACCGAGAAGCCGTTGCCGTTGCCGAGGTTGCAGATCAGGTGCTCGCCGGAGGTCATGGCGTCCAGAGCGAGGAGGTGGGCCTCGGCGAGGTCGGCGACATGGATGTAGTCACGGACGCAGGTGCCGTCGGGGGTCGCGTAGTCGTCCCCGTACACGCTGATCTCCTCGCGCCTGCCGAGGGCGACGTCGAGGACGAGCGGGATCAGGTGCGACTCGGGATCGTGCCGCTCGCCGCACGCGCCGTACGCGCCCGCCACGTTGAAGTAGCGCAGCGAGACCGCGGCGAGGCCGTGGGCGGCGCACTCACCGCCGATCATGTGGTCCACGGCGAGCTTGGAGGCGCCGTAGGGGCTCGTCGGGGCGGTCGGCGCGGACTCCGTGATGGGGACGGACTCCGGTTCGCCGTAGGTGGCGGCCGTGGAGGAGAAGACCAGCTTGCCCACGCCCGCGGTGCGCATGGCGGCGAGCAGCGCCATCGTCCCGCCGACGTTGTTCTCCCAGTACTTCTCGGGCTTGGCGACCGATTCGCCGACCTGGGAGAAGGCGGCGAAGTGCAGCACGCCGTCGTAGGAGCCGTCCAGCCACTTCGCGGCGTCCTGGACGCGGCCCTCGACGAACTCCGCGCCGGCCGGGACGCCTTCGGCGAAGCCGGTGGAGAGGTCGTCGAGGACGGTCACCCGGTGGCCCGCCTCGATCAGATGGCGCGCGACCGTGCTCCCCACGTATCCCGCGCCGCCGGTCACCAGGTACTTGAACGTCGCGGCCGTCATCGGGTCGCCACCTCTCGGAGTCGTGCGGCCGCCGCCTCCGGCGGTACGTCGTTCATGAACGCGCCCATGCCGGACTCGGTGCCCGCGAGGTACTTCAGCCTGCCGGGCGCCCGGCGGACGGTGAAGAGCTCCAGGTGCAGCCCGAACTCCTCGCGGTCCTCGCCGGTGAACGGCGCCTGGTGCCAGGCGGCGATGTACGGCGTGGGCGGCTCGCCGGGTCCGAAGATCCGGTCGAAGCGCCTCAAGAGTTCCAGATAGATCTGTGGGAAGTCTGTGCGGGCCCCCTCGTCCAGCGCGCACAGGTCGGGCACCCGGCGCGTCGGGTGGAGGTGGACCTCGTAGGGCCAGTGCGCGGCGTACGGCACGAAGGCGATCCAGTGCTCGCTCTCCAGGACCACGCGGAGGCCGTCCTCCCGCTCACGGGCGACGACGTCGTCGAAGAGGTTGCGTCCGGTGCGGGCGCGGTGCCCGGCGGCCTGGCGGCGCATCAGGGCCGTACGGGGGGTGACGTACGGGAAGGCGTAGATCTGGCCGTGGGGGTGGCCGAGGGTGACGCCGATCTCGGCGCCGCGGTTCTCGAAGCAGTAGACCTGCGCGACGCCGGGGCGTTCGGCGAGTTCGGCCGTGCGGTCGGTCCAGGCGTCCAGGACGAGCGCCGCCCGCTCGGGGGTGAGGTCGGCGAAGGCGGCGTCGTGGTCGGAGGTGAAGCAGACGACCTCGCACCTGCCGTTCTCCCCGGCGAGCGAGGGGAAGCGGTTCTCGAAGACCGCGACGTCGTAGTCCGGCGACGGGATCTCGCTGAGCCGGCCGTCGCGGGACGGGCAGAGCGGGCACGCGTCGGCCGGCGGGTGGTAGGTCCGGCCCTGTCGGTGCGAGGCGACGGCGACCGAGTCCCCGAGCAGCGCGTCGTAGCGGATCTCGGAGGCGGAGGAGACGGGGTCGAGCGGCCGGGCGTCGACGGCGTCGCGGACCGCGTCGTCCCGCGCGTCGTAGTAGATGAGCTCGCGCCCGTCGGCGAGGGTGGTGACGGTCTTCTTCACGGGGTGTCCTCAGCGGGGAACCGAACAGAACCACGCACAAGGAACCACAATCAAACATCGACAGTCAACGGTGAGTGAGCCCCGTGCGGGTTGACGTCGGCTGTGGGCGGGCCGCGGAGTCCGGCGGCGCGCGGCGGGTTACGGGTACTCGGTGCGGGCCCCGGGCACCGGCGCGTGATCCAGCAGACCGGTCCGCGCGGCCAGGGCGGCGGCCTCGAGCCGGGAACCGACCCCCAGCTTCATCAGCACCCGCTGCACATGGGTGCGCGCCGTGCTCGGCGCGATCCCCATCCCGGCGGCGATCAGCCGGGTGTCCTCGCCCTCCGCCACCCGGACGAGGACCTCGACCTCGCGCGGCGTCAGCATCCGCAGCAGCCGCTGTCCCTCGTCGTCGGGCTGCGCCGCCGGGTTGAGCAGCTCCGTGAACGCCCCCTGGAGGAGCTGCGGCGCCACCGCCGACTCCCCGGCGCGCGCCTTGATCAGCGCCCGCTCGACGCCCTCGATGCGCTCGTCGTGCCGTACGTACCCGGAGGCGCCGGCCGCGAAGGCCGCCGCGATCCCGCGCGGCGAGGGCACCGGTCCCAGCACGACCACGGCCACCTGCGGCCGCTCGCGCTTGATCCGTACGATCGGGTCGAAGGCACCCGGCTGGGCCGGGGCGGCCGTGCCGAGCAGGCACACCTCGGGCGCCCGGCTCACCACCAGCTCCGCGGCGCCCGCGACCGGGGCCGCCGCCGCGAGCACACGGTGCCCGCGCAGTTTCAGTGCCGAGGCCAGCGCCTCGGCGAGCAGTCGGTGGTCGTCGACCACCATGAGCCGCACGCCCATCGAGCAACCCCTCAGTTCCCCCCTGAGGCCGTCCCCCGGCCCCAGTCACTCCGATGACCCGGCAAACTACACGCTTGTCCCCCCAGACTGTCGAATACTCACCCAACTGCGCCCCACGCAAACGGCCCGGCGCGTCGAGTGCGTCGACGCGCCGGGCCGTTGCCGGGTACGGGCGTGGGTCAGCCGGTGCCGAACGCCAGTGCCAGGTACTCCTTGTCGTTCGTCGAGGACGACTCGCGCGGCTTGCTCAGGTTGACGGCGGAGATGAACATCCGGCCGTTCGCGTAGAGCATCTCCGAGTAGTCCGCCGAGAAGCTGCCCTCGGCGTCCCGCACCGTCTTGTCCGACGGGTTCTCCAGCAGCAGCGTCGGCTTCATGGTGCCACCGTCGATGGAGACGATCTGCCCGCCCTTGTCGTACGGCGGGGCCTTGTACGCGATGATGTTGCCGCCGTCCATGCGCAGCGGGAACAGCGTGTACCGGTCGCCGGCGTCGGCCTTCTCGGGGTTCTGCTTGCCGGTGGTCAGGTCGAACGACAGGATCTCGTTCGTCTCGTCGCCGTACTCACCGGTGGAGCCCTCGTGCTCCTCGGTGGGCAGGTAGAGCCGGCCGTTGCCGACGACGATCTTGCTGCAGGTCTCCACCTCGGTGGAGCGGCAACGGCCCGCGAAGCGGTCCGCGTTCGCCGCGATCTTGGCCTTCAGCTTCCCGGTCTTCTCGTCGATCGAGAAGAAGTCCGAGATGCCGCTGCCGTCGCCCGCGGTGTCGCCGACGTCGGCGGCGACCACGAGCGGCTTCGTCGAGACGACCGCCGCGTACTCCACGCCCGTGGGCATCTTGTACTGGGAGATGGGCTGGCCGGTCGTCGGGTTGAGGTTCTGGATGACGACGTACTGGCTGCCGTAGGAGCCGCACTTGCGCGCCGCGACGAGGCCCTCGCCGCCGCCGTAGCCCATGTCGTAGCAGTCCTGGGCGTTGGCCTGGGGCTTCCAGCGCGGGTTGCCGTTGGCCAGGTCGAAGGCGGCGCCGCCGTCGGTGCCGCCGGCCGCGACGGTCGTGCCGCTGAGCGTGACCTCGCTGAACTTGGCCTTGCCGTCACCCGCGTTGCCGCCGGAGACGGAGGTGGACCAGACCAGCTTGCCGGTGGTCAGGTCCACGACCCCGACCTCGGTGCACGGCTGGTAGAACCTCGGCCCGACGCGCTTGGTCGCCTCGAAGAGGATGGCGGTCTTGTTGTCGGCGGTGGTGTGGCGCGAGGTGCCGCAGACCTGACCCGGCAGGGGCAGGGTCCAGACCGGGGTGCCCTTGTCGAGGTCGTAGCCGACGATCGAGTTGACGCCCGTCTTGACGTACGCCTTGTCGGTGATCCAGGAGCCGCCGACGTCGGTGATGTCCTCGACCTTGGGCTCGGGGAGCTGGAACTTGAGCGTGGCCTGCGTGTTGCCCGGCACCTTCTCCTTGCCGTTGCCGCCGAGGCCGTTGCCCTTGTCCTGGCCCTGGCCCTGGGTCGAGCCGGTGGTGCCGCCCGCGGTGTCGTTCTCGTCACCGCCGCCGGAGCTCGCGTACCAGATCCCGCCGCCGACGATCAGGGCGACGGCGACGACCGCGGCGATGACGATCTGCATCTGCGCGGACAGCTTCCCGCCGCCGGACGCCGGGGGCACGGGCTGTCCCCCTGGGCCCTGCGGCCCGGGAGGCGCCCCCAGCGGATAGCCGTACTGCTGCGGCTGGGTGGGGTACCCGTACGGCTGCTGGGGCTGCTGTCCCCCCGGGTAGCCGTACTGCGGCTGCGTCGGCGGCTGCTGCGGATAGCCGTACTGCGGCTGCGTGGGCGGCTGCTGGGGGTAGCCGTACTGCGGCTGCGTGGGCGGCTGCTGCGGATAGCCGTACGAGGGCTGGCCCTGGGGCTGCTCCGGCGGCGGCGTCGGCGCGCCGAATCCTCCGGGCGGGGGGTCCTGCGGCTTGCCGAAGCCGACCGGCGGCGGCTGGCTGGGCGGCTCGTTCGGCGGCGGGCCGGGCGGCTGGTTGGGCGGCGGAGGTGGCTGTGTCATGGGCGTGCGTACCTCTGAGGTGTGGGAAGACGGATGGGGGCGGTGTCACTTGCCGAAGGCCAACAGCGTCTCCCTCTTCATCTCCTCGCCGTCGTTCGCACCGACGACGAGCTGCTGCACCAGGATGTACCGGCCGTCGACGTACAGTGCCGGCGAATCATGGAAGTGCGACTCCAGACGGCCGGTCACCCGCGGGAGCCGCAACATCTCGACGGGCTTGGTCGCGCCCGGCGCGACGGTGGCCAGCGAACCGGGTTCGTCGAGCACGGCCGCCCTGCGGACGATCAGCGAACCGCCCTCCATCCGCAGCGGCCAGGACCTGCGCCCCGGAATTCCCTCGATGCGCCGCACGATCTCGCCGGTGCGGAGATCGAAGGCGGCGATCTCGTTGCCCGTGCCCTTGGCGTTCTCGACGGCGATGTAGACGGTGGTGCCGTCCGCGACGACCTGGCAGCGCTGCAGATTCCCCTGCTGGACGGTGTCGTCGTCGCACCCCTCGGCATAGAAGCCCGGGCCCTTGAGCGATGTGCGCTTCGTGCCGTCCTCGTTGAGGACGACCATGCCGTGGGTCCCCTGGCCGCGGTTGTTCGCCGAGACGACGAGCGGTCGTACGGACAGGACGTGGTCCACCCGGTAGCCGACAGGAAGCCGGTACTTCCAGCGGGACTTGCCCGTCACCGGGTCGACCTCGTGGATCTCCTCCTGCGGCTTCTTCACGTCCTTCGTGCAGGAGACGGCGGCGACGAGCTTCGGGCCTCCGGCGTAGGCGTAGGGCTGGCACTCGCTCTTGTCCCACCGTCCGAACAGCTGCTTGCCGTCGCTGAGGCGGTATCCGGTCGAGTACAGGTCCCGGCCCGCAGTGACCGTGCCGCCGCTGATCGCCAGCGAGAAGTCGGTCCCGAAGTCGAAGTTTCCTTCCTTCACGATCTTCCGCTCCCAGGCGGACCTGCCGGAGCGCAGGTCGACGGCCTGGAGCCGGCGGCACTCGTCGACGTCCGCGTGGAGGCGGTCCTTGCGGGCGAGGACGATCTTCCCGTCGGCCGAGACGTCGTGCGAGGCCCGGCAGATCTCGGTGTCGAGCGTCATCCGCCACTTCACCGTGCCGTCGACGACCGAATGGGCCGTGACCGTGCGGTACATGGCGGTGACGAGGGTGTCGCCGACCAGCCAGGGCCCGAAGACGTCGCCGGTCAGCGTGGTGACGTCGATGTCGTTCTTCCGGACCCACAGGACGGAGGCGTCACCGGGGGCGCGGCCCGCGTTGTAGCGGGCCTTGTCGGCGGCGTCCGGGGCAGGGGGACCCGAGGGCCCGGCCGTCGGGGCCCCGGCCCCGGAGACGGTGGGGCTCGTGGACGGCTTGGCGTCGCTGCCCCGGGACCCCTCGTCGCCGTCCAGGGCGTACCAGGTCCCGCCGCCGACGGCGAGGAGCGCCGCCACGACCGCCGCGATCGCGGCGGTCGTGCGGCGCTTCCCGCGTCCGGGCGGAGGCGGCGGCGGTGCCGACGGAGGCACCGCCGTGCCGGGGCCCCCGCCGCCGTGCGGGTTCAGGCTTCCGTACGGTCCGTACGTCGGCGGGGGCGAGCCCGGTTGCTGCGGTGTCGTCATCGGATTCGGCCGGCCCTCACTTGCTGAAGGCCATCATCGTCTTGGTCTCCTTCTCCTCCGCGTCGTTGCGGGCGCTGACGCGCCCCGCCGCGACGACGAAGGTGCCGCCCGAGTAGACGTAGGCCGGGTCGTAGTAGTCGTCCTCGATCTCGGCCGTCGCCAGCGGGTGCTGCTGGAGGATCTTCGGGGTGCCGCCGGTCGCGGCGATCGTGGCGACCGCGCCGCCCTTGTCGTACATCGCCTTCATGTAGACGACGACCTCCGAGCCCTCCATGCGCAGCGGGGTGATCGAGCGCTCGGCGGGTGCGGCGGCACGCCACTTCTGCTTGCCGGTGTTCAGGTCGAACGCGACGACAGCGTTGGCCTGGCGGTACTCGGAGTCCGTCGCCATGTAGAACGTGTTGGCGTCGGCGGCCACACCGTGGCAGCCCTGGAGGTTGCGGCCGAAGATGACGAAGGCGCCGCCACCGCAGTCCGGGGCGTACTTGTCGTTGCCGCCCTGGATCTGCGAACGGAGCTTGCCGTCGGGGGTGACGGCGAAGACGGTCCACTTCTTCTCGTCGCGCTGCTGCGCGGAGACGACGAGCGGGTTCACCGAGTAGACCTTGTCGACCTCCCAGTTGGGCTGGAGCTTGAAGGTCCACCGGGGCTTGCCCGTGTTCGGGTCGACCTCGCTGATCTGCTCCTGCTTCTTGTTGACGTCGCCCGTACGGCAGCTGGCCGCGGCGATCAGCTTCGCGCCGCCCGCGAAGGCGTACGGCTGGCACTCGCCCGAGGCCGGCTTGCCGAAGAGCTGCTTGCCGTCGGTGAGCGAGAAGCCCCAGGAGTTGTTGGTCCCGGAGGCCGTCACGGTGGTGCCGCTGATGGCGAGCGTGATGTCGGAGAGCGAGCTGAAGCCGGTGCCCTTGTCGAGCGTCTTCTTCCATCCCGCCTTGCCGGTCTTCAGGTTGACCTGCTGCAGGACGGTGCAGTCGGCGCGGTCGCCGGCCTTGTCGTTGATGCCGATGACGGTCGTGCCGTCGGCGGCGGGCTCGGGGGCCGCCGCGCACACCTCGAAGGGCAGGTCGAGGTGCCACTTGGAGGCGCCGTCGCTGAGGCCGAAGCCGCTGATGCCCTTGTACATGGCCTTGGCGACGACATCGCCGGTCACCCACGGGCCGAAGACGTCGGCGCCGTTGCGGGGCAGGTCGACGTTGTTCTTCAGCAGCCAGTTGATCTTGGCCTCGCCGGGCTTGCGGCCGGCGTTGAGGTCGTCCTCGCCGTTGCGGCCCCCGCCGTCGCCGCTGCCGTCGCCCTGGTCGACGGACTCGGAGGGCTTCGGGGTGCCGCTGGTGGCGGTCGGCTTGGCGACCGGCTTGTCCTCGTCGTCACCGCTGAGCGCGAACCATGTGCCGCCGCCGATGACGAGCGCGGCGGCCACGGCCGCGGCGACGATGACGCCCGGCTTGCCCTTGAAGGGGTTCCTGCCGCCCGGGGCGGGCGCCGGGGCGGGGTAGCCGTACTGACCCGGCTGCTGACCGTAGGGGCCGGGCTGCTGGCCGTACGGACCGGGCTGCTGGGGATAGCCGTAACCCGGCTGCGGCGGCTGGTTGTACGGACCCGGCTGCTGGGGATAGCCGTAACCGGGCTGCGGCGGCTGGCCGTACGGGCCGGGCGCGGCGGGCGGGGGCGTCTGAGGAGCCTGCGGCGCCTGCGGCGGGGCCGGCGGAGCCTGGGGCGGCATCGGCGGGGCCTGCGGCGGCATCGGCGGCGGGTTCGGAGCCGGGTTCTGGGCCGGATTCTGATTCGGATCCGGGTTCGGTGCGCCGAAGCCCGGCGGCTGGTTGCTGGGCGGCTGGGTCATCAGCGCGTTCCCCCTTGGTGTGAGCGGGTTTTCTTTCTACCACTCACGGGATGGCGCAAAAGCGACCGGTCCACCCCTTGTGCCCAAGGGAGGACCGGCCCGTGATGCCCTCGTTACGCGTTTCGCACGGCTTCTCTACGCATCCTCCGCCAATTCCAGCCAACGCATCTCCAATTCCTCGCGTTCCCCCGCGAGTTCCCGGAGCTCGGTGTCCAACTTCGCGACCTTCTCGAAGTCGGTGGCGTTCTCGGCGATCTGGGCATGGAGCTTGGCCTCCTTCTCGGAGACCTTGTCCAGCTGGCGCTCGACCTTCTGCAGTTCCTTCTTCGCGGCGCGCGCGTCGGCGGCCGAGAGGCCGGGCTTCGCCTGCGCGGCCGTGGCGGCGGCCGGCGCGGGGACCGAGGCCTCGACCATCTTCTGGCGCCGCTCCAGGTACTCGTCGATGCCGCGCGGCAGCATCCGCAGCGTCGCGTCGCCGAGCAGCGCGAACGTGCGGTCGGTGGTGCGCTCGATGAAGAACCGGTCGTGGGAGATGACGACCATGGAGCCCGGCCAGCCGTCGAGGAGGTCCTCCAGCTGGGTCAGGGTCTCGATGTCCAGGTCATTGGTGGGCTCGTCGAGGAAGAGGACGTTGGGCTCGTCCATGAGGAGGCGCAGCAGCTGGAGCCTGCGCCGCTCGCCGCCGGAGAGGTCGCCGACGGGCGTCCACTGCTTCTCCTTGGAGAAGCCGAACTGCTCGCAGAGCTGACCGGCGGTCATCTCGCGGCCCTTGCCGAGGTCGACCCGGTCGCGGATCTGCTGGACGGCCTCCAGGACGCGCAGCGTCGCGGGCAGCTCGGTGACGTCCTGCGAGAGGTAGGCGAGCCGTACGGTCTTGCCGACGACGATCCTGCCGTCCGCCGGCTGCTGCTCGCCCTGGCTGACGGCCGCGTCGGCGAGCGCCCGCAGGAGGGAGGTCTTGCCGGCGCCGTTGACGCCGACCAGGCCGATGCGGTCGCCGGGACCGAGCTGCCAGGTGAGGTGCTTGAGCAGCGTCTTGGGGCCTGCCGTGACGGTGACGTTCTCGAGGTCGAAGACCGTCCTGCCGAGGCGGGCGTTGGCGAACTTCATCAGCTCGGAGGTGTCGCGCGGCGGCGGCACGTCGGCGATCAGCTCGTTGGCGGCCTCGATGCGGTAGCGGGGCTTGGAGGTCCGGGCGGGGGCACCGCGCCGCAGCCAGGCCAGCTCCTTGCGCATCAGGTTCTGCCGCTTGACCTCCTCCGTGGCCGCGATGCGCTCGCGCTCGGCGCGGGCGAAGACGTAGTCGGAGTAGCCGCCCTCGTACTCGTGCACGTCACCGCGCTGCACGTCCCACATGCGGGTGCAGACCTGGTCGAGGAACCAGCGGTCGTGGGTGACGCAGACGAGCGCGGAGCGGCGCTCCTGGAGGTGCTTGGCGAGCCAGGCGATGCCCTCGACGTCGAGGTGGTTGGTGGGCTCGTCGAGGACGATCAGGTCCTGGTCCTCGATGAGGAGCTTGGCGAGCGCGATGCGTCGCCGCTCGCCGCCGGAGAGGGGGCCGATGACCGTGTCGAGGCCCTGCTCGAAGCCGGGCAGGTCGAGGCCGCCGAAGAGCCCGGTGAGGACGTCGCGGATCTTGGCGCTGCCGGCCCACTCGTGGTCGGCCATGACGCCGATGACCTCGTGCCGGACGGTGGCCTTCGGGTCGAGGGAGTCGTGCTGGGTGAGCACCCCGAGCCGCAGCCCGCCACTGTGCGTGACACGGCCGGTGTCGGCCTCCTCCAGCTTGGCGAGCATCCGGATGAGGGTGGTCTTGCCGTCGCCGTTACGGCCCACGACACCGATCCGGTCACCCTCGGAGACGCCGAGCGAGACACCGTCGAGCAGGGCACGTGTGCCGTACACCTTGCTGACGGCCTCGACATTGACCAGGTTGACGGCCACTTTGACTCCTGTACGGGGGGATGGATCGACGTCCAAGGGTAGACGGCCGGGCCCGTGGTCCGGAGCGCGTCGTCCCCGCCTAGCAGCGGGCGAGCGAGCCGCCCTTCGTGGTGACCTTCTCGCTGAACAGCCAGCCCTCGGTCTCGGTGCCCTCGATGCGGGCGTAGATCCACTTGTTGCCCTGGGCGTTGGTGACGTAGCAGTGGTAGTAGACCTTGGTGCCGGTCTTGATCACGGTCACGTAGGAGCACACCGAGTACGGCCCGGTGTACAGGTGGGAGTTCTGCGACATGTTCCCGTAGCCGTCGCTGCGGTTCGAGTGGGCCCAGCCGGTGCACGCCGTCGAGACGGGGCTGGGCTCCTTCACCGTCGCGCTGGGCGTGGTCTTCGGCGGCGTGGGGGTGGCGGACGGCTTGTCGCCGGCGCCGGGCGTCTTCGTGGGGGTCGGCTCGGCCGTGGGGGCGTCCGCGGGGGCGCTCGTAGGTGTCTCGCCGGGGCCCATGGACGTCAGGTCCCCCGGGGAGGTCGGGCCCTCGCCGCCGTCGCCCGGGCCGCCCGCGGCCAGGTCGTCGTCGGCCGGGGCGCTCGAGGTGGGCGGTGCCGCCGCCGAACCGCCGACCGGTTCGTTCTCCGTCTTCATCAGGCCGTAGGCGACTCCGCCGCCGATGAGCACGGTGGCGACGGCGGCCGCGACGACGGTACGGGTCCGGCGCCGTCCGGCACGGACGGTCGCGGTGTCGGCGCGGCTTCCGTGGCCGGCGGGTATGCCGGGGTGCTGGGCGGCCTGCTGCTGGGCAGGATGCGGTGCGGCGTGCTGCTGGGCGGCATGGGGGAACGGCTGCGGGAAGGACTGTGGGGGCGCCTGCGGGGCGGGCTGCTGGAACGGTGCCGTCGCGGCCGGGCCGAAGGCGCCGGGCGGGACCGCGGGATCCGTGGGCGGTGCCTGGAGGGGAGCGGAGGGCTGAGCCTGCACAGGAGTCTGTGCGGGGGTGTGTACGGGGGGCGAGGGCTGGGCCCGCACCGGGGCGGGCGGCGGAAGCGGCGTCCCGCCCGCGGCGACCGCCTCCAGCATCTCGCGGGCCCGCGCGGCGTCGGGGCGCTGCTCCGGTTCCTTGGCCATCAGCGCCTGCAGCACGGGGGCGAGGGGCCCGGCGCGGCGGGGCCCGGGCAGCGGCTCGCCGACGATGGCCGCCAGCGTGGACCAGACCGAGGTGCGGCGGAAGGCGGAGGCGCCCTCCACGGCCGCGTACAGCGTCATGCCGAGCGCCCAGACGTCCGAGGCGGTCCCCGGCTGCCGGCCCTGCGCGCGCTCCGGCGGCAGGTAGTCGAGGGAGCCGACGATCTGACCGCTCTGGGTCAGCTTGGCCAGCGCCTCCTCGCCGGAGCGGTCCATGCTGGCGATGCCGAAGTCGGTGAGGACGACCCGCCCCCAGCCACCGGCCGGGGAGAGTCCCGGGCCGCTCTGCACGGCGCGCTCCAGGAGCACGTTCCCCGGCTTGACGTCCCGGTGCAGGACCCCGGCCCGGTGCGCCGCGTCCAGGGCGTCCATCAGCCTGGCGCCGATCGCGGCCACCTCGCGCGGGTCCAGCGGTCCGTGCTCGGTCAGCACCTCGTCGAGGGAGGGGCCTTCGACCAGCTCCATGACGATGACGGGCAGCCCGCGCTCCTCGACGACGTCGTGCACGGTGACCACGCCGCTGTGTCGGATCCGGGCGGCGGCCTGCGCCTCGCGCTCCATCCGGACCCGCAGATCGGCCAGTTCGGCGGGGGAGGCGTCGGTGTAGGCCCGCAGGACCTTGACGGCGACCTCGCGGTTCAGCACCTGGTCCACGGCCCGGGCGACCACGCCCATGCCCCCGCGCCCGATCATCGCGGTCACGCGGTAACGCCCGCCCAGCACCTCGCCGACCAGCTCCGCGCCGTTCGCCCCCGTCACGTGTCACGCTCCGATCCGTCGTACGTCGTCGATGTAGCCCCGTGGAGGGACCAGCGTAGGCCTACGCGGAGGGCCGCCCTCCGACGGCCCCGGACCGGTCCCGGCGCGGACCCTCGCACGGTGACGCTCCGTCAGTACGGCACGGTGTCAGGGCGTGCGCCGTGCGGGGATCCGTGCGCGGCCCGCACGTTCGACGAGAAGCCAGCCCACGAGGGCCGTCGCGACGGCGGCCGGAGCGGTGACGCGGACGGCGATCAGGGTGGCCGCGTGGCCCTCCAGAAGACCGCCGAAGCCGGTCATCGACAGGCCGAGCACGCCGAAGAGGGCGAGGGTGACACCGAGGGCGGCGAGCGGGGCCGAGCCGGCGGACGGACGGCGGGCGGCGGGGCGTTCGAAACGGCGGAAGGCGGCGACCAGCAGGCCGGTGACGACGGCCGCGGCGGCGATCCGGAGGGGGACCTGCGCCCACCAGGCACCGGTCGCGGGGGCGGGCAGCGTCATGTCGAGCGCGAGGAACGCGCCGTACACACCGAGCATCGCGGTCAGATGCCACAGGAACGCGGTCATCGCGATCCCGTTGGCGGCGACGACCTTCCGCCAGACACCGGCACGGGCCGCGAACCGGGCGCCCGGGCCCTTCAGCAGCTCCACCGCGCCGACCAGCCAGATGCCGTGCGCGAGCAGGGCCAGGGTCGGCGGGGCCATGTTGGAGACCTTTTCGCCGGGCATCCCGACCATGGAGAGCGGGTACGGACCGAGGGCGACGAGGAGACCCGCTCCGAGCAGCCCGCCCGCGGCGAGCGCGCCGGGGAGGCGGATCATGCCGTCGGCCCTGAGGAAGCCGAGCTGATGGACGGCCAGCCAGACGAGGGCGAAGTTGAGGAACTCGACGAACGGCACGCCGAGCGCGAACCGCAACACGTCCACGGCGACCGCCCCGCCCGCGAGCACGGCGAACGCGCCCCAGCCCCACCGCTCGTGGAGCTTCAGGAGCGGTGGCGTGAACGCCACCATGGCGAGGTAGATCCCGATGAACCAGAGCGGCTGGGTGACGAGCCGCAGCGCGACCCCGGTCAGCCCTCCGTCCGCGCCGAGCAGCTGGATCACGAGTGCGGCGCTCCCCCACACCGCGACGAACACCATCGTCGGGCGCAGGAGCCGCTGGAGCCGGACGCGCAGGAAGGCGGCGTAGCCGGGGCGGGAGCGATGGGCGAGGGCGTGGGAGAACCCGCCCACGAAGAAGAAGACCGGCATGACCTGCAGCGCCCAGGTGACGACCTGGAGGTCCGGAACGACGGCCAGCAGGTTGCCCACCTGCCCGTCGGTCCCCACGGCGGCCATCAGCCAGTGGCCGAGGACCACGACCCCGAGCGAGGCGACCCGCAGCAGGTCGACGTACCGGTCCCGCGTCGCGGGGGTGGCGGCGGCGAGTTCCCGAGCGCTGATTCCCATGCGGGTACGCTCCCGCCCGGGGGCGGGCCACCGGCAGCGCTCGGATACTCAAGTCCGCTCTGAGTACGGGCCGGCCGGCCGCACGCCGTCGGCCGGGGCCGCCGCGGTGGCGCTAGCGGACCGTCGCACCCGGCGCCGGTGACGTGGCGACACGGGCCGTGCGGCAGGTGCCGGAGGCGATCAGCGCGTCGGCGACCGAGCGGGCCGCCTCCTCGTCCTTCACCAGGAACGCGGTCGTCGGCCCCGAGCCCGACACCAGGGCCGCCAGTGCGCCTGCGGCCGTGCCGGCCTCCAGGGTGGCGTTCAGGGCGGGCTTCAGGGAGACGGCGGCCGGCTGGAGGTCGTTGGCCAGGGCGCCGGCCAGCGAGGTCGTGTCGCCCGTGCGCAGGGCGTCCATGAGCGCAGGGGAGGCGGCGGGCTGGGGGACGGCGACGCCCTCGGTGAGGCGGTCGAACTCGCCGAACACCACGGGCGTGGACAGCCCGCCGTCGGCGACGGCGAAGACCCAGTGGAAGGTGCCGCCCACCGGCAGCTCCGTCAGCCTCTCGCCGCGGCCGAGTCCGAGCGCCGCGCCGCCGACCAGGCTGAACGGCACGTCGCTGCCGAGTTCCGCGCAGATCTCCAGGAGTTCGGCGCGGGAGGAGTCCAGGCCCCACAGCGCGTCGCACGCGAGCAGCGCGCCCGCGCCGTCCGCGCTGCCGCCCGCCATGCCGCCCGCGACGGGGATGTCCTTGGCGATGTGGAGGTGCACATCCGGGGAGATGCCGTGCCGGGCGGCGAGCAGCTCCGCCGCCCGCGCGGCCAGGTTGGTCCGGTCCAGCGGCACCTTGTCGGCGTCGCGGCCCTCGCAGGTGACGGTCAGCTCGTCGGCGGGCGTCGCGGTGACCTCGTCGTACAGGGAGACGGCGAGGAAGACGTTGGCCAGGTCGTGGAAGCCGTCGGGGCGCGCCGCGCCGACCGCCAGCTGGACGTTGACCTTGGCGGGCACCCGCACGGTGACGCTCCGCCCGGCCGGGGAACCCGCGGCCCGGCCCGCGCTCACGCCGGGGCGCGGGTCGCCGCTCACGCCTTCGCTCACGCCGCCGCTCACGCCTTCGCCTCCGCGATCCTCGCGAACTCCTCCACGGTCAGGGCCTCACCCCGGGCCTGCGGCGAGATGCCCGCCTCGACCAGGGCCTCCTCCGCCGCCGCCGGCGAGCCCGCCCACCCGGCGAGCGCGGCCCGCAGGGTCTTGCGGCGCTGCGCGAACGCCGCGTCGACCACGGCGAAGACCTCCGCCTTCGAGGCGGTCGTGGCGACCGGCTCCGTACGCCGGACCAGCGAGACGAGGCCCGAGTCGACGTTCGGCGCCGGCCAGAAGACGTTGCGGCCGATCGCGCCGGCCCGCTTCACCTCGGCGTACCAGTTCGCCTTCACCGACGGCACGCCGTACACCTTGTTGCCGGGCTTGGCCGCCAGCCGGTCCGCGACCTCCGCCTGGACCATCACCAGCGTGCGCTCGATCGTCGGGAAGCGGTCGAGCATGTGCAGCAGGACCGGAACGGCCACGTTGTACGGCAGGTTCGCGACCAGCGCCGTCGGGGCGGGGCCCGGCAGCTCCTGGACGTCCATCGCGTCGGAGTGGACCAGCGCGAAGTGGTCCTTCTTCGCCGGCAGCCGGGCGGCGATCGTCGACGGCAGCGCGGCCGCCAGGATGTCGTCGATCTCGACGGCCGTCACCCGGTCCGCCGCCTCCAGGAGCGCCAGGGTCAGCGAGCCGAGCCCGGGGCCCACCTCCACGACCACGTCGTCGGGGCGCACCTCGGCCGTGCGGACGATCCGCCGCACGGTGTTGGCGTCGATGACGAAGTTCTGGCCCTTCTGCTTCGTGGGGCGCACGCCGAGGGCGGCGGCCAGTTCACGGATGTCGGCGGGGCCGAGCAGGGCGTCGGGGCCTTCGGGGCCGGTGGTGGTGCTCACCGGTACAGCCTACGGCTCACTGGTGGAGCCTTCGGCCGCAGTGCGGCCAGGGGCTCGCGCCGCGCTGTACGTAGAGCTTCTTCGCCCGGTACGTCTGCTCCGAGGCCGGCGCGTTCTGCGCGACCCCGCTGCCGCCGAGCGAGCGCCAGGTGCCGGGGTCGAACTGGTAGAGCCCGCCGTACGTCCCCGACGGGTCGACCGCGTTCGGCCGGCCGCCGGACTCGCAGGCGGCGAGCGAGCCCCAGTCGAGCCCGTCCGCGCCCGCGACCGAGGTGGGCAGCGGCCGGGTGCCGACCCTCACCTTCCGGCTGACGGGCTCGCGGACGATCTCCTCGGCGGTCTTCCTCGGCTTCTGCCGGACGCCGTTGACGGTCCGCAGGCTGTACGTGACGCGGCGCACGCCCTGGACGCCCTGCCGCTCGACGACCTCCATGCCGGCGAAGAGCTCGGGGTCACGGCTCCGCTCGACCGCGTACGGGATCGGCTCCTCGCGGATCTGCCGGGTGCCGGTGATCCGCAGGACGGTGATCGTCTGGCCGTCGCGCGGGAAGGAGCCGGGCGGCACGGAGGTGGTGTCCTGGCCGGAGAGGGTGATCCCGGCCTCCTCGACGGCCTCGCGGACGGTGGCGGCGTTGGTGCGCAGGGTCCGTTCGCGGCCGTCGGCGAGGAGGGTGACGGTCCGTTCGGTGCGGACGTCGAGGGCGAGGCCCCGCCGGGAGATGGGGGCCGTGCGGGAGACGGAGAGGTAGGCGCCCTCGGCCCGTACGCCGAGCTGGCGCAGCGCGCCGTCGACGGTCCTGGCGGTGGTCCACACCTGGCGGCGCTGCCCGTCGAGGGTGAGGGCGACGGGCCGGCCGTAGCGGACGACGACCTCGTCGCCGCTGGTCAGGTCCGCGCCCGGGGCGGGGGCCACGATGTCGTGCGAGCCGACGGCGAGGCCCTCGTCCGCGAGCAGCTCGTCGACGTCGTCGGCGAAGGTGTGCAGGGTGCGCGGGACACCGTCGACGGAGAGCCGGATCGCCTTGTCGTTGGCGACGAAGGCGCTGGTACCGCCCGCCAGGAAGGCGACGACGAGGGCCTGCGGGACGATGCGCCGCAGGCTCTCGCCGGGGCCGGGCCTGGCCTTGCGGCGGCGGGCCGCGCGCCGGGCCTCGGCGCGCGGGCCCTGGCCCGGTACGAGTACGGCCGCCTGCGTCGGCTGCTCGTGGACGGGCACGGGCGGCGGCCCGCTGGGCGCCGACCTCCGCCCGGCTCGGTGACTGCCCTGGGAAGTGCTCACGAGGCCGGGACCCTAGCCCCGGCGGTGATCACTCTCCAAAACGACCCGACTACTACACGTAACCGTTATGCATCGGTGACCGAAATCAGTAGTCGAAGGCGGTCGCCGTGTTCACGGCGATCGCCTCGCAGAGCTCCTCCTCCGTGATCCCGCGCACGGCCGCCATCGCCCGGACGGTGACCGGGATGAGGTACGGCGCGTTGGGCCGGCCCCGGTACGGCGCGGGGGTCAGGAACGGGGCGTCCGTCTCGACCAGGACGAGCTCCAGCGGGGCGACGGCGAGGGCGTCGCGCAGGGGCTGCGCGTTCTTGAAGGTCATGTTGCCGGCGAAGGACATGTAGTAGCCCTTCGCGGCGCAGATCTCCGCCATCTCGGCGTCGCCGGAGTAGCAGTGGAAGACGGTCCGCTCCGGCGCGCCCTCCTCGTCGAGGACCCGCAGGACGTCGGCGTGGGCGTCGCGGTCGTGGATCACGAGCGCCTTGCCGTGGCGCTTGGCGATCTCGATGTGCGCGCGGAAGGAGCGCTCCTGGGCGGCCATGCCCTCGGGGCCGGTGCGGAAGTGGTCGAGGCCGGTCTCGCCGACGGCCCGCACGTACGGCAGGGAGGCGAGGCGGTCGATCTCGGCGAGCGCGTCGTCCAGGGCGGCGTCCCCGCCCGCCTCGCGGGCGCCCTGCCGCGACCAGCCGTCGGGGTCCCCGAGGACGATCCGGGGCGCCTCGTTGGGGTGCAGGGCGACGGCGGCGTGCACGTTGTCGTGTGCGGCCGCGGTCTCGGCGGCCCACTGGGAGCCCTTGATGTCGCAGCCGACCTGGACGACGGTCGTGACCCCGACGGCGGCGGCCTTGGTGAGGGCCTCCTCGACGGTGCCGGACTGCATGTCCAGGTGCGTGTGGGAATCCGCCACCGGGACCGGGAGCGGTTCGGGCAGCGGCGGCGGGGCGTCCTTCGAACTCATGGCCCCGATCGTACGAGGGGCCATGGGTTCACGGGCGGACGGCCGGTGCGCGCGGGGGGCGACCGGCGCGGGTCGGTGCTGCGGCGGGACGGCCTGCCCGCCGGGTCAGTGCTCGCGCCGGAACCGCTGCATGAAGCTCGACAGCCACCCCCGGGACTCCGCCGTCACGTGCACCGGGCCGGGAACGTCCGCCGCGCCGGGCGCCGGACCCTCCTCGCGCTCCAGGTCCTGTCCGATCGGACCCGCGAGGCCGATCGGTCCGGCCGGGGTGGGGGGCCTGTGCGGCGTTCCGGGTACGTTCCGGTGCTGGGCCTGCTCCCACGAGTCCAGGACCGAGGAGACCTGCCCCGCGCGCATGATGCGCACGACGTGTCCGCCGCAGTTCATGCAGGTCGGACTGGACAGCGGTGAGGGAACCCGCTCACCACCGGCCTTGTAGACGATGAATTCATGGCCGGCGGCGTCGACGTGGTGCTCGATGTCGTACGCCTGCTCCCAGCCGTACCCGCAGCGCATGCAGGCAAAGGCGTACGCCTCGTGGGCGACGGGTATGCCGGTGCCGGTGATCTCGCTCATGCCAGCTCCTCTCCACCGACCAGTGGACGCCTTTTCGGGCCGGAGCGCATCAGCGCCGGACGAACCATGGAACGTCCTTTTGCGTTCCCTTGCCCTCAGGCCCTCAGGAGGCCCGCCGCGCGGGTTCGGCTTTGCTTTTCACGATAGCTCTTTACCTTTTGCGGGGCCTGTCCCAGCCGCGTTCTTTGCCGCGACGACGGCATCGAACACCTCGCGCTTGGGCAGGCCCGCGTCGGCGGCGAC
This sequence comes from Streptomyces sp. NPDC013317, assembly GCF_055563155.1. Taxonomy (NCBI): domain Bacteria; kingdom Bacillati; phylum Actinomycetota; class Actinomycetes; order Kitasatosporales; family Streptomycetaceae; genus Streptomyces; species Streptomyces sp. NPDC013317. The sequence continues at coordinate 174,825 of NZ_JBVHDX010000006.1, forward strand.
CGCCGCGATGGCCTCCTTGCGCCGCTCCCCCGCCTCCTCGCGCACCCGCACCCTGCGCACCAGTTCCTCGGCGTCGAGTTCGGCGGGCCCTGCCTCGGGGGCTCCCTCGACGACGACGGTGATCTCGCCCCGTACGCCCTCGGCGGCCCACGCCGCCAGTTCGCCGAGGCCGCCGCGCTTGACCTCCTCGTACGTCTTGGTCAGCTCGCGGCAGACGGCGGCGCGGCGCTCGGCGCCGAAGACCTCCGCCATCGCGGCGAGCGTGTCGTCGAGCCGGTGCGGGGCCTCGAAGTAGACGAGGGTCCTGCGCTCGCCGGCGACCTCGCGCAGCCGCCCGAGCCGCTCACCGGCCTTGCGCGGCAGGAAGCCCTCGAAGCAGAAGCGGTCCACGGGCAGCCCGGAGAGGGCGAGCGCGGTCAGCACGGCGGAGGGGCCGGGAACGACGGTGACCTTGATGTCCTGCTCGACGGCGGCGGCGACCAGCCGGTAGCCGGGGTCGGAGACGGACGGCATGCCCGCGTCGGTGACCAGCAGCACCCGCGCGCCGCCGGCGAGCGCCTCGACCAGCTCCGGCGTACGGGCGGACTCGTTGCCCTCGAAGTACGACACGACCCGGCCCGAGGTGTGTACGCCGAGGGCGCGGGTCAGACCGCGCAGCCGCCGGGTGTCCTCCGCCGCGACGATGTCGGCGGTCTCCAGCTCGGCCGCGAGCCGCGGCGGGGCGTCCGCGATGTCCCCGATGGGGGTCCCTGCAAGTACCAGCGTTCCTGTCACATGGGTCATCCTCGCAGCCCGGAGAGGCGACGCGCACAGGCGCGTTCCCTACGATGGCGCGGTGACCAGTACCGCACCCGAGACCCTGCAGGGTCAGCGCGCCGTGGAAGAGCCTCCGTCGTGGCAGCAGCGTCTGCGGCGCTTCGGCTACGCACCCCCCGCCGGGCGCGCCGCCGGACCGGGGCTGCGGGAGCGTCTTGTACCGCCGTACACGCGCCCCTCGCAGCGGATGTGGTCGCTGCTCGGGCTGTCGCGGGGCGCCGGTGACCGGCTGTGGCGGCTGGCCGCCTGGGGCGGTCCGCTGCTCGTCGCGCTGCTCGCGGGGGTCCTGCGGTTCTGGAACCTGGGCAAGCCGCACGCGGTGATATTCGACGAGACGTACTACGCCAAGGACTCCTGGGCGCTGATCAACCAGGGCTACGAGGGGGCCTGGCCGAAGGACATCGACAAGTCGATCCTGGCCGACCCCGACTCGGTCCTGATCCCCACCGAGCCGGGCTATGTGGTCCATCCGCCGATGGGCAAGTGGGTCATCGGCCTCGGCGAGAGGATCTTCGACTTCACGCCGTTCGGCTGGCGGTTCATGGTGGCGCTGCTCGGCACGCTGTCCGTGCTGATGCTGTGCCGGATCGGGCGGCGGCTGTTCCGCTCGACGTTCCTGGGGTGTCTGGCCGGCCTGCTGCTCGCGGTCGACGGCCTGCACTTCGTGATGAGCCGGACGGCGCTGCTCGACCAGGTCCTGATGTTCTTCGTGCTCGCCTCGTTCGGCTGTCTCGTCGTGGACCGCGACTGGGCGCGCCGGAAGCTGGCGGGGGCCCTGCCCGTGGACGGGGAGGGTGTCCTCAGGCCGGACGCGGCGGTCGCGGAGACCCTGCGGCTCGGCTGGCGGCCGTGGCGGATCGCGGCGGGGGTGTCGCTGGGGCTCGCGGCGGGGACCAAGTGGAACGGTCTGTACGTGATGGTGGCCTTCGGGCTCCTCACGGTGCTGTGGGACGTGGGCGCCCGGCGCACGGCGGGCGCGTTCCGCCCGTACGCGGCGGTGCTGAGGCGCGACCTGGTGCCGGCGTTCGTCTCGGTGGTGCCGGTCGCGATCGCCACGTACCTCGTCACGTGGACGGGCTGGATCGTCACGGACAAGGGGTACTTCCGCAACTGGGCGGCGGAGCAGGACAAGGTGAACGGCGGCGGCTTCTGGTCGTGGCTGCCGGACTGGCTGCGGAGCCTGTGGCACTACGAGAGCGAGGTCTACACGTTCCACGTGGGCCTGAACTCGCCGCACACGTACGAGTCGAACCCCTGGAGCTGGATCGTCCTGGGCCGCCCGGTCTCGTACTTCTACGAGTCCCCCGCCCCCGGCCAGGCCGGCTGCCCGGCGTCGGCGACGGAGAAGTGCGCCCAGGAGGTCCTGGCCCTGGGCACGCCCCTGCTGTGGTGGGCGGCGTGTTTCGCGATCCTGTACGTCCTGTGGCGCTGGTTCTTCCGCCGGGACTGGCGCGCGGGCGCGATCGCGTGCGGGATCGCGGCGGGCTGGCTGCCGTGGTTCCTCTACCAGGAACGCACCATCTTCCTGTTCTACGCGGTGGTCTTCGTCCCGTTCCTCTGTCTCGCGGTCACGATGATGATCGGCGCGATGATCGGCCCCGCGGGTTCCTCGGAAAGGCGCCGGACGTTCGGGGCGGTGGCGGCGGGAGTTCTGGTTCTCCTCATCGTCTGGAACTTCATCTACTTCTGGCCGCTGTACACGGGAACGGCGATTCCGCTGGAGCAGTGGCGCAACCGGATGTGGCTGGACACGTGGGTGTAGCGGGGCGGAAGTGAGGAAAGGGCGCGGCCGGTCGGCCGCGCCCTTCTTCTATTCCGGTTGCGTCCATTTCACCGCTGTTCCGTAAGCGAAGAAGAACCTGAGGTCGCTCCCGGCGGGTGTGATCGATACGCCGAGCACACCGTCGGCACCGAGCGCGCGCGCCTCGTCCTGCATGCTCACCACCGCTTCCATCGCACTACTGCGCCACTCTCCCGCCACAACGCCGAGTGCCGTGTGCGGATGCGGTGGTGCGGGCGTCGTCACGCTGTAGAAGTCCAGCGCGGCCTCACGGGCGGCCCACTTCCGGCCGGCCCGCTCATTGGCTTCCCTCTTCTCTCGGCTCATGGCGCCATCCTCTCGCGACGCGCACGCGCGTTCGGCGGATGTCGAGTGACAGCGCTCGGAGCGAGTGCTTGACTGAATGAACCTGTGGGGCTACTGGGGCTTCTGGGGAGGGGACCACAGAGATGCGCAGCGGTGCGAAATTCGCGATCGTCGGCGGAGTCTTCGTCGTCGTGGCGGGCGGTGTCGGCTACGGGGGCTACAACCTCTGGCAGGGCGTCAACGGAGGGACCGGCGGGGGTGTTTCCGCCGCCTCGTCGGAGGAGAGACGCTCCGGTCCCGTCACGAAAGACGAAGTCACCGGCACGGCCGGGGACTTCCTGGCCGCGTGGGCTGCGGGGGAGTCCGAGCGGGCCGGGCAGCTGACCAACAACCCCGTCGACGCCGGGCCCGTCGTGGCCGGCTTCGCGGAGGGCGCGAAGGTCTCCGAGGCCGAGATCACGCCCGGCGCTCCCGTCGGCCCGAAGGTGCCGTTCACGGTGAAGGCGACCGTCACGTACGACGGGCAGTCCAGGCCCTGGACGTACACCTCCGAACTGACCGTGGTGCGCGGGCTCTCCACCGGGCGGCCGCTCGTGGACTGGAAGCCGGCCGTCATCCACCCCAGGCTCACCAAGGGCGGGACCCTGCGCACCGGCCCCGCGAAGACCGGCGCGATCCAGGCCGTCGATCGCAAGGGCGTCGAGCTGACGGCGGAGAAGTACCCCTCGCTCGGGCCCGTCCTGGAGCAGCTCCGCGAGAAGTACGCGGCGCGGACCGGTGGGGAGCCGGGTGTGGAGACCTGGATCGAGTCGGAGACGGAGAACGTCCCGGACATCACCCTCGTCACCCATGTGAAGGGCAGGCCCGGGCGCCTGGAGACGACCATCGACGCCGCGGCGCAGGCGGCGGCCGAGCGGAGCGTGAAGCAGTACGAGCAGGCGTCGGTGGTGGCGGTCCAGCCGTCCACGGGCGAGATCCGGGCGGTGGCCAACAACCCGGCGACCGGCTTCAACGCGGCCTTCGAGGGTAAGCAGGCCCCCGGTTCCACCCTGAAGATCCTCACCGCGGCGATGCTCCTGGAGAAGGGGCTCGTGACGGCGGACGGGCCCGCGCCGTGCCCGCCGGAGGCCCGCTACTACACCCGTACGTTCCACAACCTCGACAACTTCGCACTCGGGACCGTCCCCTTCAAGCGGAGCTTCGCCAAGTCCTGCAACACGGCCTTCATCAAGCTGATCGACGACGTGGACGACGACTCCGCGCTCGGCAAGGAGGCCCGGGACGTCTTCGGGATCGGCCTCGACTGGAAGACCGGCGTCGTGACCGCCGACGGGTCGGTCCCGGAGGAGACACAGGGCGCGGCGGCGGAGCAGTACATCGGTCAGGGCACCGTGCAGATGAACGCCCTCAACATCGCCTCGATCACCGCCACCGCGAAGTACGGCACCTTCAAGCAGCCGTACCTGGTGTCGAAGGAGCTGGACGGGCGGACCTTCGCCCAGGCCTCGCGCTCGCTGCCGGAGTCGGTCTCGAGCCAGCTGCGCGCCATGATGCGGGCGGCGGCGACCGGTGAGGGGACGGCCGCGAAGGCGATGGCCTCGGTCGGCGGGGCCAAGGGGGCGAAGACGGGCTCGGCGGAGGTCGACGGCCAGGCCACCTCGAACAGCTGGTTCTCCGGCTACTCGGACGACCTCGCGGCCGCGGCCGTCGTCCAGTCCGGCGGCCACGGCGGCGACGCGGCGGGGACGGTGGTGGCGAGCGTGCTGCGGGCGGGGTGAGACTGCACACCCCTCGGGGAATGCAGTCGCGTGGCCCCTACACCGAACGCTAGCGTGCGGGCCATGAGCTCTCAGGAACCCCAAGCGCACCCCCGGTTCGCCGACGCCCTGCGGGAGCTGGGCCTCGACGTGGAGATCCGTGGTTTCCCGGACGAGACCCGCACGGCCGCCCAGGCGGCCGAGGCGATCGGCTGCGAGGTGTCCGAGATCGTCAAGTCGCTGATCTTCGCGGCGGACGGAGTCCCGGTGCTCGTGCTGATGGACGGCTCCTCGCGGGTCGACGTGGAACGCGTGCGCGCGGAGCTGGGCGCCGGGGCGGTGACGCGGGCCGACGCGAAGGTCGTACGGGAGACGACCGGGTACGCGATCGGCGGCGTCCCGCCGTTCGGGCACCTCACCCGGACGCGGGTGCTGGCCGACCGGGGGCTGCTCGACCACGGGGTGGTGTGGGCGGCCGCGGGCACCCCGCACACCGTCTTCGCGCTGGACCCGAAGTCCCTGATCGCCCACGCGGGCGGGGCGGTGGTGGACGTGCGCGAGAGGCCGGCCGCGTGACCCCGCTGGTCGTCGCGGCCGTCCTGCTGGCCGCCGTGACGCACGCCGCCTGGAACGCGATGGCCCACACCATCCGCGACCAGCTGCTCTCCTTCACGCTGATATCCGGCGGCGGCGCGCTGATCGGCGGTGTCGCGGCCTTCTTCGTACCGCTGCCGGCGGCCGGGGCGTGGCCGTACCTGATCGCCTCCGCGGCGCTGCACGTCGGCTACATGGTCCTGCTCATGCGGTCGTTCACCCTGGGCGACTTCGGGCAGATGTACCCGATCGCCCGCGGGACGGCCCCACTGGCCGTGACCGTGCTCGCGGCGGTCTTCGTCGACGAGATCCCCGACACGTGGCAGCTCACCGGCGTGGCCGTCGCCTGCGCGGGCCTGACGGGCCTGGCCCTCTGGGGCATCCGGGGCTCCGGTCGGCGCCCGGACTGGGCGGCGCTGCTCGCGGCCGGGGCGACGGGCCTGGCCATCGCCGGCTACACCGTCGTCGACGGCGTCGGGGTGCGCGCCTCGGGAACCCCGCTCGGCTACATCGCCTGGCTGATGCTCCTGGAGGGCCTGGCCATCCCGGCGTACGCCCTGTGGACCCGGCGCGCCGCACTGCTCCCCCAGCTCCGCCCGTACGCCGCGCGGGGGCTCCTCGGCGCGGGCCTGTCGGTCGCCGCGTACGGACTGGTCCTGTGGGCCCAGACGAAGGCGCCGCTCGCCCCGATCGCGGCGCTGCGGGAGTCCTCGATCATCGTCGGGGCGGCGATCGGGGCGGTCTTCCTCAAGGAGCGCTTCGGGGGTCCGAGGATCGCGGCGGCCGGGCTGATGGTGGTGGGCATCGGGCTGATGCTGGCCACGGCCTGACGCCGGCTGTCAGCGCAGGTCGCGCCGCATCAGGATCCGGGGATGGCCGGCCAGCACCGAGGTGGTGTCGGCGGCGTGGACGAACCCGGCCCGCTCGAAGTTCTTCCGCAGCCCGGCGTACGCCATGGTCAGATCGACCCTGGCGTTCCCGTTGTCGAGGGGGTACGCCTCGACCGCCGGCGCGCCCTGGGCGCGGGCGAAGTCGACCGCCCCGGCGATGAGGGCGTGGGAGATGCCCTTCTTCCGGTGGCCGGGGCGTACCCGCACGCACCAGATCGACCAGACCGGCAGATCGTCGACGTGCGGGATCTTCCGGCTGCGCGCGAACGAGGTGTCCGCCCGTGGCGCCACGGCGGCCCAGCCGACCGGCTCGTCTCCGTCGTAGGCGACGACCCCGGGGGGAACCTTGTCGCGGCACAGCCCGGCGACGTACTCGCCCCGGGCCGGCCCGCGCAGCTCGTTGTTGAGCTTGGACGGGATCCGGTAGCTCAGGCACCAGCAGACGTTGGACCCGGGCGACTTCGGACCGAGCAGTGCCCGGACGTCCTCGAAGACGGACGCCGGACGAACGTCGATGCTCATGCCTCCACGATGGCACGGTGCACGCGCCGGGGTGGCGCGTACCGCCCCGGGACGGCTCAGGGCCCCCTGGCCGAGGGCGGCTCAGGCCCCCTGGTCGAGGGCCGTGCGGACCGCGCGGACCAGGGCCTGGGCCCGGGGGTCGGCCGTGACGGTCTTGCGCATGCCGTTCGTGACGTAGCCGAACGCGATCGAGGACTCCGGATCGGCGAAGGCCAGGGAGCCGCCCCGGCCCGGGTGGCCGAAGGAGGTGGGGCCGAGGAGCGGGGAGGCCGGGCCGTGGAGCATGTGGCCGAGGCCGAAGCGGGTGCCCACCATCAGGACCCGGTCGGGGCCCGCGGACTCCTCGGTGCGGGCGAGGGTGAGGGTCGCCGGAGCGAAGAGGCGGCGGCCGCCGTCGACCGGGCCGAGGGTCGAGGCGTAGAAGCGGGCCAGCGCGCGGGCCGTGGAGACCCCGGCCGAGCCGGGCAGTTCGGCCGCGCGGTACACCGGGTCGTTCTCGTCGGGCTTGGGGTCGATCGCCCCGAAGGCGCGCCGGGTCAGGGAGTCGGGGTCGCGGTAGGCCTCGGTGACGGCGCGCTTGGGGCGGAGCTTCAGGGCGCCGCTGTCGGCGGGTTCCCGCTCCTCCACCGGGCCGATGCGGCCGACCCGCGCCGCCTCCTCGGGCGGCAGGCCTATCCAGAGGTCGAGGCCGAGGGGGCGGGCCATCTCCTCGGCGACCCAGCGGCCGATGGTGCGGCCGGTGACCCGGTGGACGAGACCGGAGAGCAGCCAGCTGAAGGTGTGCGCGTGGTAGCCGTGGGCCGTGCCCGGCTGCCAGGCCGGCGCCTGTGCGGCGATCGCCGCCTGGGCGACGGCCGGGTCGATCGCCTCGGCGAGCGTCAGCGACCGGTCCAGGACCGGTACGCCCGCCCGGTGCGCGAGCAGCTGCCGTACGCTCACCCGCTCCTTGCCGGCGGCCTTGAACTCCGGCCAGTACGTGCCGACCGGCGCGTCCAGGTCGAGCTGGCCGCGCTGGTGGAGCAGGAGCGGTACGGCAGCGGCGACGCCCTTGGTGGCCGAGCGGACGACCTGCGCGGTGTCGACGGCCCACGGGACCTCGCCGTCGACGTCGCGGGCCCCCGCCCACAGGTCGACGACCTTGACACCGTCGCGGTAGACGGCGACCGCCGCGCCCCGCTCGCCGCGCTGCTCGAAGTTGCGCAGGAACGCGTCCCTGACCGGCTCGAATCCCGCCGCCACCGTGCCCCGGACGTCCACGTCCCACACTCCTTCTCGCTCGTACCCCCATGGTGCAACGTCGGTCCCAGGCCGCCGATTCCGGGGGTGGGACGGTCAGGCGACGGAGCGGGGCACGAAGCCGTACGGGAGTTCCAGGCGGTTGCGCGCCATCAGCTCCTCGTCGGCGAGGACGTCGGCCGTGGGGCCGTCCCCGGCGATCACGCCCTCGCTGAGGATCACCGAGCGCGGGCAGAGCTCCAGGGCGTACGGCAGGTCGTGGGTGACCATGAGGACGGTGACGTCCAGGGAGCGCAGGACGTCCGCGAGCTCGCGCCGGGAGGCCGGGTCGAGGTTGGAGGAGGGCTCGTCCAGGACGAGGATCTCGGGCTCCATCGCGAGGACGGTCGCGACCGCCACCCGCCGCCGCTGGCCGAACGACAGATGGTGCGGCGGGCGGTCGGCGAACTCCGCCATGCCGACGCGCTCCAGGGCCCTGACCACCACCGCCTCGAGGTCGGCGCCCCGCAGCCCCGCGGCCGCCGGGCCGAACGCGACGTCCTCGCGGACGGTCGGCATGAAGAGCTGGTCGTCCGGGTCCTGGAAGACGATCCCGACCCGGCGCCGGATCTCGGCGAGGTTCCGCTTCTCGACCGGCAGCCCGGCGACGGCGACCGTGCCCGCGCCGCCGGTGAGGATGCCGTTGAGGTGGAGGACGAGGGTCGTCTTGCCCGCGCCGTTGGGGCCGAGCAGCGCGACCCGCTCACCGCGTTCGACGGTCAGGTCGACACCGAAGAGGGCCTGGTGGCCGTCGGGGTACGCGTACGCGAGGCCACGGACGTCGAGGGAGGGGGCGGTGGTCATCGGAGGGTCCATCCCAACAGGCAGATCACGAGTGCGACGGCGGGCAGGGCGGCCGCCCGCGCCCACTGGGTCCGGGTGGCGGTCACCTCGTCGATGACCGGCATGGAGCCCGCGTACCCCCGGCTGACCATCGCCAGGTGGACGCGCTCACCGCGCTCGTACGAGCGGATGAAGAGCGCGCCGGCGGACTTGGCGAGGACGCCCCACTGTCGTACCCCCTTCGCCTCGAAGCCGCGCGAGCGGCGGGCGACGGACATCCGGCGCATCTCGTCCGTGATGACGTCGCCGTAGCGGATCATGAAGGAGGCGATCTGGACGAGCAGCGGCGGGAGCTTCAGCCGCTGGAGGCCCAGCAGCAGCTCGCGCAGTTCGGTGGTGGCGGCGAGGAGCACGGAGGCGGCGACGCCGAGAGTGCCCTTGGCGAGGACGTTCCAGGCGCCCCACAGGCCGGGGACGGAGACGGAGATCCCAAGGACCTCGGTCTGCTCGCCCGGGACCACGAAGGGCATCAGGAAGGCGAAGGCCACGAACGGGATCTCGATGAGGAGGCGGCGCAGGACGAACCCGGCCGGGATACGGGCGTACGCCGCCACGCCGCCGAGCAGGACGGCGTAGACCCCGAAGGCCCAGACCGCCTCGCGGGGCGTGGAGACCACGACCACCACGAAGGCGAGGACGGCGGCGAGCTTGGTGTGCGGGGGCAGCCCGTGCACCGGCGAGACCCCCCGCCGGTACAGCTTGTGCGTGTGCCCCGCTCCCATGTCAGACCTGGGCTCCCGAGGAGTTCCTGCGGCGGCGCACGGCCCAGAAGGCTCCGGTGCCGACCGCGAGCGTCACGCCGACGCCGATCACGCCTGCCAGGCCGCCGGACAGCCGGGCGGTCTCGATGCCCTTGACGCCGTAGTCGGCGAGCGGGGAGTCGGCGGCCGCGTGCTCCTCGACGTTCTTGTCGAAGCCCTTGTCGGCGGCGACCTTCTCCAGGCCGTCCGGGCTCGCGGAGGCGTAGAAGGAGACGACGCCGGCGAGGAGCAGCGCGGCGGCCACGCCGCCGAGCCAGAACCTCTTCGGCGAGCGGGCGGCGACCGGCGCGAAGTCGCGGGCCGGCGCGTCGACCAGCTCGCCGCCGACGCGCAGCTTGAGCGGGGCGGTGAGCCCGCGGGCGCCGTACACGAGGTCGGGGCGGACGGCGACGACCGCGCCGACGGTGAGCATGGTGATGGCGGCCTCGCCGATGCCGATGAGGGTGTGCACGCCGACCATGGCGGTGAACACCTTGCCCAGCGGTACGTCGGTGGTGCCGCCGATCGCGTAGACGAGCGTGAACGCGGCGGCCGCGGCGGGTACGGAGACGAGCGCGGCCACGAAGGAGGCGACGGTCACCGAGCGGCGGGTGCGGGGCAGGACGAGGACGAGTCCGCGGAAGAGCGCGTACGCGACGACGACCGTGACCACGCCCATGACGGTGATGTTGACGCCGAGCGCGGTGAGTCCGCCGTCCGCGAAGAGGATGCCCTGCATCAGCAGGACGACGGCGATGCAGAGCACACCGGTGTACGGACCGACGAGTATCGCGGCGAGGGCGCCGCCGAGCAGATGCCCGCTGGTCCCGGCCGCGACCGGGAAGTTCAGCATCTGTACGGCGAAGATGAACGCGGCGACCAGCCCGGCCAGCGGGGCCGCGCGGTCGTCCAGTTCGCGTCGCGCTCCGCGCAGGCTGACGGCTACGGCGCCGGCGGCGACGACACCGGCGACGGCCGATACGGGGGCGTTGATGAATCCGTCAGGTACATGCACGTCCCGAATGATGAGCGTTCCTGCAAAGGACTTGCAAGAGCGCACAGGTCACAGAAGCGCAGCTCCCCCGCGCAGATGAGTGAGAATATGGGACATTAGGGGATAAATAAGACGAGTGTGAGGAGTGGCTCGATGTCCCCCACCGCGGAAGGCCATGAGATCCAGGACCATGCCAAGGGCCGGATCATCAGCGACGCCCCCCTCTCCCGCCCCGTCCCGGTCGCCCTCCGCTACGACCCCGGATCCGGCCCCGCCACCGTGCGCTTCGTCTTCCCCGGCAACATCGAGTGGTCCTTCCCGCGCGAGCTGCTCGAAACGGGCATGCGGGCCCCGGCCCGCCTCGGCGACGTGAGCGTCTGGCCCTGCGGCCGGGTGCAGACGGTCGTCGAGTTCCACACCGCCGACGGGGTCGCGGTCGTCCAGTTCGACACCACCGCCCTGCTCCGCTTCCTGAAGCACACCTACGCGGTCACCGCCTCGATAGCCCCGTAGAGTTCGGTCGTCATTCCTGACGATCATGGGGGATCCACTTGAGGAAGCGACTGTGGGGTGCGCTCGGCGCCGCCCTTCTCGCCCTGTCCGGGGCATCGGTGTCCGGCACCACGGCGCAGGCCGCGCCCGCCGCGGCGACACCACCGCCGGGAACCAACCTGCAGGTCATGAGCTGGAACATGTGCGGCGTCGAGCGGTGGGGATGCACCGGCACCGGCACCGCCGCGGAGAAGTCCGACGTGGTCAAGCAGTACGTGCAGAGCCACTACGTGCAGGCCGTCCTGCTCCAGGAGGTCTGCGCGAGCGGCCTCGACGACCTGATGACCAAGCTCGGCCCGGGGTGGAGCAAGAGCTTCGCGCCGTACCACTGGTCGCAGAACGGCGTGCGGACCCCGAGTCCCTGCGCGACCGGCGCCGGCTCCGACCCGAACGACCTCGTCGGGACCGCGATCGTGGCCAAGGCCGGTCTCACCGACGCCCAGCAGTACCCGACGACCCAACCGTGGACCGGTCTGACCCGGCCGTTCCAGTGCGCGACGGCGACGTACTTCGGCGTACGGCTCTGCACCGTGCACGTGTCGACGAAGAACGCCAACCCCGACCACCCCGACTGGGACTACCGCGACGACCAGCTCGCGGAGATCAAGCAGGTCGTCTCCGGCTTCCCGAAGGTGGTCTTCGGCGGCGACTTCAACGCCAGCCCGCCGGACCGGCCGGGCAACCCGGACGTCTGGATCTGGCCGGCCGACCTCTACTCCCAGGGTGAGGGCACCCCGGGCTACCGGGAGTGCGACCAGCAGGGGGCGGTCCGCGACGGCCGCGACACCCACGACGGCGGCTGGAAGCTCGACCACCTGTTCAGCAGCGAGGCGCGCCGCTGGTGCCTGGTCGCCGACACCCCGCGCTCGGACCACCACGTCCTCGTCGAGAGCGTGACGATCACTCCCCCGGCGGCCTGAGACCCGGTCCGCAGAACCCCGCACGCAACCGCGCCGTCACCGTGTCGGTCTCGACACGGTGACGGCGCGGTGCCGCGTCGGCTCCCCGTCCCCACAGGTCCCGGCGCGGATCCGAGGCGTACTCCCCCGCTCAGGGAGTCGCCCCGGAGTTCCTCAGGGGGCTCAGACCCTCACGAGCTCGCGCTCCGGGTCCTGCGGCCCCTCGGCGTCCTTCGCCGCCAGGCCCTCGCCCTCCACGTCCACGTTGGGCAGCGCCCTGTCCAGCCACTTGGGCAGCCACCACGCCTTGTGACCGAGCAGTGCGAGCACCGCCGGCACGATCGCCATGCGGACCACGAACGCGTCGAAGAGGACGGCGACGGCGAGACCGAAGCCGATCATCTTGATCATCTGGTCGGTCATGCCGATGAAGCCGGAGAAGACCGCGATCATGATCACCGCGGCGGCGGTGACCACCCGGGCGCTGTGCCGGAAGCCGGTCACGATCGTCTCGCCGGGCCGCTCCCCGTGGACGTACGCCTCGCGCATCCGGGTGACGAGGAAGACCTCGTAGTCCATGGCCAGACCGAAGACCACGCCGACCATGAAGATCGGCATCATCGACATGATCGGGCCGGTCTGCTCGACCCCGAACAGCGAGCCGAGCCAGCCCCACTGGAAGACCGCGACGACCGCGCCGAGGGCGGCGACCACCGAGAGCAGGAAGCCGAGGGCCGCCTTCAGCGGAACGAGGATCGAGCGGAAGACCACCATGAGGAGCAGGAAGGCGAGTCCGACGACCAGCGCCAGGTAGGGCACGAGGGCGTCGTTCATCTTCTGCGAGAAGTCGACGTTCATCGCGGTGGCGCCGGTGACCAGGACGTCGTCGCCGGTCGCGTCCCGGATGTCGTGGACCAGGGTCTCGGTCTCGACCGAGGAGGGGCGGTCCTTCGGGATGACGGTGATCATCGCGGTGTCGCCGGCCTTGTTGGGCGTCGGCTTCGTTACCGCCACGACCCCGTCCAGGCCCTTGATCTCCTTCACGGTGGACTCGGCCGCGGCCTTGTCCCCGTCGACGACGACCATCAGCGGCCCGTTGAACCCGGGGCCGAACCCGTCCGACAGCAGGTCGTACGCCCGGCGCTCGGTGGCGGAGACCGGCTTCGCGCCGTCGTCCGGCAGGCCCATCTCCAGGGAGGCGGCCGGCACGGCGACCGCCCCGAGGCCGAGGACACCGACGAGCAGGACCATGACCGGGCGGCGGATGACGAACCGGGCCCAGCGGGTGCCCATGTTGGGCTTGTCGTCGGCCTTCTTCAGCCCCTTGCGCTCCTTGCGGCCCACGACCTTGGTGCCCGCGAAGCCGAGCAGCGCCGGGATCAGCGTGAGCGCGATGAGGACCGCGATCACGACCGTGCCGGCCGCGGCGAAGCCCATCTTCGTGAGCATCGGGATGTTGACGACGGCGAGGCCGACCAGGGCGATCACCACGGTGAGACCGGCGAAGACCACGGCCGAGCCGGCCGTGCCGACCGCACGGCCCGCGGCGTCCTCGCGCTCCCGGCCCTCGGCGAGCTCCGCGCGGTAGCGGGAGACGATGAAGAGGGCGTAGTCGATGCCGACCGCGAGGCCGATCATCATCGCGAGGGTGGAGGTGGTGGAGCCGAGGTCGAGGACGTTCGCGAGCGCCGTGATCGAGGAGACGCCGATGCCGACGCCGATGATCGCGGTGAGCAGCGGAAGTCCCGCGGCGACCAGCGAACCGAAGGTGATGACGAGCACGATGCCGGCGATGACCACGCCGACGATCTCGCCCGCGCCGGTCTCCGGCATGGTCTGGAGGGCGTCACCGCCGATCTCGACGGTCAGCCCCTCCCCCTGCGCGTCGTGCCCGGTCTTCTGCAGCGCCTCGCGCGTCGCGTCGCTCAGCTCCATGCCGGAGACCTTGTAGCTGACGGAGACGTAGGCGGTCGAGCCGTCCTTCGAGACCGCCTGGGCGGTGTACGGGTCGGCCACGGAGGCGATCTCGTCGGAGCCGGCCTTCAGCTCGTCGACGACGTCCTGGACCTTGGCCTTGTTGGCCGCGTCGGTCATCTTCTGGCCCTCGGGGGCCTTGAAGACGACGCGGGCGGTGGCCCCGTCGGCGTTGCCGCCGGGGAAGCGCTGCTCAAGAAGGTCGAAGGCCTTCTGGGCCTCGGTACCGGGAATCGAGAAGGAGCTGGAGGTCGCGGCGGGCGCGGTGGCCGCGCCGACTCCGGCGAGCGCGAGCAGCGCCACCCAGAGCAGGGCGACGAGCCGTCGGCGCCGGAAGGCGGAGCGACCCAGCTTGTAGAGGAACGTGGCCACGGGGGCTTACTCCCATTTCGTGGTGGGACAGGGCATGGGGAGCCGGCCCGACGGCGTGAGCGGTTCGACGTCAGGTGGTGCGGGCGTGCGGGTGGTGCTGTGGGGAGTCAGACGCCGAGTGAGGGGAGCACGACGGCGTTGACGTAGTCGGTGATGAAGGCGCGGTCGATCGGCTGGTCCTCGATCAGCGGACGGGCGACGAACGCCCCGATGATCATGTGCGGGACGAACTTCAGCGCCGGGTTGTCGGCCCTGATCTCGCCCCGCGCCACCGCTCGCTCCAGAGTGACGCGCAGATTGCTCATCTCGGGTTCGATGAGCAGTTCGCGCAGCGCCTGGTGCAGGTCGGGGTTGGCGTGGACCGCCTGGGCGAGGCCGCGCATCAGCGCGGTGTCCTTCTCCATCTGGCAGTCGTCGGTCAGCTCCATGATCGCCTGGAAGTCGCCGCGCAGGGTGCCCGTGTCGATCTGGGCGAGCTTGATGGGCTTGTTGTCGCGCAGTGCCGTGGCGACCAGCTCGGGCTTGCTCCCCCACTGGCGGTAGAGGGTGGCCTTGCTGGAGCGGGTGCGGGCGGCGACGGCGTCCATGGTGAGGGCGTCGTAGCCGACCTCGCGCAGGAGGTCGAGCACGGCTCCGTACAGCTCGGACTCACGCTCCGGGGTGAGCCTGCTGCCTGCCATGACCGGTCTCCATCCGAACGAAACGGTTTCGTACACCTCGAAAGGTACCCCGACCCTCAGCGAAACGAAACCGTTTCGTACGTGTCCTGCACCACAGCGCCCGGGGCCACCTGCCCCGGACCGCGCGAACGAAGCCGACCGGGAGGCGAAAGCCCGTACGAGTTGCCGCACCCCATCAGGGTGGAAAGCATTGGGGGGTGAGTGACGACGCCGCGTATCTCCGCTACCCGCACCTCCACGACGACCTGCTGTGCTTCGCGGCCGAGGACGACCTCTGGGTCGCACCCCTCGTGCCCGACGGCCACCACCCCGGCCGGGCCTGGCGGGTCACCGTCGACCGGACCCGGGTCGGCCACCCCCGCTTCTCGCCCGACGGCCGCCACATCGCGTACACGACCTGGCGCAGCCTCGACCCCGAGATCCACCTCGCGCCGGTCGAGGGCGGCCCCTCACGACGGCTCAGCTACTGGGGTTCCACCGACACCCGGGTCTGCTCCTGGTCCCCGGAGGGCGACATCCTCGCCGTCTCCTCGCACGGCCAGCCCTTCTCGTACTTCTCCTGGGCCTACACCGTCCCCACCGACGGCTCCCCCGGCGGCCGGATGCCCTGGGGCCCGGTCTCCGACATCGCCGTGGCCGACCTCGACGGCGAGCGCCGCACGCTCCTCCTCACCGGCAAGCCGCCGCACGAGCCGGCCTCCTGGAAGCGCTACCGCGGCGGAGCCACCGGCCGGCTCTGGCTGCACGGCGAGCAACTGCTGCCGGACATCGGCGGACACCTCGACGCGCCGATGTTCGTCGACGGCCGGATCGCCTTCCTCTCCGACCACGAGGGCGTCGGCAACCTCTACTCCTGCCTGCCCGACGGCACCGACCTGCGCCGCCACACCGACCACGACGCCTTCTACGCCCGGCACGCCTCCAGCGACGGACGGCGCGTGGTCTACCAGTGCGCCGGCGACCTGTGGATCGTCGACGACGTGACCGCCCCCGACTCCGTCCCGCGCAGGCTGGAGGTACGGCTCGGCGGCCCGCGCGCCGGCCGGCGGCACTACCAGGTCCCGGCCGCCAACCACGTGGACGCCCTCTCCGTCGACGAGACGGGGCGGGCGAGCGCGGTCTCGGTCCGCGGCAGCCTGTACTGGCTCACCCACCGCGACGGCCCGGCCCGCACCATCACCGACACCCCGGGCGTACGGGTCAGGCTGCCCGAGATGCTGGGCAGCAGCGGCCAGGTCGCGTACGTCACCGACGCCGAGGGCGAGGACGCCGTCGAGATCGCGTACCTGCCGCGCGCGAGCGGGGAGCGGGAGCCGCGCCGGCTGGCCTCGGGCGAGCTGGGTCGGATCGAGGAGATGATCTCCGACCCGGAGGGCGAGCGCCTCGCGATCGCGTCCCACGACGGCCGGCTGCTGCTGCTCGACACGACCGAGGAGTCCACCGGTGAGGTCACCGAGCTGATCCGCTCGATCAACGGACCGGTGCGCGATCTCGCCTTCTCCCCCGACGGGTCCTGGCTGACCTGGGCCCACCCGGGGATCGGCCGTTCGCTGCGGCAGATCAAGATGGCCCGGATCGCCGGCCCGGGCCCCCGGACGATCGTCGACGTCACCAACGGCCGCTTCGAGGACGAGAATCCGGTCTTCACCCGCGACGGCCGCTACCTCGCCTTCCTCTCCTGGCGGGGCTTCGACCCGGTGTACGACGTGCACACCGGCGACCTCTCCTTCCCGCTGGGCTGCCGCCCCTATCTCGTACCGCTCTCCTCCGCCACGCCCTCCCCCTTCGCGCTGCTGCCGGACGGCCGGCCTGCGGCAGGCGGGCTCGACCCTGCCGAGACCGACGCCGAGGTCACGGACGGCGAGGGCACCACGATCGTGGAGGTCGAGGGGCTCGCGGACCGGGTCACGCCCTTCCCCGTCTCCGCGTCCAAGTACTCGGCGATGCACCCGGTCAGCGGCGGCGGCCTCGTCTGGCTGCGCTGGCCCATCTCGGGCGCGCTCGGCGAGACCTTCGCCAATCCCGCCGACACCACGGGCCGGCCGACGCTGGAGTACTTCAACATCACCAAGGCCCGCAAGACCGAACTGGTGCAGCACCTGGACTGGTTCGCGGTCAGCGGCGACGACTCACGGCTCGTCGTGGTCGACGAGGGCGAGCTGCGGGCGGTGCCGGCGACGGAGCCCGGGGACGGCGACTCGACCGTCTACATCGACCTGCGGCGGATCCTGCACGAGGTCGACCCGGAGGCCGAGTGGCGGGGCGCGTACGACGAGGCGGGCCGGATCGTCCAGGCCTACTTCTGGGACCCGGACATGTGCGGCGTGGACTGGCCGGGCGTGCTCGACCAGTACCGTCCGCTCGTCGAACGGGTCGCCTCCCCCGACGACTTCACCGATCTGCTGCGCGAGGTGATGGGCGAGCTGGGCACCTCGCACGCCTACGTGACACCCGCGCGCCGCAACGAGGGACCGCCGCACTACCAGCGGCCGATGGGTCTGCTCGGCGCCAACCTCGTCCCCCGGGACGGCGGTTGGATGGTCAAGCGGATCCTGCCGGGCGACTCGTCGGACTCCAAGGCCCGGTCGCCGCTCGCGGGCACGGGAATCCGGGAGGGCGCGGTCCTCACCCATGTGGACGGCCGCCCGGTGGATCCGGTGACGGGACCGTACCCCCTGCTGTCCTCCTCGGGCGGTACGACCGTCGAGCTGACGTTCCGGCCCGCGGAGGGCGAGGGGCGCGCGCGCCGTGTGGCGATCGTGCCGCTGATCGACGACCGCCCGCTGCGCTACCAGGACTGGGTGGCCAAGCGGCGTGCGGTGGTACGGGAGGTCAGCGGCGGCAGGTGCGGCTACCTGCACATCCCCGACATGGGCGGCTCGGGCTGGGCGCAGTTCAACCGCGACCTGCGGATGGAGGTCTCACGGCCCGCGCTGATCGTGGACGTGCGCGGCAACGCCGGCGGCCACATCAGCGAACTCGTCGTGGAGAAGCTCACCCGCAAGATCCTGGGCTGGGACCTGACGCGCAACGCCCAGCCGGTGTCGTACTCCTCGAACGCCCCGCGCGGTCCGGTCGTCGCGCTCGCGGACGAGGCGACGTCCTCGGACGGCGACATGATCACGGCCGCGTTCAAGCTGCTCGGGCTGGGGCCGGTGATCGGCCAGCGGACGTGGGGCGGAGTGGTCGGCATGACGGGCCGGCACCGGCTGGGCGACGGCACGCAGATCACGGTGCCGATGAACGCGGCCTGGTTCCCCGAGTACGGCTGGTCGGTGGAGAACCAGGGCGTGGCCCCGGACCTGGCGATCCTGCGGACCCCGCTGGACTGGGCCGAGGGGCGGCACGCCCAGCTCGACGACGCGGTCGAGGTGGCGCTCGCGCTGCTGGCGGAGACCCCGGCCGCGACCCCGCCCGGCTACGACGACGTGCCCGACCGCTCCCGCCCGAAGCTCCCCCCGAGGGACGCCGGGGCCGGGGGCAGGCCCGGGGCCGGGGACAGGGACCGGGGCGGGGACGGGGACGGGGACGCATCCAGGGACGGGGAGGGAACCAGCACGCCCAGGTCCAGCTCGTAGGCGATGCCCCGCAGGCCGCCGTCGAGCGTCACGCCTCCCACGGCACCGAAGCCGACCCGGGCGAGCACCGCCCGGGACGGCACGTTGTCGAGCGCGGCCGTGGCGATCAGCCGCCGCAGCCCGTACTCCTCGGCGGCCAGTCGGCACACCTCCCGTACGCCCCGGGTGGCGAGCCCGCGCCCGGCCGCCTTCTCGGCCACCCGGTAGCCGAGTTCGGCGCCGCCGTCGGCCACGTCGGCGAGGTTGAACCGTCCGAGAACCTCGCCGCCGTCCCCCACGAGCACATGGAAGAGGATTCCCCCGGTCCGCTGCTCGTCCAGGAGTGCCTGGTGGCGCGCGGCGAACTCCTCGAAGTACGCGTCGCCCCGGTCGGGCACATGGGCGGCGAAGTACGCGCGGTTCTCCCGCTCGAAGGCGAGGAGCGCGGGCGCGTGGTCGGCTCGGAGCAGCTGCAGTAAGGGCATGGGATCACCGTACGGTGCGGGTCCGCGCGGCGGCCGGGAATATGGGCACGCGAAAGGCGCACCCGGCGTCCCGGGTGCGCCTTCGGAGGACGGACGTCAGGCGTCGTAGTCCATGTCGAGGCGGTCCTGGCCCTCCTGCTGGGCCCGGCGCTGCTCCTCCTCGGAGGGGCGGCCCTTGGCCCGGGAGGCGCGCTCGGACGCTTCGTCCCTCGCCCTGCCCATCTTCTGCTTCGCCTGCTCGGCGGCCTGCTTCGCCTTGTCCTCGTACTGGTCTCGCATGCCCATGAAGGTTCACTCCTAGAAGGGTGTGAGGGGAACGGGGCGGCTCGCCCCTTGGGCCTCGACCAGCGTGGCATGACGGAACATTCCGCGCATTTCGATCAGTTACGGACCGTCACACCCGTCCGGAGCGGGCCTGTTCGTCCGCCGCGCCACCTGCCCCGACAAGGCCCTTGGAGACCCCCGCGAGGCGGGGTTCGAAGTGCTTCATCTCGCGCTGCCCGACCGTGGCGATGATCCCGGGCAGGTAGCCGCGCGTGGACTGCATCCCGCGCAGCCACCACTGGGCGTACACGTGCGCCGAGCGGCGCTCGATGCCCGCCACGATCCGGTCCACGGCCGGGCCCAGGGGGTACGTGCGGTTCGACGGCCAGGGCAGCCGCTGCCGGAGCTCCTTCATCACGTCGTCCTGGTCCGCGCCCCGCACCATGTCCGTGTCGGTCCAGGAGAGGTAGCCGACGCCGACCCTCACCCCCTTGTGGGCGACCTCGGCGCGCAGGCTGTGCGCGAAGGCCTCGACGCCCGACTTGGAGGCGCAGTACGCGGTCATCATCGGCGCCGGGGTCATCGCCGCGAGCGAGGCGATCTGCAGGAAGTAGCCACGCGACTCCATGAGGACCGGCAGGAACGCCCGCCCCGTCACCGCACCGCCGATGAGGTTGACCTCGATGACCCGCCGCCAGGCGACGGGGTCGGAGTCCACGAACGGACCGCCCGCGGCGACCCCCGCGTTGGCGACCACGATGTCGACCTTGCCGAAGCGCTCCTTGACCTCGGCCGCGACCGTGGCCATCGCCTCGTGGTCGGTGACGTCCGCGTGCCACCAGTCGGCCTCGGTGTGCAGCCGGCCGGCGACCTGCTTCAGCTCCTCCGGCTCCAGGCCGACCAGCGCGATCTTCGCGCCGCGCGCGGAGAGCTTGCGGGCGAGGAGTTCGCCGACGCCCCGGGCCGCTCCGGTCACGACGGCGACCTGGCCCTCCAGACTGACCCTGCTCATGCCGCACCCTCCTTCTGGTCCCCGTGCGCCTGAGCCGGGACCTGGACCTGTCGCTGCGCCTGTTCCTGGGCAGGTACCTGATCCTGAGCCGGTACCTGTTCCCGCGTCTGTTCCTGTACGTACGTGCTGACGAGTTCCCTGATCCGGGCCGTCACGACCTCCGGCGCCTCCACCGGGGTCATGTGGCCTATCCCGGCCAGCTCGTCGAGCCCCACGCACCGCGGCAGCGCGGCGGCCAGGGCACGGGAGTGCACGGGCGGCGTGAGCCGGTCGGCCGTTCCGGCGATCACCGCCACGGGCAGCTCCAACTCCCGTACGTCCGCGTCGAGATCGAGCTCGGCGAGGACCTGCGACCAGGCCACCCGCGGACGGCGCGGGCAGGCGTGCACGATCCGGGCACAGGTGTCGACCCGCTCGGGCGCGGAACCCGGGCCCATCGTCGCGTACTTGAGGATCTTCCGGGAGACCGGAGTGACCGGTCCGAGCGGCGCCCTCGCTCCCAGGATCCACCCGGTCAGCCTGGTCCGCAGTCCGCCGGCCCGCAGCGGGACGACGAGGGACTCCGCCACCAGCCGGGACGGCCCGGTGGAGCAGAGCAGGGCCGCGGCCGCGTGTTCCCGAAAGGCGGGGCGCGTGGCGGCCGCCATCAGGGTCATGCCGCCCATGGAGTGCCCTGCCAGGACCGCACGCTCGCCGGGGCGGAGGGTCGCGCCGAGCACGGCCTCCAGGTCGTCGGCGAGCGCCCGCGTCGAGTAGCCGGACGGGCCGGCCGGGGCGGGGGTGCGGCCGTGGCCGCGCTGGTCGTAGGCGATGACCCTGTGATCCCGGGCGAGGTCCCGTATCTGCTCGGCCCAGAAGCCGATCGAGCAGGTCCAGCCGTGGGAGAGGACGACGGCCGGGGCGCCCTCGGGGCCGTACACCTCGGCATGGACACGGGCGCCGTCGGCCGAGACGGCGACGACCTCGCGCGGATGCGGCAGCGATCCCGTACGGGACCCGAAGAGGCGGCTCACTTCACCGTCTCCTTCTTCCGCGACGCGGACGCGGGCGCGCCGCGGCGCCCCGCCGGAGCCTTCTCCGCGACCGCCGGCCTCAGCACCTCGTACTCCGCGAGGTCCACCCGACGCGTCTCGCGCCGGAACTCACCGGTCGTGCCCGGCCAGAGCGTCGTGTTGCGGCCGTTGGCGTCCAGGTACCAGCTGTCGCAGCCGCCCGACTTCCACACGGTCCGCTCCATCCGGTCCTGCACCCGGCGGTTCCAGGCGCCGACGGCGGACGGCCGGGCGGCGAGGGCGGCGCGCCCTCCGAGGACGTCGAGCTGGCGCAGATAGTCGGCCATGTAGTTCAGCTGGGACTCGATCATGAGGATCATGGAGGAGTTCCCCAGGCCCGTGTTGGGCCCGATGATCGTCATCCAGTTGGGGAAGCCGTCGACGGTCGCGCCGCGCAGCGACTGCACCCCGTCCTTCCATGCCTCGGAGAGCCGGACGCCGTCCGCGCCGACGACCCGGTCGGCGATCGGCATGTCGGTCACGTGGAAGCCCGTACCGAAGACGATGGCGTCGACCTCGGTCTCCGTCCCGTCGGCGGCCACGACGGTCGAGCCGCGCACCTCGCGCAGCCCGGAGGCGACGACGTCCACGTTGGGCTCGGCGAGCGCCGGGTAGTACGTGTTGGAGAGCAGGATGCGCTTGCAGCCGATGCGGTACGAGGGGGTCAGCTTGGCCCGCAGCGCCGGATCCTTGATCGACTTGGCCATGTTGGCCTTGGCGAGGGACTCGACGAGGCCGAGCTCGCCCGGGCGCTTGGTGAAGGCGCTGACCTGGAGCTCACGGATGCCCCAGAGCAGCCCGCGGCGCGCGGTCCCGGTGAAGGGGAGCGTGCGGTGGAGCCAGCGCTCGGCGCCCGTGATGGCGCGGTCCATGCGGGGCATGACCCACGGCGGGGTGCGCTGGAAGAGCGTCAGCCTGCCGACCTGGGGCTGGATCGCGGGGACGATCTGGATGGCGGAGGCACCGGTGCCGACCATCGCGACGCGCTTGCCGGCGAGGTCGTAGTCGTGGTCCCACTGCGCGGAGTGGAAGACCTTGCCGGGGAAGTCCGCGAGTCCCGGGATGTCGGGGATCTTCGGGTCGGAGAGCGGGCCGGTCGCCGAGACGATCACGTCGGCGGTGAAGGCGCCCTGGCTGGTCTCGATCTCCCAGCGCAGTTGGTCGGCGTCCCAGCGCATCTCCGTCACCTCGTGGTTCAGCCGCAGGTGCGGGCGGAGCCGGAAGGTGTCGGTGACGTGCTCCAGGTACGCGCGGATGTGGCGCTGTCCGGAGAAGGTGCGGGGCCAGTCGGGGTTGGGCGCGAAGGAGAAGGAGTACAGGTGGGACGGGACGTCGCAGGCGCAGCCGGGGTAGCTGTTGTCGCGCCAGGTGCCGCCCACGGAGTCGGCCCGCTCCAGGACGACGAAGTCGGTGATCCCCTCGCGGCGCAGCCGGACGGCCGCCCCGAGTCCACCGAATCCCGATCCGATCACCACCACGCGTACGTGCTCGTGCTTCGCCATGCCGCCTCCTGTGCGCCCGGCCCGTGCCTACGACCAAGATTCCGCCAGCAATCACTGGCACAGTCGGGACTGTAGAGCAGCGGCATACCGAGCGGTAGGGGGCGGACGAGGGAAAGTTACCGGCGGTACAACATAGGCTGGCGGGCGTGGCAGACCGATCGGAAGACGTGAAGGGCGTACGCGAGTACCGCATGGACGAGCTCGCGGCGGCGGCCGGCATCACCGTGCGCACCCTGCGCTTCTACCGCGAGCGCGGACTGATCGCCCCGCCCCGCCGCGAGGGCCGCATCGCCTGGTACGACGACCACCACCTGGCCAAACTCCGCACGATCAGCGCCCTGCTCGAACGCGGCCACACCCTCAACGGCATCGCCGACCTCAACACCGCCTTCGAGAGCGGCAAGGACGTCAGCGAGGTCCTCGGCCTCGGCGAACCGACCGAGGAGGAGCCGATCCGGCTCACCCCCCAGGAGCTGGCCGACTACTTCACGGACGAGGTCACCCCCGAGAACCTGCTCGCCGCCCTCGACCTCGGCTATCTCGCCACCGACGGCGACGCCATCGTCCACATCAGCCGCCGGCTGCTCGACGTCTCCGCGGCCCTGGTCAAGGAGGGCATCCCGCTCGCCGCCGTCCTGGAGGCCGGGCGGGCGGTCCGCGAACACGCGGACGCGCTGGCGGGACTCTTCACCGAGCTCCTGCGCGCCCACGCGGAGGAGAAGGACATCCAGCGGCTGCGCCCGCTCGCCAAGAGCGTGGTCGAGGCCGAGCTCTCGATGGCCCTGGACCGCCGCCTGCGCGAGCCCTGATCCCGCCCCCGTCTCCCCCTGGTCTCCCGTCCGGGCTCCCTCCGACCGCCGCCGGGCTCCCACGGCGCTCGCGGAATTCCTCCGCACCGCATGACAGCGACCGGGCGATGTCCGCCCGGCCGCCATCCACCGGCGGCGCCTACAGTTCGTAGACCGCGGTGACGGGCGCGTGGTCGCTCCACCGTTCGGCGTGCGTGGCGGCCCGCTCGACGAACGCCTTCACGGTCTTCCCGGCCAGTCGCGGGGTGGCCACCTGGTAGTCGATGCGCCAGCCGCTGTCGTTGTCGAAGGCGCGCCCGCGGTAGGACCACCAGGAGTACGGGCCCTCCTGGTCGGGGTGGAACTCGCGGACGACGTCGACGTACCCGGCCTCGTCGAAGACGCGGCCCAGCCACTCCCGCTCCTCGGGGAGGAAGCCGGCGTTCTTCCGGTTGGCCTTCCAGTTCCTGAGGTCGGCCTCGCGGTGGGCGATGTTCCAGTCGCCGCAGACGACTACCTCGCGACCGTCGGCGGCGGCGCGCTCCTTGAGCTCCTTCAGATACGGCAGGAACTCGTCCATGAAGCGGATCTTCTCGTCCTGCCGCTCGGTGCCCACCTCGCCGGAGGGGAGGTAGAGGCTGGCGACGGTGACGCCGGGCAGGTCGGCCTCGATGTACCGGCCGCTGCCGTCGAACTCGCTCGACCCGAAGCCGACGCGCACGGCGTCGGGCTCGCGCCGGGTGTAGAGCGAGACGCCGGCGCGCCCCTTGGCGGTGGCGGGCGCGTGGGCGGTGAACCAGCCCTCGGGCGCCCGCACCTCGGCCGGGAGCTGGGCCTCCTCGGCGCGCACCTCCTGCAGGCAGACGGCGTCGGCGGACGTGCCGGCGAGCCACTCCACGAACCCCTTCTTGGCGGCGGCTCGGAGTCCATTGACATTGACGGTCGTGACAGTGAGCATCCGGGGAGAATACCGACACCCCAAGGCCGCATACACATACAATGACTGACATGCTTATACGATCCGTACCATACGACCACCCCGATGCGGCCAAGCTCGACGCCGCCGTCCAGCTGGAGTACGCCGCCCGCTACGGCGAGGGCGACGACACACCGCTCGACCCCGGGATGTTCGTACCGCCGCGTGGCCTCTACCTCCTGGCGTACGACGCCGACGACCGCCCCGTCGCGTCCGGCGGCTGGCGCACCCAGGACAAGAACGACATGGGGTACGCGGACGGCGACGCCGAGCTCAAGCGCATGTTCGTGGCCTCCGAGGCGCGCGGCCTGGGCCTCGCCCGCCGCATCCTGGCGGCCCTCGAGGAGGACGCGCGGGCGGCCGGGCGGACGCGGATGGTCCTGGAGACGGGCACGGCGCAGCCCGAGGCGATGGCGCTGTACGCCTCCAGCGGTTACGAGCTCTGCCCGAAGTTCGGCTACTACCGGGACTACGACAGCAGCCGTTGCTTCGCGAAGCCGCTGACCGAAAATCTCTGACGCGCCCCTGACATTCTCCGCACCGTCTGGCACGCTGCCCACGCACGTCGATCCGCACCGTTCTCATCCCCCACCTGCCTCGGCAGAAGGAGACATGCGTGAGACGCCATCGCACAGTCGCAGCGGTCCTGTTGTCCGTCGGAGCCCTGCTGACCGGAGCACTGACCGCGACCACGGCACAAGCCGCGGAGAAGCCCCCCTTCTGGACCGCTGAGCGGATGCGCTCGGCGGTCCCGCTGGACCTGGAGGTCACCCCGGGAGCCCTCAAGACCCTCAAGCGGGTCGCCGGCTCGGCCACCCCCACCACGATCGCCCCCACGGCCTTCCCGCAGCCGGGCGGCCCCTGGACGGGCGGCGGCGCGGTCGTGAAGACCTCCGGCCGGGTCTTCTTCACCTTCCAGGGCCGTACGGCCTCCTGCTCCGGCAACGCCGTCACCAGCCAGAACCAGAGCACGGTGATCACGGCCGGCCACTGCGTGAAGTACCAGGGCGCGTGGCACACGAACTGGGTCTTCGTCCCGGCGTACGACAACGGCAACGCGCCGTACGGCCAGTGGACGGCGACGAAGACGCTCACCACCCCGCAGTGGGAGGCGAGCGAGGACATCAACTACGACGTGGGCGCGGCGGTCGTGGCCCCGCTGAACGGCCGCACCCTCACCTCGGTCACCGGTGCCCAGGGCATCCAGTTCAACGGCGGCTACAACAAGCCGATGTACGCCTTCGGCTTCCCGGCGGCGTCCCCGTACGACGGCTCGAAGCTCGTCCACTGCGCGGGCAACTCCTCGAAGGACTGGCTGTTCTCCCAGGACCACAGCCTCGGCTGCAACATGACGGGCGGCTCCAGCGGCGGCCCGTGGTTCTCCGGCTTCAGCGAGGCCACAGGCACGGGCCTCCAGGTCTCGGTGAACAGCTTCGGCTACACGTTCCTGCCCAACCGCATGTTCGGCCCGTACTTCGGCAACGACGCCAAGGCACTGTACGACCGGGCCCAGGCGTCCTGACACCCACGAAGCCCCGCCCGGCACCTCCCGCCCGGGCGGGGCCTTCGTGCGCACGGGCGGGGTCGACCAGCGGTCAGGGAGACGCGCCTGCGGCCGCGAGCGTCAGCGGTACTCGCAGAGGTACGCGGTCTCGACCGCGACCTCGAGCTGGAACGTGCTGTCGCCCGGCACGTCGAACCGGGTGCCGGCGGAGAAGGTCTGCCAGTCGTCGGCGCCGGGAAGCCTGACGGTCAGGGCGCCGCTGATCACGTGCATGACCTCCGGGGCCGCGGTGCCGAACTCGTACGCGCCGGGCGCCATGACGCCGATGCTCGCCGGGCCTTCCTCCTGGGCGAAGGTGATCGACTTGACCGCGCCGTCGAAGTATTCGTTGACCTTGAACATGGGCGTCCTCGTGGTGCGTGTACGGAGATGGGGAGTGGCCTGCCCGTCGCGCGCTGGATCCAGGCGGGGCAAGGCTACCGGCAGCGACTGTCGCTCACGGAGCGGACCGGTTGGCGCGGACGGCGAGGTCGGCGAGCTCTGCGAGGTCCAGGAGTTCCCTTTCGCGGTGGGGCCGGGCCACGAGTTGGAGGCCGACGGGCTGCCCCTGGCGGGTGGTTCCGGCCGGAACGCTGAGGGCGGGATGCCCGCTGATGTTGAACGCCCAGGTCAGCGCCACGTTCATCCGCGCGCCCGGGCCGTCGTGGCCGTGCGGTGGATACGGCGTGGTGGGCGTGAGGATCACGGCGGCCCGCTCGAAGCAGTCGGCGAGCCGTGCGTCGTTGACGGCGGTGACGGCCTCGATGCCTTCGGCGTCGGCGGACCCTGCGCGCAGGGCCGTCCACGCCGGCGCCACGTCGACGAGGTCCACGTGGACGCCCTCGTCCAGGGTGATCAGCCCGTCCTCGGCGAGTCTGTCCGCGGCGCGGCGGGCGACGGCGACGACGGCGCGGTCGGTGTCCGCGTGGCCCAGAGTGGCCGACCAGACCGCGACGGGCGGTGCCACCGGGCCGGAGACGGCCACCCGGGGCGCTCCGTCCACGACGGCGTCGAGGTAGGCGCGGGCGTCGGAGACGGTGCGGGCCAGGACGCCGGGCGAGTTCAGCCCCGCGCGGTCCCTGGCGGGCAGAAGACCGTTGGTGGGCTTGAACCCGACGACACCGCACCAGGCGGCGGGGATGCGTACCGACCCGGCGCCGTCGGACCCGCTCGCGAGGGGCACCATGCCCGCGGCGACCGCGGCCGCCGAACCGGCGGAGGAACCCCCGGGAGACCACGCCGGGTTGAACGGGTTGAGCGTGGGCCCCCGGTCGGTGTGCCCGTAGGTCTGCCAGCCGGGCCCGCCGCGCGGCATCGACGTGGCACCGACCGGCACGCATCCGGCGGCCGCCAGGCGGGTGTTCTGGTACGAGCCGGGCCCTTCCCCGGCCTTGACCCCGATCGGCACCCCCGCGAGCGGCAGCCGTACGCCCTGAGCGACTCGCGCATCCACCCAGGCGGCCTGGGCGAGGGCCCGCTCGCCCCACACCTCGGTGAACGCCCGCACGCCGGCATCACGCTCCCCGATACTGCCGAGCGCGGCACCGACGACATCGACGGCCGTCCGTCGGCCATTCCCCACCAGCCGAGCGATATCCAGCGCGGACAGCCTCGCGTACTCGGACGTGCTGATCACAGACACTCCTTGAAACGACGAGATCCCGCCCGATCTTGCGATCGGACGGGATCTCGTCAACATTCCTGAGAGCTACTCAAGAACTGTCGTTTGTGGACCTGTGGGGATTTGAACCCCAGACCCCCTCGATGCGAACGAGGTGCGCTACCAGACTGCGCCACAGGCCCTTGCGACGTGTGAAACATTAGCATCCCGATCGGGGTGCAAGGAAATCCGTTCCCCCGCAGGTCAGCCGAGGGCTCCGGAGAGCACCCGGCCGGGGGTCACTCGTTGGCCGCGCGCGGGCGGTCGTCGTCCGCGTACTGGTCGAAGAGCGGCGTGCGGCCGTGGTCGCGGCGGGCGCCGCGGGGCGGGGCCGTGCGCTGGCGCGGCGCCGGGTCCGGGGCGGCGGGCGGTGCCGACTCGGTGGCCGCCGTGGACGAGCGTGCCGAACTCCATGTCTCCGGGTCCGTGATGTCGATGCCGCTCGTGGCGCGCGGGGCGACCGGGGCGGTGACGTACGTGGGGAGCGGGACCGGGACCGGTTCCCAGCTGTCGCCGCGGGCCGGGCCGCGCTCGCGCTGCTGGTCCACCCACTCCGCGTGGTCCGTCTGCTCGACGAGTGCGCGGCGGCCGGCTTCCTGGGGGGAGACCGTGGGGGCCGGCTCGGGTTCGGGTCGGGCCGGCTGCTCCTCTTCCGGCTCGGCGGGCGCCGCCGGGCGGCGCGGGCGGCTCTCGCGCAGCCGCGCCGCCGCGGCCTCGGCGCGCCGGCGGTCCATCACGTACACGAAGCGCCGACGCTCCGTCGTCCGCAGATGCACGATGTACGCGCTCAGCAGCACCGCGGGAACGCCCGGCGCCCACAGGAACGCCAGGCCTCCGACGGCGGCGACGACCGCGCCGAGGGTGAAGGCGAGGAAGAGGACGACCGTCGTCCGGCGGCGCCGGGCGAGGACCTTCCCCCGGCGGGCGCGCTCGGCGGCCGCCTTCGAGGGGCGCCGCGCGGGAGCCGGTTCACGCTTGCGATCCGGTTCGGGGTCCGGTTCCGGGACCTCCAGGCGGGCTTCCGTCCTGGCCGCGGGCGCGGAGAAGGCCCGGACGTCGACCGAGCTGAGATGCTCGGTCTCCACGTCCGGGTCCGCGTCGGGCTCCCGGTCCTTCAGCTCCTTGGCGTACCGGCGCTCCATTCCCGCCCGTCCGGACAGCAGCCGGATGGCGGTGCTGAAGCGTTCCGTCGGGCGGGCCTCGTTGAGCTCGTCCTGCCTGCGGAGCCACATCGGCACCAAGTAGGCGGCCCAGGCCCCGACGATGACTGCGTAGATGAGGCCGCTGCTGCTCACGCCTCACACCGTAGAGGGGTTCCGTTCCGGGGATCGGCCAATTGGCCCGGTGTGTCGCACGATCTGGCTGATATCACTGAACTTTTTTGTGATTGTTCAGATCGATTGGCGATCAACTGCTGATTGAATTCGAACATTTATTTCATTGGGCGGGGTGGGCGGGACGTGCCTGGTGCCAGCGGTTCAGCAGTCCGTCGGGGACTTCCTCCGCCGTGAGGGCGAAGACGAGATGGTCCCGCCACGCCCCGTCGATGTGGAGGTAGCGCGGCCGCAGCCCCTCCTCCCGGAATCCCAATTTCTCCACGACCCGGCGCGAGGGGCCGTTCTCCGGCCGAATGCAGACCTCCATCCGGTGCATCCCGACCGTACGGAAGCAGTGGTCGACCACGAGCGCGACCGCCGTCGGCATCACACCCCGGCCCGCGACCGCGCTGTCCACCCAGTACCCGACGTGCCCCGAGCACATCGAGCCCCAGGTGATCCCCGCCACCGTCAGCTGGCCCACCAGCTCCCCGCGGTACTCGATCACGAACGGGAGCATCCGGCCCGCGTTCGCCTCGGCTCGCAGATGGCGGACCATCTGGCGGTACGTCGGCCGCTGCGCGACCGGGCCGCCGGGCGCCGGGGGCGGAATCGTCGCCTCCCAGGGCCGCAGCCAGTCCCGGTTGCGCCGGTTCACCTCACGCCAGACCCGCTGGTCGCGCATCTTTATGGGCCGCAGCACGACGTCGCCGTCGGCGAGGACCACGGGCCAGGTCGGGATCATGACGGTCTCGGATGGTCGCCGCCGCGGATCTGGTCGACCGCGTGCACGAGGAGCGGCTCCAGGACGGCGAGGCCGTCACGGACCCCGCCCGCCGAACCCGGCAGGTTCACGATCAGCGTCCCTCCCGCGACCCCGGCGAGCCCACGGGAGAGCGCCGCCGTGGGCACCTTCTCCCGGCCGTACGCGCGGATCGCCTCGGGGATGCCGGGGATCTCGTGGTCGAGGAGCTTGCGGGTGGCCTCCGGTGTGGCGTCGGTGGGCGAGATGCCCGTGCCGCCGGTGGTGAGGACGACGTCGTATCCGGCCGCGATCGCGGCCCGCAGCGCCGCCTCGACGGGTGCGCCGTCCGGCACGACCTGCGGGCCGTCGACCGCGAAGCCCATCCGGGACAGGCCCTCGGCGATCAGCGGACCGCCCTTGTCCTCGTACACCCCGGCCGCGGCCCGGTTGGAGGCGGTGACGACGAGGGCGGAGTAGGGGGAGGTAAGAGCTCCGTCGTCCGCCACAGCGGGCGCCCCGGCGGCCGCGCCGTCGCCCGCGCCGTCCGCCGTGCCGTGGTCCCCGTGCCCGTGCACCCCGGTCACCCGGCCGCCGCGCGTCACGACCCGGCCCCTTCCCGGTTCCAGTCGCCCGACTTGCCGCCCGTCTTCTCCTCCACCCGCACGTCGGAGATGACCGCGCCCTTGTCGACCGCCTTGATCATGTCGACCACCGTCAGCGCCGCGACCGAGACCGCCGTCAGGGCCTCCATCTCGACGCCCGTGCGGTCCGTCGTCTTGACGGTCGCCAGGATCTCCACCGCGTCGTCCGCGACCGTGAGGTCCAGCTTGACGCCCGAGACCGCCAGCGGGTGGCAGAGCGGGATCAGGTCCGGGGTTCTCTTGGCCCCCATGATCCCGGCGATCCGGGCGGTGGCGAGCGCGTCGCCCTTCGGTACGCCCTCGCCCCGCAGCAGCTCGATCACGCGCGGCGAGACCAGGACGCGGCCACTGGCGCGCGCGGTCCGCGCCGTGACGTCCTTCGCGGAGACGTCGACCATGCGGGCCGCCCCCGCCTCGTCGATGTGGGTGAGTCCTTGCTGCGTGCTCATGGCCGTGACACTCCCGGTCGCTGTGTGGGACGCCACGGTACCGCCACCAGGCCCTCTTCAGCCGAGGAGGACCACGTCCAGCTCGGCGCCGGGCGCCACCTCCATCGTCTCCTCCGGCACGACGAGCAGCGCGTCGGCGTGCGCGAGCGCCGCGATCAGGTGGGAGCCCGCGCCGCCCACAGGAGTGACGGTGCCGGACTCGGCGTCGTACGTCCCGCGCAGGAACTGGCGGCGGCCCGACGGGGAGCGCAGCGGCTTGTCGGCGGCGAGCGCGGCCCGGACCTTCGGCCGGTGGAGGTCGGCGAGGCCCATCAGGGCCCGGATCGCGGGCCGTACGAAGAGCTCGAAGGAGACGTACGAGGAGACCGGGTTGCCCGGCAGGGCGAGCAGCGGGGTGTGGTCGGGTCCGATCGTGCCGAAGCCCTGCGGCTTCCCGGGCTGCATGGCCAGCTTGCGGAAGTCGACCTGGCCCTCGAACTGTCCGTCCGTCGTCAGCGCCTCCTTGACCACGTCGTACGCACCGACGCTCACCCCGCCCGTGGTGACGAGGAGGTCGGCGCGGATCAGCTGGTCCTCGATGGTGGCCCGGAGGGTGTCCGCCTCGTCGGTGACGGCGCCGACCCGGTAGGCGATGGCGCCGGCGTCGCGCGCGGCGGCCGCGAGCGCGAAGCTGTTGGAGTCGTAGATCTGGCCCTCACCCAACTCCTCGCCGGGCTGGGTCAGTTCGCTGCCGGTGGAGATCACGACGACCCGCGGTCGGGGGCGGACGCGGACGGTGGCCCGGCCGATCGCGGCGAGCAGTCCGATCTGCGGCGGCCCGAGGACCGTGCCCGCCTCCAGGGCCAGGTCGCCGGCCTGGACGTCGCTGCCCCGGGCGCGGACGTGCGCGCGGGCCTCGGCGGCCCGGTGGACGCGGACCTCGCCGCCCGCGCCCTCGGGGTCGGCGCTGGCGGCGCGCATCCCGCTCGCCGCGCCCTCGCCCGTACCGCCGTCGGTCCATTCGACCGGGACGACGGCCTCGGCGCCGGGCGGCAGCGGGGCGCCGGTCATGATCCGGGCGGCCTGGCCGGGGCCGACGACCGGCAGGCCGCCGGCGCCCGCGGCCACGTCGCCGATCACGGTCAGGACGGCGGGGAACTCCTCCGTGGCACCGGCGACATCGGCGACGCGGACCGCGTAGCCGTCCATGGAGCTGTTGTCGAACGGGGGCAGCGCGACCGGCACCGTGACGTCCTCGACGAGGACGCAGCCCTGGGCGTCGGGCAGTTGCAGCTCGATGGGTTCGAGCGGGGTGATCGCCCCGAGGACGTCCTCCAGGTGCTCGTCCACCGACCACAGGCCACGCGAAGGACCCGCGCAGGGGTCGCCGGACCCGCCGCCGGCCGGATCGCCGGACCCGCCGTCGGCCGGATCGCCTGACACCGGTGCCGTGCCCGTGCTGCTGCTCAAGGTGCTACATCTCCTCGCTGACGTAACTGCGGAGCCAGGTCCGGAAGTCCGGGCCCAGGTCTTCACGTTCGCACGCCAGTCTGACAATGGCACGCAGATAGTCCCCGCGGTCGCCGGTGTCATAGCGCCGGCCCTTGAAGACCACGCCGTGGACCGGACCCCCGATCTTCCCCTCGCCGCTCGGCGCCGACTGGTACGTCTTGGCCAGCTTCTGGAGGGCGTCGGTCAGCTGGATCTCACCACCGCGCCCCGGCTCGGTCTCACGCAGTATGGCGAAGATGGCCGGATCCAGTACATAGCGGCCGATGATCGCGTAGTTGCTGGGCGCCTCGTGCGCGTCCGGCTTCTCGACGAGGTCCGTCACCTTCACGACGTCGGAGTCGGCCGTCGCCTCCACCGCCGCGCAGCCGTAGAGATGGATCTGTTCGGGCTCGACCTCCATGAGCGCGATGACGCTGCCGCCCTCATGCTCCTGGACGTCCACCATCCGGGCGAGCAGCGGGTCGCGCGGGTCGATCAGGTCGTCGCCGAGCAGCACGGCGAAGGGCTGGTCACCGACGTGCGGGGCGGCGCAGAGCACGGCGTGCCCGAGGCCGCGGGGAGCGCCCTGACGCACGTAGTGCATGGTGGCGAGGTCGCTGGACTCCTGGACCTTGGAGAGGCGGTCCTCGTCTCCCTTGCGGGCGAGCGCCTCCTCCAGCTCATAGTTCCGGTCGAAGTGGTCCTCCAGGGGACGCTTGTTCCGACCGGTGATCATGAGGACGTCGGAGAGTCCGGCCGCTACGGCCTCCTCGACGACGTACTGGATCGCGGGCTTGTCGACGACCGGCAGCATTTCCTTCGGGGTGGCCTTGGTGGCCGGGAGGAAGCGCGTGCCGAGACCGGCGGCCGGGATGACAGCCTTGGTGATCCTGGAAGGCGACTGAGTCATGCGGAGCACCATAGCCGCTCGGAATGAGAGGAAGATGGGGCTCCGATTAACTTCCTGTGCATAACGACTGGTACGAGAGGGTTGGTACGCCCCCATGATGTCCCGATGACCGACGACATGTCCGACAAGGCGGCGCTGCGCAGCCAACTACTCGCCGCTCGCGCCCGGCTGACCAGCCATGATGTCGAAACCGCGGGCGAGCTGCTCGCGCGGGGTGCGCGGGAGCTGGCCGAGCTGGCGGAGGCCTCGACCGTCGCCGCGTACGTGTCGGTGGGCCGCGAGCCGGGCACGCGCGCGTTGCTGGACACCCTGCGCGCGGGCGGCACCCGTGTCCTGCTCCCCGTCCTGCTGCCCGACAACGATCTCGACTGGGCGGCCTACGAGGGCGCGGAGCACCTGGCGAAGGCCGGCCGGGGCCTCCTGGAGCCGACAGGCCGGCGGCTCGGTCCCGATGCCGTGTGCGCGGCGGACGCGGTCCTGCTGCCGGGCCTCGCGGTCGACGGCCGCGGTATGCGGCTCGGGCGCGGCGGCGGCTCGTACGACCGGGTCCTCGCGCGGCTCGCGCGCGCCGGCGCTGACCCTGCTCTCGTGGTGCTCCTGTACGCGAACGAGGTGGTCGCGCGGGTCCCGGAGGAACCGCACGACCACCCCGTGCACGCGGTGGTGACCCCCGAGGGGGTCAGGCGCTTCGAGCGCCCTCAGGAGCCTTCTACGGCTTGAGGGTCAGGGTCTCCTTCGTCGAGGCGTCGACCGCCGCCTTGCCGAAGGACCAGTCGAGCAGCTCGCCCTTGACCCACTTGTCGGTCTGGTCGGTGTAGTGGTCGTGGTACGCGTGCCCCGAGGCGCCGGACAGGTTGATCCAGCGGGACCTGTCCCAGTCGCCGACGTTGACGACCATCCGCATCGACGGCACCCAGACGACCTCGTAGCCGCCGGCCGCGTTCCAGCCGGTCGCGTTGACCGCGGCCTCGCCGCCGCCCAGGTTCCACGGGCCGCGGTTGAGCATGGACTGGACGAAGCCGGGTCCGGCCGTGCCGAGCGTCTGGTTCTGCAGGGTCAGCTGGTGCAGCCGGCCCCAGCTCCAGGTGGAGACGTCCTTGCCGAGCTCGGCGGTCAGCTCCCAGCGGGCGTCCTCCATGGCGCGGGCGAGGAGCTGGTCACGGTTCTCGGTGGCCTGGTCGGTGCGGTTGGCCTCGGTCTTCCACCACGCGCTGTCCTCCTGCTTCAGCAGCGGGCGGACCACCTCGTACCAGCGGTCGCCGCCGTCCGGCTGCGCCGTGTCCCCGTCGCGCTCGCCGCACTCCCGTACGCGCTTGTTCTGCTCGTCGACCGGGAGGCCGGTGGAGTCGGCCGGGCGGACGCTGATGCAGTCGCCCTCGGCCCGCAGCTCCTTGGGCAGCTTGTCGCCGAAGGCGAGCTTGAGGACGTTGCGCCAGACCGCGTTGAAGTACGCGGCGGCGGCCGAGTCGGGCTCCTGGGTGTAGTCCCAGCCCTCCAGGAGCTTCTGCGCCTCGCGGACGTACGGGTCCGAGATGTCGATCTTCAGCAGGAGCGGGTTGAGCAGGGTCGCGATCTCGCTGCGGTTGTCCATCTGCATGGTCCGCATGTCGTCGGGCGAGATCTTCCCGCCGTCCTTGAGCTTCGACTCGATGAGGTCGTTTATCCGCTGGCTCCGCGAGCCGTAGCCCCAGTCCTCCGTCAGGAGGTAGGGGTACTTGGCGGCGTCGACGACGGCCTGGTTGGCGGTGACGATGTAGCCGCGGTCGGGGTTCTGCTCGTACGGCAGCTCGTCGTACGGGATGTAGCCCTTCCACCGGTACGAGGAGTCCCAGCCGGGCGCCGGGACGGTGCCGTCGCCCTTGGCGCGCCGCGGGATCTTGCCCGGCGCCTGGTAGCCGATGTTCTCCGCGTCCGCGTAGATCAGGTTCTGCGAGGGGACCGTGAAGTCCTCGGCCGCGGCGCGGAACTCCTTGAAGTTCTTCGCGCGGTTGAGCCGGAAGACGGCGTCCATGGACTTGCCGGGCTGCAGGGCGGTCCACTGGAGGGAGACGCCGTAGCCGGTGCCCCGGTCCGGAGCGACGTTGCCGACGGGTGCCTTCTGGCCGACCTTCTCCAGCTCGGAGGAGCGGTCGGAGACCAGCGGGCCGTGCTCGGTCGAGCGGACCGTGATCTTCCGGCTGCCGCCGCCCGCGACCTTGATGGTCTCCTCGCGGGTCGTGAACGGCTTGGTCCTGCCGTCCACGACGTAGCCGTCGTCCCCGACCTTCTCCAGGTACAGGTCGGTGACGTCGGCGCCCAGGTTGGTGAAGCCCCAGGCGATGTTGTCGTTGTGGCCGATGATCACGCCCGGCATGCCGGAGAAGGTGTAGCCGGCGACGTCGTAGCGGCAGGTCGCCGAGACGGAGCGGCAGTGCAGGCCCATCTGGTACCAGAGGGACGGCAGCATCGGGGCGAGGTGCGGGTCGTTGGCGAGGAGCGGCTTGCCGGAGGTCGTGTAGCGGCCGGAGACGACCCACGAGTTCGATCCGATGCCGTTGCCGTTGGGGCCGAGCAGCGCGGGGATGTCGTCGAGGGAGTCGGAGAGCGCGCCCAGCTGGGACTGCATGCCCTCCAGGGCGCCGCCCGGCGTGGTCCCGGTGCCGTCGTCGTTCTTCTTCGCCTTGCCCTTCGGGTCGAACACGTCGGTCGCCTTGTCGACCGCGCCGTTCTGCACGATCGGCTGGTGCAGCTCGTACGGGTACCCCGGGTAGAGGTCCTGGATCTGCCGCGCGCTGAGCCGGCTCGTCAGCAGGGAACGGTCGATCTCGTCCTGCATGTTGCCGCGCAGGTCCCAGGCCATGGCCTTGAGCCAGGCCACCGAGTCGACGGGGGTCCAGGGCTCGATCGCGTAGTCGTTGGAGAAGGCGAGCGCCGCGTACTCGACGGAGACGTCGGCGGAGTCCTTGCCCTTGAGGTAGGCGTTGACGCCCTCGGCGTAGGCCTGGAGGTTCTTCTTCGTCTCCGCCGACAGGACCTTGTCGTACTCGTCCTGCGCGACCTGACGCCAGCCCAGGGTGCGCAGGAACGCGTCGGTGTCGACCTGGCTCTTGCCGAACATCTCCGAGAGGCGGCCGGCCGTCATGTGACGGCGCACGTCCATCTCGTAGAAGCGGTCCTGCGCCTGGACGAAGCCCTGCGCCCGGAAGAGGTCGGCCTCGGTGTCGGCGTAGATCTGCGGCACCCCGTAGGCGTCACGCTTGACCTCGACCTCGCCGGAGAGGCCGTCGAGCCGGAGTTCGCCCGTCGTCTGCGGGAAGGAGGCGCGGACGGTGCTGACGCCCCAGTACCCGCCGAAGCCGACGCCCGCGACCAGTGCGAGGGCCAGGACGAGGACGATCAGGCGGGCGCGCCGCCCCTTCTTCTTGGCGGGAGGCGCGGTCGTGTTGGAGGGCATCGCTGTCCTTCGAGGGGCAGGGTGGTCCTGGAGTACGGGAGCAACCTTAGGCGCAGCGTCCGGACGGCCCGGACGCGGTGTCACCAAGAAGGCCACCCAAGATCGCACTGACGATCGAGGACAAGCGGGAAGCGCGTCAAGAAAGCGTTAAAGATTAGGTAAGGTAACGAAGTACCGGCTGCTGGAGGAACGATCCGGCCGCACGCGAGGGGAAGGATCGGCCACTGACTGTCCACGAGCTCAATGAACTCCTGCTCATCTGCTCGCTCGTGCTGCTCATCGCTGTCGCGGCGGTGCGGATCTCGTCCCGGAGCGGGCTCCCCAGCCTGCTGCTGTATCTCGGGATCGGCGTCGCGATCGGGCAGGACGGGATCGGCAACGTCGCCTTCGACAACGCCGAGCTGACCCAGGTGATCGGCTATGCCGCACTTGTGGTGATCCTGGCCGAGGGTGGCCTGGGCACCAAGTGGAAGGAGATCAAACCCGCGTTGCCCGCGGCGGTCGTGCTGTCGACCGTCGGCGTCGCGGTGAGCGTGGGCGTCACGGCCGCGGCCGCCCACTACCTGGTCGGCCTGGACTGGCGCCAGGCGCTGATCATCGGCGCGGTCGTCTCCTCGACCGACGCCGCCGCCGTCTTCTCCGTGCTGCGCAAGGTGCCGCTGCCCTCGCGCGTGACCGGTGTCCTGGAGGCCGAGTCCGGCTTCAACGACGCCCCGGTCGTCATCCTCGTCGTCGCCTTCTCCACGGTCGGTCCGATCGACAGCTGGTACGTCCTGGTCGGCACGATCGCCATGGAGCTGGCCATCGGCGCCGCCGTCGGCCTCGGCGTCGGCTTCCTCGGCGCCTTCGGGCTGCGCCACATCGCCCTGCCCGCCTCCGGCCTGTACCCGATCGCCGTCATGGCCATCGCCGTCACGGCGTACGCGGCGGGCGCCCTGGCCCACGGCTCCGGCTTCCTCGCCGTCTATCTGGCCGCGATGGTCCTCGGCAACGCGAAGCTGCCGCACGCCCCCGCCAACCGCGGCTTCGCCGAGGGGCTCGGCTGGATCGCCCAGATCGGCATGTTCGTCCTGCTCGGCCTGCTGGTCACCCCGACCAAGCTGGGCGACGACTTCTGGCCCGCCGTCGTCATCGGCCTCGTCCTGACGGTGGTGGCGCGGCCCATGGAGGTCTGGGTCAGCCTGCTGCCGTTCCGCATCCCCTGGCAGGAGAAGGCCCTGATGTCCTGGGCCGGCCTGCGCGGAGCCGTCCCCATCATTCTCGCCACGATCCCGATGGTGTCCGGGATCGAGGGCAGCGAGCGGGTCTTCAACATCGTCTTCGTGCTCGTGGTCGTCTACACCCTCGTCCAGGGTCCGACGCTGCCCTGGCTGGCGAAGGCGCTGCGACTGGGCGGCTCCGACGAGGCCGCCGACCTGGGCGTCGAGTCGGCGCCGCTGGAGCGGCTGCGCGGACATCTGCTCTCCATCGCCATCCCGGAGGGCTCCAGGATGCACGGCGTGGAGGTCGCGGAGCTGCGCCTGCCGCCCGGGGCCGCCGTCACCCTCGTCGTACGCGACGAGAAGAGCTTCGTACCGGGCCCGGCGACCGTGCTGCGGTACAAGGACGAGCTCCTCGTCGTCGCGACCGACCCGGTGCGGGACGCCACCGAGCGGCGGCTGCGGGCCGTCGGACAGGGCGGAAAACTGGCCGGCTGGCTGGGTACGGCGGGCTCGACGGCCGTCTCCGAGCGGGGCCATCGGCAGCGGGCGCTGCCGCACATTCCGTTCGGAAAGAGAACGTCCGGTTAATCACAGGCGTAGTTTCGAACGGAAGGGCGTTTTCCCAGGCGGGAGGACGCCCTTCCCTGTACCATGAAGGCACACTTGATCGAACCAACTCTGCCTGACGCAGAGCTGGCGCGACCGTATGGCGGCCGAGACGCCCTCCGCAGTGAGGCCCGGTATCTACCGCAGTTCCGCGCATGAGGACAGCTCTCGGCAGCGCCCGCACCACCGTGCAGGGGCGCGCTACCAGGCGGCAGAAAGGCAAGGACCGTGGTGTCCACGGTCACTTCTGACACGCCTACGGCGCCCGGCACCTCGGGCACGCTCGGCACCTCGGGCACGCCTCGTACGGCCGGCACGACCGGCGCTTCGGGCTCGCACCGCACCTCGGGAACGTCCCGTACGGCCGGCGCATCCCGCACGGCCGGCGCGTCCGTCACGGAGCCGGGCAAGGCGGCCGGGAAGGCCGCCGCCAAGCGCGCCGGGTACGGACAGCTCCTCCGCACCCCCGGAGCGCTGTCCTTCCTGCTCCCCGGGTTCGCCGCCCGGCAGCCCTTCGCGATGCTGACGATCGGCATCGTCCTGCTCGTCCAGCACACCACCGGCTCGTACGGCAGCGCCGGCGCCGTCGCCGCCGTCACCGGCGTCTCGATGGCGCTGTTCGCCCCGCAGAGCGGCAAGCTCGCCGACCGCTTCGGCCAGCGCGCCGTCCTGGTCCCCGGGGTGCTGGTCCACTCCACCGCCGTCTCCCTGCTCGTGGTGCTCGCCCTGGCGGGCGCCCCGATGTGGGCCCTCTTCCTCGCCGCCGTACCGGCCGGCGCCTCCGTCCCGCAGGTCGGGCCCATGGTCCGTGCCCGCTGGGCGGCGAAGCTGGAGAACTCCCCGCTGATGCCGACGGCCGCGGCCTTCGAGTCGGTCACGGACGAGTTCACCTTCGTCGTCGGTCCCGTCCTCGCCACCGCGCTCTGCACCGGCGTGCACCCCGCTGCCGGTCTGATCGCCGAGGCGGCGCTCACGCTCTTCGGCGGCCTGTTCTTCGCCGCCCAGCGCAGCACCCAGCCCGCCCACGGCCTCGTCGCCGCCGCCGCCGGCGGTGAGGCGCGCGTCTCGGCCCTGTCGATCCCCGGCGTACGGGTTCTGGCCGTCGCCTTCCTGGGCATCGGCTCGGTCTTCGGCGGTATGCAGGTCTCGCTGACCGCGTTCTCCGAGGAGATCGGCAACCCCGGCGCCAACGGTCTGCTGTACGGGATCTTCGCCGCGGGCAACATGCTCGCGGGCATCGCGTGCGGCGCGATCGCCTGGAAGATCGGCCCGCGCAAGCGTCTGATCCTGGGCTACGCCGGACTGACCGTGGCGGCCTCGCTGCTCTGGTCGGCGCACTCCGTGGTGCTGCTCGGCGCGCTCGGCCTGATCGTGGGTCTGTGCATCGCCCCGGCCCTGATCACCGGCTACACCATCGTCGAGACCCTGGTCCCGGCCTCCGCCAGGACCGAGGCCTTCACCTGGCTCACCGGCGCCGTGGCGCTGGGGCAGGCGGCGGCCGTGACGGTCGCCGGCCGCCTCGCCGACGAGCACGGCGCGAGCACCGGATTCCTGGTGCCGCTGGCGGGCACGGCGCTCGCGCTGGCCACGCTCCTGGCGCTGCGCTCGCGGCTGACCCCCCGGGCGTCGGGCCGGGTCCGCGCACGTGGTATCGGTCACCGAGTGCCGGTGACGGTGGACTGATCCCGCGGAATACGTCACTATGGATCGTCGTTAGCACTCGATGAGTGTGAGTGCCAGGAGGAAGACAAGTGCCGACCTACCAGTACCAGTGCACCGAGTGCGGCGAGGGCCTCGAGGCGGTGCAGAAGTTCACCGATGACGCGCTGACCGAGTGCCCGAGCTGCGAGGGACGCCTGAAGAAGGTGTTCTCGGCGGTCGGCATCGTCTTCAAGGGTTCCGGCTTCTACCGGAACGACAGCCGCGGCTCGTCGAGCTCCAGCTCGCCCGCGTCGTCGTCGAAGTCCGCTTCGTCGTCGGCCTCCTCGTCGTCGGCGTCCTCGGACGCGAAGCCGGCGGCTTCGTCGAGCTCGTCGACGTCCTCGGCGTCGAGCGCGTCGAGCTCCACCTCGGCCGCCTGATCCGGGTCTCCCGACCCTTGTTCTCACGGAAGCCTCACCGCTGTGCGCGGTGGGGCTTCCGCCGTTTCTCGGGCCGATAATGTGACCGGCATGGCGACCAACGCTTTTGCGGACATCGGTGTGATCGGCGGCTCGGGCTTCTACTCCTTCCTGGAGGACGTGACGGAGGTGTCCGTCGACACCCCGTACGGCAGCCCCAGCGACCGCCTCTTCCTCGGCGAGGTCGCGGGACGGCGGGTCGCGTTCCTGCCCCGGCACGGCCGGAGCCATACGCTGCCACCGCACCGGATCAACTACCGCGCCAACCTGTGGGCGCTGCGCTCGGTGGGTGTACGGCAGGTGCTCGGGCCGTGCGCGGTGGGCGGCCTGCGGGAGGAGTACGGGCCCGGCACCCTCGTCGTACCGGACCAGCTGGTCGACCGTACGAAGTCGCGGACTCAGACGTACTTCGACGGGGAGCCGCTGCCTGAGGCCTGGGGCGGGGCGGTGCCGAACGTCGTGCACACGACCTTCGCCGACCCCTACTGCCCGGACGGGCGGCGGGTGGCCCTGAAGGCTGCGCGGGCGCACGGCTGGGAGCCGGTGGACGGCGGAACGATGGTCGTCGTCGAAGGGCCTCGGTTCTCCACGCGCGCGGAGTCGCGCTGGCACGCGGCGGCCGGCTGGTCGGTCGTGGGCATGACCGGGCACCCGGAGGCGATCCTCGCCCGCGAACTGGGCCTCTGCTACACCTCGCTCGCCCTCGTCACCGACCTGGACGCGGGCGCGGAGACGGGCGAGGGCGTCACCCACACCGAGGTCCTCCAGGTGTTCCGCGCGAACGTGGGGCGGCTGCGGGAGGTGCTCTTCGACGCGGTGGGCGCGCTGCCGGACACGGCGGACCGGGACTGCCTGTGCACGCACGCGCACGACGGCTGGGACCTGGGGATCGAGCTTCCCTGAAGCCGCGGTGTGAATCCCCCTGACGGGTGAGGGAGTTGTCCACAGGCGACGGGTGATCCACAGGCTTCGGCGGGAAGTTCGCGGAGGCGGGATGGTGGGAGCGGTTCTCCGGACGGCCGGAGGACGGTACGACTCCCTACTCCCCTCCGGACAGGCGGTGCCGCCATGACGACCCCGACTTCATCTGCCTCGACTCCCTCCCTTTCTGCCTCACCCACCTCGGACTCTCTTCCGTACCCCGGCCACTCCCCCGTGCCCGCGCCGTGCACGGTCCCGCCGTTCGAACCGTTGCGGGTGCGGGGAGGGCGGCAGCGGCTGCGACGGGCGCTGCGGCGCCGGCGCCGGGCC
Source organism: Streptomyces sp. NPDC013317 (assembly GCF_055563155.1). Lineage (NCBI taxonomy): Bacteria > Bacillati > Actinomycetota > Actinomycetes > Kitasatosporales > Streptomycetaceae > Streptomyces > Streptomyces sp. NPDC013317. The sequence goes on from NZ_JBVHDX010000006.1 coordinate 216,801, forward strand.
CCGGCGGCGATCCTCGCCATGAGCGCGGCCGCGCTGGCGGTCGCGGTGGCCGGCGGGGGCGAGGTCTCCGCGGAGCCGCCGACACCCGCGGCGGCCCGGGAGTCCCCGCGGGCGCCCGTGGTGCGCATGGTGTCCGCGCCGGTACGGATCGCCGACGCCGGCGCGGTACGGCTGCTGCGGCCCGGTGACCGGGTCGATGTGATCGCCGCGCCCCACGCGTCGATGGGCGGGGGTGGTGAGCCGCGCCTGGTGGCCGAGGGCGCCCGAGTGGACGAGGTGCCGCGCACGGGTGAGACTCGTGCGGACGGCGGGGCGTTGCTCGTACTCTCCGTTCCACGGTCGACGGCGACGGCTCTGGCGGGCGCGGGTGTCACGTCCCAACTGGCGGTGATCCTGTGCTGATTCGCACGGACTGCCTGTCAAGTAACCGTTCCGTGTGTACGGATTGGACGCCTCTGCGCCGTTCGCGGCCTAATGGCAGCGCTACGTGCACCAGCGACGAAAGGCGACCGGGTGACCCCGAAGAAGGAAAGCGTGATGGCGGGCTTCAAGGCCTTCCTCATGCGAGGCAACGTGATCGACCTCGCGGTGGCGGTCGTCATCGGTGCCGCGTTCACCAACATCGTGAACTCCGTGGTGAAGGGTGTCATCAACCCGCTGGTCGGCGCCTTCGGTACGAAGGACCTGGAGAGCTACCGGTCCTGCCTCAAGGGTCCGTGTGTCGTCGACGACGCGGGGAACGCGGTCTCCGGCATCCCGATCATGTGGGGCCTGGTGCTCAGCGCCGTCCTCAGCTTCCTGATCACGGCGGCCGTCGTCTATTTCCTGATGGTGCTTCCCATGGCGAAGTACCTGGCCAGGCGGGCCGCCCACGACAAGGCGAAGGAGAGCGTCCAGGAGACGCTGGAGATCAGCGAGCTGGAGGTCCTGAAGGAGATCCGGGACCTGCTCGTCGCCCAGCGCGGGCCGAGCACGGGAAGCGGTACGGGTACGGGAAGCGGTACGGGCCCGGGTGCGGGCTCCGGCGGGAGCGGTACGGGCGGTACCGGGTCGCACCCCACCCCCTAGCCGGCGACTCGCACCGGCGTCAGAGGTGGTGCGGCGGCTTCTCTTCGAGGAAGCGCGCAAGATCGGCGGCACTGTCGCCGCCACTCTGAGGCCGCTCTCCCCACCCGCGGTCCGTATCGTCCGCGGACTGCTGGTCCAGCGGATCATCGAAGATCAGCTTCGGCTTCGTGGTGTTCTCGGGGATCGACTGACTGCCGGGCTGCTTCGGGTCTCGCGGTCCGTGGGCGGGGGCGGTGCTCATCCCACCAGCCTACGCCGGGTGCGGGACGTCAGCGGTCCTTCGGGTCGAGCAGCCACAGGCCCAGGACGACGAGGAACGACAGGACGAGGAAGCCGGCCCCCCACCAGGCCGTGCCGGTGTCCCCGGCCATCCACTCGTCGACCACGATCGTCAGCCCCCAGAGCTGCCCGATGACGACCGTGAGGGCCAGGGCCAGGCGCGCGCTCAGCTTCGACGAGCGTTCGGGCTCCTGCTCCGTACCGGCACCGGGGCCCGGGCCCGTGTGGCGGACCCGGGGGTCGCCGTAGCCGCTGGTGGGCCGGATCTGCGGGTAGCGCTCGTGCACCGGCCGGTTCAGCCGGGGCTGCGCGCTCCCCGCGGTGTAGGCGGGGCGCGGCGGCGCCTCGGGCGGCGGGGCGGGACTCCCGTCGGGGGCGCCCGGGGCCCGGCCGGGGACCTCGGGGTCCCGGGGGAAGGGTGCGTCGGTCATGTGCGCTCGCTCCTCGTGACGGCCCCGCCCGCGGAGGCGCCCGGGCAGTTGAGGCGCTCGGCCAGGTCGGGGCGCTCGGCGCCGAGCTGCCGGCACAGGCTCTCCTGGACGCTCTCGCCGGAGCGGGTGGTGCCGACGGCCCAGACGCTGCCGTCGGCCTCCTCCACCAGGAGGACCTTCGGCAGCGCCCGCGGCGGCGGGCCCGCGGTCACCTCTCCCGTACGGGCGTCGAAGACCCCCTCGTGGCAGGGGCAGTACAGCTCACCCTCGGTGCCGCGGTCCTGCCGCCAGAGCACGGCGCAGGCGAGGTGGGTGCAGACGGCCGAGTAGCCGACGAGGGTGCCGTCCTCCAGGCGGACGGCGACCGCGCGGTCCGCCTGCTCGGGGTAGCGGAAGGCGAGGGACTCGCCGGGCAGCAGCTGGTCGGCGATCTTCTTCGGCTCGGGTGTCCCGTCGGTGTCGCCGTGGCGGTGCAGGATCCCGGAGGCGACGCCGATGCCGCCGATGGCCAGGCCGCCGGAGACGGTGGCGACGATCCGGAGGTAGTCGCGCCGGGTGGTGAGCGAGTCGGCGGCGATCCGGTCGTGCAGCGCCTCCTGGGCGGCGTCGGCCGCGTCCTGGCCGTCGGCGGGCGGCTGCTCGGTGACGCTCATCGGACCGCCTTCCCGTTGATCTCCACGACGGGGAGCCCGCCGGGGACCGGCCACTGGACCTTGTCGGCGGGGACGACCATCGCCACTCCGGTGGAGACGGTCGTCGAGCCGAAGGTGAAGGAGTCGGCGACCTGGACGCCGGGGCGTTCGCTCTGGAGCTCCTCGAGGGTTCCGTAGAAGAGGGCGCCGGTGGGGCAGACCGTGGCGCACATCGGGGCGAGTCCGTAGGCGGTGCGGTCGTAGCAGAGGTTGCACTTCATCTGCAGCTTCGCCTGGAGGTCGATCTTCGGGACGCCGAAGGGGCAGGCGTTGACGCAGTTGGCGCAGCCGATGCAACGGGTGGTGTCGGCCTGCTGCACCACACCGTCGGCGGTGACGAGGATGGCGTCGGCCGGGCAGACCTCGGCGCAGGGCGCGACCGGGTCCTCGCAGTGCATGCAGACCGTGGGAAGGGAGGCGACGGAGTGCCCCTCGTCGGGGTAGTCGAGGTGGATCATCGACTTGCCGCGGTGCGAGTCGCACTCGCGGCAGGCCGAGACGCACGCCTGGCAGCCGATGCAGCGCCCGGGGTCGATGAAGATCGTGCGGCCCATCATGAGCGGCGTCAGCTCCTCTCCGCGGTGCCACGGCCCTGCGGGGACGTGGGCGGCAGGGGATCGGTACGGGAGACCTGCGTCTCGGGGTAGGCGTGCTGCCCGGGGGCGGTCGGGGGTTCGGGCACCTCGTCGATCCGTTCCGCGGCCTCGATGCGTGCCGCGCAGACCTTGTACTCGGGGATCTTGGAGCGGGGGTCGAGGGCGTCGACGGTGAGGGCGTTGGCGGCGGTGGGGACCGGCCAGTGGTACGGCACGAAGACGGTGTCCGGGCGGATCGCCTCGGTGACCAGGGCGGGGAAGACCTCGCTGCCGCGGCGGGTGACGACGCGGACGGGTTCGCCGTTGCGGAAGCCGTGCGAGGGGTGGACCTCGACCCAGGGCCTCGGGGTCTGTTCGACGAGGGCGCCCAGGCGCCGGGTCTGGTTGCCGGAGAGGAAGTGGGCGACGGTGCGGCCGGTGGTGAGCGAGAGGGGGTACTCCTCGCTGTACGGGTCCATGGGCGGGTGCCATTCGACGACCTGCATGTGGATCTTGCCGTCCGGGTGGTAGGTCCTGCCGTCCTCGAAGAGGCGGGGGGTGCCCGGGTGGTCGGTGGAGGGGCAGGGCCACGCGATGCCGCCGGTCTCCTCCAGGCGTTCGTAGGTGATGCCGTAGTAGTCGTTGACCGTTCCGGCGGACGCGACGCGGAGCTCCTCGAACACGGACCGGGAGTCGGGGAAGTCGAACTTGTCCCCGGCGCCGAGGCGCCTGGCGAGTTCGCAGATCACCCAGGTGTCGGTGCGGACCCCGGCGGGCGGCTCCTGCGCCTTGTTGTGCTTGACGACCCGGGCCTCGGCGTTGGCCATCACGCCTTCGTCCTCGGCCCAGACGGTGACCGGGAAGACCACGTGCGCGTTGGCGGCGGTCTCCGACAGGAAGAAGTCGAACTGGGCGTGGAACTGGAGGGTGTCGTAGCCGTTCTTGACGGTCGCGTAGTTGGGGAGGGAGACGAAGGGGTTGTTGCAGATGCCGATCAGTCCGCGGATCTCCTCGCGCTGCATCTGCCAGACCATCTCCATCATGGAGGTTCCGGCGGGCGGGAGTTCGGACTCGTCGATGCCCCAGATCTCGCAGATCTGACGGCGGTGCTCGGGGTGGGTGATGGAGCGGCCGCCGGGCAGCAGGTCGGACTTCTGGCCGTGCTCCCGGCCGCCCTGACCGTTGCCCTGGCCGGTGATGGTGCCGTAGCCGGCGCCCGGCCTGCCGATGTTCCCGGTGGCGGTGCACAGGTTGATGATGGTCAGGCAGTTCTCGACGCCCTGGGAGTGGTGCTCGACGCCGCGGGCGTGCCAGGCCATGGCCCGCTCGGCGCCGGCGAACATCCGGGCCGTGCGCACGATCTGTTCCTCGGGCACGCCGCAGATCTCGGCGGAGCGGGACGGCGGGTACTCCTGGACGGTCCTCCTGACCTCGTCCCAGCCGGTGGTGTGTGCGGCGAGATAGGCCTCGTCGGTGAGGCCCTCGGCGACGACCACGTGCAGGACGGCGTTGAAGAACGCCGAGTCGGTGCCGGGCTTGAGGGCGACATGCAGGTCGGCGGTGCGGGCGATGGCCGTCTCGCGGGGGTCGACGACGATCAGGGACGCGCCGCGGTCCCGGGCTCCCCACAGGTACTGGGTCATCACGGGGAAGCACTCGCCGACGTTGGAGCCGGCGATGAGGAGGCAGTCGGTGAGGAGGATGTCGGAGAACGGGTTGCCGGCCCGGTCGATGCCGAAGGCCAGCTTGTTGGCTCCGGCGGCGGAGACCATGCACAGGCGCCCGTTGTAGTCGACGTGCCGGGACTTCAGGGCCACGCGGGCGAACTTGCCGACGAGGTAGGTCTTCTCGGAGTAGAGGCTGGCCCCGCCGAGCAGGCCGAAGGAGTCGTGGCCGTGCTCGGCCTGGATGCGGCGGATCTCGGCGACGGTGTGGTCGAGCGCCTCCTCCCAGCTCACCTCGCGGAACTCCTCGTCGCGGCTGCGGCGCATGAGCGGGGCGGTGAGCCGGTCGGGGTGGTTGACCTGCTGGTAGGCGTTGATGCCCTTGGGGCAGAGCCGCATCCGGTTGATGTCGTGGTTGCGGGGTTCGACGCCGAAGACCTTGCCCGCCTGGTCGACGCGCAGGTACATGCCGCACTGGACGCCGCAGAAGCAGCAGTGGGTGGGGACGAGCGTCTCGCCGTTCTGGTCGGCGTGCCAGCGGTCGGCGGGGATGCCGCCGGCGTCGCGGAAGTTACGGGTGCCGGGCGGGGCGATCGAGGGGTCGAGCGGAAGCTGGTGGTCGCGGCCCACGTGCTGCTGGGTCACTTGAAGCCCTTCTTGACGTGGGTCAGGTAGGCGTTGCCGCGCATCACGCGCTTGCAGCGGGGGCAGTACTCGGGCCCCTGGTCGAAGCCGAGCCTGAGGTCGCGCATGGTGCCCTGGAGGTTCTCGACGTAGGGGGCGGTGTCGATGGGCTCCTCGCAGCGGCGGCAGGCGAGGACCTCGTCGCCGTCCTTGCGCCGGGAGGTGTACTTGAAGAGCTGCATGCCGACGGCGGCGGGCCGCTGCACGATGTGGAAGAACTTCCCGAACGGGATGTAGATGAGGGTGAAGACCACCGACACCATGTGCAGGATCGCCAGGAACTCGTAACCGCCGCCGTGCAGGAAGATCGACGAGAAGGTGAGCAGGAGCCCGGTCACGGAGATGACGATGAGGGCGATCAACGGGACGAGGTCGTAGGCGAAGCGCTGGCCGGTGATGGCCCCGCGGTCCTTCATCCGGCGCCAGAGGAAGTAGGAGGCGCCGGGGATGACGAGGGCGGCGGCGATGTCGAGCCCGTGGAACATCAGCCAGCCGACGATGTTCAGGGAGTCGAAGCCGAGGACCTTGAAGCCCCAGATGCGCATCTCGTAGCCGGGCCCGGACCCGGTGGACGAGGTGAAGGTGAACCAGCCCCAGGTGAGCGGGAAGGTGATCAGGGCGGCCAGGACGCAGCCCCAGAAGATCAGCTGGTGTGCCGCCCAGCGGGCGTGGGACCGGGCGCCGAGGAACTTCTGGAAGCCGAGGTAGGTGGCGATCATCTTCGGCAGCGCGGTGGGCGCCCTGCGGAAGTTGGCGGCCGAGAAGAACGAGCGCCAGCCCTGCTTGAAGAGACGGCGCGCACCGGGCGCGGAGATCCAGACCGTGTAGCGGTAGGCCACGCCGAAGGCCAGGAAGACGGTGGCGACGGCGTACGGGAGGAGCGCCGAGTCGAAGTCGCGCAGCAGCCGGCTGCCGAGGACGATCGCGACGATCAGCAGCACGGAGACCGCGGTGCCGGCGAGCGCGGCGCGGCGGCGTACGTCGGCGGGTGTCTGGACGACGGGCGCGGGGCCCTGCGGTTGCTCGGTCACGGGTGGCTCGGTCACGCGCACACGCTAGGGCGATATGCCGGAATTCAACCTGTTTTGCGGGCCGGGCGGGTGAGCGTGTCGCTCAGATGGCGTTCAGGCCGTGGGCGCGGAAGACGGCACGGGCCTCGTCGAGCTGATGCGCTGTCGGCGAGGGGGTCTCGTGGAGCGTGAAGGGCATGGCGAGTGCTTGCCACTTCGCTTCGCCGAGCCGGTGGAAGGGGAGGATGTCGACGCGCGAGACATTGCCCAGCCCGGCGGCGAAGGAGGCGACTCCCTCGATGTCGGCGGGGTCGTCGGTCAGACCGGGGACGAGCACGAAGCGGACGTGGACCTCCTGGCCGAGGTCGGCGAGGCGGCGGGCGAAGTCCAGGGTCGGCCGCAGCGGGCGGCCGGTGACCTTCCTGTACGTCTCCGGCTCCCAGGCCTTGATGTCGAGGAGGACGAGGTCGGTGTCGCGCAGCAGGGCGTCGGTGGCGCGGGCGCCCAGGAAGCCGGAGGTGTCGAGCGCGGTGTGGAGTCCGAGCTCGTGCTTCATCCGGTGGAGCAGCTCCCCGGTAAAGACGGGCTGGAGGAGGGGTTCGCCGCCGGAGACGGTGGCCCCGCCTCCGGCGGCGGAGATGAAGCGGGTGTACTTCCGCGCTTCGGCGATCACGTCGTCGGCGGAGGTGCGCGTGCCGCTCCGCATCCGCCAGGTGTCGGGGTTGTGGCAGTAGAGGCAGGTCAGCGGGCAGCCGGAGAGGAAGGTGACGAAGCGGGTGCCGGGGCCGTCGACGCCGGTCGACAGGTCCCAGGAGTGCACCGAGCCCTCCGAGGGGCGGCGGGTGACCGCGGCGGCCGGTGTCACGGGCGCGGGCATGATCGTGGTCATGGCGGGACCTCTCCGTCCGGGGCTCCTACAGCGAGCCGTGGAAGGTGCGGTTGAGGACGTCCAGCTGCTGGTCGCGGGTGAGTCGGACGAAGTTGACCGCGTATCCGGAGACCCGGATGGTCAGCTGCGGGTGGTTCTCCGGGTGCTCCATGGCGTCCATCAGCACCTCCCTGTCGAGCACGTTGACGTTCATGTGGAAGCCGTCGCTCGTCATGTAGCCGTCGAGGACACCGGCCAGGTTCCTGATCCGCTCCTCCGGGGTCCGGCCCAGACCGTCGGGGGTGACGGTGCTGGTCAGCGAGATGCCGTCCTCGGCATCCTCGTACGGCAGCTTGGCGACCGACAGCGCCGAGGCCACCCAGCCATGGGTGTCGCGGCCGTTCATCGGGTTGGCGCCTGGGGAGAACGGCTCGCCGGCCCGGCGCCCGTCGGGGGTGTTGCCGGTCTTCTTCCCGTAGACGACGTTGGAGGTGATGGTCAGGACGGACTGGGTGTGCTCGGCGTCGCGGTAGGTCGGGTGCCTGCGCACCTTCCGCATGAACTCCTCGACCAGCCGGACCGCGATCTCGTCGGCACGGTCGTCGTTGTTGCCGTACGCCGGGTAGGCGCCCTCGATCAGGTAGTCGGTCGCGAGGCCGGTCTCGTCCCGCACCGGGGTGACCTTGGCGTACTTGACGGCGGCCAGCGAGTCGACGGCGACCGCCAGGCCGGCGATCCCGCAGGCCATGGTGCGGCGCACGTCGCGGTCGTGGAGCGCCATCTCGACGCGCTCGTAGGCGTACTTGTCGTGCATGTAGTGGATGACGTTCAGCGCGTGGACGTAGGTGGCGGCGAGCCACTCCATCTGCTCGTCGAACCGGGCCATCACCTCGTCGTAGTCCAGGACGTCGGAGGTGATCGCCCCGGTGGCCGGGCCGACCTGGACGCCGGACCTCTCGTCGCGACCGCCGTTGATCGCGTAGAGGAGGGTCTTGGCGAGGTTCACCCGGGCACCGAAGAACTGCATCTGCCGGCCGACGGGCATCGCCGAGACGCAGCAGGCGATGGCGGTGTCGTCCCCGAAGCGGGGCCGCATCAGCTCGTCCGACTCGTACTGCACGGACGAGGTGTCGATGGAGACCTTCGCGCAGAACTCCTTGAAGCCCTGGGGAAGGCGGGGCGACCAGAAGACGGTCATGTTGGGCTCGGGCGCCGGGCCGAGGTTGTAGAGGGTCTGGAGATAGCGGAAGGAGGTCCTGGTGACCAGCGGACGGCCGTCCTCGCCCCTGCCGGCGATGGACTCGGTGACCCAGGTCGGGTCTCCGGAGAACAGCTCGTCGTACTCGGGGGTGCGCAGGAAGCGGACGATGCGGAGCTTGATGATGAAGTCGTCGACGAGCTCCTGCGCCTGCTCCTCGGTGAGAAGTCCGGCCTCGATGTCGCGCTGGAGATAGACGTCCAGGAAGGTGGAGGTCCGCCCCAGCGACATCGCGGCGCCGTTCTGCTCCTTCACGGCGGCGAGATAGGCGAAGTACACCCACTGGACGGCCTCGCGGCCGGTCGTCGCGGGGCCCGAGACGTCGTGGCCGTAGGAGCGCGCCATCGCCTTCAGCTCGCCGAGCGCGCGGATCTGCTCGGCCAGCTCCTCCCGCAGTCGGATCGTCTCCTCCAGCGAACGGCCGCCGGCGGGGAGGGAGTCGAGCTCCGCCCTCTCCTCCCGCTTGACCGCGATCAACCGGTCGACCCCGTAGAGGGCGACACGGCGGTAGTCGCCGATGATGCGGCCGCGGCCGTACGCGTCGGGGAGCCCGGTGACGACGCCGGCCTTGCGGGCGGCGCGGATCTCGGGGGTGTAGGCGTCGAAGACACCGGCGTTGTGGGTCTTGCGGTACTCGGTGAAGACCTTCTCCAGCTCGGCCGAGACCGGGTAGCCGTAGGTCTCCAGGGCGCCGGCGACCATGCGCCAGCCGCCGTACGGCATGATCGCGCGCTTCAGCGGGGCGTCGGTCTGGAGGCCGACGATCAGGTCCTTGTCGCGGTCGATCCAGCCCGGGGCGTGGGCGGTGATGCTGGAGGGGATGTCGTACGCGACGTCGAGGACGCCCCTGGCGCGCTCCTCGGGGAAGCGGTCGGTGACGGCCTTCCACACCGAGGTGGTGCGCTCGGTGGGACCGGTGAGGAAGGAGCCGTCGCCCTCGTACGGCGTGTAGTTCTGCTGGATGAAGTCGCGGACGTCGACGGCGTCGCGCCAGAGTCCGCCCCGGAAGCCCTTCCAGGCCCGCTCGTTCACCGTTGCCTCAGCAGGGGTCGCCGTCATGGCCCGCACCGCCTTCTTCGATTCGTTCGATCGCGTCGTTGCCTGTCTCCATTGCACTCCTCCCGACCGGCCGCCCGGGTCGGCGATGGTCACCGGTCGACGGTCTTTGGTCCCGTTCCGGGCATGCGGAAAGACCCCGCCGGAGCGGGGTCTTCCGGGAGCTCGGTGACCTGTCGGAGAGCGCGGTGACCGTGCGGGACAGCACGGTCGGTACGCCGGTCAGCTGGGCGCCTCCGCGCCCTTGCGGGCGTAGAACCACCAGGTCACGACCGTGCAGCTGGCGTAGAAGGCGACGAATCCCCACATCGCGCTGGTCACGGCCACCGAGCCGAAGAGGGCCGGGATGAAGAAGAAGCCGTAGGCGGCGATCGCCGAGGTGAAGCCGGTGACCGCACCGGACTCCATCTCCGACTGCTTCAGCGCGCGTGCGTACTCCGGGGTGCCCTCCGTCAGCCCCGTCAGATGGGTGGCGCGGAAGATCACCGGGATCTGGCGGAAGGTCGAGCCGTTGCCGATGCCCGAGAAGAAGAACGCCGCCAGGAAGCAGAAGAAGAAACCGTAGAACCCGCCCGTGTCCGACCCCGACGGGAGGAAGGAGATGACGCCGATGATCGAGGCCGCCATGCCCACGAAGGACAGGATCGTCACCCGTGCGCCGCCCAGCTTGTCCGCGATCCAGCCGCCCGCCCACCGGGCCAGGGCGCCCACGGCCGGGCCCATCCAGGCGTAGGTGGCGACGGAGTAGTCCGGGAACGTGGTCTTGATCAGCATCGGCAGGGCGGCCGCGAAGCCGATGAAGGAGCCGAAGGTGCCGACGTACAGCCAGGTCATCAGCCAGTTGTGCTTGCGCTTGAAGATGATCTTCTGCCGGCTGAAGGGGGTGGAGGCGACCTTCAGGTCGTTCTGGCCGAACCAGGCCACCGCCGCGAGGACGAGCAGCACGGGGACCCAGATGAAGGCGGCGTTCTGCAGGTGGACCGTGGTTCCGTCGGCCCTGTGCTGGGCCGAGCCGATCGCGATCGTCGACCAGGTGATGACGATCGGCGTCAGCAGCTGCACCGCCGAGACGCCCAGGTTGCCCAGGCCCCCGTTGATACCGGTCGCGCTGCCCTTCTTCGCCTTCGGGAAGAAGAAGCCGATGTTCGCGAGCGAGGAGGCGAAGTTCGCGCCGCCGATGCCGCACAGGGCCGCGATGGCCACCATGACGACGTACGGGGTCGTCGGGTCCTGGATCGCGACGCCCAGCCAGATCAGCGGCACGATCAGCACGACGGTCGACAGCGCCGTGAAGCGGCGCTGACCGATCCTCGGGCCGAGGAAGGTGTAGAGGATCCGGGCGGTGCCGCCCGTCAGACCGGGAACGGCGGTCAGCCAGAACAGCTGCGAGGTGGAGAAGCCGAAGCCGACGTCCTGCAGGTTGGTGGCGGTGACGCTCCACACCTGCCAGACGACGAAGGCCACCAGGAGCGCCGGGACCGCGATCCACAGATTGCGGCTCGCGACGCGCTTCCCGATCGACTTCCAGAAGAGCTCGTTCTCCGGCTCCCAGTCGGTGATCGGCCGGCCCGGGCGGTACTGCTCCGCGTCGTACGAGGGTGCCGGCCCGCTCGTCGCCGCTCTGGTGTCCTGGAGTACGGAACTCATGGCGCTTCCCTGGGATCGGGGCTGTTCTTTGCCCTTCCAGGCTGCGTCCGCGCCCAGGGGCCGGGTCAGAGGCCATGGTCGTGATCCCGGCGGGCAGAGGTCCCGTCCCTCCCGGGCCCTAGGGACCCCGCGTGCCGAAGAAGCCGCCCCGGGCCCGGCTCTGATGTCCTGTGGCGCATGACGCAACCGTTCCTGCCCCTCGTCGCGCGATCCCGCGCCGAGGCGCACCGCGCCGCCACACCGCTCGAGCTCTTCTTCGACCTCTGCTTCGTCGTCGCCGTCGCCCAGGCCGGCGCCGAACTGGTGCACGCGGTCGCCGAGCACCACGCCGCCGACGGCATCGGCCACTACGCGATGGTCTTCTTCGCGATCTGGTGGGCCTGGATGAACTTCACCTGGTTCGCCTCCGCCTACGACAACGACGACGTCCTCTACCGCGTCGCCACCTTCGTCCAGATCGCCGGCGTCCTCATCCTCGCCGCCGGGATCTCCCGCGTCTTCGAGGACGACTTCCTCGTCGCGGTGCTCGGCTACGTGGTCATGCGGCTCGCCCTCTCGTTCCAGTGGCTGCGCGCCGCCCACCACGCGACGGACGCCGCCGAGCGGACGATGTGCCGCCGGTACGCGGCGGGGGTGATCCTCTGCCAGATCGGCTGGACCGCCCTCCTCTGGGGCCCCGAGTCCGCCCGCACCTGGATCTTCGTCGTCATGATCGTCGCCGAGCTGGCGGTCCCCGCGATCGCGGAGAAGGACACCAACACCCACTGGCACGCGCATCACATCGCCGAGCGTTACGGCCTCTTCACCATCATCGTGCTCGGCGAGACCGTCGCGGCCGCGACGGTCGCCGTGAAGACGGGGGTCAGCGAGTACGACGCCCTCGACGAGCTGCTCCCGATCGCCGCGGGCGGCCTGCTGATCGTCTACGCCGCCTGGTGGATCTACTTCGCCGCGCCCGCCCACGTCCGCCTGCGCTCCAACCGGCAGGGCTTCTTCTGGGGCTACGGCCACTACCTGATCTTCGCCTCCGCCGCGGCCATCGGCGCCGGGATCGAGATCGCCGTCGAGCAGGCGGTGGGCAAGGCCCACATCTCCACGCTCGCCGCCTCCTCCGCAGTGACGATCCCCACCGCGCTCTTCCTGCTCTCCGTGTGGGTGCTCCACGCCCGGTACTTCAAGGTCGGCATCGCACAGCAGCTCGTCCTGCCCGTCTCGTCGCTGGCGATCCTCATGTGCACGTTCGCCGGCCGCTGGGCCGTCCTGCTGGCCGGTCTCGCCGCGGCGGCGACCGTGGCGGTCGGGGTGACGCTGGCAGCGCGCAACCCCGTCTCGCGCGGGTCCGGCCCCGGTCACGGGCACGGCCCCGACCAGGGGCACTGATCGAACAGGCGTGGTACGCAGGCACCATGACGAACCATGACGCCATCACGGACGTGCCGGGGCTCCGGGTCGGCCACGCGCGCGTGGCCGGGCCGCGCGCCCTCAGCGGGACCACCGTCGTCCTCGCCCCCGAGGGCGGGGCCGTCGCCGGCGTGGACGTGCGCGGCGGCGGACCCGGCACACGGGAGACCGACGCCCTCGACCCCCGTAACGTCGTCCGGCGGATCGACGCCGTGGTCCTCACGGGCGGCAGCGCGTACGGGCTCGACTCCGCCGCCGGGGTGATGGCCTGGCTGGAGGAGCGGGGACGCGGGGTACGGGTGGGGCCCGAGCCCTCGCACGTGGTCCCGGTCGTCCCCGCCGCCTGCGTCTTCGACCTGGGCCGCGGCGGCGACTTCGCCGCCCGGCCGGACGCGTCCACGGGGCGTGCGGCGGTGGAGGCCGCCGCGGCCTCGGAGCTCCACGCGCGCGTGGCGACGGGTGCGGTCGGAGCGGGCACGGGCGCCGTCGTGGGCGGGCTCAAGGGCGGGGTCGGCACCGCGAGCACGGTCCTGGGGTCGGGGATCACGGTCGGCGCGCTGGTCGTCGTCAACGCGGTCGGCTCGGCGGTCGATCCGGGGACGGGCGCGCTGTACGGGGAGTACTTCCACGGCCGGCCCGCGTACCCGGAGCCGGCCGTCCACGAGGCCGCTCGCCTGCGCCTCGCCGAGGCACGGGCGAGGAACACGCCGCCGCCGCTCAACACCACCCTCGCGGTCGTCGCGACGGACGCCGCGCTGACCCGGGCGCAGGCGCAGAAGTTGGCCGGCACGGCGCACGACGGCATCGCACGCGCCGTCCGCCCGGTCCATCTCCTCAACGACGGCGACACCGTCTTCGCCCTCGCTACCGGTGGGCGCGAGCCGGACCCGGACGCCGGTCCGCTCGCACTCAACGAGATCCTGGCGGCCGGCGCCGACCTGGTGACCCGGGCGATCGTGCGGGCGGTCAGGGAGACCGCCGAGGGGGTGACGGGACCGGGCGGGGACTTCCCCGCGTACCGCGAGCTGTACGGACCCGCACCACTTGTCGACTCCCCGTCCAACAAAGGGAGTTGAGGCGACCTCCGACCCGCGTGCGGGAACTTCCCGCACGCCCCCGTCGTTTTGCCGAACCCCGGACACGATGTCGGACCCAGGGACTACGTTAAGCAAGCACCAAGTGACATGCGGCGACGGCCTGGAGACCCTCTTGAACGATCCGCAGGATCATCTCGATCCGTACGAGACGACCGAGACGCACGTCGAGCGCCTCCTCGGCCGGGCGCTCAACTCCTTCGACCTGCCCGACTGCACGATCGAGCGCCTGGAGACGGCGTTCGCCCATTCCAGCGCGCTGCACTCCTCGCACCACAGCGCGTCGCTGCACCGCACCACGTACCGCCACACCTATCTCCTGGCCGACGGAACGGCGCTCAGCCTCTGGGAGCTGGTGCACAACTCCGGCCGGGACGGCACCGAGCAGCACGAGCTGTACGCGGACGAGGCGGAGGCGCGGCTCGCCGCCTCCCGGCTCCCCTCCCGCTTCTCCCCGGGCTGGGGCGTCGAGCGCGCCGCCGATCCGGACTTCGACGAGGACGGCGACCTGGAGCTGCTGAGCGCCCTGCTGTCCCGCCGGATACCGAAGTCGCCCCGGAAGTACGTCGCCGAGGACTCTCCGGACCACGCCCGGCGGGTGCTGCGCCGCGCGGAGAACGCGGACCGGCCGGGCGAGGAGACCGCGCGCCGGCTGCGGGTGGCGTACGCGCACCACATCACGCAGGCCTTCGGCCGCCAGTACGCCGCGACCGAGGGCGGCCGGGACGCCGGCTTCACCCTCTACGAGCACGCGTTCCTGCTGCTCGACGGCACCGAGCTGAGCCTCTGGGAGGTGGAGCACACGGCGACCCCCGACGGCCGCCACATGTGCGAGGTCTACGAGGACGAGCGCACGGCACGCGACGCGATGGAGCACCGCGCCCGGGTGCGGTGAGCCACGGCGCGGGGGAGGGCGGCCAGCCGGGCCCCGCCCTCCCCTGGCCGGTCTCCCCCTGGCCGGTCTAGGGGACGCGTACGAGCAGGGCCACCGTCACGCCGGTCAGGCGCTCGGCGCCGGTCGCGGTGTAACGGGCTCGGAGAGCCCGCGCCTGGGCGGCCGGGAGGGCGTCCAGCGGATCGGCCGCGTCACCGGCCACGACGAGCCAGATCCTCGGCTCCTCCCGCAGACAGGCGGCCGGGACGGGACACTCCGTCGACCACAGGTCGGCGCGGTCGGCGGCCGCGGTGTCCAGGAAGACGTCGCGCGGCCGCAGCCCGTCCGCCAGGTAGAAGCGGACACCGACGTCGAGCATGCGCCAGTGGTCGTCCCCCCGGTCGAACGCCACCGCGTCCCCCGGCCGGTGGTACCTCTCGATCGTCCGGGCGGCACCCTCGAAGTCGACGCCCTGCCAGAAGTGGGCCAGCGGTCGGCGTACCGCCTGCTGTTCGGGCAACGTCAGCAGGACCAGCGCCACGACGACCCCCGCGACGGCTCCCCGCGAGCGAAGGCGTGAACGCGGACCGGCGACCCCCGCGCCGGCCAGCACCGCCCAGGCGGGGAGGGTGAAGAGCAGGTACCGGTAGTAGAAGTACGAGACGTCGCCGTGCGAGACCGCCCAGAGCAGCAGGGGTGGCAGCAGGGCGAGCGCGAAGAGACCGAGGACCGCTGAGCTCCCGGCCGCGGACCGGTCGGCGTCGGACCGGTGGGCGTCGGGCCGGTCGGCGTCGGACCGGTCGGCCGCGGATCTGCTGGCGTCGGCTCCGTCGGGCTCGGCTCCGACGGGGTCCGGGCTCATCGCCGCCGGGCTCACGCTCGCCCGGCTCATCGCCGCCCCGGGGCGGTCGCCCCCGGCCAGGGCCGCCAGGACGGTCATCGCTCCGGCGACCAGCGCGGACGCGTACAGCTGCGGCAGGAAGGTGACCAGGCTCCACAGGTCGGGGCCGGGGATCCAGGAGATCTGGCGCCCTGCGTGCGCCCGTCCCAGCAGGACCACGGGACCGGCGGCCGCCGTACCGGCCAGCGCGGCGAGACCGAAGCGCAGGGCGGCCGAGCGTTCCGCGCGGGCCCGCCGCACCACAAGGACCAGGTGCCCGGCCAGGACGGTCAGGGCGATCAGATGCAGCAGCCCGACCGCCGCCACGCACGCGGCGTACGCGGTCCAGCGCCACCGGCTCTCCGGGCGTTCCAGGGCCCGGAGCAGCAGCAGGGTGGCCAGGGTGGCGGCCAGGACCACGAGGGCGTAGGGCCGGGCCTCGTGGGCGTACCGCGTGACGACGGGGACGAGCCCGAACAGCAGACCGGCGGCCAGCCCCGCGCGTCGGCCGAAGAGGCGCTGCCCGATGAGCGCCGTACAGCCGGCGGTGCCCGCCATCGCGAGCGCCGAGGGCAGGCGCAGGGCGGTGGCGGAATCCCCGAAGACGCCCATCCAGCCGTGCAGGAGGAGGTAGTAGGTTCCGAGGACCGCGTCGACGTGCTGAAGCGTGTCGAGCAGCCTGCCGGTGGGGCGACGGGCGACCTCCCAGGTGGTGAGCTCGTCCTGCCACAGCAGAGGGCGGCCGATCTCGTACACGGTCAGGGCGAGGGTGAGCAGCGTCGGCCACAGCCACACCCCGGGCCGCCGTCCCCGTCCGGGCGTCCGGGCGCCCGGGCGCCTGACGGTCGCGGGCACCGTGCCGCCGCGGGCCGGGGAGGCGACGGGCGGAGGCGGGGCGGACGGAGAGGCGGCGGGGAAGGCGGGAGGAGGGGTCGCCACGGGCCGCCTCAGCCCCGTGGCGCGGTCACGTGGACCGCGGCGGCAGGCTCCGGGACGGCGGCGAGCCCGAGCTTCCGCACGGCGAACTCGCGGTTCCGCACGGTCTGCTCGCGGTACGCGTCGGGCAGGTCCGGCATGGCCAGAAGCCGGTCGCAGGCGGTGAGGGACCCGGCGAAGTCCCCGACCCAGTAGGCGGTGATCGAGAACTCGAACAGCAGCCCCCAGCGGTACACCCACGGCTGGGTGAACAGGATGTCGTCCGGCGGCCGGCGGTCGACGGCGGCCGAGACGATCGCGTGGGCGCTGTGGTGACGGTTCATCTTCCGCAGCCGCGCCGCCAGCTCGTAGCAGGCTTCGAGGCGCTCCGGGCGCGCCTCCCAGGCGCGGGAGAGGGCGTCCGCCGCGGCCGGCCAGTCGCCCGCGTCCGCCCTGAGCACCCCGGACTGGAGCAGCGCGTAGTAGACCTCCTCGATCCAGCCGCCCATGCTCGCGCGGCGCTCGTAGAGGTCGATCGCCTCACTCGTACGGCCCATGTCCCGCATGGTCTGGGCGAGGTAGAAGACCGTGCGGGTGTTGGAGGGGTCGCGTTCGTGCTCGGCGGAGAGCAGCCGGGCGTCGCGCTCGAACTTGTCGTGCCGCGAGCCCCCGTCGGCGTGGTCCTCGATGACGAGGGCGTCGAGGTTCTCCTGGACGTGGTCCCGGTCCGCGGTGAGGTACTCGTGCGTCACGCCCTCGTACCGCCACGGGAGATCGCCCCTGACCAGGCGCTTGACGCGGTATTCCATCGCGCCCTCGTGGCGCAGCATGTAGGCGTCGGCGGTCAGCGCGGGCAGCGGGCCGTCCTGCCGCAGGACGAGGTCGGCGTCGAGGAGGAGGACGTAGTCGGCCCGGCCCCGGGCGTGGGAGAGGTTCAGGCTCCGGTTGTGCCCGAAGTTCACCCACGGCTCCTCGTGGAGCTCGCCGGGGATGCCGTCGAGGGCCTTGCGGATCAGCTCCCGGGTCGCGTCGGTCGAGCCGGTGTCGGAGATGACCCACGTGTCCACGAGGTCCCGGACGGAAGAGAGACACCGTTCGATGACCCGGGCCTCGTTCTTGACGATCATGCACAAGCAGATGGACGGCTTCACGGCAACACCACTTCGGCGGGGTCGGTGGGGGGCGACCTTAAGCACGGGGCCGGGACCGCCGGGGACACCACGCCGACGGGCGCCTTCAGGTTCGCCGCCGTGTACGCACCCAGGGGGATGGCGGCGGTAGGCCATGCGTTGACAGTCCTTCCGGAGCCGTAAAGGCGGCGTGAGCGCGATCCGATGATCTGAAAGGAAGCTCGAACTCGCTTCCGGTGCATCACTCGATCCGGATGAAGTAAGGAGCTGTTGCATGAGTCCTGATTCCAGGACGAGGTCCCTCTTGGGCCCGCTTCCGCGACGCCGCGCCTGGCTCAACGGAGGCGCCATCGCTTCGATCGCACTTGTTCTCACGGGGTTCACGACCCCCGGATCCGCCTCGCCCCAGGGCGCGGCCGGACCTTCGGGAGTGAACGCCGCAGGCGCACCGTCGGGGGGTGACGACTGCCAGGACCACAACCAGCGCCCGCACGACGAGCAGAGCTCGGACCCGGTGCTGTGGGGCCCGGTGTCGCGCGAGAGCGCCCCGATGCCGCACGAGGGCGCTCCCGCGCTCGGTGATCTCGAGGGCTACGTGGACCATCAGGTCCAGCAGTACACAGGCGGCAGCCTGGCGCAGTACCTGCAGTCGTCGTCCCAGGGGGCGTACGACCGTTACGTACTGGCAGCGCCGGTCGGCGACCCCGACCACTGCCAGAACGTCCGGCCGGGCCCGACGGGTCCGACGGGCGCCACCGGGGCGACGGGAGCGACCGGCGCCACGGGAGCCACCGGGGCGACGGGTCCCACCGGGCCCACCGGGCCCACCGGACCGGCCGGAGCCACCGGCGCGACCGGAGCCACCGGGGCGACAGGTCCCACCGGGGCCACCGGCGCGACCGGAGCCACGGGGGCCACCGGGCCCTGCTCGGACATCGACCTCTACGCGCCCAGCGCGACCCAGGACTTCCAGGCCGTCCTCACCGGCGGCAAGGTGTTCGCCGGTCAGGCCGCTTCCCTCGGTGGGCCGATCTCCTGGCAGGACCTCACCAACGCCACGCCTGTCGGTATGGACCCCGCCAACCCCGGCTATCCGCCGAACGTGTGTGCCGTCGGCATCGAGGCCCAGGGCAACAACGCCTACATCAAGGTGCTCACGACGGGCGGCCAGGTGTACCAGACACACGGTGACATCAACGGTCAGTTCACCTGGGACGAGGCCTGGTTCCTCCAGAACACACCCACTCCGGTGGTGCTGCGCAACACCAAGTTCAGCCGCAGCCTGGAATCCCAGGGCGTGATCAACCGCTCCTGACCTGAGCGGTGTACGCCGGGCATCAGCGGAAGGCCCGGACCGGGGCATCCCGGTCCGGGCCTTCCGCCGTCGCCGCGCGGCGGGTCAGTGCGTGAGCACCGGCTCCTTCTCGACGGTCACGGAGGCATCCGTACCCTCGTCGCCGTCCGCGCCCTCGATGTGCTGCTTCGGCTTCGCCGGGAGCGCGAACATCACCAGGAAGATCACGGCGAGCACCGCCACCGCCCACCCGAGCGCGTTCTGGAACGCGTCGGTGAACGCCGCGCCGATCTCCGCCGGGGCCTTCGCCAGCCGCTCCTCGTCGATCACACCGAAGAAGACGACCGACACGAGGCCGAGTCCGAGCGCGTTGCCCATCTGCCCCGTCGTGTTGATGAGGCCCGAGGCCGAGCCCGCGTGCTCGCGCGGCACGTCCGAGAGGACCGCGTCCGTCAGCGGGGCCACGATCAGCCCCATGCCCACGCCCATGACGACGAGCGGCGGGATCATCTGCCAGGGCTCGATGCCGGCCCCGTACCGCCCGGCCTCCCACAGGTAGAGGAGCATGCCCGCCGCCATCGTCACCGCGCCCGTCTGCAGCACCTTGCGGCCGAACCGCGGGACGAGCTTCTGCACCGACAGACCGGCGGCCGTCGAGACGGCGATCGAGAACGGCACGCCCGTCAGACCCGCCTTCAGCGGGCTCCAGCCCAGACCGACCTGCATGTACAGCGTCCAGACCAGGAAGAAGATGCCCATCACGACACCGAACGTCAGCTGGACCGCGATGCCGCCCGCGAAGCTCTTCACCTTGAAGAGCGTCAGCTCGAGGAGCGGGGAGCCGTCCTTCTTCGTCTTGTACTTCTCGTACGCGATGAGGGCGGCGAAGACGACGAGGCTGCCGGCCATGCACAGGTGGCCCCAGAGCGGCCAGTCCAGCTCACGGCCGCGCGTCAGCGGGTAGATCAGCATCAGCAGCGCGAGCGTCACGAGCAGCACGCCCACGATGTCGAGGCGGAGCGCCTTGGGCGCCTTCGACTCGGTGATGAACTTCCGGCCCAGGATCAGGCCCGCGACGCCGACCGGCAGGTTGATCAGGAAGATCGGGCGCCATTCGAGGCCCGCGATGTTCCACTGGGTGAGCAGCGCGCCGAGGAGCGGGCCGGAGACCGCGCCGAGGCCGATGATGGCGCCGAACATGCCGAAGACCTTGCCGCGCTCGTGCGCGGGGAAGGTGACATGGATGATCGACAGGACCTGCGGGACCATCATCGCCGCCGCCGCGCCCTGGAGCAGGCGGGAGGCGACCAGCATCTCCGGGTTCGCGGCGAAGCCGCAGAGCGCGGAGGCGAGGGTGAAGCCGGCCGTGCCGAGGAGGAACAGCCGCTTGCGGCCGTAGATGTCGCCGAGACGGCCGCCGGTGATCAGACCGGCGGCGAACGCCAGGGCGTAGCCGGCGGTGATCCACTGGATCGCGCCGAAGGACGCGCCGAGGTTCCGCTCGATGCTCGGGATCGCGATGTTGACGATCGTGGCGTCGACCAGGTCCATGAAGGCGGCGGTCATGACGATGGCGAGGGCTATCCAGCGCCTGCGGTCGGTGGCCGCGGCACCCTGCACGGCGGCGTCGTGTGAACTCATAGGAGAAACGTAGAGGGCATGTAGGTCAGCTGATGTCCTAGATGCGACGCATGCTGGAACACATGACGGACACTCCCGCACGACTCCTGAACCTGCTCTCGCTGCTCCAGACACCGCGCGAGTGGCCGGGCAGCGAACTCGCCGAGCGGCTCTCGGTCTCCGCGCGCACGATCCGCCGCGACATCGACCGGCTGCGGGAGCTCGGCTATCCGGTGGAGGCGACGAAGGGGGCGGTGGGCGGGTACCGCCTCGTCGCCGGGACGGCCATGCCGCCGCTGCTGCTCGACGACGAGGAGGCGGTCGCCATCGCGGTGGGCCTGCGGGCGGGGGCCGGACACGCGATCGAGGGCGTCGAGGAGGCGTCGGTACGGGCGCTGGCCAAGCTGGAGCAGGTGCTGCCGTCGCGGCTGCGGCACCGGGTGTCCACGCTGCAGAACGCGACGATCCCGCTGACGCGCGGGGACGGGGCGACGGTCGCGCCGTCGACGCTGACGGCCCTCGCGGGCGCGGTGACGGCGCAGGAACGGCTGCGGTTCGGGTACCGCGCGGGGGACGGGACGGAGTCGCGCCGACTGGTCGAGCCGTACCGGCTCGTGTCGACGGGGCGACGGTGGTACCTCGTGGCGTACGACATGGAGCGCGAGGACTGGCGGACGTTCCGGGTCGACCGGGTGTCCGACCCGTTCGCGACGGGGGCGCGCTTCACCCCGCGGGAGCTCCCCGCGGGCGGCGCGGCCGAGTACATGACGCGCTCGATGTCCCGGGCGCAGCCGGAACTGGACCTGGACGTCACCTTCGACGCCCCCGCCGACTTCGTGGCGGCCCGCCTCCCGGCCCACCTCACCCCGACGCCCACGGGGGCGACCACGTGCCGGCTGCGCACGCGCACCGCGGACTCCACGGAATGGCTGGCCATCCGGCTGGCCCTGGTGGACGCCCCGTTCACGATCCACGCGCCGTCCTCGCTGACCACGTACGCGAAGGACCTGGGCGCGCGCCTGACGGCGGCGGTGACGAGCGCGGCGGCGGACGCGGGGTGAACGGCTCCGGGCGGGACGCGGCACGGGGCGCCTCCCGCGCCGGCAGCACGCGGGCGCGCCGCCGGACACCCGTCGCGCTCGCGGCCTTCGCCGCGGAGACCGGATGCTGCGGGCTGCCGCGCGGGCGCCGGCCCGCGGCCACGCGCCCCGCACGGGCGACGCCGTGCCCGGCCGCCCCGATGCCTCCGCCCGGGAGGGCGGGGCACCGGTCGTCGCCGGTGAGCCCGGTGGGCCGGCCGCTCTAGGCCACCGCGTCGAAGCCCGTGTCGCGGGCCATCTTCTTCAGTTCCAGCAGCGCGTGCTTCTCGATCTGGCGGATCCGCTCACGCGTGAGGCCGTGCTCCTTGCCGACCTCGGTCAGCGTGCGCTCGCGGCCGTCCTCGATGCCGTACCGCATACGGATGATCGACGCCGTGCGGTGGTCGAGCTTGTCGATCAGGTCGTCGAGCTCCTCACTGCGCAGCAGCGTCAGCACGGACTGCTCCGGCGACACCGCGGACGTGTCCTCCAGGAGGTCGCCGAACTGCGTCTCGCCCTCGTCGTCCACCGACATGTTCAGCGAGACCGGGTCCCGCGCCCAGTCCAGGACGTCCACGACCCGCTCGGGCGTCGAGCCCAGCTCCGCCGCGACCTCGGCGGGCTCCGGCTCCCTGCCGTTCTCCCGGTTGAACTCGCGCTGCACGCGCCGGATCCGTCCGAGCTCCTCCACCAGGTGGACGGGGAGCCTGATCGTGCGCGACTGGTCGGCTATGGACCGCGTGATGGCCTGGCGGATCCACCACGTGGCGTACGTCGAGAACTTGAAGCCCTTCGCGTAGTCGAACTTCTCGACCGCGCGGACCAGGCCGGCGTTCCCTTCCTGGATCAGGTCGAGCAGCGGCAGACCGCTGCGCGGGTAGCGTCGCGCGACGGCGACGACCAGGCGGAGGTTCGACTTGATGAAGAGGTCCTTGGCACGCTCGCCCGCCTCGTACAGAGCCTCGAGCTCCTCACGGGACGCGTTTCCCGCCTCCGATTCCACCTCGCCGTCGAGGATCTGCCGGGCGTAGACACCCGCCTCGATGGTCTGGGAGAGCTCGACCTCCTTGGCGGCGTCGAGGAGGGGCGTGCGTGCGATCTCGTCGAGGTACATGCCGACCAGGTCGCGGTCGGCGATCTCCCCGCCCACGACGCGAACGCTGCTCGCCCGGCTCTTGCCACTACCGCCGGTGGCGGAGGACTGACGACGGGCGACGGCACGGGTTGCCATGCGTGCTCCCTTGCTGAGTAGGTCGCGACACCCTTTCGGGTGCCCTGCATCCGACGGAAACAACGACTGGAATCAGGACAGAATTCCCACGCGGCGCATCGATTTTCGCGATCATGCAGTACCCTGTGCCGCCACCGAGGGGGTCGCATGCCGTCCAGACGTACAGAGGCGCAGGTCAGGCCGGGCACGGAAGGTGACCTGGCACCGCTCACGGACCTGTACAACCACTACGTCCGCGAGACCGCGATCACCTTCGACACCGAACCCTTCACTCCCGAGCGACGACTTCCCTGGCTCCGCTCCTACCCTGAAGACGGCCCGCATCGCCTTCTGGTTGCTCAGGATGTCCGGAAGGGGACGGAAGGGCGAATTCTCGGATATGCCACCAGTGGCGCGTTCCGCGCGAAACCGGCGTATTCCACCTCCGTCGAGGTCAGCGTGTACCTCTGCCCCGACGCCGTCGGCCGCGGCATCGGCACGCTCCTCTACGAGCGGCTCTTCGAGGCCCTCGCGACCGAGGACGTCCACCGCGCGTACGCGGGGATCGCGCTGCCGAACGAGCCTTCGGTCCGCCTCCACGCACGGTTCGCCTTCCGCCACGTCGGCACGTACGAGGAGGTCGGCCGGAAGTTCGGCCGTTACTGGGACGTGGCCTGGTACGAGAAGCGCCTCGCGCACCCCTCGTGACGCGGGTCGGCGCGGACCTTCCGGATCCGCGCCCCACTCCCTACCCCTGCCCCACCCCTACCCGAACTGGACCGAGCGCTTCGCGAGGCCCATCCAGAAGCCGTCGATCACACTCCGCCCGCCGTCCAGGTCCCCGGCCGCGTCCGCCGCGCCCAGGGTGACGAAGAGCGGCGCGAAGTGCTCGGTGCGCGGGTGGGCCAGACGGCCCGCCGGGGAGGTGTGCTCGAAGTCCAGGAGCGCGTCGACGTCCCGCGCCTCCAGGGCGTGCCGCCCCCAGTCGTCGAACTCCGCCGACCAGCCGGGCACCCCTGGCCCCACGTGCCGCAATGCGGCCAGGTTGTGGGTGAAGAAGCCGCTGCCGACGATGAGGACGCCCTCGTCGCGCAGGGGCGCGAGCCGGCGGCCGATGTCCATCAGCTTCCGCGGGTCGAGGGTGGGCAGGGAGATCTGGAGTACGGGAACGTCGGCGTCCGGGAACATCTCCACCAGCGGGACGTACGCGCCGTGGTCGAGGCCCCGGTCCGGGATGTCCTGCACGGGCGTGCCGGGGCCGCGCAGCATCGCGCGGACGGACGCGGCGAGTTCGGGCGCGCCGGGCGCCGCGTACCGCACCTGGTAGTAGTGCTCGGGGAAGCCCCAGAAGTCGTAGACGAGCGGCAGCGTCTCGGTGGCACCGAGGGCGAGCGGGGCCTCCTCCCAGTGGGCCGAGACCATCAGGATCGCCTTCGGCCGGGGCAGCCCGGCGGCCCAGGCGGCGAGCTGGCCCGGCCAGACCGGGTCGTCGGCGAGCGGCGGGGCGCCGTGCGAGAGGTAGAGGGCGGGCATCCGTTCCAGCGTGGCGTCCATGACGACCGCCTCCCGTCATCCGAAGGGTGCGAGTAAGGGGCGAGGCAGTGGTGCTTGAAGGTTCAAGCTTGCCTTGCCCCGAGCGTAGGACGATGTAGTTCAACTTTCAAGGACGAGTCGTAGGATGGATCGCATGACCACGGCACCCGACGGCAGAGCGCGGACGGCAGAAGCGGCGGACGCGGCGGAAGCGGCACAGGCGGAAGCGGCGGAAGCGGCACAGGCGGACGCTCCCCGCTGGCTCAGCGACGAGGAACAGCGCGTCTGGCGCGCGTACCTCCACGCCACCACCCTCCTCGAGGACCACCTCGACCGCCAGCTGCAGCGCGACGCCGGGATGCCGCACATCTACTACGGCCTGCTCGTCCACCTCTCCCAGGCGCCCCGGCGCCGACTGCGGATGACCGAGCTGGCCAAGGACGCCAAGATCACGCGCTCCCGGCTCTCCCACGCCGTCGCCCGCCTGGAGAAGAGCGGCTGGGTGGTGCGCGAGGACTGCCCCTCCGACAAGCGCGGGCAGTTCGCGCGCCTCACGGACGAGGGGTACGAGGTGCTGAGGCGGACGGCTCCCGGCCATGTCACCGCCGTACGGCAGGCGATGTTCGACCGGCTCAGCACGGAGCAGGTGGCTCAGCTCGGCACGATCATGAAGGTGATGGCGGAGGGCCTCCAGCCCACGGACCCGCACGCGGACCTGCCCTGGCTCCGCTGAGCGGAACCAGGGCGGGAAGCGACCGTGAGGCGGGCTCGCGCGGGCAACCGGGAGGCGGGCCCGCGCGCGGTTTCGTGGGCTGGGGCGTCAGTGCGCGATGACGGGGATCCTGACCTCGTCCTCGGCACCCTCGCCCTCGCCCGAACCCGAGCCGGCGACCACGCCGAGCTCCGGCTTACCGGTGTTGATGAGGGCCACGGCTATCGCGGCCGAGACGGCCAGGATGCCCACGGCCCACCAGATGGCAGCCGCGTAGCCCTCGACCATGCCCTGGAGCTGGAGCAGCTTCTGGGCGCCCTGGCTCGTGGCGCCGGCCGCGTGGTCGGCGATGTACGCGGTCGTGGCCGAGGCCGCGATCGTGTTCAGCAGAGCCGTACCGATGGCGCCGCCGACCTGCTGCGAGGTGTTGACCATCGCGGAGGCCACACCGGCGTCCCGCGGGTCGACGCCGTGCGTGGCGAGCGACATCGCCGGCATGAACGCCGTACCCATGCCGAGGCCGAGCAGCAGCTGCGCGGGGAGGATCAGACCGGCGTACGACGTGCCGATCTCCAGCTGCGTCAGCAGCAGCATGCCGACCGCGGCGGTGAGGAAGCCCGGACCCATCAGCCAGCGCGGGGGAACCCGCGTCATCAGCCGCGTACCGATCTGGGTCGAGCCGACGATCATGCCCGCGATCATCGGGAGGAACGCGAAGCCCGTCTTGACCGGCGAGTACCCCTTCACGACCTGGAGGTAGTACGTCAGGAAGAGGAACAGGCCGAACATCGCGATGACGGCCAGACCCAGCGAGAGGTACACACCGCCGCGGTTGCGCTCGGTGAGGACGCGCAGCGGCAGCAGCGGCGACTTGACCTTCGCCTCGGTCAGGACGAACGCGGCGAGGAGCACGGCGGAGCCGACGAACATGCCGATCGTCGTGGCGTCGGACCAGCCCGCGGACTCGGCGCGGGTGAAGCCGTAGACGAGCGCGACCAGGCCGAGGGTGGAGAGGACGACGCCGGGGATGTCGAGCGGCGAGCGGTTGCGGCCGCCGGCCGGCTCACGGATCACGAAGTACGCGCCGACGGCGGCGACGATCGCGAAGGGGATGTTGACGAAGAAGGTCCAGCGCCAGTTCAGGTACTCGGTGAGGAATCCACCGAGGATCAGACCCACGGCGCCACCGCCACCGGCGATCGCACCGTAGATGCCGAACGCCTTGGCGCGCTCCTTGGCGTCGGTGAACATCACCGCGAGCAGGGAGAGCGCGGCGGGCGCGAGCAGCGCGCCGAACGCGCCCTGAAGCGCGCGGGCACCGAGCATCATCGCCTCGCCGGTCGCGGCCCCGCCGAGGGCGGAGGCGGCGGCGAAGCCGATCAGACCGACGACGAAGGTGCGCTTACGGCCCCACAGGTCGGCGATGCGGCCGCCGAAGAGCAGCAGACCGCCGAAGGCGAGGGCGTAGGCCGTGATGACCCACTGCCGGTTGCCGTCCGAGATCCCCAGGTCCTGCTGGGCGGAGGGCAGCGCGATGTTCACGATCGTCGCGTCGAGCACGACCATCAGCTGGGCGAGGGCGATGAAGACCAGGGCTTTCCAGCGCCTGGGATCGGTTTCGGACATGGGGGGAGCCACCTCTTGGTACGTAAAGGAAAAAACTGGACGTAAGGAATGTGGGTCGAGCAGGGGTGCAGGGACCGACCGGGCTGACGGAACCGGGTTACCGGGACCGGGTCAGCGGGAGCGGGTTACGAACGGGGCTACGGGACGGTCGGCTCGGGGGCGCTCTCGCAGAAGTCGCCCCGCAGATCCTCCAGAGTGGCGGCCGAGCCGGGCAGCACGGAGCGCGCGGGCGCTTCGAGGCCGTCCAGGAACAGCTGCAGATGACGGTGGACGAAGCGGTCCATGTTCAGACACGCGGTGCCCGGGAGCGGGCGGGTCAGCTGGGACACGGCCACCATCAGGTCCCCGACACCGACATCGGTACGGAGCCTGCCGGCCCGGTGCGCGCGGTCGACGAGGCCCTGGACGGCCGTCTCCAACCGGGTGCGCTCGGCGTGCAGTTCGGGGTGGTTCGCGTCGAAGGTGCCGTCGAGCATCGGGCACAGCGCGCCGATCCGCTCGTCGGCGGCGCCGTGGGTGAAGCGGCGGAGCGCGTCGAAGGCGTCGGCCTCCCCCGCGTCCACGGCCGCGGCCGCCTCCTCCGCCAGGTCCGTGGTGCGGGACGTGACGGAGACGACGACCTCGTGGATGAGATCGTTGCGCTCGGGGAAGTTGCGGTAGAGCGTGGCGTTGCCGACCCCGGCGCGACGCGCGATCTCGTCGAGCGGCACCTGCGGGCCGAACTCGACGAACATCTCCCGGGCCGCCGTGACGATCCGCTCGCGGTTGCGCAGGGCGTCGGCCCGCGGGCGGGGTGCGCGACGGGCGGGCGCGGTGCCGGTCTCGGTGGTCACGCCACTGCCTCCTTCTGATGATCCGGACGACTCGGAATCCGATCTCGGATTCCGACCATGGAATCCGACCCTGGACTCCGAGCCAGGATTCCGATGCGGGGACCAAGTCCCCACTTCCTCGAACACAGGCTTAAACGGGGAGGGAGTCCCCGGTTATTTCCCACCCTTGATGTGATCTGAGTCACAGAGATTTGGCTCCGTGGAATACCCACGATCGGGCCAACCCGGCGCGCGCCCCCGCGCCTCCCGACACAGGCTGATCGAACAGCAGCTCTGATCAGGAGAGGCGACCGATGCAGCAGACCCGCCGGCACATACGCAGACCCGTCGCTCTCGCCGCGACGGCCGCCGTCGCACTCGCCGCGCTCGCCTCGGCCAGCTCCACGCTCCCCGGTCCGCCCCCCGCATCGGCGGGCCCGGTGGCGTCCGCGCCCCCGGCGGACGGCGCTGACGCCGCGGCGGCGCTCGGGCCGTGCCGGATCACGACGACGATGGGTGTGCAGATGTCGGAGGGCATACCCACCGCCCCGGGGTACGCCCGCTCCACGGGCCGGGTCAGAGCCCTCAACCTGATGGTCGACTTCCCCGACGCGCCCGGGGAGGGCACGGCGCTCAGCCGCTACGACGAGTTCTTCCCGCAGACGGCGGAGTGGTTCAGCACCAGCTCGTACGGGCGCCTGCACTACCACCCCGAGGCCCCGATACCCGACTGGCTGCGGATGCCGCAGCCCTTCGCCTCGTACGGGATAGAGCGCGGCTCACCGTACGAACCGGGGTACCGCGGCCTCGTCGAGGACATCGTGAAGGCCGCCGACCCGAAGGTGGACTTCAGCGCGTACGACCTGGTCAACATCCTGGTCACCCCGAACGCCGGGCCCTCGGCCCTGGACACCGTCCTGTCCGTGACGTTCTCGGGGAACGACGAGGCGCCGTACGCGGACGGCGTCCCGCTCTCGAACACGTCCTTCGTCTACAGCCGCCAGGACGACGGCTCGGGGACGTACGCCGAGACCGGGTTCCGCGTCCTGCCGCACGAGAACGGCCATGTCTTCGGCCTGCCCGACCTCTACACCGTCGACGGCGGGGGCACGGTCGGGCACTGGGACATCATGTCCGAGGACTGGGGAGCCAACAACGACCTGCTCGGCTGGCACAAGTGGAAGCTGGGCTGGCTGGACAACCACCAGATCGCCTGCGCGTCCCGGCAGGGCACCACCGAGCACCTCCTGACCCCGCTGGCCACGGCGGGCGGCCGGAAGCTGGCCTTCGTGCCGCTCTCGGACACCTCGGGTTACGCGGTCGAGGTCCGCACCCGTGAGGGCAACGACGAGGCCGTCTGCGAGCCGGGGGTCCTGATCTACCGGGTCGAGTCGGACGTCGACACCGGGAACGGTCCGGTGACCGTGGCGGACAGCGACAAGGACAGCGGCGGCTGCACGCGCCGCCCGAACGTCCACGCGGAGCTGTCGGACGCTCCGTACCGCCCGGGGGAGACCTTCACGGACCGGACGAACGGCATCTCGATCACGGTGGTGGACGAGGACGCGAAGGGCGGATACCGCGTCCGGATCACACGTTCCTGAGGTCGCCTCCGGGAACGCTTAGGGAAGCGTCTCCCGCAACTGCCGCTTCAGCACCTTGCCCGTGGCGTTGCGGGGCAGTTCCCCATCCCGCACGACGATGTGGGCGGGCACCTTGTACGCGGCGAGGCGCGCGCCGACGTGCGCCCGCAGCTCCTCGGCGGTGACGGCGGAGGACTCCTTGAGCCGTACGACCGCGGCGACCTCCTCCCCCAGGGCGGGGTGCGGTACGCCGAGGACGGCGGCGTCGAGGACCTCGGGGTGCTCGTGGAGGACCGCCTCGACCTCGACGCAGTACACGTTCTCGCCGCCCCGGATCACCATGTCCTTGAGCCGGTCGACGATGGTGACGCGCCCGTCGCGCAGGTGCGCGAGGTCGCCGGTGCGGAACCACCCGTCCTCGGTGAAGACCTCCCGGGTGGCGGCCTCGTCGCCCCAGTACCCGCGGACGAGGGACTGCCCCCGCAGCCACAGCTCCCCCACCCCGTCGGCGTCGGGCCGGTCGACACGGACCTCGGTGGCGGGCGTGGGGCGGCCGACGCTGCGCGGATGGGCGCGGTACTCGGCACCGAAGTTGGCGAACACACCGCCGCAGGTCTCCGTGAGCCCGTAGCCGTTGCGGGGCTCGACGCGCTCCCCGTACGCGGCGGCGAGGCGCGCGACGAGCTCGGGCGGGGCGGCGGCGCCTCCGGTGTTGAGCATGACGAGGCTCTCCAGCGGATCGCCGGTCTCCTCGGCGCGGTCGAGCAGCTGCAGGGCGGTGGTCGGGACGCCGGCGTAGTGGGTGACGCGGTGGCGCCGGATCAGCTCCAGGGCCTTGTCGGCGTCCCACTTCCGCATGAGGACGAGGGTCCCGCCGGCGGCCATGACGGAGTAGAAGGACGTGAAGGCGGCCACGTGGAAGAACGGGAACGTGGTGAGGGAGACGGGCGTCGGGCCCTGCCCGGGCAGGGTGCCCCGGCCGAGGGCGGAGGCGGCGGCGTAGTACCGCGGATTCATCGCGGCGCCGGCCTGCGCGAGGTGGGTCGCGACGGCGCCCTTGGGGCGGCCGGTGGTACCGGAGGTGTAGATGATCGTCGCGTCGTGCTCGGGCAGGACGTCGACGGGCGGCGGCCCGAGGAGGGAGTCGGTGTCGCGTACGTACGCCTGGAATCCGGCACCGCCGCCGGCGCGGGCGAGCGGGCCGGGGCCCTGGGCGGCCCGGGGGTTCGCGGGGCCGGGGCCCTGGGCGGCCCGGGAGTTCGCGGGGTCGGGGCCCTGGGCGGCCCGGGGGTTCGCGGGGTCGGAGCCCTGGCCGCCTCGGCGGCTCGCGGGGTCGGGACCCCGGGCGGCGCGGCGGCTCGCGGGGTCCGCGCCGTGGAAGACGATGCCGGGTACGTGGTGCTCCCGCGCCCACGCCCCCACGCGCTCCTCCCGCTCCCCGTCGACGAGGAGGATGCGGGGCGTGCAGTCGTCGAGGGCGTACGCGAGTTCGCCCTCGGTCCACCAGGCGTTGAGGGGTACGGCGACGAGGCCCGCGAGCTGGGCGGCCCAGAAGGCGATCTGCCACTCGGGGCGGTTCCGCATGGCGAGGGCGGCCCGGTCCCCCGGCCGCAGCCCGTACTGATCGACGAGGGTCCGGGCGAGACCGCAGGCGGCGTCGAAGAACTCCCGGTAGCTCAGCACCCCGTCCTCGGAGACGAGGAAGGGCCGGTCGCCGTAGGCCCAGGTGGCCTCGACGAACTCACGGAGCGTGCGGGGCCCCTCGACGTACACCCCGTCCTCGACGGCGAAGAGCGCCCCGGGCTCGACCAGCCGATCGACGGCACCACCCACGACGACCACCTTCCCTGAGCGCTTGCTCACCCGCTCGGACGCTATGCACACCCTCCCACCTCGTCAACCGCCGCCGAACACCGCTACCAGCGGTCGAACCTCAGGCCCCGGGAGCGGCGGCACCACTTGGTGCCACCTGGTGCCACCCGGCGACACTCTGGCGCACCATGGCGCCATAAGACTTGCAATGGCGCCATGATGGTGCCACCATTGCGTCATGGACCTCACGCCCTACGTAGACAATCTCCGCCATGAGCTCGGCGTGGCCGCCGAGGCCGGAGGCGACGAAGCACGCGCCCTGGCCGACCGGCTCACCGGTCAGCTCGAGTCGGCCGCCCGCCTGACGCTCCTCAACGCCCTGTCGGACGCGATGGACGAGGTCACCCGCGACCTGGCGCCCGGCTCGGTCGACCTGCGACTGCGCGGCCTCAACCCCGAGTTCGTGGTGACCCCGCCGCCCACCGCCGACGTCTTCGATGAGCCCGAGGCCTCGCTGCCGGCGCCGCCGCCCCCGCCGCCGCTGCCGCTGCCCGCGGATGTCGAGGAGGGCGCCCCCTCGCGCATCAACTTCCGACCGCCGGCCCAGCTCAAGCTCCGTGTCGAGGAGGCCGCGAGCCGAGAGGGGCTCTCGGTCAACGCCTGGCTCGTCCGGGCCGTGACCGCCGCCCTGGAGCCCGGTACGGGTGCGGCCGGCCGCAGCCGTACCGGAACGACGGGCCTGGGCCCGGCGGTCGGCCAGGGCTTCACCGGCTGGGTCCGCTAGCCACCCCGGGGCGACCGGAAACCGGGACCACCTCACGCCACTGCACCACTGCTCCCTGCGCCCCGCACCCCTCCACCACTGCGCCACTCCACCACTGCGCCACTGAGGCGCCCAGCACCGCCCCACCGAGGCACCTCGCCCGGCGCTCACCTCCACCCAGCCAAAGGACGGCACAGCCATGCCCACGTTCGAAACCCCCGAACCCCTCTCCGCCACCGTCGAGATCGAGATCGGCCGGGCCCGGATCGTCGCGGGCAAGCGCACCGACACCGTCGTCGAGGTGATGCCGAGCGACCCCGGCGACAAGCTCGACGTCCAGGCCGCCGCCGAGACCAAGGTGACCTGCGCGGGCGGAAAGCTTCTGGTCAGGGGCCCCAAGAAGCGTTCGCTCTTCGGCAAGGTCGGGGCCGTCGACGTGACCGTCGAACTGCCCGCGGGCTCGGAGCTGATCGGCAGCACGGGCCTCGGCGAGCTGATCGGCGAGGGACGGTTCGGGAACTGCCGCCTGACGACCGCCGCCGGGGACATCCAGCTGGAGGAGGCCGCGGCCGTGCGGCTGAAGACCTCGCACGGCGACATCCTGGTCGACCGCACGACGGGCGAGGCCGAGATCCAGGGTTCGGGCCGGGTACGCGTCGGCCGGATCGACGGAGCGGCGACGATCAAGAACCTCAACGGCGAGACCGCCATCGGCGAGATCAGCGGCGAGCTGCGCGTGAACTCGTCCAACGGCCCCATCGGCGTCGCACGCGCCGAGTCCTCCGTCACCGCCAAGACGGCGAGCGGCGCCATCCGCCTCGACGAGGTGGTGCGCGGCCGGATCACCCTGGACTCCGCCGCGGGCGGCCTGGAGGTCGGCATCGCCGAGGGCACGGCCGCCTGGCTCGACGTACGGTCCAAGGCGGGTCGGGTCCGCAACGAGCTGGGCCCGGCCGAGGGCCCGGGCCAGTCCGACGAGACGGTCGAGGTCCGGGGCCGTACGAGCGTCGGCGACATCGTCATCCGCCGCGCCTGAGAGCCGGTAGCAGGGTGGACCCCTGCCGAAGGGCGGCTTGACGGCCGGCCGCCCTTCGGCCCGCCCCGGAACGAATCCGGCCGTGCCCCGTAAGGGGCGTGCGCACCACCCGCCGGGCCCCACCACCGGGCCCCACGATGCCGCGACCTATCTCTGTCGCCCCATCTCCGCTGCCTGAGGACTCACTCCTCCTCGGCCTCCGCCCGGCCTCCGCCCGGCCCGCGCTCAGCGCCGTGGCCCGCCCACGGGCCCCCTTGGCGGCTGGCGACCAGCACCTCGGCACCTCGCACTGCGCGTGCACCAACGCAGCACCACCCCTGCGCCATCGCGGCGCCATCTTGCGCTGCCCGCGCACCCGAGTCACGCACCTCACCGGCACCCCACCTCACCGCAGCGCATCCCACCTCGCCCCACCTCACCTCGCCCCACCGACCAGACGGGAGCCCGCCGTGGCTACGTTCCTTTCCAGACTGGGCCGCCTCGCCTTCCGCCGCCGGGGGGTGATGGTGCTGCTCTGGCTGCTGATCTTCGGCGGCGTGGGCTACGCCGCCTCGACCGCGCCGGCGCCGCCGGCCGACACGTTCTCCATGCCGGGCACCGAGTCGCAGGAGGCCTTCGACCTGCTGGCCGAGAAGTTCCCGGACGCGAGCGTCGACGGCGCCGGCGCCCGGATCGTCGTCCGCGCACCCGAGGGCTCGAAGGTCACGGAACCCGCGCAACGGGCCCGGGTCGAGCGCCTCGCAGCCCGGCTGGGGGCGTCGTCCCCGCAGGTGGTGGGGGTCGCCGACCCGTACACGTACCCCGACGTCACCATCAGCGAGGACGGGACGACCGCCTACATGGTGGTGACGTACAAGGTCCCCGCGATGGAGGTCGACGACAAGGCGCACGACGCCCTCGACGCGGCGACGGAGGAGGCCCGTGCGGCGGGGCTCACCGTCGAGGCGGGCGGTGACGCCGTGAAGGTCGAGCAGGCGATGGGCGGCACCGGCGAGCAGATCGGCATCCTGGTCTCCGCCATCGTGCTCGTCCTGACCTTCGGTTCGGTGATCGCGGCCGGGATGCCTCTGATCACCGCGCTGATCGGCGTCGGCATCGGCATCTCGGGGATCACGGCGCTCGGTTCGACGCTGGGCCTGTCCGGTACGACGTCGACGCTCGCGATGATGATCGGCCTCGCGGTCGGCATCGACTACGCGCTGTTCGTCGTGTCCCGCTTCCGCGCCGAACGGGCCGAGGGACGGACTCCGGAGGAGGCCGCGGGGCGGGCCGTCGGCACCGCGGGATCGGCCGTCGTCTTCGCGGGCCTCACGGTCGTCGTCGCCCTCGCCGGGCTCGCCGTGGTGAACATCCCGATGCTCACCAAGATGGGCCTCGCCGCGGCCGGTACCGTCGCGGTCGCCGTACTCGTCGCCATCACTCTGGTACCCGCGCTCCTCGGCTTCGCGCCGGTCAAGGTGATGGCCCGTAAGGGGCGTCTGGCGTACGCCGTCAAGCCGCTGTCGGACCGCAAGCGGCGCAGGGCTGCCAGGCACACGGCGAAGGCGGCCCGGAAGACCAAGCCCAACCTGGGTTCCCGCTGGGCGAGTTACGTCCTGCGTCACCCGGTCGCCGTGCTGCTCGTCGGCGTCGTGGGCCTCGGCACGATCGCCGTACCGGCCGCGAGCCTGGAGCTCGGACTGCCGGGCGAGGGTCAGATGTCGACGGAGACCACGCAGCGCAAGGCGTACGACCTGCTCTCGGAGTCCTTCGGCCCCGGCTTCAACGGCCCGCTGCTGATCACGGTTCAGACGCAGGACTCCCGGAGCGCGCAGGCCACCGGCGACGAGATCGGCAAGGAGCTGCGGAAGACGGACGGCGTGGCCTCGGTCTCGCCGGCCACGGCCAACAAGGCGGGCGACACCGCGATCCTCAACGTGATCCCGAGGACGGGACCGACGGAGCAGAGGACCGAGGAGCTGGTACGCGAACTCCGCGAGACCGCGGACGGCTTGGAGCAGGGCACGGTGTCCCGGATCCTCGTCACCGGCCAGACGGCGATGTTCATCGACTTCTCGCAGACGCTCGACGCCGCGCTGCTGCCCTACCTGGGCCTGGTCGTCGGCCTCGCCTTCCTGCTCCTGATGGTGGTCTTCCGCTCCGTCCTGGTTCCGCTCAAGGCGGCCCTCGGTGCCGTCGTGGCGGTCTTCCAGTGGGGCTGGCTCGCCGACCTCTTCGGCATCGACGCACCGGGACCGATCATGAGCACGATGCCGATCTTCATGATCGGCGTGGTCTTCGGCCTCGCGATGGACTACGAGGTCTTCCTGGTCAGCCGGATGCGTGAGTCGTACGCCCACGGAGCACGCCCGAGCGAGGCCGTCGTCGACGGCTTCCGCTACGGGGGCCGGGTGGTCGGCGCGGCCGCGATCATCATGATGAGCGTCTTCTCGGGCTTCATCGTCGAGGACAACGACTTCGTCAAGATGATCGGCTTCGCCCTCGCGACCGCCGTCCTGTTCGACGCCTTCGTCGTCCGCATGGCGATCGTGCCCGCACTCTTCGCCCTGCTCGGCGGGTCCGCGTGGTGGCTGCCGAAGTGGCTGGACCGGATCCTGCCCCGGGTGGACGTCGAGGGCGAGAAGCTCGGCCGGCCGCAGGCGGCGCCGCAGGCGCACACCGAAGGCGACCGGGAACGCACCCTGGTCGGCTGAACGGACTCCTCAGCCCCGACCCCGTGGCGCCCCCGCACCGGCTCAGGCCGAGGCGGGGGCGCCTCTGTCTCTGCTGCCGGCGAAGCGGAAACCCCAGCTCAGAGCCCACGACGCCAGCCTTTGACACCAATGGCGCCATGATGGCTCGACATGGCGCCATCTATGTGTCACCATGATGGCGCAAGGACGGCACGGAAGTGGCGCCACAAGGCGCCAGGCCGGCAGTCCCGGCCCGACCGCAGGACCCGCACCACGAACGCCTCCGCACAAAGCGCCCCACCGCCCCAGCCCGCACCACCACTCCTGAACTCCCCGGAAGAGAGAGGCCCGCTCACATGAACACCGCGACCCCAGCGGCCACCAGCACGCGCACCGCGGCGATCTCCGCGATCGGCCTGCGCAAGTCGTACGGCGACAAGGTGGTGCTCGACGGCATCGACCTGCAGATCCCCGAGGGCACGATCTTCGCCCTGCTCGGCCCCAACGGGGCGGGCAAGACCACCACGGTGGAGATCCTCTCCACACTGATCACGGCCGACGGCGGCCAGGCGCGGATCGGGGGCCACGACGTGGCCGCCGACGCCCGCTCGGTACGCGGCCTGATCGGCGTCACCGGACAGTTCGCCGCCGTCGACGGCCTGCTCACCGCCGAGGAGAACCTGCTCCTCATGGCCGACCTGCACCACCTGAGTCGCGGCGAGGGCCGGCGGCGCACGGCCGAACTCCTGGAGCGGTTCGAGCTGACCGAGGCGGCACGCAAGAACGTCGCGACCTTCTCGGGCGGCATGCGCCGCAAGCTCGACCTGGCGATGACGCTGGTCGGCCGGCCGCGGATCATCTTCCTCGACGAACCGACCACGGGCCTCGACCCGCGCAGCCGCCGCGTGATGTGGGAGCTGATCCGGGACCTGGTCACGGATCAGGGCGTGACGATCTTCCTCACCACGCAGTACCTGGAGGAGGCCGACCACCTCGCCGACCGCATCGCGGTGCTCGACCACGGCAGGCTCGTCGCCGAGGGCACCGCGGAGGAGCTGAAGCGGCTGATCCCCGGCGGCCATGTCCGACTCCAGTTCGCCGACGAGGACGAGCTCGCCTCGGCGGCCGCGATCTTCGGCGTCGCGACCCGCGACAACGAGTCGCTCACTCTGCAGATCCCCAGCGACGGTTCGGTCGCCAACCTCCGCGCCATCCTCGACACCCTCGACAGCACCGGGCTGCGGGCCGAGTCGCTCACCGTGCACACCCCCGACCTCGACGACGTCTTCCTCACTCTCACGGGCAAGCAGAACGCCGCCACCACTCAGAAGGAGTCGAACCGATGAGCACCGCCACCCTCACCCCGGCCGAGCCCGCCAAGGCCGACCGCTCGTACGCCCTGCGCGACTCCATGACGATGCTGCGCCGCAACATCAAGCACATGCAGCGCTACCCGTCGATGACGATCTCGATCCTCGTGATGCCGCTGCTGATGCTGCTGCTCTTCGTGTACGTCTTCGGCGGCGCGCTCGGCATGGGCATCGGGGCGGGCGACGACCGCGGCGACTACATCAACTACCTGGTGCCCGGCATCATCCTGATGGCGGCGACCTCGGGGGCCGTCGCGACGGCCGTGTCGGTCTGCACCGACATGACGGAGGGCATCGTCAACCGCTTCCGTACGATGTCGATCTCCCGCGGCTCCATCCTCACCGGCCATGTCCTCGGCAGCGTCATCCAGGTCACGGCGGTCCTGGTACTCGTCACGGGCGTCTCCCTCGCGATCGGCTTCCGCCCGAACGCCACGCTGATCGAGTGGCTGGCCGCCCTGGGCCTGCTCGTCTTCCTCGCCTTCGGGATGGCCTGGCTGTCCGCGGCGATGGGCATGGGCGCCAAGACGGTCGAGTCCGCGAGCAACGGCCCGCTGCCCCTGACCTTCCTGCCCTTCCTCGGCAGCGCGGTCGTCACCCCGGACTCGATGCCGACGGCGCTGCGCTGGTTCGCCGAGTACCAGCCCTTCACCCCGATCAACGAGACCCTGCGCGGCCTGTTCCTCGGCACCCCGATCGGCAACGACGGCTGGATCGCCCTGGCCTGGTGCACGGCCCTCGCCCTGATCGGCTACCTCTGGTCCCGGGCGGTCTTCAACCGCGAGGTCACCCGCTGACCCGAAGGGCCCCAGCGAACCACCACCCCGGTCCGCTAGGCTGTCCCCGGTACTTCTCCTGGCCATCCCCCAGGAGAGCCCGGGACCACGCAGCCGACGGGGCCCCGAGCACCACGCCTTCGTAGCTCAGGGGATAGAGCACCGCTCTCCTAAAGCGGGTGTCGCAGGTTCGAATCCTGCCGGGGGCACAAGCGCAAAGGCCACCTACCGATCCTGGTAGGTGGCCTTTGACGTCTACTTCTGACATCAACGGCCGCGGTCACTCACGACCGGGCCGCCTCGCGCGGAGGCCTGCGGAGGCGGCGACGCGGGTGAAGGAGCGGTACACATTGCGCGGCTCGACGGGGCGGCCCGTGCTCGTGGTGAAGACGTAGCCGCATTCCTGCCACTTCTCCCCCGCCTTGGCCCGCTGATTCTGCCGCATCCGGTGCATGGCGAGGACGAAGGCGGCGTACAGCGGGTCGCGACGGGCGGCGGCGAGAAAGCCGAGCGTCTCGTCCAGGGACCAGGGACCCAACTCTCGCGCCTCCGCCTGGGGCGGCTCGACGAGGGCGCGGGTGCGGCCGGTGGGGAACGTGGTGAGGATGATGCCGCCACGCCGGAGGAATCGGGGGTGCCCCTCAGCGAGTTTCAGGCACATAGAGGGAGCAGCGGGTCTCCGAGACCCGCTGCCAGGGAGGGTATTCCATTCCTGTCATCGTGTGACGTCAGTTCTGTCCGGGTGGGGCATGGCCGGCCGGGTTCTGGTTCTCGCTCTCCTGCGTGAGCCCGCCGCCTACGCAGCTCGGCTGCTGGCCACCGGGCTGTTGGCCGCCATTGTTGGTGCACTGGGTGTCGACCGGCTGGATCTTGGCGTCAGCGACACCTGCGCCGCCGATGCCCAACGCGAACGCTGCGGCGCCTGCGGCGAGTGCAGCTCCCAGCCGTCTGGGTGTCAGCCTGCTCGGCATCTTGAATCAGCTCCCTCTCGGCTGCGCGACAACGTCTTCAGTCGCCTTGTCCTTGCTCGGCTGCGCGACAACGTCTTCAGTCGCCTTGTCCTTGGCAACGCTTGTAGCGCCTATCAGGCATGTCAAATCATGGGCCGCATTATGGACAGACCATCTCATTGTGGACATACGGGAGGATCGCCGCATGGGTCACATCCGGGACGAGAGGCGGCGTCGCCCTTCCCGCAAGCTGCTCTTGCCGCAGCTCTCGACTCGGTGACCAGCCAGTAACCGTGACCACCGGGCTGCTGCATGTTCGAGCCCAGTGACCTTGCGTCGTAATCGGGCCGTCAAGTCGACCACTGACATCGGCAGCTGACATCGACAGGGCACATAGCGGCGGCCGGCGGGCCCCAGCGGACCAGCGATCGAGGTGGCACGCGGGTTGATTCCGCACCCGGAGCCGACGTGATCGACCTGCTAGGGATGAAGCCCTGAGGTAGCGGTACATCAGCGAAGCACAGCAACCACAGCAGCCGGTCCTGTCCCGTGGCATCCCTGTAGACCCAAAGTGCGGCCTGTATGTGCGTGATTGGCCGATCTCTATCGAGCTATGGATCAGAAGGGCCGGGCGATTCCGTGGGCTTCGAGCGCGTCCGTGGAGCGCTGAAGCTCGGCCACCAGGTCGGCATGGAGGAGAGTCGCCGCGTGCCGGACCTCCTCCAGGTCGCCGACGGCGCACAGTTCGACGAGCTCGGCCACGTCTGACTGGAGGATGCTGAGGGTGTCCGCCTGGATCAGAACGCCGGGGAGGCGGCGGCCTGGGATACGGACCACGGCGTCGTTGCCGCCGTCGGTGAACAGCTCATCCTGCCGGGGGCACAGACCGCAGGGCCACCTACCGATCTCGGTGGGTGGCCCTGCGGGTTTGCTGCCGGGATCAGAAGAAGGTCTTGAAGCGGGTGGAGTCGCTGCGCAGGGGCAGGGGGTGGGCCGGGTCGAAGGGGCGGGTCGTGCTGTTGCGGCCGGAGTACGACGCGGAGCCGCCGGGGCCGGCTGCGTAGAGGTCGGCCACGCCCTGGCCGTTGATGCCCGCCGGGATGATGTGGGTGTACTTCTGCCAGCCGCCGCCGATCTTGCGCCGGGCCGTGAACGTGCCGTCGCCCCTGCCCAGGTAGAGCCAGAGCGTTCCGGAGGTGTCGCGGGCCAGGAGGTCGCCGCCCGCCGCGCCCGCGATGTTGCCCGGGGCCGTGAGCAGGTTGTAGACGCCCCAGCCGCCACCGATCCTCTTGCGCGGCTTGAACGGGGACTTGGCGTCCCCGGTGGAGGCGTAGAACCACAGCACACCCGACGTGTCCGTGGCCAGGAGGTCGCCCCGGCCGTCGCCGTTCAGGTCCGAGCCGCCGACGAGCTTGTTGTAGACCTGCCAGCCGCCGCCGACCTTCGTGCGCGGCAGCAACTTCTGCTTGTCGCGCCGGTGGAGCCAGAGCACGCCGTCGCGGTCGCGGCCGACGACGTCGTCCGTGGCGGCCATCAGCGTGTACGTGTTCCAGCCCGTGCCCAGCACGTCCGGCTTCGGGTCGCGCACGACCGGTGGGCAGCCCTCCTCGTGGCAGTCGGGGCTGTTGCCCATGGCGTTCAGCTGGCTCATGTCGTACGCGGAGAGGTTGCCGGAGCTGTCGCGGACCAGCGCGTCCGCGTGGGCGTTGTCGTTGAAGTCGCGGGGCGCGGTGCCACGGTCCACCGTGGTCGTACCGGTCTTCACCGCCGCCGGGCCCACCTGGGACGCCGGGTAGGCGGTCATCTTCCAGGTGTACGCGCCGTTGTAGGCGCCGATCACCTGGTCGAGGTACCCGTTCCACTTGATGAATTCGTCGTAGTAGCTCCACAGTCGCACCTTGCGCCCGGTGGCCACATGTGTCAGTTCCAGCGAGACCCCCATGTCCGAATCGCTGGTCTGCCAGGTCACACGCCTGTCCGTGCCGTCGAAGCGGTACACGCTCGGAACGTTCGCCTGCGTCACGACCATCTCCAGGGGGCGCTGCCCGTCCGCGATCATGGGCGCCACCGGGTTGCCGCTCGCGTCGAGCGAGAGGCGGAAGAGGCCCTGGCCCTGCGCGAAGGTGCCGCCGGACAGCAGGAACGTGCCGTCGCCGATGGGGGTGCCACGGTACGCGAGGTCGAGGAGCGGGATCTTCCGGCCGTCCTTCAGCGACTTCAGGACCATGGGCCTGTCCGGGTACGTGACCCCGTCGACGACGAGCCCGGGGCCGCCCGTGATCGCCAGCCAGTCCCCGCCGAGGACGATCTGCGCCCGGTAGGGGAGGGTCTCGCCCTGTTTGGTCTTCCGGTCCACGATCCTGGTCTTGCCCACCCCCGGTTCCCAGAGCACGTGGTCGGGCGTGATCTGCGCGAAGTCGCTGTGCCAGCCGGTGGAATAGGTCTCGACGGTGGCAGCCGTGGCCACGTCGATCAGGGCGATGCGGAAGTCGAAGTCCGGGGCCGAGGTCTCCACGGCGACCGTTCCGGGCGGGGAGCCGTAGAACGTCCAGGGGACGCCGGGCGGCATCCCCGTCACCTTGCGGTCGACGACCTCGCCGCCGGGCGCCCGGCTGACGAGGTGGAGCTCCTTGGTCGCCGTGTCGAGCATCACGAGCGTCGTGCCGTTGACCTCGCGCAGCGTGTACGGGACGTCGATGACGACCGGTTCGCCGCCCTCGGCCATGTCGTGGACGGTGTGGCGGGTGCCCTCGCTCGCCACCACGACGTCGGCTCCGACGGCGCCTCGGTACGTGATCCCGTCGCTCTTCGGGAACGTGGTGCCCGAACCGTCGGCGTACCGCATCCAGACGTGGACACCGTCCGTCCGGACGCCCAGGAATCCGCTGGGGCCCGCGGTCAGGTAACCGCCGGTGAACGGGAAGGCCGCGTCCCCGGCGCCCTGCCGCGCGACCTCCCCCGCACCGGCGGGGGGCGCCGTCGCGGCGGTCGCCGGGCCGGCGAGCGTACCGGCGGTCGTGGCGGCCAGGGCGACGGCGACACCGACGGCGGTCAGCCGGAACCGGGAGGTACGGGCACGGCCGTGGGCATGGGCGGATGACATGGAGTGGAGCCTCCTCGGAGACGGGCGGGTGGGTCCGGCGTGGTTCCCCACGCCCCAACAAGACCCGCGA
Source organism: Streptomyces sp. NPDC013317 (assembly GCF_055563155.1). Taxonomy (NCBI): domain Bacteria; kingdom Bacillati; phylum Actinomycetota; class Actinomycetes; order Kitasatosporales; family Streptomycetaceae; genus Streptomyces; species Streptomyces sp. NPDC013317. Next base: position 258,348 of record NZ_JBVHDX010000006.1, read on the forward strand.
GGAGGTCGGACAGTTGTACGGACGTGCACTCAGGGTTGTACGGGAGGTCGCCCGCCGTTCTCCGACCGCCACTACTCCCAAGTCGCCGTGTCGGGGTCGATGCCGTGGGCGCGCGCACCGGCGTCGACGATCCGGCGGAACCATGAGGCGAGGCCGGCGCGGATGCCGTCGTAGTGGGCGGCGAAGCCCGGATCGGACTCGTACATGCGGCCGAGACACACCTGCATCTGCCGGGAGAGGGGGGAAGTACGAGGCGAACATCTCCCGGTGCCGTTCGACGAGTTGGTTCGCCTCCGGGCTACCGGGCGTAACACCGGCGTCCATCGCCTCCGCGAGCGCACGGTCGAGTTCGGCGTTGGCATCGGCGACGGCCTGCCATTCCTCCGGTCCGCGCGTGGCCGAGCGTTCCGCGTACGGCCGCCACTGCACGGTGTCTCCGTAGCGCTCGCGCGCTCGGGCGGGCGAGTCCGGGTCCCAGTCGGGGCCGAAGATCGCGGCCTGCTGCTCGACGGTCAGCAGCAGGCCACGCTCGTGGGCCTCGATCATCCGGTCCAGCCCGGCCCCGAGCCGCTGGAGGCGGTCGATCCGTTCGGCGACCTGGGCGCGCTGCGCGCGCAGCGCGGCGGGCAGGTCCGCGGTCCGGTCGTCCAGGACGACCCGGATCCTGTCGAGGCCGAGGCCCAGCTCCCGGTAGACGACGATGCGGTGCAGGCGTTCCATGTCGCCTGCGGTGTAGAGCCGGCACCCGGCGGGAGTGCGCAGCGACGGTCGCGAGTCCGTGAGGCGACGACGGAGGCAGCGGCTCCCGCTCGTTCCGGCGCGTCACATGTCGGGAAGATCGATGCGCTCCCCCGCCGAGAACATCAGCACCGCCGTCGTCATGAGAATCGCCCCCACCCCGACGAGCACGAGCGCGGCCGGCGGGATCGCGAGCCGGCCACCGTCGCGGGTGGCCCATGCGCGGACGCCCAGCCAGGCCGCGCCCATGGCCGCGAGGATCGCTCCGCCGAACTGGGCCAGCAACAGCAGCCAGAGGACGAGCCGGGCGAGCGTGCCCAGCACGAACGAGAGCAGCAGACCCAGCATTGATCCCCCTAGACACACGTGAACTGACGCAATGACATCACCTTCCGTGAACCGAGTCAACAGAGGCTCTCGGTAAACCGAGGTCACCAGGCCGCCGTCGTCACGCCCGGCACGTCAGCCGCATCTGGCCCGCCGCGTGGTGCGCCCCCTCACGCGCATCCGAGCCCCAGTCCTGGCCGCGGTCCAGGAGGCGGACCGTGAAGGTGGGGGTGCCGAGGGGGTAGCTGCCGACCGGGAGGAGCGCACCGACGTTCGCGGGCTGGTAGACGGTGAAGGTGGCGTACGGAGTGCCGTTGGCCAGGACCTGGTAGAACGTGGGCTCGCCCGCGGCGTCCCGGGGGCGCGGCGGGCTGGGGACGTGGACCGCCAGGGCGCACGTCCCGTACCCCTCGCCCACGTGCCAGCTCCAAGTGGCCCGGCCGTCATGGTCCTTCGTCGAACTGCCCGACATCGGCACGGCCGAGAAGCGGCCGTCGCAGCCCCCGCCACGGAAGCCGCCGGCGTTCACGGTGTACCAGCCCTCGAAGCCGTCGCTGAACCGGCCCGTCTCCGTGTAGGTCGCCCCGGCTCCCGTACAGCCCGGGCCCGCCCACACCTCGTACGGAGGGAGAGAGGTGTGCGGTGGCCGGGTGGACGCGGACGGGTGGGCGGACGTCGAGGGAGAGCCGGCGGACGATGTGCTCGCGCTCGGCAGGGCCGACCCGGCTCCGCCGGGAAACGCCGTCGGGCCGTTCCGCGTCGGCAGGGTCCGTACCGGAGGATCCGATGCCGCCGCCGGTGGCCGCTCCTCCGAGTCGTCGCGCAGGGACACGACCAGCGCCAGGCACCCCACCGCCACCACGGCCACCAGCGCCCACGCGGAGCCGCGCCGTGTACTCGTCCGGTCGACGCCGCCGCCCCGCCGTGTCCCCATGAGGTCGACGCCGCCGCAGCGCCGGCACGCCATTCCCGGCAGCGGGCCTCGGCCCGCTCCACCGCATTCCTCGCATGCCATAGCCGCACACCTTACGGCCCAATCAGCGGAGTTCCTCCGGGCATGCGGTTCCTCGCGGGAAGAACTTGTACGGCGCGGAGAGCCGGTACACGCCCGCCTTCGGCGCCAGAAGCTCCGTCCACTCGTCGCCCTCCCCGTCCGCCTCCGCCTTCAGCAGACAGCCGGACTCGTTGAGGAAGACCTTCTCCAGCTCCGTCGGCGACTCCTCGCGGGCCGCCTTCGACGCCTCCGTCTCCTGCGGAGGCTCGATCTTGCCGCCGTTCTCGTCGACCAGCGCGAGCCACGGCGAGTAGGGCACCCGGATCAGCACCCGGCCCGGCCCGTCGACCTCGATCACGACCTCGTTGGCGCCCGCCCGCAGCACGTCGGCCGGCGGGTTGGCGAGCGGGGTCGGGTCGTCCACCTCGAACAGCCGCCAGTTCTGGTCCGACCAGACCTGCCTCAGGTACGGCAGCCCGTCCCCGACGAGCTCCGCCTCCAGCTCCGCGCCCGAGTCCGGTGCCCCGGTCGGCAGGACCACGTAGTGCACCGCCCAGCGGTCCAGCCAGTCCTGGTAGTTCGTGGCGTTCAGGGTGTCGTCGTAGAAGAGCGGGTTCCGCTCCATGTCAGCCTGCCGGTTCCAGCCCCGCGCCAGGTTGATGTACGGGCTGAGGGCCGAGGACTCGCGGTGACTGGAGGCCGGCACGACCTCGACCCGCGCCTTCTCCGCCCCGCGCACCTGGAGCTGGTTGATCAGCGGCGCGACCTCGCGCGTCCACGACGCGTCCGGGGCGGTGCGGATGACGTCGTCGACGCCCTTGAACCCGATCCAGACGTTCAGCCCGGCGAACGCCAGCAGGATCGCGTACCACGTGCGGGAGCGCGGGACCGCGTACGGCAGCGCGGCGAGCAGCACCACGCCCGCGAAGAGCATGACGAGCCGCGAGACGTTCGAGCCGATCTGCGAGTCGATCAGCCAGGTCAGCAGTGTGCCCGCGGAGTACACGGCCGCGCCGGTACGGACCGTGCGCCAGTCGCGCGGCACGAGGACGAGGCACAGCACCCCGAAGAGGAACGGCAGCGCCGTGGAGGCCCACGACATCGGCTGCGTACCGGAGAAGGGGAAGAGCCAGGAGGAGACCGCGACGACGAGCACCGGGGCGAGACCGAGGGCGTACGCGCCCGGGCGCCGCCGGTTCAGGAAGAGCGCCGCCGCCGCGACACCGAGGAAGAGACCGGCGACCGGGCTGCAGGCGGTCGCGAGCCCGGCGAGCGGGGCGGCGACCGCCGCCTTCGCCCAGCGTCTGCGGCGCCAGCGGTACGGCCAGCAGAAGACGGCCGCGACGGCGCCCAGCGCGAACATCATGCCGAGCCCGAACGTCACCCGCCCCGACAGCGCGTTGCACAGGAACGCGAAGACGCCGGCCAGCGAGCACGCCAGCGGATTGCGCACCGTCCGGACCCGCACCAGGATCAGCGCCGTGAGCCCGGCCGAGACCGTGCCCGCGATCATCATCGTCGAGCGCACGCCGAGCACCGACATGACGTACGGCGAGACGACGCTGTACGAGACCGGGTGCATCCCGCCGTACCAGGCGAGGTTGTACGCGGAGTCCGGGTGACGGCCCACGAACTCGGCCCACGCGTCCTGCGCGGCGAGGTCGCCGCCACTGTTCGCGAACAGGAAGAACCAGAGCACGTGGGTGAGCGCCGCGAGAGCCGTCGCGATCATGACGGGGTAGCGGCGGCGGCGCCTGCGCGGGCGCTGTGCGGGAGCCGGCTCGGCGGGTCTCCGGGGTGTCGGGAGGTCTATTCGCGCGGAGACGGAGGGACGCACGGAGGAATGCGGGGGCACGCTCTCGTCGGCGCGTGTCGGCTCGGCGGTGGTCACTCGCGGCCCTCTCCCGTGCTACTCCCGAACTGCCTTTCGCCCATGTCCTGGCCTCCGGAACGCTAACAGCAGGGCGCCCCGGAGAGACCGGGGCGCCCTGACAAGTCAGCCCAGACGGGTCAGCTTCTTGTCGAAGCCGGGCTCCACCAGGTCCTTCTGGAGGGAGACGGGCGCGCTGACCTTGCCGGTGCCGGTGCCGATGGACACCTGGCCGACGACGTCACCCGCCTTGCCGGTGTGCGGGAGGGCCTTGCCGCCGTCGGTGAGCTCCAGGTCGACCTTCAGACCCGGCCAGCCGACGGCCTTCAGCTCCTTGTCGGCGACGACCTGGGTACGGCCCCCGAGGCCGTCGTCGATGTAGCCGACGACCTGGCCCTTGCGGACCACGGCGGCGGAGGTGACGTCCTTCTGGGCCTGCTGGATCAGCGCGAGGCTGAGGTCGATCGACTTCTGGAGCTTCTTGTGCAGCGTCGCGGCGTCCTTCACTCCCATGACGATGCCGAGGATCCGGCGCTGCTTGCCGTCGATCACCGTGTTCGCGGACCAGAGCAGGTTGCCGCCCGCGGGCGTGGAGGAGCCGGTCTTGATGCCGCTGACACCGGGCTCCAGCACGATGTTGTTGTTGTTCTCGATCTGACCCGGGATGCCGTCGACGGTGAGGTTCGGCATGTTCACGATCTCGCGGAACACGTCGTACTGCATGACCGCCTTGGCCAGCTTCAGCTGGTCCTGCGGGGTGGAGACGGTGGTCGCCTCCAGGCCCGACGGGTCGGTGTACGTCGAATCCGTCATCCCGAGGTCCTTCGCGGCGGCGTTCATCTTCTCGACGAACGCGGCCTCCGAACCGGCGTCCCAGCGGGCGAGCCGTCGGGCCACGTTGTTCGCGGACGGGATCATGAGGAGCTGGAGCAGCTCCTTCTCCGAGTACTTCTGGCCCTCCTTGACCTGCGCGGTCGACTCGAACTCCGCGCCGGCCTCGTCGGCGGCCTTCTTGTCGATCTCGATCTCGGGGCCCTCGTCCTTCCCCTTGATCGGGTGGTCGCGAAGGATCACGTACGCCGTCATGGTCTTGGCCACGCTGGCGAGCGGGGCGGGCTTCTGGGGCCCGTACGTACCGAGCGAACCGACGCCCTCGACCTCGGCGGCACCCTGGCCCTCGGTGGGCCACGGCATCTGCAGCTCGCCGCCCTCGAAGGTGAACGTGGGGGCGGCGGAGAGCGTGAGGGTGGGGTTGGGGAGCGGTCTGACGAACTGTACGACCGCAAAGACGATCAACAGCAGGACGACGAGCGGCGTCCAGATCCGCACGCGCCGCATGGTGTTGCGCATCGGGGTCGGCGGCGGGGGCGGGGTGTTCGTCAGCTCGGCGAGCAGGTCGAGCGGGGGCAGCGGCGGCATCGGCTGCTGCCTGGTCCGCTCGGCCTCGCCGAGCGACGGCGGGGGTACGGGGGCGGAGGCGGCGGGCTTGGGGGCCGTCGGGGCCGCCGTGGGGGCCGCCGTGGGCGTCTCGGGCCGGAGGGGCACGAAGGTGCTCGGGCGCTCCGGGGCGGGCTTGGGGGCGGACTGCGGGGTGGACGGGCGGGTGGGCTCCGGGGCGACCGGCATCTTCAGCATGGCCGTGGGCTGGTCCACGACCGGCGGCCGGACTGCGCGGAACATGGTGGTGGGCTGATCGACGGGATCGGCGTCCGCATCGACGGGGGCGTCCGCGGATCCGTCGGCGGCGTCCTGCTCGTCGGCCTCGGCCTCGGCCTCAGCCACGGCCCCAGCCTCGGCCGAGGCCTGCTGCTCGGCGGGCTTGCGCGCGAACCAGGACGCTCCGGAGGGCGTGCGGGCGTCGGAGACGGGCGCCGCGTCGGACGCGTCGACGTCGCTGTCGTCTCCGGCGTCGTCGTCGCTGTCGTCGGCGCCGACGCCGGCGTCGGCGTCGGCGTCGGCTGCTGCGTCACTGTCGGCCGGCTCGGTCTCGGTCTCGGCCGAGTGGTCGTCGGCGCCCTGCGGAGCCTCTGCGGCCTCGCCGGCGCCCTCTCCCGCGTCCTCGGCGGCGTCGTCGTCGACGGCGTCGTCCTCGTCGGCGTCGTCCTCGTCGTCGGCGTCGGAGGCCCGCTCGCCGGAGCTGTCGGCCTCGGGAGCATCCGTGGCGACCCAGGCCGCCACCGCGGCCCTCAGCCGGTCGCCCTCCCCGGCCGCCTCCGCAGAGTCCTCCGTGTCCCCGGCATCCGCGGCGTCCCCGGCATCCGCCGACTCGACTGCGTCCTCGGCGTCCGCGGCGTCCGCGGCGTCCGCGGCGTCCACCGACTCCTCGGCATCCGCCTCGCCGCCGTCGTCCGACGGCTCCGCCGGAGCGTCGTCCTCCGGCTTCCGGGGCGCCAGCGCCCTGAAGACGGCCGTCGGCTGGTCGACCCGGACCGGTGACGCGGGCTCACGGAGAACCGACAGCCGCGGATCCCGGCCGCCACCGCCGGCAGTCGTGTCCTCCGAGGACTCCTGCTGCTCCGCCTTGTCGGGGGACTCGCCCGCCACCGTGCCTCCTCCATGCGTCATGCGTACGTCCGAACCATGTACCAGTGTCCTGTGTGAACCCCTTGGCCCCCGTGCTAGACGAGAACGACATACCTACTGGTTCCCGTACGAAGCACCCAGGCGCTCTCGACAGATGAATGTGAGAGGGGTCACCCTGTGACTCATCCACGCGGGGAGGCATGGATGGGCAGGAGCCGCAGAACAATTCCGGAGGAGCTTCTGCTGCTCGCTCTGGACCCGGCCACGGGTACCACAGCGCAGCCGCAGTCGCTCGACCTCGGCCTGGCCGGAGCACAGCTAGTGGAGCTGGCTCTGGCAGGACGGATAGCCCCTGACGGGGATCGTATCGCCGTGGTGATGCCACGGCCGACCGGAGATCCGACTCTGGACTCCGCACTGGAACTGCTGCGCCGTCGCGGCAGCCCGGTACGGGCCGTCCACTGGATTGGCGGGCCCCGACTGGGGCTGCGCCAGATCTACCTCGCTCATCTGGAGCGCTGCGGCATGGTGCATGCCGTGGAGGGCCAGATGTGCGGAGTACTGCCGACGACTCGCTACCAGGCGACGGACACGGCTATCAGCCGGGACATCAGGGCCCGGCTGGACAGTGCGATCCGCACCGGCGTACCGCCGGACCCGCGGACCGCGGCGCTCGCCGCGCTGGCCCACGCGGTCGGTCTCGGCAAGCACCTGTACCCGGGGAACGAAGGACGGTCGTCGCGGTCCCGGCTGCGCGACCTGATCCGGCACGACCCCATGGGCGGACTCGTGGCGCACGCCGTGATGGACGTCCAGAACGGCGTGGCGGCCCAGCCGCGCCGCAGTGCGCCCGGTGGCGTGCCGCAGCAGCCGCGTCGCGGCAGCATGGCCCGCGTCGCCGCGCACTGAGCACGTACGCACCACAGAACCCGTCAGGGAGCCGCACGGACGACGTGTGCGGGGCGGACCTCAGGGTCCGCACCGCACACGTTGTCGTCATTTCCCAGCGCACGGCGCACCTTTGGTGGCAGTCTGCCAAGCAGTAGATACGTACAGCTACGCAGCCGACAGCCGGAGGTGCAGTTTCCGTGGCGTCCAACGTCAACCCCACCGTCAGGCGACGCCGATTGGGCCAGGAGCTGCGCCGGCTCCGGGAAGCGAAGAACATGACGGCCGAGCAGGTCGCCGAGCGTCTCCTCGTCTCCCAGTCGAAGATCAGCCGCCTCGAGAACGGCCGCCGTTCCATCAGCCAGCGCGATGTCCGCGACCTGTGCGGGGTCTACGAGGTCGAGGACGAGCGGGTCGTCGAGTCGCTGATGCAGATGGCCAAGGACTCCCGCCAGCAGGGCTGGTGGCACGCCTTCGGCGACATCCCGTACAGCGTCTACATCGGCCTGGAGACGGACGCGGAGAGCCTGCGGGTGTACGAGCCGCAGATCATCCCCGGTCTGCTGCAGACGCACGGCTACGCGGAGGCCGTGATCACCGGCGCGCTGCCGGAGTCGAGTCCGACGGACATCGACAAGCGGGTCACCGTCCGCACCCGGCGCCAGGACCGGATCAAGGACGAGGAGCGTCCGCTGCGGCTGTGGGCCGTCATCGACGAGGGGGCGCTGCGCCGGGTCGTCGGCAACAGGCAGCTGATGATCCAGCAGCTGGAGCACCTCGTCGAGCAGTCGCAACTGCCGCACGTCACCGTGCAGGTTCTGCCGTTCGAGATGGGCGCGCATCCGGGTATCAGCGGTCACTACGCGATCCTGGAATTCCCGGACACGTCCGATTCGAGCGTCGTGTACATCGAGGGCGTCACGAGCGACCTGTATCTGGAGAAGGCGCAGGACGTCGCGAAGTACAGCGTGATGTACGAACATCTGCGGGCGCAGGCGCTGAATGTCGAACAGACCCGGGAGTTCATTTCGGACATCGCCAAGTCCTACGCGGCCGGCTGAACGCCGGAAACGACTGATCCATCCGAATTCTCTGATTCGGGGGTGAAAGCGGTCATTCGACCCGACCCCCGGCTGAAGAGGTCGGTACGGTACACCGCGGAATCGCTCCCATGGAAGTCCAGTTGGAATATGCCATCCGGTCGGGTGAACGTCAGCCCCACGCGACAGGACCGGCGAGTAGCGTCGATCACGCCAGCCTGAAGGTTGGCGCGACACACCACTGGCAGAACCGGAGTGAAGAACATGGCGATTATTCAGGGCGCGACGGACACCTGGACGAAGTCCTCCTATTCCGGCGGCAACGGGGCTTGCGTCGAAGTCAAATCGCCCGTCGTCGCGGCGATCGCGGTCCGGGACTCCAAGGCCCCCGAGGGTCCGGCCATCGCCTTCGGCTCGGCGTCGTGGAACGCCTTCGTCGGCGAAGTGAGCAACGGGGCGTTCTGAGCCCGCGTGTTCGGAGCACCACAGGTACGTACGGAAAGAGCCCTCTCGACCGGTCCGCCGTCTTGGCCGAGGGGGCTCGGCCATGTCCTCAGCGGAGTCGGTCCACGTACCGGTCCGTGCCCGGGATCGTGGGGATGAAGGGGGCGACCAGTTCGACCCGGCCCGTGTCGGCGGCGAGCGTGGTCAGGTCGGCGAAGTGGTCCGCCCAGCAGGCGCGCGGGTCGCGTTCCAGGAACCAGAGCAGGGTCAGCCGGGTGTCGACGCCCTCGACCTGCTTCACGTAGGTCATCCGGTCCCCCGGCAGCGGCGTCGGGCGGAAGACGGTGACCATCGCGGCCGGGGAGCCGGTGAGACGCTTCGGCAGTTCGCGTGCGACGAGCTGTTCGAGCAGCTCCGCCCGCGCCTCGGGGCTCTCCGCGTCGATCACCTGGAGGATCAGGCCCTGGTACGGGTGGTCGAGGGCGTGGAAGTCGCGGGGGCCGGCGGCGCCGTCGCGGTAGACGGTCGCCTCGTGGTCCTGGAAGGCCGTGAAGACGTGCGTACGGTCGCGGTAGACGCGGGCGTCGCGGTTGAGCCGCTTGTTGATGCCGACGGTCCACTTCATGTGGGCGTCGTAGCGGCCCTCGGTGACCCAGTAGGTGGAGAGGTAGCAGCCGGCCGTGACCGGCTGGGCGACGGCGGACTTCTCCGGGGCGCGGAGCTCCTGGAGGTCGCGGGTGGCGACCCAGCGGCGGCCGGCGAACATCCAGGGCATCGCCATGGCGCCCGCGTAGTAGTGGTCGTCCTCGTACCAGCGGTTGTAGGCGTACTCGTGGCCCGGGTGCGGCTCGACCATCGTGATCAGGGCGTGGCCCGGGTGCACCCCGTACGGCCCGACCGCCGCCAGCTCCGCGTACGTCTCGTCACTCATCCGTACCCCTTCCCTTGTCCTTCCGGGGTCCCTACTCTGACGGGTCGTCAGATCGATCGCCAGAGTCGGGAGGCACCCGGATGCTGCTCCAGGGAAAGACCGTGGTCGTGTCGGGCGTCGGCGCCGGGCTCGGGCACCGGATCGCCGAGACGGTCGTACGGGACGGGGGCAACGCGGTCCTCGGCGCGCGCACCGAGGCCAACCTCGTCAAGTCGGCCGCCGAGATCGACCCGGAGGGGCGCCGCACCGCCCACCGCGCCACCGACATCACGGACGAGGCGCAGTGCGAGGCGCTCGCCGCGCTCGCGCTCGACCGGTTCGGCGCCGTCGACGCCGTCGTCCATGTCGCCGCCTGGGACAGCTACTTCGGCGGGATCGAGGACGCCGACTTCGCGACCTGGCAGGGCGTCCTGGACGTCAATCTGCTGGGCACCCTGCGGATGACGCGGGCCTGTCTGCCGGCGCTGAAGGAACGGGGCGGCTCCGTCGTCCTCATCGGTACGCAGTCGGCGATCGCGGCGCCCTCGCAGGTGCGGCAGGCGGCGTACGCGGCCTCGAAGGGGGCGCTGACCTCGGCGATGTACTCGATGGCGCGCGAGCTCGGTCCGCACCGGATCCGGGTCAACACGGTGCTGCCGGGCTGGATGTGGGGCCCGCCGGTCCAGGCGTACGTCCAGTTCGCGGCGCTCACGGAGGAGGTGCCGGAGGCCGAGGTGCTCGCCCGGCTCACGGAGCGGATGGCCCTGCCCGAGCTGGCGACCGACGGGGACGTGGCCGAGGCGGCGGCGTTCCTCGCCTCCGACCGGGCGCGGGCGATCACCGGGCAGTCGCTGCTGGTCAACGCGGGTGAGCTGATGCGTTAGCGGCCGCGGACGGAGACCCGGGCCGCACGGTACGCGACGGCGCACCGTGCGGCCCTTTTTGACCCCATCTGGATTCAGGAATGTGAACGCAGGTCAACAAGAAGAACGATTTTACTCTCTCTTGACCTGCTGTCGCGTTGTCCTCGCCTGACAACTCCCCACACCATGAACGGCGTTCACAAGGCGGACCGGACCCCTGGAGGGGGCTCAATGAACAGTCTCGACTGGGCCGTGCTCATCGGCTATTTCGGCGTCATGGTCGCGATCGGAGTCTGGTCCCACAAGCGCGTGGACGACGTCTCCGACTTCTTCACCGCCGGCGGCAAGATGCCCTGGTGGCTCTCCGGCATCTCGCACCACATGTCGGGCTACAGCGCGGTGATGTTCACCGGGTACGCGGGCATCGCCTACACGTACGGCGTCACCTCGTACGTCACCTGGTCCTTCCCGATCGCGATCGGCATCGCGATCGGCGCCCACCTCTTCGCACCGCGCCTCAACCGGCTGCGCTCGCGGCTCCACGTGGCCTCCCCGCTGGAATACCTCAAGAACCGGTACAACCTCCCCACCCAGCAGGCGCTCGCCTGGTCCGGCGTCCTGCTGAAGATCGTCGACGTGGGCGCCAAGTGGGCCGCGATCGCCACCCTGCTCTCGGTCTTCACCGGGATCTCCCTCAACCAGGGCATCCTCATCACCGGTGTCATCACCGGCATCTACTGCACGGTCGGCGGACTCTGGGCGGACGCGCTCACCGAACTCGGCCAGTTCGTCATCCAGTTCTTCGCCGGAATCGCGATGCTCGTCGCCGTCCTCGCCGAGCTGGGCGGGGTCAGCGCGCTGTGGGACGTCTGGGACCGGCCCGAACTCCAGGGCCACACCGCGCCGACGGCGGGCCCGTACACGCTGACCTTCCTGCTCGCCTACCTCTTCATCAAGACCTTCGAGTACAGCGGCGGCATGTGGAACCAGGCCCAGCGCTACATGGCCACGCCCAACGCCCGCGAGGCCACCCGCTCCGGCCGGCTCTCGGCCGTGCTGTGGTTCGTCTGGCCGCTGGTCCTCTTCTTCCCCATGTGGGTCGCGCCGCTGCTCGTCGACCCGAAGAAGCCCGACGCCTCCGACAGTTACGCCCTGATGACCGAGCAGCTGCTCCCGCACGGGCTGCTCGGCCTCGTCATCGTCGGCTTCTTCTCCCACACGATGGCCATGTGCTCCTCCGACGCCAACGCCATCGCGGCCGTCTTCACCCGGGACATCGCCCCCGTCATGAGCAAGGCGGCACGGCGCTGGACGCAGCAGGCCGGTCTGATCGCGGCGCGCTGGTCGACGATCGCGTTCCTCGCGCTGTCGATGGCGGTCGCCACCCAGGTCAACTCGCCCACGTTCAAGGACATCATCACCGTCGTCATCAAGTGGGTGGCCGGTCTGATGGGGCCGATCGCGATCCCGTTCATGCTGGGTCTGCTGCGGACCTTCCGGAAGTCCGGCCCCACGGCGGCGCTGGTCTCCTGGGCCGCGGGGCTGTTCGTCTTCTGGCTGACCAACTACGGCCTGGACGGCGTCGAGCTCCAGATCCAGATCGTCTCGCCGCTCGCCACCTCGCTGGTCCTGTACATCCTGATCGGCTTCGTCAAGCCCGAGGACACCCCGGAGCGGGACGCGATCCTGGCCAGGATCAACGAGGACCCGGACGAGGACGGCGGCGCCGCCGTCCCGCCGCAGGCGTCGGGCGAGCCCGCCGCCCAGCCGCGGGCGTAGTCCGCGTCGTCCCGGCCGGCCCGCGGGCGCGCCCGGCCCGGTCCGACCGCGGGCGTGGTCGGCGGGGTTCACCCCGGTGTGCGTCAGCCCCTGGGGTAGCGGGCCAGCCAGCCGGGGTGGGACTCCGCGGGGCTGTGCAGGGCGGCGCCCTGGGTCATCTCCATCGCGAAGTCGTCCGCGAGTTCGAGGATCGTCGCACGGCCCTCCAGTTCGGCCAGCCAGGCCGGCGGGAGGGCCGTCTCGCCGTGAAGGGCGCCGAGCAGCGCGCCCGTGACGGCTCCCGTCACGGCGGACGGGCCGTCGTGGTTGACCGCCAGGCGCAGGCCGTGGCGGATGTCCTCGCCGACCAGGGCGCAGTAGACGGCGGCGGCGAGCTGGCCCTCGGCCCGGTCCTCGTCCGCGCCGAGGTCCGTGACCCGCAGGGCGTTCGGCATCCCCTGCCGTACGGCTCCGAGAGCCTGCTGGAGCGCGGCGGTGACGGGCTCGTGGCCCGGGCGGAGGCTGAGCTGCGCCAGCGCCCGCTGGACGGAGCCGTCGACGCTCTCGCCGCGCGCGAGACCGTGGACGACGACGGCGAGCGCGCCGGCCGCGAGGTGGGCGGCCGGATCGCCGTGGGTCTGCGCCGCGCACTCGACGGCGAGCTGGCAGACGAGCTGCGGCTCCCAGCCGACGAGGAGGCCGAAGGGGGCCGAGCGGACGAGCGCCCCGGAGTCCGCGGCGTCCGGGTTCTTGGGCTTGTCGAGGGTGCCGAGGATCTCGTCGCCGAGGCCGGTGAGGCAGGCGCGGGCCGGGTCGCGGCGGGCGTAGAGCCACTCCTCGCGGGCGAGCCAGCCGTTGTCCGTACGGCGCTCGTCCGGGCCCCAGTCGCGCTGGGTGGCCGCCCACCGGAGATGGGCGCGGTGGACGTCGGTGGGCGGGTGCCAGGCGCCCGTGTCGCGGCGGACCTGGGCGCGTATCAGCCCGTCGACGGTGAAGAGGGTCATCTGGGTGGCGGCGGTGACCGCACCGCGTCTGCCGTACGCGGCGGCCGGTTCCATGAGGCCCTCCGGGCCGTGGGCGGCCCTGATCCCGTCCAGGGAGAGCGCCGCGACCCCCGCGCCGAAGGCGTCGCCCACCGCACCGCCGAGGAGGCAGCCGCGGACCCGGGCCCGGAAGTCCTGCTGTTCGGCGCGGCCCCACACGGCCGCAGCGGTCGTGGTCACGACGTGCCCTCCCCCGAAACCCTCGGCGCACCAGATCTCGCAGCACTGTAATCGACCGGGTTCGCGCATTCGCGGGACGGAACGTTTTGCGATCGGACGCCTTTCTGTCCATCTTCGACCGCCGTTCACCGGCAGTTCCGACATGGCTTGAACGATCCGCCGCGTGACACGATTCAAGACCTCCGCCACCGCCGCCGTCGCCGCCGCCGCCCTCGTCCTGGGCGTCACCGCACCGGCCGCCACGGCGCACGACAGCCACCGCTCCGACAGGGGCGGCCACTCCGCCCACCGGGACCGCTCCTCCGTCCCCTTCACGGCCGCCACCGTCACCGAGAACGCCGACGGAACCTTCACCGTCGCCTGGACCGCCCCCGGCGTCCGTGGCGTGACGGTCCGCACCGACGGCCGCGCCGTCGCCCGTGGCGGCTCGGCGGGCAGGGTCACGGTCTCCGGCCTGCGCGCCGTCGACCGCCGCTGGTTCGACCTCGTCCCCGACCGGGGCACCGCGCTGCGCCTCGCCGACCGGCTGATCAGGCTCCAGGGCACGGTCAACTTCCGTGACGCGGGCGGCTACCGCACCGCCGACGGCCACTGGGTGAAGATGGGCGAGATCTACCGCTCCGACGCCCTCAACCTGCTCACCCCGGACGACCTCGCCAAGCTGAAGCGCCTCGGCATCCGTACCGTCTTCGACCTCCGCATGGAGAGCGAGCGCGCCAAGGACCCCGACCGCGTTCCCGCCGGCGCCACCCATGTCGTCGCCGACGTCCTCGCGGGCACGCCCGCCTTCACCGCCATGCCGAAGACCCCGGCCGAGGCCGAGGCCATGATGGTCGAGGGCAACCGCTTCATGGTGAGCGGCGACACCGCCGAGGCCGCGTACACCTCGGTCTTCGACGGCATCGCGGACGTGGACCGCCACGGCGTCCTCTTCCACTGCACGGCCGGCAAGGACCGTACGGGCTGGAACAACGCGGCCCTGCTCACCGCCCTCGGTGTCCCCGAGGAGACGGTGATGGCCGACTACCTGGCCAGCAACACCTACCGGGCCGCCGCCAACGAGGCGATCCTCTCCCACCTCCCGGCCCCGCAGGCCGCGGTCTCCAAGCCGCTGCTCGACGTGCGCCCCGAGTACCTCGACGCCGGCTACACCGAGGTCCGCGAGGAGTACGGCTCGTTCGGGTCCTACCTGCGGCAGGGGCTCGGCATCGACGGGCGCGAGCTCAAGGAGCTGAAGCGGGACCTGCTGGTCGGCTGACCCCCTCCGCTGCCACGGTCAGGGCCACCGTCCTCGCCCTGACCGTTCCGAGCAGGACGTCGAGCCGTCCGGCGTCGGTGCCCGGGCAGGCGTCGAGCTCGACGAGATGGTTCCGCAGGTCGGCGACGTCCGACCAGAGGTGCGGCAGCCCGGTGATCCGCTCCCATGTGCGCAGGGCGGGCTCCCATCGGGCCAGGGCCGCCTGCGCGACCACCAGCAGGCGGAGTTCCTCGACGGTGGGCTCGTCCGGGACGGTGAAGCTGTGCTGCCGTTCGAAAGCCCGCCACAGCTCGCCCGCGGCCCCGCACCCCCGGATCCGGCTCTCCGCGATCGCGAGCAGCAGCAGGCCCTCCCGGTGTCCGGACTCCCGCATGGCCGACGCGGCCTCCCGCGCCTCCTGGAGCCGCCCGAGACGCAGCAGCGACCACGTGACCGTCTCCAGGTGGTCCTGCCGGTCTCCCGGCGGCAGGACCGACAGGACGTCCAGCGCCTCCTGGTGGCGCCCGAGGTGGAACAGTGCCACGGCACGGCGACCGGCCGACCGGTCCGGTCCGGCGGCCGTGCACCGCTCCAGATCGGCGAGCGCCTGCGCGGAGCGGCCCACCAGCTGGAGCAGGAACGCCCTCTCCTGGAGGGCCTCGGTCCCGGAGCCGCGGCCCGCGGCGACCAGGTGGTCCATGTCGGCCAGGCCGCCCCGGACGTCTCCGAGGAGGCACCGCAGCCGTGCCCTGCGCTCCCGCGCCCAGCGGTGCTCCGGGTCGAGCTCCAGGGCCCGGTCGACGTCGGCCAGCGCCTCGGGCAGCCGCCCGGCCGCCGTACGCGCCGAGGCCCGGCGGATCCAGGACGCCACGGAGTCCGGGGCGAGCGCCGCCACCGCGTCGCAGTGGGCGCGCCCCTCGTCCGTGGCACGCGCCTCCCGGTAGGCGAACTGCCGCAGCAGCAGCATCGCCTCCACGCCGGGCTCGAGCTCCACCGCCCGCTCCAGGTCGGCCAGTGCGCGCAGGGGTTGCCGCATGCTCCGGTACGCCCGGCCCCGGACGGCGAAGGCGTACCAGTGGTCCGGCTCCAGTGCGAGTGCCCGGTCGGCGTCCGCCACCGCCTCCTCGTGGCGCCCGGCCCGCAGGTGTGCGTCACCGCGTTCCCTGAGCACCATGGCCGGGTCGTCGGAGGCCTCGACGGCTCGGTCCAGCGCGGCGAGCCGGGCGGCCGAGTTCCCCAGCCGTTCGAGGATCCGCGACCTCTGCACCATGGCCCAGGCGTAGTCCGGGCGCAGGTCGACGGCCCGGTCCAGGTCCGCGAGCGCCTCTTCGAGGCGCCCCAGGTCCAGCAGCGCGAGGGCCCGGCTGCCCAGCGCCCAGGTGTAGGAGGGGTCGAGGGCGAGGGCCCGGCCGAAGTCGGTGAGCGCCTGCTCGGGCCGACCGCGCTTCCAGTGCAGGAAGGCACGCTGGGCCGGTACCCACGCCATCTGCGGCCGGCACTCCTCCGCCCGGTCAAGGTCGGCGAACGCTCCGGTCTCGTCCCCCGACTCCAGGCGTACGTCGGCACGCCGCAACAGTGCCCACCAGTAGTCCGGTTCGATTTCGACGGCGCGGTCCAGATCGGCCAGTGCCTCTCTCGTGCGCCCCAGCCGGTACCGGGCCTGACCGCGCGTCGCGAGCACGGCGGCGCTCTCGGGTCCGAGCGCCAGCGTCCGGTCGCAGTCCGCCACCGCCTCCTCGTACCGCTCCATACGCCGGTGGAGTTCCGCGCGCTCCCGGAGGATCCACGGCGTGTCCGGCGCGTGGGCGTCGGCCCGGTTCAGCCGTTCCAGCGCCCCGGCCAGGTCGAGCCGGAGCAGGCGCACCATCCCGAGGCCGTAGTGGGCCCGGGCGCACTCCGGGTCGAGGGCGAGAGCGCGCTCGTAGTCGGCGGTGGCGCCGGTGTCGTCCTCGGCCCACCGGCGGAACTTGGCGCGGACGACCAACGCGGCCACCTGGCCTTCCGGCCCGAACCCCGCGCGGGACAGCAGGAGTCCGAGGAGCGAGGCCACCGGCTGGTTCTCGCTCTCCAGGGCCGCCAGCGCGTCCCTGCCCCAGCCGCGCAACACCTGCGCGTCCGCGTCCTCGCCGGCGTCGGCCAGTACGCGCGCCCAGCGGCGGGCGGTCGCCGCGCCCTCGTCGCAGGCCTCCACGCCGTCGCGGAGCACTGTGGGCAGCGCCGCCGCGGGGCCCGCGCACAGCCGGTGGTACGACTCCTCCAGGCGGGCGTCCCGCCAGGGTTCGTGCTCCCAGCGCTCGTCCTCCCGCAGTCCCTCGGCGGCCGCCTCCGCCCAGCTCGCGAAGGCGGCGGCGAGCCGTTCGTGGTCCTCCCGCCAGCGGCGGGCCGACTCGGTGCGGCGCAGCAGCAGCATCGGGCCGCGGACGACGTCGTGGTACTGGAGGTGTCCGTCCCGGTGGGCGACGAAGGGCAGGGTCCGCAGCCAGTCGAGGAGCGCGGGGTCCTCCTGGGAGGCGACGGTGAAGACGTCCTCGTTCAGCCGCCGGGGCAGCGCTCCGGCATTGGCGGCGTCCTTACGGGTCCGGTCGGGCACCCCGCTCAGGAACCGGGCCACGGCGGTGGCGCCGGCGAGGCCGACCTCGCCGGGACGGGCGGCGAGGGTGGAGACCAGGACCGGGAGGCCGCCGGAGAGGCGCAGGACGTCCTGGACGACGCCCTCGTCCACCACCCCCTTCGCCGTCAGGAGTTGGCGCGCCTCCGCCTCGGTGAACGGGTCGAGCGGCATGTCCTGCACGAAGTCGGCGTGGTCCGCCCAGGAGGAGGGGTCGAGCCGGTCGCGGCCGGCGACGACGAAGACGGTGGTGGCGGGCAGAGCCCCGTACCGTTCGGTGGTGATCAGGTCGCGCAGCCAGCCGTCGAGATAGGGCGCGGTGCGCTCGTAGGTGTCGAAGAAGAGCGCGAGCCAGGAGACCTCGGCCGCCACCCGCTCCAGGTCCGCCACCAGTACCGGGGTGAGGGCGCGCACCGGGTCGAGGACGAGCTGCACGTCGTCCTGGTTGCGGAACCGGGCGCTGAGGAGCGCCCGCAGCCGGTCGGTGCGGTGGGCGAGACGGTTCGGGTCGACGGCGCCCGCGAAGGCGCCCACGACCGGGATCATCCCGGCGCCGATGAGCCCTGCCTGGGCCAGGGCCGTGCTGCCCGCCGAGGGGGCGCCCCCGGGCGCCTCCCCGGCCTCGGCCGCGGCGATCGACGCCGCCTCGGCCTCGTGCCGCCGCTGCAGGTAGGCGGCGAGCTGCCGGTCCAGCGCCTTCAACGGGTGCCCCTGCCGGGCGAAGGAGGCGGCGATCTCCGCCATCACCTCGGGGATGCTGTCGAGCCCTTCGTCGGCGTACGCGGTCACGGCGCCGCGTCCCGCCGCGACGTCCGTCAGCTCTCCGACGAGCGTGGTCTTGCCGACACCCGCGTCGCCTCGCACATGGAAGACGAAGCGATGCCGGTCGTCCTCCACGGGAACGTCGAAGTTCTCCCGGAACAGGGCGAGTTCGTCGCGTCGACCGACGAATCCGGCCCTCTTGCGCCGCTGGAGCAACGCCTGCATCGACGGTCGCGCGCCGTTGGTCATGCGTCGAGTGTTCCAGCACGCCCCGCGCCGCGCGAGGCGTTCCGTTCGGCGCCCGTCACTCCCCCAGCACCGGCAGCAGCTCCGGGAGGTGGCCGTCGGACGCCCGTGCCGCTGTCATCCGCTCCTCGGCCACCTCGCCGTACAGCGTCGTGCGCGGGCGGGACGGCCTGCCGGCCGCCTCGGCGATGGCGACGAGATCCCGGATCGAGCGGTACGAGCCGTAACTGGAGCCCGCCATACGGGAGATGGTCTCCTCCATCAACGTGCCGCCCAGGTCGTTGGCGCCCGAGCGGAGCATCTCGGCGGCTCCGTCCGCACCGAGCTTCACCCAGCTGGTCTGGATGTTCGGGATGTGCGGGTGGAGCAGCAGCCGCGCCATCGCCGTGACCGCGCGGTTGTCACGGACCGTCGGGCCGGGGCGGGCGATGCCGGCGAGGTAGACGGGGGCGTTGGTGTGGATGAAGGGAAGCGTCACGAACTCGGTGAAGCCGCCGGTCTCCTGCTGGATCCCGGCCAGCGTGCGGAGGTGGCCGAGCCAGTGCCGGGGCTGGTCCACATGCCCGTACATCATCGTCGACGAGGAGCGGATGCCCAGCTCGTGGGCGGTCCTGATCACCTCGATCCAGGTGGCCGTCGGCAGCTTGCCCTTGGTGAGGACCCAGCGGACCTCGTCGTCGAGGATCTCGGCGGCGGTGCCGGGGATCGAGTCGAGCCCGGCCTCCTTCGCCGCCGTCAGCCACTCCCGGATCGACAGGCCGGTCCGGGTCGCGCCGTTGACGACCTCCATCGGCGAGAAGGCGTGGACGTGCATCCCGGGCACGCGCTCCTTCACCGCCCGCGCGATGTCGAAGTAGGCCGTGCCGGGCAGGTCCGGGTGGATGCCGCCCTGCATGCAGACCTCCACCGCGCCGACCTCCCACGCCTGCCGGGCGCGGTCGGCGACCTGGTCGAGGGAGAGGGTGTAGGCGTCGGCGTCGGTGCGGCGCTGGGCGAAGGCGCAGAAACGGCAGCCGGTGTAGCAGACGTTGGTGAAGTTGATGTTCCGCGTGACGATGTACGTGACGTCGTCGCCCACCGCCGACCGGCGCACGTCGTCGGCGATCCGGGTCAGCGCGTCGAGCGCGGGGCCGTCGGCGTGCAGGAGGGCGAGCGCCTCGTCGTCGGTGAGCTTCGTCGGATCGTCGGCCGCGGTGGCGAGCGCGGCCCGCACGTCGGTGTCGATGCGCTGGGCGACCATGCCGGGCGCCGCGGCCTCCCGCAGCGCCTCCCAGTCGCCGTAGACCTCGTCGAAGTCCTCCCGGCGGTCGTGGGTGCGGCCGGTGGTGTCGATCGTGCGGTGCAGATCGGTGCGGCCCGCCGAGGTGAACGCCTCGTCCGGTTCCTGCCAGGGCAGTCCGCGGACCGTCGCGTCCGGGTTCGCGAGGCCGGTCTCCAGGTCTGCGAGCGCCCGCACGTGCGGCAGCAGGCGCGGGTCGAGCCAGGGCTCGCCGCGGCCGACGAACTCCGGGTAGACGCAGAGGCGTTCGCGCAGCTCGAACCCGGCGGCGCGGGACTTCTCCGCGAGGGTGTCGATCTGCGGCCAGGGCCGCTCCGGGTTCACGTGGTCGATGGTGAGCGGGGAGACCCCGCCCCAGTCGTCGATGCCGGCCGCGATCAGCCGTCCGTACTCCTCGTCGACGAGGTTCGGCGGGGCCTGGAGGCAGGCCGAGGGGCCCATGATGTGCCGGGCCACGGCGATCGTGGCGATCAGGTCGTCCAGTTCGGCGTCCGGCATGCCGCGCATCGCCGTGTCCGGCTTGGCGCGGAAGTTCTGGATGATCAGCTCCTGGACGGAGTGGTACGCGCGGGAGACCCGGCGCAGCGCGAAGAGGGACTCGGCCCGCTCCTCGTACGTCTCGCCGATCCCGATGAGCAGACCGCTGGTGAACGGCACGGACGAGCGGCCGGCGTCCTCCAGGACCCGCAGCCGGACGGCCGGCTCCTTGTCGGGGGAGCCGAAGTGCGGCCCGCCGGGCTCGGACCAGAGCCGGGTCGCCGTCGTCTCCAGCATCATGCCCATGGACGGCGCGACGGGCTTGAGCCGCTGGAAGTCCGTCCAGGACAGCACGCCCGGGTTGAGGTGCGGGAGGAGGCCGGTCTCCTCCAGGATCCGGATCGCCATGGCCCGTACGTACGCCAGCGTGTCGTCGTAGCCGTGCGCGTCGAGCCACTCGCGCGCCTCGGGCCAGCGGTCCTCGGGCTTGTCGCCGAGCGTGATCAGGGCTTCCTTGCAGCCCAGTTCGGCGCCGCGACGGGCGATGTCGAGGACCTCGTCGGGGGACATGAACATCCCGTGTCCCGCGCGGCGGAGCTTGCCGGGCACGGTCACGAACGTGCAGTAGTGACACTTGTCGCGGCAGAGGCGGGTGAGCGGTATGAAGACGCTCTTCGAGTACGTGATGACCCCGGGGCGCCCGGCGGCGTCCAGGCCCGCGTCCCGCACACGTCCGGCCGAGGCGACCAGATCGTCCAGATCCGTCCCCCGCGCCTGGAGCAGCACGGCGGCCTCGCCGACGTCGAGCGCCACTCCGTCCCTGGCCCTCTTGAGGGCACGGCGCATGGCGTTCTCGGTGGGCCGTCCTGCCGGTCCGGGCTGCTGATCCGTCATGCACCGAGCATACGAGTGCCCGCCGACGGACACAGGCCCGCGGGCCGGGCCGGTGCGCGGCGGCGGGGTCCGGCCGCCGCCCACCGGCCGACCGGCCGACCGGCCGACCGGCCGCCGGACCCGCCGGTCGTCACCCGCCGGTCGTCACCGGTCCGTCGTCACCGGTCCGGCCCCGGCCGGATCACCGGACCGACGGATCACCGGACCGACGGATCACAGATACCGGGCGAACTCGTCCAGCACCCCGAGGACCTCCGTCTCGTCCCCCGGCGGCAGCTGGAGCACCACCTCCTCGCAGCCCAGTTCCTCGTAGTGGGCGAGCTTGCCCGGATCGGGGAGGACCGCGTACGGGACGACCTGGAGGGTCTTGGGGTCGCGGCCCGCCTGCTCCCAGGCCTCGCGGAGCACCGGCACCGACTGGGTCAGCCCACGGCCGCCGATGGGCATCCAGCCGTCCGCGTACTCGGTGATCTGCGCGAAGAGCTTCGGGCCCGCCCCGCCGCCGACGAGGATGCGCGGGGCGCCGCCGGCGGGCTTGGGGTAGGCGTGGGACGCCCGTACCGACACGCCGAACTCGCCCTCGTACGATGTCGGTTCGTCGGCCCACAGTGCCCGCATGAGCGCCATCCGCTCCCGGCTGAGTTCGCGCCGGGTCGACCACTCCACGCCGTGGTCGGCGGCCTCCTCCTTGTTCCAGCCGAAGCCGACGCCGAGCGTGAAGCGTCCGCCCGAGAGGTGGTCCAGGGTGGCGATCTGTTTGGCCAGGGCGATCGGGTCGTGCTCGGTGATCAGGGTGATTCCGGTGCCGAGTTCGAGCCGTTCGGTCACAGCGGATGCCTGGCCGAGGGCGACGAAGGCGTCGAGGGTGCGGCCGTACTCCCGGGGCAGTTCGGTGCCCGCGGGGTAGGGCGTGGTGCGCTCGATCGGGATGTGGGTGTGTTCGGGCAGGTAGAGCCCGGCGAAGCCCCGCTGTTCGAGCTCGCGCGCGAGGCGGACGGGGGTGATGGTCTCGTCGGTCAGGAAGATCGTGGTCGAGATCCGCATAGCGGCACGGTAGGGGCTGCGGCGGGGATTTCCGAGAGCCGCGGCGCGACGGGCCTCTTGCGTTGTCCGGGAGTTCACGCCCTACTACGAGGGTGCCCGACATGAGCGAACCGACCCGACGAACGCTCCTGACGACGAGCGTGGCCTCCGCCCTTACCTTGGGAAGCGTGAGCTTCGCGCACGCGGCCGGCGCCCCCGACGGCTCTCCCGGCGGCTCTCCCGGCGCCTCCCCCGGCGGCGACCGGACGGAGACGGTCGGCGGAACGCTGCCGCCCGGCTCCCCCGAC
Source organism: Streptomyces sp. NPDC013317 (assembly GCF_055563155.1). Taxonomy (NCBI): domain Bacteria; kingdom Bacillati; phylum Actinomycetota; class Actinomycetes; order Kitasatosporales; family Streptomycetaceae; genus Streptomyces; species Streptomyces sp. NPDC013317. Next base: position 280,760 of record NZ_JBVHDX010000006.1, read on the forward strand.
TACGTGTACCTCCCCGTCGAGATCCCCCGCGGGGTGCGAGAGATCCACGTCTCTTACGCGTACGAGCGGCCCGCCGTTCCCGCCGGGACCCAGGGCAACGCCCTGGACATCGGCATCTTCGACCAGCGCGGCACCGAACTCGGCGGCAAGGGCTTCCGGGGGTGGTCGGGCGGGGCGCGCACGGAGTTCTTCCTCCGCGCCGACGCGGCGACGCCCGGCTACGTCGCCGGCCCGCTCAGGGCCGGGACCTGGTTCGTCGTGCTCGCCCCGTACACGGTGGCGCCGCGGGGGCTCACCTACTCGGTGACGATCACCCTGCGCTTCGGCGCCTCGCTGCCCACGCCCAGTCCCGTGTACCCGCCCGAGCGGGCCGAGGGCCGGGGCAGGGCCTGGTACCGCGGCGACAGCCATCTGCACACCGTGCACTCGGACGGGCGCCGTACGCCCGCCGAGGTCGCCGCGCTCGCGCGCGCGGCCGGGCTCGACTTCCTCACGGCCACCGAGCACAACACCCATGCCGGGCACGGGGCGTGGGCCGAGGCCGCCGGGGACGACCTGCTGATCCTGCTCGGCGAGGAGGTCACCACCCGCAACGGCCACGTCCTGGCCGTGGGGACGGACCCGGGCACCTTCGTGGACTGGCGCTACCGAGCGCGGGAGAATCGTTTCGGGCATTTCGCGCGCGAGATCCGCAGGGCGGGCGGTCTGGTCGTCCCGGCGCACCCGCACGCCACCTGCATCGGCTGCAACTGGAAGTTCGGCTTCGGCGACGCGGACGCGGTCGAGGTGTGGAACGGCCCCTACACCCCGGACGACGAGGTGTCGCTGGCCGGCTGGGACGCGGCGCTCGCGAAGGGCCGCTGGACCCCGGCGATGGGCAACTCCGACGCCCACCGCGACCCGGACCGCGTCGGCACCCCGCAGACCGTGGTCCTGGCCGACGAGCTGAGCCGGGAGGCGATCCTGGAGGGCCTGCGCGCGGGGCGTTCGTACGTCGCCGAGTCCTCGGCCGTCTCCGTCGACCTCTCGGTGACGGACGGCAGGGGGCGTTCGGCGGGTATCGGCGGGCGGCTGCGGGTGCCCGCGGACGAGCCCGTGACCGTCCGGCTGGCGGTGGGCGGCGCCCCGGCGGGCGGTACGGTCCGGCTCGTCACCGACCAGGGCGTGCTGCACACGGCGCCGGCGGCCGGGCAGCCGGTGGAGTGGGTGACGACGGCCGCGTACGCCTCCTACGTCCGGGCCGAGGTGCGGCACCCGGTGGCGCTGCCGCCGCTGCCCGGCGCGCTGGCGGCCTTCACGAACCCGGTGTTCCTGGAGCTCCGCTGATCAGCCCTGGTACTCGCTGAGGTCGATCGCGTACACCCGCAGCGGGACGCCGAATTCCGGGTGGTCCGTCTCGCGCTCCGGGGTCATGCCGAGCTTGCGCATGACGTTCTCGGAGGCCTGGTTGGAGATGTGGGTGATGCTGACGACGCGGTCGAGGCCGCGGTCCTGGAGCGCGAACTCCAGGGCCGCGTGGGCGGCCTCGGAGGCGTACCCCTGCCCCCAGTAGGGCCGCCCGAGCCGCCAGCCGACCTCCACCTCGTGCCGGAGTTCGGGCAGGAACCCGGGGACGGAGAGACCGGCGAAGCCGATCAGCTCACCGGAGCCGAGGAGCTCGACGGCGAAGAGCCCGAAGCCCTCCTCGTCCCACTCCTCCTCCCACCGCTCGATGTCCTCGGCGGTCTGCTCCAGATCGCGGGTCGATCCGTCGCCGATCCAGCGCATCACCTCGGGGTCGGCGTTGATCTCGGCCATGGGGACGAGGTCGTCGTCGGTCCAGCGGCGCAGGAGGAGGCGGGGCGTGAGGATCTCGGTCATGCCCTCATGGTCTCGCACCCCGCCCGTGGTCACACGAGCCCCTCGGCCTCGACCCTGGTCGGTGTACGAGCCTCCGGCCGGCGGCTCTCCCGGGCCGATCGGAGCATCGTCCGGACGCGGGGAAATCCGCCTGTGCTTCCGTAGCCCGGCTGCTTGGATGAGCGGCATGCTGAGCCGACTCGAGACCTATTACGACGCCGTCCCCCGATCCGCCGCCCGTACCGAGGAGTTCGGGCCGCTCACCCTCTTCGTACGGGAGGGGGAGGGGTGGCCGTACTACGCCCGGCCGACGCTAGGGCACACCGGGGAGGTGACGGCCGACGACGTGGAGCGCGTGCGCGCGCGGCAGCGGGAGCTGGGCGTGCCCGAGGCCTTCGAGTGGGTGGCGGAGACGACCCCGGGGCTGCGCGCGGCCGTGGAGAAGAGCGGGCTCGTGGTGCACGAGCACCCGCTGATGGTCCTGGACGGGGAGCCCGCCGCGGTCGCGGCGCCCGAGGACGTCACCGTACGGATCGTGGGCGCCGGCGACGCCGTCCTGGAGTCGGCCGCCGCCGCGCCGTTCGCGGCCTTCGGGGTCGCCCCGGCCCCCGGGGCCGCCGACAAGCTGGCCGCCAGGATCGAGGCGGGGCTCACCCGGCTCGCCGCCGCGGTGGACGCGACGGGCACCGCCCTGTCCGCCGGGCAGTACCAGCCGGTCGGCCCGGTCGCGGAGGTCGTCGGCGTCGGCACCCTCCCGGACGCCCGGCGCCGTGGCCTGGGCCTCGCGGTGACCGCCGCGCTGGTCGCCGACGCCCGGGCCGCGGGCGTGGAGACCGTCTTCCTGTCGGCGTCGGACGAGTCGGTGGCCAGGCTCTACGGGCGGCTCGGCTTCCGCACGGTCGGCACGGCGCTCATCGCGGAGCCCGCCTCCTGAAAAAAAACTTCCCCGGACGTGTCACATCCGTGTCGCGCGCTCCGTCAGTGCTGTGAAGGCAAGCCGAACGGCACCACGCAACCGCTGGAGGAGCGACCATGCTGCACGAGATCACCCCCCGGATGACCAACCCCGCCTACGTCCTGCCCGACGCCGGAGCCGCCATCCAGAGTCTGGTGAAGGCCACCCGTCAGGGCGGCGTCCCGGAGTCGACGCTGGAGCTCGTGCACCTGCGTGCCAGCCAGATCAACGGCTGCGGTTTCTGCGTCGACTACGGCGTCAAGTCAGCCCGGAAGGCGGGGATGAGCGACGAGAAGCTCTTCGCCGTCGCCGCCTGGCGCGAGGCGCCGTACTTCACGGACGAGGAGCGGGCCGCGCTGGCGCTCGCCGAGCACGCGACGCGGCTGGCCGACACCTCGGACGCCGTGCCGGACGCGGTGTGGGACGCGGCCGCCGACCACTTCGACGAGAAGCAGCTCTCGGCGATCGTGATGATGGTCGCCCTCACCAACCTGTTCAACCGGATCAACGTGACGATCAGGCAGCCGGCGGGCGTGGCTCTCTGAGCGGCGCCTCGCGCACCATCAGGACGTCGATCGGGTCCACGGTCGACTCCACCGTGAACCCCTCGCGTTCGTAGAGGCGCTGGGCCCTGCTGCCCCGCACCACGACGAGCCGCACGGGGAGGGACCGCTCGTCCGCCCGGCCGAGCAGCTCCCGCAGGACCGCCGTCCCGAGGCCCGCACCCTGGGCCTCGGGGGCCAGGTAGAAGTGTTCGAGGTAGAGCCCGGGGCCGTCGCCGTACGGGCGGAGCGTCACGCAGCCCACGAAGGCCCCGCCGGCCTCGACGACCGAGGTGTGTTCCGGGGAGAAGCCGTCACGCAGGCGCTGGCGCACCCGGTGCTCGTCGTAGCGGCCGAGCCGCACCAGATCGTCGCGCATCACGACCGCCCGCAGTTCGGCGATCGGCTCCACGTCCTCGGCCCGCCCGGGGCGCAGCGACCATGTCGTTTCCGTATACACGCACGCATCCTAGGGAGAGCCGGGCGCCACCTGGCGCGGGGGCCGCTCGTTGGTGGGGGCATGAAGAAGATCCTCACCGCCGTCCTGACCGGTCTCGCCGTCGCCGGGGGCATCGGCGCCGCCGGGTCCGCCGTCGCCGACACCACCGACCTCGGCAACGCCACGCTGCCGTCCGTCGTGCCGCTGAGCGGCCTCCTCGACCCCCAGGAGAAGCCCGCCTCCGCGGCCGACCTGCCGGCCGCCAACGCGACGGTGGAGCGGCTGCTCCCGGGGCGCTGACGACCGCGGAGGCGGCCGGACGTGCCGACGGACGAACGAGGTGGCGGGACCGGAAGACGGCCCCGCCACCTCGTTCGTCGTTCGTCTCAGGGGCTCACATGACTCAGGTGCTCATACGGCTCAGGGGCTCGCACGGCTCAGGCGCTCACCCGGCCGGGGTTCAGTCCGCCACGACCAGCGACGGCGTCTCCTTCGTCAGCACCTCGCCCCGGAAGAAGGCGGGGCTCCTGCGCTGCATCACCAGCATGATCACCAGGCCGACCAGCAGCAGTCCGACGCCGATCACGAAGACCGAGCCGACGCCGAAGACGGAGGAGCCGCTGCCGTAGGCCGGGTCCCACATGTCGTACAGCGTCTTGCCGAAGACGCCGGTGAGCAGGAGGCCGCCGAGCACCGGACACAGGCCCTTGTAGACGAAGTCCCGGCCGGAGCGGAAGAGCTCCTTGCGGAAGTACCAGGCGCAGGCGAACGCGGTCAGCGAGTAGTAGAAGCAGATCATCAGGCCGAGCGCGTAGATCGTGTCGACCAGGACGTTCTCGCTGACGAGGGTCATCACCGTGTAGAAGACACCGGTGGCGACGCCCGCGATGACCGTGGCCTTGCCCGGCACCTTGAAGCGCGGATCGACCTTGGCGAAGGACGCCGGGAGCGCCTCGTACGTCGACATCGCCAGCACTGTGCGGGCCACCGGGATGAACGTCGTCTGAAGGCTGGCCGCCGCGGAGGCGAGGACGGCGACGAAGAGCAGGATGCCGAGGGCCGGGCCCATGACCGGCCCCGCGAGGGCCGCGAAGACGTTGTCGGAGGTCTCCGGGTTGGCGAGGCCGAGGCCGCTGTCGCCGGAGCCGACGGCCATCTGCGCGGCGACGCCGGTGGCGAGGTAGGAGCCGACCAGGACGACCATCGCGATGAGCGCGGCACGGCCGGGGGTCTTGGCGCTGCCGGTGGTCTCCTCGTTGGTCGCCATGCAGGCGTCCCAGCCCCAGTACATGAAGATCGAGAGGGAGAGACCGGCCGTGAAGGCGGCGAAGGACTGGACGGCGAACGGGTTCATCCACTCCCAGGAGAAGGAGAGCCCGGTGTCGAAGGCGCCGCTGCCGGCCTTCTGGAAGGCCATCGCGACGAAGAGCGCGAGGACGACGAGCTGGAGACCGACGAGGGCGTACTGCACGCCCTTGGTGGCGGTCATGCCGCGGTAGCTGATCGCGGTCGCGACGGCGATGAGCACGAGGCAGGTGAGGATGTGGACGGCCTTGTTGTCGTCCAGGGCGGCGACGGAGTCGCTGCCGGTGATCTCACCGGCGAGGAGCCAGAAGTACGAGGTCGCGACGCCGGCCAGGTTGGACAGGACGATGATCGTCGCGATGACGAGGCCCCAGCCGCACATCCAGCCGATCCGGGGGCCGAAGGCCTTGACCGTCCAGGTGAAGGAGGTGCCGCAGTCCGGCATGACCCGGTTGAGCTCCCGGTACGCGAAGGCGACGAGGAGCATCGGGAGGAAGCCCGCGAGGAAGATCGCGGGCATCTGGAGCCCGACCTCGCCGGCCGTGGAGCCGAGCGTGGAGGTCAGGCAGTAGACGGGGGCGACCGTCGAGATGCCGATGACGGCGCTGCCCATGAGCCCGACGGAGTTTCCGCCGAGCCCCTTCGTGCGTACGCCCTGGCTCTCACCCGAGGGGGTGACGCCCCTTACCGTGTCTCCGGCCTGGGGCCGTGCATCCACCTGAGTCATGAACAGGACGTTAAGTGCTGCGGTTTCCACATCCGGAGGACGCGAGTCCGGGGCCATCGAGCGATCTTCGCCTTGCATTACAAGGGTCGTAGCGCCATCTCGTCATTGATTGAAAGATCGACGATGGATCCGAACCGACCGATTGGTAGGCGTCTCAAGAACTGTCCGATATGCGGGAACCGCAGCACTGTCCTTAATGTCCGTTTCCAAATTTTCCCGAAGAATTTTCCGGGCCGTGCGGGAGGGGCGTCAGCCCGGCCAGACCACCGCCTGCGTCTCGCTGTACGCGTGCAGGGCGTACGACCCCACGTCCCGCCCGACACCGCTCTTCTTGAACCCGCCGAACGGCGCCTCCATGTTCCGTCCGATCGTGTTCACCCCGACACCGCCCGCCCTCAGCCGGGCCGCGACGCGGAACGCGCGGGCCACGTCGCCCGACCACACGTAGTCGAGCAGCCCGTAGTCGCTGTCGTTCGCCAGCGCGATCCCCTCCTCCTCGTCGTCGAAGGGGACGACCACCACGACCGGGCCGAAGATCTCCTCCCGGACCACCCGCATGTCGTTCGTGCACTCCGCGAGCAGCGTCGGGGCCACGTAGAAGCCGCGCTCCACGGCCGGGCGCTCGCCGCCCACGACCACCCGCGCGCCCTCCTTCCGCCCCAGCTCGACGTACGACTCCACCCGGTCGCGGTGGGCAGCCGAGATCACCGGCCCGACGACCGTGCCCGGCACCGTCGGGTCGCCGACCTTCATGAAGCCGAGATAGCCGGTGAGCTTGTCGATCAGCTGCTCGTGGATCCCGCGCTGGGCGAGGACCCGGGTCGGGGCCGTGCAGATCTGTCCGCTGTAGAAGGAGAAGGTGGTGCCGATTCCCATCACCGCGGAGTCGAGGTCGGCGTCGTCGAAGACCAGCGCCGCGCCCTTCCCCCCGAGCTCCATCAGCTGCCGCTTCAGCGCCCGGCCGCAGACCTCGCCGATACGCTGCCCGACGGCCGTGGAGCCGGTGAAGGAGACCATGTCGACGGCCGGGGAGTCGACCGCGGCCTCGCCGACGGCCGTGCTCGTGCCCGTGACGACGTTGACCACACCCGCGGGGACGCCCGCCTCCTCCAGCGCCCGGGCCATCGCGAAGACGGAGAGCGGGTCCTGCGGGGCGGGCTTCACCACGACCGTGTTGCCCATGGCGAGGGCCGGGGCGATCTTGCCGGCCGGATTGGCCCAGGGGTTGTTGTACGAGGTGATGCAGGTGACCACCCCGACCGGGCGGCGCACCGCGACCGCGCCGAAGACCCCGGCCTTCCCCATCGGACCGGCCTCGTTGATCTGCGGCGGCAGCGCCTGTTCGACCGGTTCCAGGGCGCCGCGCGCGTACCGGCGGAAGCGGGAGGAGCCGACGGCGACCTGCATGCCCCGCGCGGTCCCGGTGGTGGCGCCGGTCTCGGCCTGCGCGAGGACCACGTTCGCCTCCGCGTCGCGGGCCATCAGGTCGGCTGCCCGGTCGAGGATCGCGGCGCGTTCCTCCGGTTTCGTACGGGACCAGGTCGCGAAGGCCTCCCGGGCGGCCTCGGCCGCCTCGTACACCTGGTCGCGGGAGGCCTCGGGCGCGAGCCCGACGACCTCCTCGGTGGCCGGGTTGACCACCTCGTAGTGCCCGCCGTCGGGCTCGACCCACTCCCCGCCGATGAAGAGTCGCTGCGTCACCGTGTGGACACCGTCCTCGTGTCACGGCCCGAGCGGAGCACCCTGCCGGGGATCGCGCCGGTCACCTCGTCGTCGCGGACGGTCTCCACGCCGTTGACACGGACGGAGACGATGCCGACCGCCCGCGAGTCGAGCCGGGGGCTGTCGCCCGGCAGGTCGTGCACCAGGGTCGCCGGGCCCGCGTCGATCCGCTCGGGGTCGAAGAGGACCAGGTCGGCGTGGAACCCCTCGGCGATCCGCCCGCGCTCGCGCAGCCCGAAGAGCCGGGCCGGGTCGTCGCTGAGCATCTTCACCGCCTGCTCCAGCGGGACCAGCTTCCGGCCGCGCAGACAGTCGCCGAGGAAACGGGTCGTGTAGGGGGCGCCGCACATGCGGTCCAGGTGCGCGCCCGCGTCGGAGCCGCCGAGCATCACGTCCTCGTGCTCCCAGGTCTCGCGGCGCAGCGCCCAGGAGGCCGGGTCGTTGTCGCTGGGCATCGGCCACAGCACGGTCCTGAGCTCGTCGTTGGCACAGATCTCGACGAGACACTGGAAGGGGTCCTGGCCCCGCTCGGCGGCGATGTCGCCCACGACCCGTCCGGTGAGTCCCTCGTTCTCGCGGCTGTAGGTGTCGCCGATGACGTACCGGCCGAAGTGCGCGAGGCGGCGGAAGACACCGGCCTCCCTGGAGTCGGCCCGGCGCAGCATCTCGGCCCGGACGTCCGGGTCGCGGAGCCTGGCGATCCGCTCGGGTACGGGGAGCGCCAGGATCTCGCCCCAGCCGGGGATGAGGTTGAGGGCGCAGAAGGTGCCGAGCGACATGTTCATGGGGGTGAGGATCGGCATGGTGAGCGCGACGATCCGGCCGCCGGACTTGCGGGCGCGTTCGGAGGCGACGAGCTGGCGCGGGACGCGTTCGGGGACGGCGGCGTCGATGGTGAGGACGTTCCAGTTCAGGGGGCGTCCGGCGGCGGCCGTCATGTCGACGAAGAGGTCGATCTCGTCGTCGGAGAACTGGTCGAGGCAGCCGGCGAGGATCGCTTCGAGCTGGGTGCCCTCGTGCTCGCCGACCGCCGCGGAGAGTGCGATCAGCTCGGCGGGCGTGGCGTGCCGAGAGGCGACGGGGGCGCCGTCGCCGTCGGAGTGGGTGGCGGACTGGGTGGTGGACAGGCCCCAGGCCCCGGCCTCCATGGCCTCGTGGAGCAACGCCGTCATCCGGTCCAGCTGCTCGGGCGTGGGCTGCCCGCCGACGGCCTCCGCGCCCATCACGTACCGGCGCAGGGCGCAGTGTCCGACCATGAAGCCCGCGTTGACCGCGATCCGTCCTTCGAGGGCGTCGAGGTACTGGCCGAAGGAGGACCAGCTCCAGTCGACCCCCTCCTCCAGGGCCTTGAGGGCCATGCCCTCCACCTTGGACATCATGCGGCGCGTGTAGTCGGCGTCCTCGGGACGGTCCGGGTGGAGGGGCGCGAGCGTGAAACCGCAGTTGCCGCCTGCGACGGTGGTGACGCCGTGGTTCATGGAGGGGGTGGCGAAGGGGTCCCAGAAGAGCTGCGCGTCGTAGTGGGTGTGGGGGTCGACGAAGCCGGGGGCGAGGACGAGGCCGGTGGCGTCCTCGGTGGTGCGGGCGGTGGCGTCCGCTCCGGCGAAGACGATCCGTCCGTCGCGTATGCCGATGTCGGCGACGAAGGCGGGGGCGCCGGTGCCGTCCACGACGGTGGCGCCCTTGATCAGGTGGTCGAGCATGACGGTCCCTTTCTGCACGTGAACACGCCCCGGCCGGGGACGCGGTAGCCGGCCGCGGCTACGACGTCCCCGGCCGGGGCCGGTACGGAACGGTGGTCCGGGAAGACACCGCCCCGCGCTCGTGACGGTCGGGGAGCTCCCCGGCCCGGAGGGCGGCCCCCGTCAGGACGTCGCGGCCTGGCGGAAGCGGGTCGTGCGGTGGACCGGGTCCGTGTCGATCTTGGGAATCACGTGCTCACCGATCAGCTTGACCGTGTTCATCGTGTCCTCGTAGCTGATCCCGATCGGCAGGCCGAAGGACAGCTGGTCGGCGCCCGCCTGCTCCCAGCGCTTGCACTGGCCAAGCACCTCCTCCGGGTCACCGCAGATCATCAGCTCCTCCGCGATGAGGAGTTCGATGATCTCCGCGCTGTACTCGGGCAGCAGCTCCGGCCACTCGGGGATGCCCTCGGGCCGGGGGAAGGTGTCGTGGTAGCGGAAGAGCAGCGACTGCAGGTAGTTGAGGCCGCCGCTGACGGCGATCTCGACGGCCTTGTCGTGCGTCTCGGCGCAGATCGCGGTCGAGGTGACCATGACGTTGTCGTTGACGAAGTCGCCGACCGCCTTGGCCTCCTTGACGGCAGTCTTGTACGACTCGACGACCCACTCCATGTCGGAGACCTTCTGCACGCTGAACCCGAGGACGCCGAGCCCCTTCCTGCCCGCCATCGCGTACGAGGAGGGCGAGCCGGCCGCGTACCACATGGCCGGGTGGGACTTCCCGTACGGCTTGGGCAGGACCTTGCGCGGCGGCAGGGACCAGTGCTTGCCCTGGAAGCCGACGTACTCGTCCTGGAGCCACATCTTGGGGAACTCGGCGATCGTCTCCTCCCAGATCTCCTTCGTGTGGTTCATGTCGGTGATGCCCGGCATGAACCCGAGGATCTCGTGGGAGCCCGCCCCGCGGCCCGAACCGAACTCGAAGCGGCCCTGGGAGAGGTGGTCGAGCATGGCGACCTTCTCGGCGACCTTCACCGGGTGGTTCACCGGCGCCAGGGGGTTGAAGATGCCGGAGCCGAGGTGGATCCGGTCGGTGGCGTGGGCGAGGTAGCCGAGGTAGACGTCGTTCGCCGAGAGGTGCGAGTACTCCTCCAGGAAGTGGTGCTCGGAGGCCCAGGCGTACTTGAACCCGGACCTGTCCGCCTGGATGACGTACTCGGTCTCCTCCATCAGCGCCTTGTGCTCGGCCTCGGGATCGGTCTCGGCGCGCTTGCCGACGTATCCCTGTACGAAGATCCCGAATTCCAAGGGGGTTCACCGTCCTCGTTGTTTCTGACGTACCGTCAGATTCTCGATGTGCCCGACTTTCGCACCGTGCGGCAGGCGCGTCAATACCTGATGGAGCGTCAGAACCGTTCAGAAGAGCTTGACGCCGGCGAGCCAGCCGCCGTCGATGACGAACGGCTGCCCGGTGATGTACGAGGAGTCGTCGGCGGTGAGGAAGAGCGCGAGCGCCGCCACCTCCTCGGGCCTTCCGATCCGGCCCATCGGCACCAGCTGCCGGTACGGCCCTGCGGTCGCCTCCGGGTCCACGCCCTCCGGGTTGCTCATCGGGGTGTCGATCGCCCCCGGGCAGACCGCGTTGACCCGGATGCCCTTCGCCGCCAGCTCCAGCGCGGCCACCCGGGTCAGCCCGAGCACCGCGTGCTTGGTCGCCGCGTACGCGCCGACGCCCGCCATGCCCGTCAGTCCGGTGTACGAGGCGGTGTTGACGATCGTGCCGCCACCGGCCGCCTCGATCTCGGGCGCGACGTTGCGGATCCCCAGGAAGCAGCCGACCTGGTTGACCGAGACGATCGCCTGGAACTCCTCCAGGGGCGTGGAGACCAGCTCGTTGAAGCGCAGGATGCCCGCGTTGTTCACCAGCCCGTCGATCCGCCCGAAGCGCTCCTTGGCGGCGGCGACCGCCGCCGCCCAGTCCTCCTCACGCGTGACGTCGAGGTGGACGTAGACCGCGCGCTCCTCCCCCAGCTCCTTCGCCAGCGCCTCGCCGGGAGCGTCGAGCACGTCGGCGAGGACGACCCGCGCCCCCTCGGCGGTGAAGAGCCGCGCCTCCTGCTCGCCCTGTCCGCGCGCCGCGCCGGTGACGACGACGACCCGCCCGTCCAGCTTGCCCATGTCCGTCCACTCCTCAGCTCAGGTGGGGGGCGACCTCGGCGGCGAACGCCGACATCTGATCGGTGAGTTCGGTACGGCTCCGGGAGCGGAACCGGACCTGGATCTGGTGCACGCCCATCGCTCCGTACGCGTTCAGCGACTCGGCGAGGGCCTCCGGCTTGCCCGAAAGCGTGCGCCGGCCGACGTCCCAGCCGGCCTCGCCGACGTACAGGGCCTCGACGATCGCCCCGACGGTGATCGGGTCCTCGATCCCGGCCTCCTCGCGCAGGCTCCTGAGCCGGGCGATCTGCGCGGGGAGCTCGGCTCTCGGGTCGCCCTGGGGCAGCCAGCCGTCCCCCCTGAGGGCCGCCCGGCGTACGGCGGCCGGCGAGGAGCCGCCCACCCAGACGGGCACCCGCTCCTGGGCGGGCCTGGGCAGCTGCCCGAGGTCCTTGAAGGCGAACCGCTCGCCCGTGTGCTCCGGGTACTCCTCCGGACCGAGCGCCGCCCGGAGCGCGTCGATGGTCTCGTCCAGCACGCCCCCGCGCCCGGCGAAGTCCGCCCCGACGGCCTCGAACTCCTCCTGGACGTGCCCGGCCCCGACCCCGAGGACCAGACGGCCGCCGGAGAGGTGGTCGAGGGTCGCGTACGACTTGGCGGTCACCAGGGGGTGGCGCAGACCGACGACCGCGACGTGCGAGAGCAGCCGGACGCGCTCGGTCGCGGCGGCCAGGAAGGAGAGCGTGGCGACCGGGTCGTACCAGACGGTGCTCATGGGCCCGGCGAGGCGGCGGGGGATGGCGACGTGGTCGCAGCTCGCGATGTAGTCGAAGCCGGTCCGGTCGGCGACGCGGGCGACCTCCACCAGATCGGCGGGCCCGGCGGCGGCCTCCCAGGGCTCGGCGTAGAGGGTGCTCTGCGACTGGACCGGGAGCTGCATCCCGTAGACCACCATGGCGGATCCCCTTTCATCTGACGATCCATCAGATACGAGCGAACGCCCCATGCTCGTACCTGACGGCCCATCAGACAAGGGGGTTGCGCGGTCAGGCTCCGGGCCAGAGCCCGTCCGGGGTCAGGCCGAGCAGGTCGATCGCGTTGCCGCGCACGATCCGCTCCACCACGTCCGGGGCAAGGTGCCCCATCTGCGCCTCGCCGACCTCGCGCGACTTGGGCCAGGTGGAGTCGGAGTGCGGGTAGTCCGTCTCGTACAGGACGTTCCCGACGCCGATCGCGTCCAGGTTCTTCAGGCCGAAGGCGTCGTCGAAGAAGCAGCCGTAGACGTGCTCGGCGAAGAGCTCCGACGGCGGGCGCAGCACCTTGTCGGCGACACCGCCCCAGCCGCGGTTCTCCTCCCAGACGACGTCGGCGCGCTCGAGGATGTACGGGATCCAGCCGATCTGGCCCTCGGCGTACATGATCCTCAGGTTGGGGAAGCGCTCGAACTTCCCGCTCATCAGCCAGTCCACCATCGAGAAGCAGCAGTTGGCGAAGGTGATGGTGGAGCCGACGGCGGGCGGGGCGTCGGCGGAGGTGGACGGCATCCGGCTCGAGGAGCCGATATGCATGGCGACGACGGTTCCGGTCTCGTCGCAGGCGCGAAGGAAGGGGTCCCAGTAGTCGGTGTGGACCGACGGGAGCCCGAGGTGCGGCGGGATCTCGGAGAAGGCGACGGCGCGGACCCCGCGGGCGGCGTTGCGCCGCACCTCCTCGGCGGCCAGTTCGGCGTCCCACAGGGGTATGAGGGTGAGCGGGATCAGCCGCCCGCGGGCCTCGGGCCCGCACCATTCCTCCACCATCCAGTCGTTGTAAGCGCGGACGCCGAGGAGACCGAGCTCGCGGTCGCTCGCCTCGGTGAAGGTCTGCCCGCAGAAGCGCGGGAAGGTGGGGAAGCAGAGCGCGGACTGGACGTGGTTGACGTCCATGTCGGCCAGCCGGTCGGGGACGCTGTACGAGCCGGGGCGCATCTGCTCGTAGGTGATGACCTCCAGCCTGATCTCGTCCCGGTCGTAGCCGACGGCGGTGTCGAGCCGGGTGAGCGGCCGGTGCAGGTCCTCGTACACCCACCAGTCGCCGATGGGCCCGTCGTCGCCCTTGGCACCCATGACGGGTGCGAACTTTCCGCCGAGGAAGGTCATTTCCTTCAGGGGCGCGCGGACGATCCGGGGTCCGGTGTCGCGGTACCTGGACGGGAGCCGGTCCCGCCAGACGTGAGGCGGCTCCACGGTGTGGTCGTCCACCGAGATGATCTTCGGGAAGGTCTCCATGCGCTTCACGGTAGCGCTGATCTGACGACCCGTCAGCTCCTTGGTCGGCCGAATCATGTGGCAGGACTTGTGCAGACAGTGACCCGATGCTGACGCATCCCCTCCGGGCAAGGCAGACTGTCAGGGGCGAAACCAGCGGTACGGCAGGGGGAGCTATGGACCGTGAGAACGGCCCGCACGTCCCGGAGCAGCGAGCTCCGCTGACAGGTCGCGTCCGCACGGACGACCTGCGCTTCAGTGTGCTCGGCCCGGTACGCGCCTGGCGGGACGGCACCGCCCTTCCCTCGGGCTCGCCCCAGCAACGCGCCCTGCTCGCCGCGCTGCTCCTGCGCGACGGGCGCACGGCCACGGCCGGCGAGCTGATCGACGCCATCTGGGGCGAGGAGTCCCCCTCGCAGGCACTGGCAGCGGTACGGACGTACGCCTCGCGGCTGCGCAAGGTCCTCGACGCCGGGGTGCTGGTCAGCGAGTCCGGCGGGTACGCCATCCGGACCGCCGACGCCCGAGCCCTCGACCTGAACGTCGCCCAGGAGCTGGCCGCCGAGGCCGACAAGCTGCGGGGCGCGGGCGACCGCGCGGCGGCCAGGTCCCGGCTGAACAAGGCCCTCGGACTGTGGGACGGCGAGGCGCTGGCCTCCGTACCGGGGCCGTACGCCGAGACGCAGCGGGTGCGCCTGGAGGAGTGGCGGCTCCAGCTCCTGGAGACCCGGCTCGACATGGACCTGGAGGCCGGCGCGCACGCGGAGGCCGTCTCCGAGCTGACCGCGCTCACCGCCGCCCACCCGCTGCGCGAGCGCCTGCGCGAACTGCTGATGCTGGCCCTCTACCGCAGCGGCCGGCAGGCCGAGGCGCTGGCCGTCTACGCCGACACCCGTCGGCTCCTCGCCGACGAGCTGGGCGTCGACCCGAACCCGGAGCTCTCCCGCCTCCAGCAGCGGATCCTCCAGGCCGACACCGAACTGGCCCGCCCGGTGGAGGAGTCGGCTCCCGCGCCCGTCGTCTCCCGGCCCGCGCAGCTCCCGGCCACGGTCCCGGACTTCACCGGCCGCAACTCCTTCGTACGGGAGCTGGGCAGACGACTGGCCACGGCCGAGGGCTCCGTGATGGCCGTATCGGCGCTCGCGGGCATCGGCGGCGTCGGCAAGACGACGCTCGCCGTGCACGTGGCGCACGAAGCGCGGCCGCACTTCCCCGACGGACAGCTCTACGTCGACCTCCAGGGCGCCGGTGCCCGCGCGGCGGCCCCCGAGACGGTCCTCGGCGCGTTCCTGCGGGCCCTCGGCACGCCCGACTCCGCGATCCCCGACTCGCTGGACGAGCGGGCGGCGCTCTACCGCTCGACGCTGGACGGCCGGCGGGTCCTCGTGCTGCTCGACAACGCGCGGGACGCGGCCCAGATCCGCCCCCTCCTGCCGGGCACGGCGGGCTGCGCGGCGCTGGTGACCAGCCGCATCCGGATGGTGGACCTGGCCGGGGCGCACCTGGTGGACCTGGACGTCATGTCGCCGGAGGAGGCGCTCCAGCTCTTCACGCGGATCGTCGGCGAGGAGCGCGTCTCGGCGGAACGGGAGGCGGCCCTCGACGTGGTCGCCGCATGCGGCTTCCTCCCGCTGGCGATCCGTATCGCGGCCTCCCGGCTGGCCGCCCGCCGCACCTGGACGGTGGCGGTCCTGGCGGCGAAGCTCGCCGACGAGCGGCGCCGTCTGGACGAACTCCAGGCGGGCGACCTCGCGGTCAAGGCCACCTTCGAACTCGGCTACGGCCAGCTGGAGCCGGCCCAGGCCCGCGCCTTCCGCCTGCTGGGCCTGGCCGACGGCCCGGACATCTCCCTCGCGGCGGCCGCGGCCGTCCTCGACCTGGAGCTGCACGACACGGAGGACCTCCTGGAGGCGTTGGTCGACACCTCCCTCCTGGAGTCGGCGGCCCCGGGCCGCTACCGGTACCACGACCTCGTGCGGCTCTACGCGCGTGCGTGCGCGGAGCGGGACGAACAGCCGCCGGTGGAAAGGGAACTGGCGCTGTCCCGGCTGCTGGACTTCTACCTGTCGACGGCGGCCCGGGTCTACGCGATCGAACGGCCGGGGGAGCGGGTCCTGGACCACATCGAGCGCACCCAGTACCCCGGTCTCGCCTTCGACACCCAGGAAGCCGCCCTGGACTGGCTCTTCACCGAGGCCAACGGGCTCCTCGCCTGCGCCCGCCAGTCCGCCGGCAACGGACTTCTCCGCCGCGCCGCGGACCTGCTGATGGCCGCCGTCGACCTCGCCGAGTCGGGGGCGAACACGCATCAGTTCGCACAGGCGGCAACGACCGTGAGCGAGGCCGCGGCGAAGGCCGGGGAGATGCGGGCAGAAGCCCGGTCACGGACGATGCTCACCCATGTGCACAGCACCTCGGGGCGGTTCGGCGAGGCCGCCGAGGAGGCGCGCCGCGCCCTGGACGCCGGCCTCGCGGCCGGCGACCCCGTCTCGTCCGCGCAGGCGCCCAACCAGCTCGGCATCATCGCGCTCTACGAGAGCCGCCACACGGACGCGGAGAGTCATCTGTCGCAGGCACTCGCCGCGTTCAGGGCCGACCAGAACAAGCCCGGGGAGGCCAGCGCCCTGTGCAACCTGTCCCGGGTGCACCTCGCCATGGGCCGGATCACCAGCGCGGTCGACCTGGCGCGCCAGGGAATCGCGATCTACGAGGAGGCGGACGACGGTCTGCCGCTCCGCCTCGCCAACGGCAAGTACGCGCTGGGTCTGGCGCTCACCGAGGCGGGTGAGACCGGTCAGGCGCGTGCCGTCCTCACCGAGGCGCTGAACGTCTTCCAGGAGAGCCGGCAGAAGCTGTGGCACGGCATGACGCTGTTCCGGCTCGCCGAGGTCAACCTCGCCGAGCGCAAGTCCGCGTCGGCGGCGTCCCACGCGGAACAGGCGCTCGCCGTCCTGCACGGGATCGGCGGCGAATGGCGGCGGGCCAACGTCCTGACGGTGCTGGGGCGCGGCCTGTCGGCGCTGGGGCAGATCGACCGGGCACGCGTGTGCTGGCGTGAGGCTCTGACGGTCTTCGAGGAGCTCGACTCCCCCGAGGCCGGGGACGTCCGCACGCTGTTGCAGCCGGCCGCGGTCGCGTGACGCACCTGGTCGTTCATCAATCGTTTATCGCCGCACGGCACTCTCATGTATGTCGATCCGCCGCGTCGGGGGGCAGACGGATCGCGATGAGGCCCCACCGTTAGGGTGATCGGCCCTGGACGTCCCACCCGGCGATCCACGGGGGAATCGCCGGGCGGGCGTCGCTCTCGCCACGTCCATCAGCTACAGGAGATGACCTTCATGGCCGACAACCTCAAGCCCACCGACGCCCACGCCACGGGCGAGGAGATCACCACGCTGGACGCGCACGCGACGAGCGAGCCCATCAAGCCGCTGGACGCCCACGCGACGAGCGAGCCCGCCAAGCCCGTGAAGCCGCTGGACGCCCACGCGACCGGTGAGCCCATCAAGTAGCGACCCGGGCCGGCCCACGGGGGAACGAGGGCCGGCTCGCGACGGGGGACGGCCCCGGCGGCGCCATCGGGGGAGCCGCCGAAGCCGTGACCGTCCGGAGATCGCCGAAGGCGAAGGCTCGGGGGACGCCCGACGGCCGGGGGGACCGGTCGGGCAGAGCCTGTCGCGTCGAGCGACCGGACGGTGAGGAGGGGCCGGGCATCCGCCCGGCCCCTCTCGCACAGGCCGGGGCATCCCGGCCAATCCCTCGGCCCCACTTGGCCGGAATGTCGCGCAACCGTCGAACTGACGTTCTCGATCGCAGAGGCTGGGACGGCACGCACGCCCCTGTCCGCACAAGGAGTCGCCATGTCCCGCACCGCACGCTTCCTGGCCGGAGCCTTCATCGCCGCGCTGCTCGCCGCCGGCACGGCGGCCCCGGCCCTGGCCGACTTCCACGCCACGGACACCGACCCCCAGGACTTCCACGCCACGGGCACGGGGCCCCAGGACTTCCACGCCACGGGCACGGGGCCCCAGGACTTCCACGCCACGGGCACGGGGCCCCAGGACTTCCACGCGACCTGACCGGGCCGCCGACGCCGACCGCCGTCACCCCCGCGCGTACGTCCCCAGCCCCACCAGGCAGTAGACGTACTCGTTCACCGTCGCCCCGTTGATCGTGTAGCGGTGCGAGAAGGCGTACTGCGTCTTCGGGTTGGCGTTGCAGCGGTTCAGGTCCGAGGTGAGCGGGAACGTCTGGATCACCCGGTAGTGCGCGTCCGAGGCAGAGCAGTCCACCTCGTCGATGTCGCTCACGCTCTGCGCCGTCGTCGAGTCCGGGAGCGTGCCGTTGAGGCAGGTGCCCTTCGTGTACGGGTCCGGCGGGGCCTCCGTCGTCGCCGTGGCGGCCGGGGCGGTGGTCGGGAACGGGGACGGGGTCGTCGTGGTGGCGGCCGGCGGCGAGCCCGCCGTCGGGGTCTCGTCGTCACCGTCGTTCGTGAGGACGAGCGCCGCGATCACCGCGCCGATCACGCCCAGCGTCACCAGGCAGCCCCAGGGACTCGCCTTGCGCGGGGCCTGGGCCGGCCCGGCGACCTGGATGCGCAGGAGCACCGTGCCGGCGCCGACCTCCGCCGGGATCAGGTCGCCGTGGCGGCACGGCGGTATCCGGATGTGCGCGGGTCCGGTCGGCAGCGTGAGGGTGAGGGTCACCCCCGTGGCCGCCTGCTGCGGGGTGAGGGTGATGGGGAGTTCGGGAGACGACACCGGCTGCTCCAGGGGGAGACGAGGGGAAGGGGACGCCGTGCGGTGCGGATTGTTCCCGGCCCCCCCGCCCTGAAGGCGGCGTTCCGCCGGTCAGCGACGATGTTGTGACCTCAGCACCCCCTTGACCACCTTGCCGCTCGCGTTCCTCGGCAGTTCCGCGACGAACTCCACCTCCCTCGGCACCTTGTAGTTCGCCATCTCCCGCCGCGCCCAGGCGATCAGGTCGTCCGCCGTGGCCCTCGCCGACGGCCGCCGCACCGCGAACGCCTTGCCGACCTCACCGAGCCGCGGGTCGGGAACACCGATGACGGCGACGTCGGCGATGTCCGGGTGCAGGCCGAGGAGTTGCTCGATCTCCGCCGGGTAGGCGTTGAATCCGCCGACGATGAACATGTCCTTGATCCGGTCCGTGATCCGCAGGTTGCCCGCCTCGTCCAGGGCCCCGACGTCCCCCGTGTGGAGCCAGCCCTCCGCGTCGACGGCGCGCGCCGTCTCCTCCGGGTCCTCGAAGTAGCCGCTCATCACATGGTGGCCCCGGACCAGCACCTCCCCCGCCGCCGAGAGCCTGACCTCGGTGCCGGGGATCGGGCGGCCGGAGGTGGTCGCGATGACGTCCGCCGGGTCGCCCCTGCGGCACATCGTGACGATGCCGCTCGCCTCGGAGAGTCCGTACGCCGTGAGGACCGTGCCGACGCCCAGCTCGCCGCGCAGGCGCTCCACGAGCCGCAGCGGCACCACGGCCGCGCCGGTGACCACGAGCCGCAGGGCGGAGAGGTCGTACGAGGAGCGGGCCGGGTGGTCCAGCAGCGACTGGTGCAGGGTCGGCGGGCCGGGCAGGACCGAGATGCGCTCGGCGGCGATGTTCGCGAGGGCGGTGTCGACGTTGAAGACGGGCTGCGGCACCATCACCGCCCCGCGCATCAGGCAGGCGATGATCCCGGCCTTGTAGCCGAAGGTGTGGAAGAACGGGTTGACGATCAGATAGCGGTCGCCCTCCCGCAGGCCCGCGAGCTCCGACCAGATGCCGTAGCAGCGCAGCGTCTGCGCGTGCGTGATCACCGCGCCCTTCGGCGCGCCCGTGGTCCCCGAGGTGTAGATGATGTCGGAGGGGTCGGCGGAGTCGATCGCCGCGGCCCGGGCGCGGACCTCCGCCGAGGAGACCGCCTCCCCCTCCGCGAGGAAGTCCTTCCAGGTCGTGTACTCCTCGGGCGCCGCGTCCGCGAGCACCACCACGCGCTCCAGGTGCGGGAGTTCGACCCCGGCGCGGCGCAGGGAGGCGACGTACGAGGTGCCCAGGAAGGTTCCGGTGACGAAGAGCAGCTTCGCCCGGGAGCGGGAGATGACGTACGCCGCCTCCGTGCCCTTGAAGCGGGTGTTCAGCGGGACGAGGACCGCCCCCGCCGTCACCGCCCCGAGCGCCGAGACGATCCAGTCCAGGGTGTTCGGCGCCCAGATCGCGACCCGGTCGCCGCGCTCCACACCTGCCGCGAGACAGGCCGCGGCGGCGCGTTCGACGCGCTCGCCCAGCTCCTCGTACGAGACGCGGGTACGGCCCTCGACCACCGCCTCCGCCGCCCCGTACCGTTCGGCCGCCGAGCGTACGAGCCCCGCTATCGAGCCCCATTCCAGGTCGCCGCGCATCGCAGTCCCTTCCGCCGCACCCGTAGCTGACTATCCGTCAGATTAGCTGTACCCTGACGCGCTGTCAGCAGCTCGCGATCGGGGAGGTTGCAGTGCTCAAGGACGCCACGGCCATCGTCGGGATCGGACAGACACCATTCGCGAAACAGCTCCCCGAGTCCGAGAAGACGCTCGCCTGCCGGGCGATCCTCGCGGCACTCGACGACGCCGGCATCGCGCCTTCCGAGGTCGACGCCTTCGCCTCGTACACGATGGAGGAGACCGACGAGGTCGAGGTCGCCAAGGCCATCGGCGCCGGCGACGTCACCTTCTTCTCCAAGGTCGGCTTCGGCGGCGGAGGCTCGTGCGCCACCGTCGGCCATCTCGCCGCCGCCGTCGCCACCGGCCAGGCGAGCGTCGGGGTGGCGTGGCGGTCACGCAAGCGCGGCAGCGGCCCCCGGCCGTGGAAGAACACCGCCGTGCAGCTGCCCACCCCCGGCCAGTGGACCCGGCCCTTCGGGCTCCTGCGGCCCTCCGACGAGATCGGCATGCTCGCCCGCCGCTACATGCACGAGTACGGCGCGACCCGCGACCACCTTTTCAACGTCGCCCTCGCCTGCCGCAACCGCGCCAACCAGAACCCGGCCGCGATCATGTACGAGCGCCCGCTGACCCGCGAGATGTACATGACCGCGCGCTGGATCAGCGAACCGCTCTGCCTCTTCGACAACTGCCTGGAGACCGACGGCGCGTTGGCGTGCGTGATCGTCGGCGCCGAGCGGGCGCGCGACTGCCGCCAGAAGCCCGTGTACGTCCACTCCGCCGCCCAGGGCCTGCCCTCCCAGCACCACGGGATGGTCAACTACTGGAACGACGACCCGCTCACCGGACCCGCCTGGACCGCCGCCCGGCACCTGTGGAAGCAGGCCGACTTCGGGCCCCAGGACGTCGACGTCGCCCAGATCTACGACGCGTTCACCCCCCTCATACCGCTCTCCCTGGAGGGGTACGGCTTCTGCGACCGCGGCGAGGGGGCCGCGTTCACCGAGGGCGGCGCCCTGGAGATCGGCGGCCGGCTGCCCATCAACACCGGCGGCGGCGGACTCAGTGAGGCGTACGTCCACGGCTTCAACCTCATCAACGAGGGCGTGAAGCAGCTCCGCGGGACCTCCACCGCCCAGGTACCGGACGCCGCCACCTGCCTGGTCACCGCGGGCGAGGGCGTCCCCACATCGGCCATCCTGCTTCGAGCCTGAGGAGTTGAGTCCCACCATGCTGACGCCTGTCGTGGACGAGGACGGCGCCCCCTTCTGGGAGTACGCCGCCCGGGGCGAACTGAGGATCCAGGGCTGCGCCGACTGCGGCGAGCTGCGCTTCCCGCCCCGGCCCTGCTGCCCGCACTGCCAGTCCTTCGCCGCGGAGTGGCGGCTGATGTCGGGACGCGGCCGGATCTGGTCGTACGTCCTGCCCCACCCGCCGCTCCTGCCCGACTACGCCGCCCAGGCCCCGTACAACGCCGTGGTGGTCGAACTCCTCGACGCCCCGCGCATCCGGCTCGTCGGCAACGTCGTCGCCGACGCGGGTGCGGCGCTCGACTCGGTCGACCCGGCCCGGCTCCGGATCGGGGCGGGCGTACGGGTCGCTTTCACCGAGATCGACGGCATGACCGTGCCCCGCTGGCTCCTGGAGCGCGGATGACCCTCACCGTCGTACGCGACAAGGAGACGGGCGTCGCGGTCGTCACCCTCGACCGGGCCGAGAAGCACAACGCGATCACTCTGGACATGGCGCGCCGACTGGCCGACACCTGGCGGGAGTTCAGGTACGAGGACGAGGTGCGGGCGGTCGTCGTCACCGGCGCGGGCACCCGGGCCTTCTGCACCGGAGTCGACCGCTCGGCCGAGGTCCCCCAGCCCTCGTCGCCGTACACGATCGACGATCCGCTCGTCGCCATCGGGCCCAAGGCCAACGACCTGTGGAAGCCGGTGGTCGCCGCCGTGGAGGGGATGGCCTGCGGCGGGGCGTTCTACCTGCTCGGGGAGGCGGAGTTCCTCGTCGCCGGGGAGGACGCGACCTTCTTCGACCCGCACACCTCCTACGGGATGGTCAGCGCCTTCGAGACCATCCACATGGCGCAGAAGATGCCGTTCGGGGAGGTCGCGCGGATGGCCCTGATGGGCACGGCCGAGCGGATCTCGGCCCGCCGGGCGTACGAGACGGGGCTCGTTTCGGAGCTGACGGAGCCCGGCGGGGCGCTGGACGCCGCCCGCCGGGCCGCCGCCGTCATCGCGGCGTACCCGACCGAGGCGGTCCAGGGCACGGTCCGCGCCCTGTGGTCGGCCAAGGAGGCCGCCCGCGCCCAGGCCCTCGCCCACGCGCCGCACCTCGTCACGCTGGGGAACCTGCCGCCGGAGCGGCAGGCGGAGCTGTTCACGAGGAGGGCGGCGGGCTTCCGGACGCGCTAGCGGGGTGGGTCAGCCGATGGTGCGGTCGGCGTCGACGACGACGCACTGGGTGTACTCGGAGCCGTCACCGGTGCCGGTGTACGGGGTCGTCGCCTCGGCCGGCGTCGAGGCGCCGCCCTCGACGCGGACGTCGTCGACCTTGGCCATCGCGATGTTGGCGCTCGGGTCGCCCTTGAACTGCAGGGACACGTCGTAGAGGTACGCCGAGGAGTCGCTGTTGGTGATCGTCACCTTCGCGACCAGGTTCTTGCGGTCGTCGCTGAGCTTGCACTCGTCGATGCGGACGTCGCGCTGGGCCTTGTCCCGCGACGAGCCGCCGACGCCGCCGGTGGTCACGCCACCACTGCTGGAGCTGTTGCTGTCGGAGCCGCCGCTGGAGCTGCTGTTGCTTCCCGAGCTGCTGGAGCCGCCGCCGGAGCAGCTGCCGCCGTGGGAGCCGCGGGCGCCGGTGAGCGCGACCAGAGCGATACCGAAGACGGCGATGGCACGGACATGACGAAGCTTCACGCTTCAACCCCCGTTGAATGTGCGGTGTGCGAATGAGCGGATGCGCCCGCCTTGACGGGCGCACGTCACCCTACTGGACGGAGAGGCCCGCGACTTCACACGTCCGGACCCGGTCGACCGCGCTCGGCGACTCCATCGCGATGTCGAAGACCCTGGTCTCACCCGGCCCCACGGTGACGTCCTCGGACGCCTCGTCCCGCTTCATGCCGCCCGCGTCCTGGAACTCCAGCTCAACGCGGAAGGTCTCCGTCACCGAGGCCCGCGAGGTGATCCGGACACTGGCGGTGGTGTCCGCCTTCCGGGCCGGCCGGCCTTTGCGCTTCTTCTGCGCGAACTTCACACAATCCACCACCGTCACCTCCGCCGGAACGGCGGACGAGGTGACCGTCGGGGACGGCGCGGAGTCGGTCGGGTAGGCATCGGAGCCGCCGGAGCCGCTGCTGTCACCGCTGCTCAGGTCGTGGTCGTAGTCGTGGTCGTCGTTCTTCTTCTTGGAGCTGGAGCAGCCGCCGCCGCTCGAGCCGCCCCGGCTCTTGCCGCCGCTGCCGCCGCTGCTCTTGCCCGTCTGGAAGCCGGTCAGCGCCAGCACGACCACCACGAGCACCGCCGAGAACCGCAGCCGTCGCCCTGCCCTCACCGCGCCCCGCCCTTCCGTATTTCTGTCGTGTCCCTGCCTTGTGCGGGGACACCCTAGCGCCGCGTGGCGGGGCCCCCGCACCCGGCGTAGCGTCGACAGCGAGAGCCGGACCGAAGGAGGCCGATCGATGGTCCGCAACGTCATCGGCTCGGTTCTGGCCCTCGCCGGAGCGACGGCCGCCGTCTGGAGCCCCTTCCGTGCCTGGTACGACGGCCGTCACGGCAGCGAATACCGCATCCAGGACCTGTTCGGCGGCATCACCGAAGCCAAGGCGGACGTGATCGGTTCGATCCTGCTGCCGTTCGCCTTCGCGGCCGTGATCACCCTCGCCGGCGTGGTGTTCCGCTCCCGCCTGCTCGTGGCGATCGCCGGGCTGACCGTGCTGGGCTTCACCATCCTGTGGATGGTCCGCGTCGGCCAGGCCGAGGGCCGCCTGACGATCACCGGCGACGGCACGGGGCTCGGCGACGGCGTCGCGAACGCCCTCGGCGGCGGGGTCCTGCTCCTCCTGGCGTCCCTCGTCATGTCCGGCCGCCGGGCGCCGAGACGGAGCCTGCCCCTCGGCGGGCCGGAGCCCGGACGCCACACGGAGCCCTGGCAGCAGCCGACGGATCACATGCCGCCCGACGGGCCCGTGGGTCCCGACCAGCCGACACAGCCAGGCCACCCGAGGCTGGACGACCCCTACGGCGCGCCCACCCGGACGATGGACGTCCCGCCCTGGGACCAGGACCCGGGACAGCAGCAGCCGCCGCCCAGCCACCGCGCCTGACGCGACGCCCCGACCCGGCGCTCCCCCGGCCCGCGACGCACCCGGCCCGGCGCTCCCCCGACCCGGCGCTCCCCCGGCCCGCGACGCACCCGGCTCGCGACGCCCCGGCTCGTGGGCCGGGGGAGCGGGCTCAGGCCTCGGGGGCTCAGGTCCTGGGTGCCGCCGCCCCGCGCCCGGTCGCCGTGCCCTTCACCGCGTCCAGCGCGTACACGCACCGGTCCTTGCTGCACGCGTACACGACCCCGCCCCGCGCCACCGGCGAGCCGGTGATCTCGCCGCCGGTCGCAAGCTTCCAGCGCAGCTGGCCGCCCGTCGCGTCCAGTGTGTACAGGACGTGGTCCGCCGAGCCGAAGTGCACCCGGCCGTCGGCGACGACCGGCGTACCGGTCAGCTCGCCGCCCGCCGCGAAACGCCACTTCGGCGTGCCGGTGACGGCGTCGAGCGTGTACAGCGCGCTGCCGCTGCCCACGTGGACGTTGCCGTCGACGACCAGGACCGGCTCGGGCGACTGGCGCGACTCGGTCGCGATCCGCCAGCGGTCCTGGCCGGTGGTCGCGTCCAGCGCGTACACCGTCCCGAGGTAGTCGGCGAGGTAGACCCCGCCGCCCGTGACGGCGGGACCGGGCGCGAAGGCCGGCGGCGAGAGGAAGACGGCGGGCGCCTCGAAGTGCCAGCGGACGCGCCCGCCCGCGATGTCGATCGAGAGGACCCGCGTCCCGGCCGCGACGTACACGCAGCCGTCCTCCGCCGGAGTCACCCGCACCGGCACGTTGCCGCACGAGGCGGCGTCGCCGACCGGGTACGACCAGCGCTCCACGCCCGTACGGGCGTCCAGCGCCTGGAGCCGGGCCTCGCGCCACACGTACACCGTGTCGCCGTGCACGGCGGGCCCCGCCTCCGGGGTCTCGAAGTCCGTCTGCGCGCCGGTGATCTCCCACAGCTTGGCGCCGTTGGAGGCCTCCCAGCCCTGGACGCCGCCACCCCGGGTGCCGGTGACGACCGTGCCCCGGTCGACCTTGAGCGAGTACACCCAGGCGTCCGTCTGGAGCCGCCAGCGCTCGCTGCCGTCGGTCGCGTCGAGCGCGTAGAGCGTCGGTCCGTCGGAGGCGTGGATACGGCCCTGGGCCACCGCCATCGACCAGGCGACGTCCCGCGTCTTGAACTGGCGGCGGCCACTGGCCACGTCCAGCGCGTGCACCTCGAAGGAGGTCACGTAGAGCAGGTCGCCGGCGACGACCGGGGTGCCCCAGACGTCGTTCGACATCCGGAAGCGCCAGGGCCGCCAGTGCGCGGGCTCGGGCGCCGCCTCCGCCGCCGGTGCCGGTACGGGGAGCGGGCGGGCGCCCGGCGGCGGGCCGGGCTCGGCGCCGTTCGCGCCGCCGCCGGGCGGGCGGATCCAGCCGGTGGCGGTGTCCGATACCTGGCCGATCGCGGCGCGGGTGTCGGCGACCCGGGGGCCGGGGCCGATCGGGACGGCGGCTCCGGCCAGCCGTACGGGACCGGAGGACTCCGCCGGGGCGGCGTGGCGCCCGCCGACAGGACGCGGGTCGGCGCCGGGGCGCGGGTCGGCGCCCCACTCGGGCGCCTGGCGGGGCGGTCGCGGCGGCGCGGGCGGGGCGGCCGGGGGCGGCGGGGTGCTGGGACGGCCGCCGCGGCGCGTCTCGATCATGGCGGTCGCGGACTGCGGCAGCCACGCCGACGCCGTACCGCTGTCGTCACTGCCCGGGCCGAAGAGATGGGGCGCGAGCTGGGCCTGCAGATCGGCCGGGGAGGGACGGCGCGAGACGTCCATCTGCATACAGGAGTCGATCAGCGGACGCAGCTCGTCGGGGAGCCCTTCCAGGTCCGGGCCCTCCCTGAGCAGCATGAACACCGTCTCGACGGGGTTGGCGCCGTGGAAGGGGGCGTGGCCGGTGGCGGCGAAGACCAGCATCGAGCCCAGCGAGAAGACGTCGCTGGCGCCGGTGACGCTGCGCGAGTCGCGGGCCTGCTCGGGCGACATGTACGCGGGCGTGCCGACGGCGACGTTGGTCATGGTCAGCCGGGTGTTGGAGACCCCGGAGGCGATACCGAAGTCGATCACCCGGGGGCCGTCCTCGACGACGAGGACGTTGGACGGCTTCAGGTCGCGGTGGACCAGGCCCGCGCCGTGGATGGACTGCAGGGCCTCGGCGACCCCGGCGGCCAGCCAGCGCACGGCCTGGGCCGGCAGCGGCCCGCACTCGTTCACTATCTCTTCGAGGGAGGGGGCGGGGACGTAGGCGGTGGCGAGCCACGGCACGGCGGCCCGGGGGTCGGCGTCGACGACGGCGGCCGTGTAGAAGCCGGAGACGGCCCGCGCGGCCTCGACCTCACGGGTGAAACGGACGCGGAACAGCTGGTCCTCGGCGAGTTCGGTCCGCACGGTCTTGATCGCCACACGCCGCCCCGACGCCGAGCGCGCGAGATAGACGAGACCCATGCCGCCGGCACCGAGCCGTCCCAGCACCTCGAAGGGCCCGATCCGTCTCGGGTCGTGCTGCGTCAGCTGCTCCACTTGCCTGCCACCTCCCCGTACGGGCCATGAGAATACGGCCCCGTGGCCCTGATTCTTCCTGTCCGGGGCGACGGTTGCGAACCCGGGGGCGGATCGGGGTGTCTCAGTGCATATCGTCGGACGCGGAGGTCGCACTTTCAGCCGATTCGGCGGATTCGTCGTCCCCCGAACGGGTCGGTGACCCGTTCGCGGGTTCGGGCGAGGGCTCGGCGAGGATCGCGAAGCGGGCGCCCTGGTTGTCGCGGAGGACGGCGATGCGGCCGTGCGGGGTGTCGAAGGGCGGGTTGGTGACCCGGCCGCCGAGCTCGACGGCGGTCGCGCAGGCGGCGTCGCAGTCCGTCACGGCGAAGTAGAGGAGGACGTGTCCCGGCATCTCGGCGGGGAACGCCTCCGTGAGGACGGCCCGGCCGCCGAAGGCGGTGTCGTCCCCGGGGCGGGAGCCGGGCGGGGACCAGACGCGGTAGTCGAAGCCGCCCTCCCTGCCCTCCTCGTCCGCGTCCACCTGGCGGCCGAGGTAGCCGAAGACGGAGGCGTAGAAGGTGTCGACCGTGCCCGGCTCCCTCGTATAGACCTCCATCCAGCAGAAGGACCCGGGGAGCATCGTCTTCTCGAAGCCTTCGTCGTCCCCGGCCTGCCGGAGCCCGAAGACGGCGCCGCCGGGGTCCGCGGCGAGCGCAAGGACTCCGAAGGGGCCCACCGGGTACGGCTCCATGATCATCTGGCCGCCGGCCGCCTTGATCCGGGCCGCGAGCGTGCCCGCGTTCTCGGTGGCGAGGAAGACGGTCCAGGTGGTGGGCATCCTGCCGTCGCGCTTCGGTACGAGTCCGGCGACGCGCCTGCCGTCACTGAGTGCCTCGTCGCGGTCGGGGTCGAAGGTCCAGCCGAAGAGCTCGCCGTAGAAGCGCTTGCCCGCCTCGAGGTCGGGGAGCTGCGCCTCCACCCAGCACGGGGTGCCCTCTGTGAATACGGCCATGGCTCCACGCTAGGCCGGGGGCATCCGCCCCGCACGCCCCATAATCGAACATACCGCCATATAGGGAGGCGGCGAACCCGGCGGCCCCGAGTTGTCCACCGAAGTTGTCCACAGGCTGTTAATAAGCCTTTTCGAATGGAGCTGATCCATCCGCCGGTCCCGACCTCGACGGGGAGGGGTGGACGGGGGTGCACCCCATTTGCAGTCGGCCGAATCGCGCGCCGATCACCCCTCGGTAAGCTGACGGCATGACAGGACAAGTACGTACCGTCGACGGCCGCGTGGCCGGACGACGCGGCCAGGCGACGCGGCAGAAGCTGCTCGACTGCCTCAGCGAGATGCTCAGCTCCTCGCCGTACCGGGACGTCAAGGTCATCGACGTGGCCCGGAAGGCGGGCACTTCACCCGCGACGTTCTACCAGTACT
This sequence comes from Streptomyces sp. NPDC013317, assembly GCF_055563155.1. Lineage (NCBI taxonomy): Bacteria > Bacillati > Actinomycetota > Actinomycetes > Kitasatosporales > Streptomycetaceae > Streptomyces > Streptomyces sp. NPDC013317. The sequence continues at coordinate 309,073 of NZ_JBVHDX010000006.1, forward strand.
TCCCCGACGTCGAGGGCGCCGTCCTCGAGATCGCGGAGGAAATGGCCAAGGAGGGCGCCGCGTTGACCGAGCTGGTCTCCGGCCGCTCCTGGGTCGGCAAGGCCGGCTGGCAGACCTCCGAGGAACTGGTCGAGGGCTTCCTGGACTTCTGGCGCAAGCACGACGCGATCCTGCGGGTCGTGGACCTCGGCGCCGCGGAGGGCGACAAGCGGTTCTACAAGATCCGCATGAAGATCCTGAACTCCGTCACCAACTCCCTCACGGACAGCGTGAAGGAGCTCCAGTCGAAGGGCAAGGTCGACAAGGACGTCAGCCCCGCGGCGATGGCGGGCTCCCTGGTGGCGATGCTGGCCTCGGTGGCCGGCCACCAGAAGGGTTTCCAGACCTGGGGTGTGAAGCAGGCCGAACTGAAGCCGAACCTGGCGCTGTTGGTGCACCTGGGCATCACCGGCAAGAAGCCGACCAAGTAGCTCCGGCCCCTTTTCCCGTCCGTCCTGTCGCGCCGGCGGCGGTCCCCTTCGCGAGACCGCCGTCGGCGTTTCCCTGTCCGGCGACGGGTGGGACCGGGATCGCCGCCGCCCGGGGACCTCCGCTCCAGGCCCTCTGCTCCGGCACCTCCGCTCGGGGATCGCCGCTCCGGGACCTCAGCGCCTCGTCAGGCGGAAGAGCCTGATCTCGCGCTCCACCCGCTGCTGGTACGTCGCGTAGGGCGGCCAGAAGGCGAGCGCCGCGCGCCACGCCTCCGCCCGCTCCTCCCCCGCCAGCAGCTCCGCCCGCACCGGGATCGCCTCGCCGCGCCAGCTCACCTCCGCGTCCGGGTGTCTCAGCAGGTTCGCCGTCCAGGCCGGATGCCCGTCGCGCCCGAAGTTCGACCCGATCAGGAGCCAGGTACCGGCGGGCTCCGGCATGCACGCGAGGGGCGTCACACGCGGCTGCCCCGACCTGGCACCCTTCGCCGTCAGGACCACCCCGGGCAGCATCTGGGCGCTCAGCAGCACCTTTCCGCGCGTCAGCCGGTGCACGGCCCGGTCCATGGCCGGGATGAAGTGCGGGGCGACCTTCGCGAACGTTCTCGTGGACGACACCTTCTGCATCAGACGCACCCCCACCGGCATCAGGCCGCCACCTCTCCGAAGAGGCCCGTCACCTGGGCCGCCCGCTCGCGCAGCCGGCGCGCGGGACCGAAGAGCAGCTCGTCGGCCGTGGCGCGCTTGATGTACAGATGCGCCTCGTGCTCCCAGGTGAAGCCGATGCCGCCGTGGAGCTGGATCGTCTCGCCCGCGACCGTCCGCAGCGCCTCCAGGGCCGCCGCGAGGGCGAGCGCGCCCGTCGCCGGTTCGCGGGCGGCTCCGTAGGTGAGCGAGCGCGCCGCCTCCACCTGGACGTACAGGTCGGCGATCCGGTGCTTGATCGCCTGGAAGGAGCCGACGGGCCGCCCGAACTGCTCACGGGAGCCGACGTACTCGACCGTGCGGTCCAGGGCGGCCTGGGCCGCGCCGATCGCCTCGGCGGCGAGAGCCGCGGCCGCCGCCCGTCCGGTCGCGGCCAGCGTACCGAGCACGTCGACCGGCTCCTCGCCGAGCAACTCGGCTTTCACGTCACGGAGTTGGATTGCCGCCTGGGAGCGGGTCGCGTCCAGGGTCGGCTGCCGGGTGCGGACGAGTCCGGCCGCCTCTCCGCGGACGAGGAAGAGCAGGGTCCGGCTCCGGGCGAAGCCGCCGGCGTGGGCGGCTACCACGAGCAGCCCGGCGCTGTGCCCGTCGAGGACCTGGGTCACCTCCCCGTACAGCTGCCATCCCTCGTCCGTGGCCCGCGCCTGGACACCGCCGGCCCGGCCGCCGCCCGCGACCCAGGACCGGTTGTCGCCCGTCAGGCCGAGAGCGAGCGCCAGCGAGGCACCGGGGACGGCGAGTGCGCAGGTCAGGGAGCCGTCGGCGATGCGCGGCAGCAGCTCGGCGCGCTGCCGCTCGGCGCCGAGGGCGCGGATCGCCGGGGCGGCGAGGAGGGCGGTGGCGAGGAGGGGCGAGGGTGCCAGCGCCCGGCCGGTCTCCTCGCAGGCGAGGGCGAGTTCGGCGGGGCCGCAGCCGACGCCTCCGTACTCCTCGGGCAGGGCGAGCCCGGGCAGACCCAGGGCGCCGGACATCCGGCCCCACAGATCGGTGTCGTACCCCTCCGGGGTCGCGACGGCGGCGCGGACCTCGGCGGGTCCGGAGCGTTTGGCGAGCAGTTCGCGCAAGGTGCGGCGGATCTCGTCCTGCTCCGCGGTGAAGGCGGCGTCCATGGAGCTCCCCTCCGTATCTGACGGCCCGTCATGCTAGGGCGCCCGGAGGAAGAAACCCAGAGCCTGGAGGGACACGTTGTTCGGCGGGCCCCCTCAGCAGACGTCGCCCGGCGCCGTCGCCGTCGCACGCAGCAGATCCCGTACGAGGGTGAAGTCGACGCGCTCCGGGCGCCGGAACCGCAGGCACCCCTTGCCCATGTCCTGGTCCGCGAGCCGCTCCTCGAAGCCCTCCCGCACGTCCGGTCGCATCAGATAGAAGGAGATGTACTGCTTCTGCGAGGCGAAGGCGATCTCCGGCTCCCCGCCCGGCCGCCGGTACACGGGCATTCCGTAGGCCATGGCCTCCTCGAAGCCGTGGAGTTCGGTGCGGCAGAGCTCGCGCAGGCGCACGAGGGCCGTCAGACGGTCCGGCTCCACGATCTCGGCCAGGTAGGTGTCGACGTCTTCGGCCGTACTCCTCGGCATCGGATTCTCCCTATCTGATGTACCGTCAGATTTATGCCCACCACTTCACGGAACCGCGCCGGGCGCCGCGTCGCCGTCGTCGGCATATCCCTCTCCGACTGCGGCCGGGTCGACGAGGCCACTCCCTACACTCTGCACGCCCAGGCGGCGCGCCGCGCCCTCGCGGACAGCGGACTCGACCGCTCGGTGATCGACGGTCTCGCCTCGGCGGGGCTCGGCACCCTCGCACCGGTCGAGGTCGCCGAGTACCTGGGTCTGCGCCCCCGCTGGGTTGACTCGACCGCCGTGGGCGGAGCCACCTGGGAGGTCATGGCCGCCCACGCGGCCGACGCCATCGCCGCGGGCCACGCCAACGCCGTCCTGCTCGTCTACGGTTCGACCGCCCGCGCCGACATCAAGGCGCGGCGGCGCACGTCGAACCTCTCCTTCGGGGCGCGCGGGCCCCTGCAGTTCGAGGTTCCCTACGGCCACACCCTGATCGCCAAGTACGCGATGGCGGCCCGCCGCCATATGCACCAGTACGGGACGACCCTGGAGCAGCTCGCCGAGGTCGCCGTCCAGGCGCGGGCGAACGCCGCGCTCAACCCGGAGGCGATGTTCCGCGAACCCGTCACGGTCGACGAGGTGCTCGGCGGCCCGGTGATCGCCGACCCGTTCACCAAGCTCCACTGCTGCATCCGCAGCGACGGCGGCTGCGCGGTGCTGCTCGCCGCCGAGGAGTACGTACCGGACACGGCGAAGGCGCCGGTGTGGGTCCTCGGCACGGGCGAGCACGTCTCGCACACCACGATGTCGGAGTGGGAGGACTTCACGGTCTCCCCGGCCGCGGTGAGCGGCCGGCTCGCCTTCGAGCGGGCCGGAGTGCGACCGGAGGACGTCGATCTCGCGGAGATCTACGACGCCTTCACGTACATGACGCTGGTGACGCTGGAGGACCTGGGCTTCTGCGCGAAGGGCGAGGGCGGCCCGTTCGTCGAGGAGAAGGACCACCTGCCGGTGAACACGGACGGCGGCGGACTCTCGGCCTGCCATCCGGGGATGCGGGGCCTGTTCCTGCTGGTGGAGGCGGTACGGCAGCTGCGCGGGGAGGCTCCCGGACTCCAGGTGCGCCGGGCGGACGGGAGCCTGCCGGAGCTGGCGGTGGCGTCGGGGACGGGGGGCTGGTTCTGCTCGTCGGGGACGGTGGTGCTCGGCCGGGGCTGAGGCCGGGCCGCACCGCCGCCCCGGATCTATACATCCGTCATAGACAAGCGTGTAGGACGTCCGTATAGTCATGGGTGCGGGGCCGCCACGGCCCCGCACCCACCCGACGAGGAGTCCCGCCATGACGCACACGCCCGCGAACAAGACGGTCCTCATCTCCGGCGCCTCCGTCGCCGGACCGGCCCTGGCCCTCCAGCTCCACCGCCACGGCTTCACCCCGACCGTGGTCGAACGCGCCCCCGAACTCCGCACCGGCGGCTACAAGGTCGACATCCGCGGCACCGCCGTCGAGGTCTGCCGGCGGCTCGGGATCCTCGACGAGATCCGCGCCGCGTCCACGGACATGGCCGGCGGTTCGTACGTCGACGCCAAGGGCCGCACGGTCGGACAGATGCCCGCGGAGATCTTCGGCGGCCGGGCCGAGCAGGACGACGAGATCATGCGCGGCGACCTCGCCCGGATCCTGTACGAACGGACCCGCGAGAACGTCGAGTACCTCTTCGGCGACTCGATCGCCGCCCTCCACGACGACGGCGACGGCGTCGACGTCACCTTCGAGAGCGGGGCGCGCCGCCGCTTCGACCTGGTGGTCGGCGCGGACGGCATGCACTCGAACACCCGGCGCCTCGTCTTCGGCGACGAGCGGCGCTTCCGGCGCTACCTGGGCGCGTACATCTCGATCTTCACCGGACCGAACCGGCTGGGCCTCACCCGCTGGGAGACCTACCACGCCCGCCCGGACAAGCTGGTCTCCGTCTACAGCACGGCGGGCGAGCAGGCGCACACCGCGAAGAACTGCTTCGTCTTCGCCGCGCCCGGGGAACTCTCCTACGACCACCGGGACCCGGACGCCCAGAAGCGGCTGCTCGCCGACGCCTTCGCGGGTGACGACTGGGAGATCCCCCGGCTGGTCGCGGACGCGGCCGCAGCCGACGACTTCTACTTCGACGCCATCGCCCTCATCGAGATGGACCGCTGGTCGAGCGGCCGCGTCGTCCTCCTCGGCGACGCCGCCCACTGCACCTCCCCCGCCTCGGGCCAGGGCACCGGCCTCGCCCTCACCGGCGCGTACGTCCTCGCGGGCGAACTCGCCGCCGCACACGGCGACCACCGCACGGCCTTCGCCGGGTACGAGCGCGTCATGCGGCCGGGCGTGGAGCTGAACCAGCGGTTCGCGGCCGGCTTCGCGAAGGAGATGACGGTCTCCTCCCGCTGGAAGATCGCCCTGCGCATGCTGATGGTCCGCACGCTCCCCCGCACGCCGTGGAAGAACCTGATCGCCAGGAAGATCCGCGACGACATCCAGCGCGCGTCCCACGCGGTCCCGCTGAAGGAGTACCCGACCGCGCCGGTCCGGCCGGCTACGGCTTGCGGGCCTCGATGAGGAAGCGGGTCGAATGCGCGACGAACGGGCCCTCCCGCTCGATCCGTTCGTGCAGCTCCCGCAGCCGGTCCCGGTACGCCTCCACCGTGAAGCCGGGCACCATCCAGATCACCTTGCGCAGGAAGTACACGACCGCGCCGATGTCGAAGAACTCCGTCCGCAGCGACTGCGGACGCAGATCGACCACGTCCAGGCCGGCGGCGCGCGCCTGAGCGCTCTCGTCGTCGGGGTGACGGCTCCGCCGTACCTCCTCGGGCTGCGGACCGAGGAAGAACTCGACCAGTTCGAAGACCGAGGCGGGGCCGACGTGCTGGGCCAGATACGTCCCGCCGGGACGCAGCACCCGGGCGATCTCGGACCACCACACGGTCGCCGGATGACGGCTCGTGACCAGGTCGAAGGCCGCGTCCGCGAACGGCAGCGGCGGCTCGTCCGGGTCGGCCACGACCACGACGCCGAGCGGATGCAGCAGCCGGGTGGCCTTCACGACGTTCGGCGGCCAGGACTCGGTGGCCGCCAGCACCGCGGGCTTCCCCGCACCGGTCCGCAGGGCACCGGCCAGTACCTCGCCGCCGCCGGTCTGGATGTCCAGCGCGGCCGAGGCCCCGGCGACGCGGTCGCCCAGGATCCGCTGGTAGCCCCAGGACGGGCGCTCCTCGGTGGCCCGGCCGTCGAGCCAGGAGAAGTCCCAGCCCGCGACGGGCGCCGCCTCGGCCTCACCGATCAGGTCCTCGAAGGAACGTGCCATAAGCCCATCATGATGGACACCATGAACGACTCCCGCTTCGACCACGCCCTCCGCTCGCTGAGCGTCTGGGACACCGAGCTTCCCGGCTTCGCCCCCGGGACCGCGCCCGCCGAGCCCCTGCCCCTCTTCCACGACTGGTTCGTGTCCGCGGCCGACGCCGGGCAGGTCGAGCCGCACACCATGTCGCTCGCGACCGTGGACGAGGCCGGCCGGCCCGACGTCCGTACGGTCATGCTGCACGGCGCCGACGAGCGCGGCTGGCACTTCGCCTCGCACTCCACGAGCGCGAAGGGCCGCCAGCTCGCCACCCGCCCCGAGGCCGCGCTCGGCTTCTACTGGCCGCGCCAGGCCCGCCAGGTCCGGGTCCGCGGCCGGGTCTCCACGTCCCCGCGGGACGAGGCGTACGCCGATCTGCACGCCCGCACCACCGGGGCGCTGGCCTCGGCCCTGGTGGGCAGGCAGAGCGAGGTGCTGGAGTCGCAGGAGGAGCTGCGCCGGGTGAGCGAGGCCGCGTGGGAGCGGGCGGAGGCGGAGCCGGGCGCCCACGCCGAGAGCTGGACGCTGTACGTCCTGGAGGCGGACGAGGTCGAGTTCTTCCAGGGCGACGAGCGGCGGCGGCACGTCCGGCTGCGCTACCGCCGCGAGGCCGGCGGCTGGGTCACCGAGCTGCTCTGGCCGTGACCGCCGGCCGGGGCGCACCATGAGAGGAGGAGGTGCGAGAACCATGGGTATGTACATGGATGTCCACCGGAACATGGTGGGGATCACCGCAGACGAGCTGAGGGAGGCGCACGCCGCCGACCTCGCGATCGAGAAGGACGAGGGCGTCCACTTCGAGAAGGCCTGGGCGGACCCGGAGTCCGGCACGGTCTACTGCCTGTCCCACGGGCCCTCGGCCGACGCCGTCCAGCGCATCCACGCCCGCACGGGCCACGCCGCCGACGAGATCCACGAAGTGAGCCTCATGGTGTGACCGCCGCGCCCTCGCCCCCGTACATCGCCTCGATCTCGCGGGCGAAGTCGCGCAGCACCGCGCCCCGCCTGAGCTTGAGCGAGGGCGTCAGATGGCCGCTGGCCTCGGACCACTCGCCGGTCAGGACGCGGAACGCGCGGATCGCCTCGGCCCGGGACACCAGCCGGTTGGCGTCGTCCACGGCGCGCTGGAGCACCGCGAGGAGCTCCTCCTCGCGGGCGAACTCCCCGAGCGCGATGTGGTCCTTCTTCCGCATCCGCCGCCAGTGCACGAGACCGTCGTGGTCGAGGACGATCAGGGCGGTGACGTACGGGCGGTCGTCGCCCAGCACCATGCACTGGCCGACCAGCGGGTGGGCGCGGATCCAGTCCTCCAGCGGGGCCGGGGCGACGTTCTTGCCCGCCGAGGTGATCAGGATGTCCTTCTTCCGGCCGGTGATCCGTAGATAGCCGTCCTCGTCCAGCTCCCCCAGGTCACCCGTCGGGAACCAGCCCTCGTCGGTGTAGGGCAGCGCGACCCCGCGCTGGGAGTCCCAGTAGCCGGCGAAGACATGACCGCCCTTGAGCCAGACCTCGCCGTCCTCGGCGATCCGTACCGCCGTGCCGGGCAGGGGCCGGCCGACGGTCCCGGTGCGCGGGCGGCGCGGCGGGGTGACCGTCGCGGCGGCGCAGGTCTCCGTCAGGCCGTACCCCTCGTAGACCTCGATGCCCGCGCCCGAGTAGAACTCCGAGAGCCGGGTCGCCAGCCGCGATCCGCCGCAGATCACGTGCCGGACCCGGCCGCCGAGCGCCTCCCGGATCCGCCGGTAGACAAGCGGGTCGTACAGCGCCCGCGCCGCGCGCAGCCCCAGCGAGGGCTCGTCCTCGTGCCCGTACCGGCGGGCCACGCGGGCCGCGCGATCGAAGGAACCGGCCCGGCCGCTCCGCTCCGCCGTCGCCCGGGCCGAGTCGTAGACCTTCTCCAGGACGTACGGGATGGCGAGGAGGAACGTGGGCCGGAAGCCGGCCAGGTCGGCGAGCAGGTCGCCGTTCTCGATGGACGGGGCGTGCCCGAGCCGCACCCGGGCCCGTACGCAGCCGATCGCGACCATCCGGCCGAAGACGTGCGCGAGCGGCAGGAAGAGCAGCGTCGACGGGACCTCCTTGCTCACCTCGCGGAAGACGGGGTGGAGGAACGCGATGGCGTTGTCGACCTCGGCGAAGAAGTTGGCGTGGGTGAGCGCGCAGCCCTTGGGGCGGCCGGTGGTGCCCGAGGTGTAGACGAGGGTGGCGAAGGTCTCGGGGGTGAGCAGCCCGCGCCGGGCGGTCACGGCCTCGTCGGGGACGTGCGCCCCGGCCTTGCGCAGCTGGTCGACCGCGCCGGAGTCGAGGACCCAGAGGTGGGCGAGGCCGGGCAGTCCGCGGCGTTCGGTGGAGACCAGCCGGCCCTGGGCGGTGTCCTCCACGACACAGGCGGCCGCGCCGGAGTCCTGGAGGATCCAGCGGGTCTGGAAGGCGGAGGAGGTGGGGTAGACGGGGACGGTGATCAGCCCGGCGGCCCAGGCGGCGAAGTCGAGCAGAGTCCACGCGTAGGTGGTACGGGCCATCAGGGCGAGCCGGTCCCCGGGCTGGAGGCCCGCGGCGATCAGCCCCTTGGCCACGGAGTGGACTTCGGCGGCGAACGCGGAGGCGGTGACGTCCTCCCAGGTGCCGTCGGGGCGCTTGCGGGAGAAGGCGACGGCGCCCGGCTCCGCGCGCGCGTTGTCGTAGGGGATGTCGGCGAGCGAGCCGCGCCGGACCGGGGGCACGAGCGGGGGCACGGAGGCCTCGCGGACCCTTCCGGCGACGACGGTGACGTACGGCTGCGGCTCGTTGTCGGGCACGTGCGGCTCCTCGGTCGCTACGGACTACTGACCTATGAGTAACCTTACTTTTCAGTAAATCCAAGACCAGGCGAGGAGTTGGGACCATGACGACGCGTGACGCGCTGACGGACCTCCTGGCCCTGACCGGCGCCGTGGCCCGCGCCCCGTTCACCCGGGCCCGCCCGGACGTCCCGCCGCCCCCGGTCGAAATCACCCGCGGCCCCCTGCGCGTCGACGAGGACCGCCTCGCCGCGTACGCCCGCCTCTGCGGCTTCCGGCACGTCGCGGGCGGCCCGCTCCCCCTGACCTACCCCCACGTCCTCGGCTTCCCGCAGGCGATGCGGCTGATGAGCCGCCGGGACTTCCCGCTCCCCCTGCTCGGGCTCGTCCACACCTGGATCACGATCACCCGGCACACCCCGCTCACGGCGGCCGACCGCCCCGAAATCACGGTGCACGCACGGGAGTCGACACCCCACCACCGGGGCACCGAGGTCACGATGGTGACGGAGGCACGGCTGGCCGGCCGGCTGGTCTGGGAGTCGGCGAGCGGCTACCTGGCCCGCCACGACACCACCGCAAAGGCCCCACCGCGCGACGCACACCCGCTCCCGGCCGTCGCATCCACCGCGGAGTGGCACCTCCCCCGGAACCTGGGCCGCCGCTACGCGGCCGTGTCAGGCGACCGCAACCCGATCCACCTCCACCCACTGACCGCCCGGGCCTTCGGCTTCCCGAGGACGGTCGCACACGGCATGTGGACGCTCGCGCGCTGCCTGGCGGAACGGGACGCCGAGAACGAACTGACTTACGTGAAGGCCGAATTCAAGGCGCCCCTGCTCCTGCCCTCGACAGTGGCCCACACGACCGACGACAGCGGCCGCGTCCAGCTGAGGACGGGTGACCGCCTGCACCTCATCGTGGATCCGAACCGGCCCGAGGAGACCAGCGCTCGCTCTTCATGAGGTTGCCGAGCCCGGCCCAGGAGAAGTTCATCAGCGTCGCCGCGGACTCCCACGCCGTCATCCCGGGCGTCTCGTTGGCCCAGGTGGCCACCGACTCCGCGGCCCCGACGAGCGCCTGGGAGAGGCCGGCGACGTCCCGCTCGGCCAGCTCGGGATCCCGGTGCGTCTCACGATGGGTGGCCTCCGCGGCGGCCCCGATCAGCGTCCCCACGTACGCCACGATCTCGCCCCGCATCCGCCCCGCCTCGCTCGCGAAGGGCTCCCCCTGCGTCCGCGCCTGCCGGCTGAGCACGGCCCAGCCGTCGGGGTGCTCGGCGGTGTGCGTGAAAAAGGCCAGCAGCCCGGCCCACAACTGCTCCTCGGCCGGCAACCGGGCGTCGACCCCGGCCGCGACGGCGGCCAGCAGCGCCTGTGCCTCCCGCCGGATGCAGGCGGTGAAGAGCTCTTCCTTGGAGTTCAGATACAGATAGACCAGCGGCTTCGAGACCCCGGCGAGTTCGGCGATCTCGTCCATGGACGCGGCCTGATACCCCCGCTGCCCGAAGGTCTGCACGGCGGCGTCCATCATCTGCCGCTCCCGCACCTCCCGCGGCATCCGCTTGACCTTCGCGCCAGCCACCTCGGCCACCCTTCCCCCACCCCACTCGCCTGCACCAGGGAAGAGCCTACGTGCGGTCGCCTCAGGCCGCGGCCCGGCAGTCGCCGCACCGCTCCTCGGGATCGTGGCTGCGGAAGGCGCGTTCGCAGCCGTCGCAGGTGGTCAGGGGCGGCGGTCCGGGCGGAGGCGCGGGGGCGGCGGGGAGCGGCGGCGGCAGCAGGGCCGTGAGGCGGTACTCCAGGAAACGCGCCGGGTGATCCTGTCGGGGGCCGAGTTGCATATGCCGTTGTTGCGGCAGACCACACCGCACCGATCCACCCTCCCGAAACCGTGTCACCCGTTCGTGCGGCGAAGGGAGTTGAGGGGGCGGCGAGTGGTCGGGTGGGGTCTCACCCGTTCCCTTTCCTTGGGACACGCAGACCACCGGAGCGCGAGACGACGCGCCCCGGCGCATGCCCGGAAAACCGAGATGCCCCCGCCCCCGTGTTCGGGGCAAGGGCATCGACGGCGGCTGTGCGCCTGAGCGTTACGCGGCGAGAGCCGGCTCGCGGTCCTCGATCGGGGAGGACGACGCGGAGTTGTAGGCGTCGACGTCCAGGATCTTCTCGCGGGCCGCGACGACGACCGGGACCAGCGCCTGACCTGCGACGTTCGTCGCCGTCCTCATCATGTCCAGGATCGGGTCGATCGCCATCAGCAGGCCCACGCCCTCCAGCGGGAGGCCCAGCGTGGAGAGGGTCAGGGTCAGCATGACCGTCGCGCCGGTGAGGCCCGCGGTGGCCGCGGAGCCGACGACCGAGACGAAGGCGATCAGCAGGTAGTCCTGGATGCCCAGCTGTACGTCGAAGATCTGCGCGATGAAGATCGCGGCGAGCGCCGGGTAGATCGCGGCGCAGCCGTCCATCTTGGTCGTGGCGCCGAACGGGACGGCGAAGGAGGCGTACTCCTTCGGGACGCCGAGGCGCTCGGTGACCTTCTGGGTGACCGGCATGGTGCCGACCGAGGAGCGCGAGACGAAGGCCAGCTGGATGGCCGGCCAGGCGCCCTTGAAGAACTGGACCGGGTTGACCTTGGCGACCGTCGCGAGCAGCAGCGGGTAGACGCCGAACATCACGAGGGCCGAGCCGATGTAGACGTCGGCGGTGAACGTCGCGTACTTGCCGATCAGCTCCCAGCCGTAGTCGGCGATGGCGAAGCCGATGAGGCCGACGGTGCCGATGGGGGCGAGGCGGATGACCCACCACAGGGCCTTCTGGAGGAGCTCCAGGACCGACTCGGAGAAGGCGAGGATCGGCTTGGCGCGGTCACCGAGCTTCAGGGCGGCGACGCCGGCGACGGCGGCCATGAAGACGATCTGAAGGACGTTCAGCTCGGTGAACGGCGTGATGACATCGGACGGGATGATCCCGGTCAGGAAGTCGATCCAGGTGCCCTCGCGCTTCGGCAGCTCGCCGTCCTGCGGGGTGAGGCCGGTGCCGGCGCCCGGGTTGGTGAGCAGGCCGATCGCGAGGCCGATGCCGACCGCGATCAGCGAAGTGATCATGAACCAGACCAGGGTCTGGGCGGCCAGCCGGGCGGCGTTGTTGACCTTGCGGAGGTTGGTGATCGACACCAGGATCGCGAAGAAGACGAGCGGGGCGACGGCCAGCTTCAGGAGCTGGACGAAGATGTCGCCGACCTGGCCGAGGGTCTCCTTCAGCCAGCTGACGTCCTGGCTCCGGGCGAGCCAGCCGAGCAGGACGCCGAGCGCGAGACCGGCGACGATCTGGGCCCAGAAGGGGATCTTGGGTATTCGGGAGGAAGCCGGGGACTTCGTCTCGGGCGTGGACGCGGACGCGGACACAGACACACTCCAGCGGTGCGTATCGGGAAATACGGGGACGGGGGTGCGGTACACACGCGTTTCTGCGGTACCGCCGCATGATGCCGGGGTCAGAGCTCGCGGCAACAGACCGCGGACATACAGCGGCACAGATCGACATGCAGGCGCGCCACGAGCGGGGTGCTCGCGGCATCGAGGAGGCGCAGTGCTGTCGTCATGGCAGGTACGTTAACACTTGAACTTTGAGAACCTCAAAGACCTTCTTTGAGATGCCGAGAGCCCTCTCCGCCTCCGAAACGCAGAACACCCCGGTCAGGAGCCTTCGAAGCTCTCGATCGGGGTGTTTGTGCTGTGATGAAACTTACCCAGGACTTACACGTCCCGGACTCCGGCTTACACGTCCTCGCGCGACCGGTTCTCCGCCAGGCGGCCCTTGGCCCGGTCCACCTTGGCCACGATCTGCGCGGACATCGCGTCCCGCTGTCCGCGCAGCAGCACGAAGCTGAGCGGCGCGGAGATCACGATGGCGAGGAGGAGTACCCAGAGCAGGTTGGAGTCGCCGAGGCCGCGCGGCAGCACGCCGACGTAGACGAGACCCCAGAGGGCGAAGAAGCAGCCGACGAAGACGCCGAGTCGCATGAGGGTGTAGCGGAGGGTCGCAGCGCCCGTCCCGTTCGCGGCCACGACGGCCCCTTTCTCTCGATTGCCCGTCCAGTGAAGCACGGCCCGAATTGGATCAATTCAGGGGGAGCAGCATGAAAATGTCGTCGCGGTCGTCGCCCTCGGCCACCCGGATGGCGCCGGGCACCCGCCCGACCTCCTTGTAGCCGCAGGAGCCGTAGAAGCGGTCGACACCGGTGCCGCCGCGACAGCCGAGCCGTATCGCGTCGATCCCCTCGAAGCCGCGGACCGCGTCCTCGACGGCGGCCATCAGGTCGCGGCCGTACCCCTTGCCCTGGTGGGAGGGGTGGACCATGACCGTGTAGAGCCAGACCCAGTGCCGCATCAACCGGTGCGTGTTGTACGCGACGAAGGTGGTGGCGGCGACGGTGCCGTCCTCCTCGTACCCGACGACGAGCCGCATCCGGCCTTCGGCCATCGCGACGAGGTGCTTGAGCAGCTCGGGCCTGACCTCGTCCCGGGTGACCGGCGGGACGAAGCCGACGGCACCGCCCGCGTTGGAGACGTCGGTCCAGAGGCGCAGGACGCCGTCGCGCAGCGCGGGGGTGACCTCGGGGTCGAGTTCGAACGTGAGGCTCACGGCGTCAGACCCGCATCGGCTGGGGGGACTCGCGGCGGTCGGCGTCCGGTCCCGGGTACTCGCGGATGATCTCGTACCGCGTGTTGCGCTCCACCGGGCGGAAGCCGGCGTCGCGGATCAGCTCCAGCAGGTCCTCGCGGCCCAGCTTGTTCGGCGTGCCGTAGTTGTCGGCGTCGTGCGTGATCTTGTACTCGACGACCGAGCCGTCCATGTCGTCGGCGCCGTGCTGGAGCGCGAGCTGGGCGGTCTGCACGCCGTGCATGACCCAGAAGACCTTGACGTGCGGCACGTTGTCGAAGAGGAGCCGGGAGACCGCGAAGGTCTTCAGCGCCTCCGCGCCCGTCGCCATCGTCGTACGCGCCTGGAGCTTGTTGCGGACCTTGCCGTCCTGCATGTCGACGAAGTCGTGCTGGTAGCGCAGCGGGATGAAGACCTGGAAGCCGTTCGTCTCGTCCTGGAGTTCACGCAGCCGCAGCACGTGGTCGACGCGGTGCCGGGGCTCCTCGATGTGCCCGTACAGCATGGTCGAAGGCGTCTTCAGACCCTTGGAGTGGGCCAGGCGGTGGATCCGGGACCAGTCCTCCCAGTGGGTGCGGTGGTCCACGATGTGCTGGCGGACCTCCCAGTCGAAGATCTCCGCGCCGCCGCCGGTGAGGGACTCCAGGCCGGCCTCGATCAGCTCGTCGAGGATGTCGGAGGCCGACATGCCCGAGATGGTCTCGAAGTGGTGGATCTCGGTGGCGGTGAAGGCCTTGAGCGAGACGTTCGGCAGCGCCTTCTTCAGCTCGGAGAGCGAGCGCGGGTAGTAGCGCCAGGGCAGGTTGGGGTGGAGCCCGTTGACGATGTGCAGCTCGGTGAGGTTCTCGTTCTCCATCGCCTTGGCGAGGCGGACGGCCTCCTCGATGCGCATCGTGTACGCGTCCTTCTCGCCCGGCTTGCGCTGGAACGAGCAGTACGCGCAGGACGCGGTGCACACGTTCGTCATGTTGAGGTGGCGGTTGACGTTGAAGTGGACGACGTCACCGTTCTTGCGGGTCCGGACCTCGTGGGCCAGGCCGCCGAGCCAGGCCAGGTCGTCGGACTCGTACAGAGCGATGCCGTCCTCGCGGCTCAGCCGCTCTCCGGAACGGACCTTCTGCTCCAGCTCGCGCTTGAGTCCCGCGTCCATGCAGGCCGCCTCTCATGTCTGACGATTTCAGGCTCCACCCACCGTACTCTCAGCCCTCCTCGGGCAGATCCCCGACCCGGTTCTCCCACTTGGTGGAGAGCACGATCGTCGTGCGCGTGCGGGAGACGCCCTTGGTGCCGGAGAGGCGGCGGATGGTCTTCTCCAGTCCGTCGACGTCGTCGACCCGCACCTTGAGCATGTACGAGTCGTCGCCGGCGATGAACCAGCAGTCCTCGATCTCGGCGAGGTCCTTCAGACGGCGGGCCACGTCCTCGTGGTCGGCGGCGTCGGAGAGGGAGATGCCGATGAGGGCGGTCACACCGAGGCCGAGCGAGGCGGCGTCGACCGTCGCACGGTAGCCGGTGATGACGCCGGCCGCCTCCAGGCGGTTGATCCGGTCGGTGACGGAGGGGCCGGAGAGCCCGACGAGCCGGCCGAGTTCGGCGTACGAAGCCCTGCCGTTCTCGCGCAGAGCCTGGATGAGCTGCCTGTCCACGGCGTCCATAGGTATGAAGCCTTCCATTGTCCAGCGATACCGCGAGTTTAGGTATAGAATCTAAGGTACACAGGGGTCGACGCCCTGTGAATCTTTCAATTGAACAAAGACGATCTTTCAGGAGTGGTGTTCACCGTGTACACGATCGAGATGGCCCATGCCCGCATGCGTGAGCTGCAGGAGATGGCCGACCGCTCGCGTGCCCACCGTCCGTCCGCCTCCCGCCGCGCCGAACAGAAGCGCGCCGCGAAGAAGCGCTAGTCCTTACGAGGGCTCGCGGCAGCACCGAGCTCTCCCTCCCAACGGCGGTACAGCCGGTGCGGCACCCCTGCCGCGTCGAGCACCCGCCCGGCGACGAAGTCCACCAGATCCTGGATGTGCGTCGCTCCCGCGTAGAACGCCGGAGAGGCGGGCAGCACCACGGCGCCCGCCTCGTCCAGCGCCACCAGGTGCTTCAGCGTCTGTCCGTTCAGCGGGGTCTCCCGCACCGCGACCACCAGCGGCCGCCGCTCCTTGAGCGTCACGCTCGCAGCCCGCTGCAGCAGGTCCTTCGAAAGCCCCAGCGCCACGCCCGCCACCGAGGCGGTCGACGCCGGCACGATGAGCATTCCCTTCACGGGGTACGAGCCGCTGCTCGGCCCGGCGGCCAGATCCCCGGCCGCCCAGTACCGCACGTCGTCGATGCCGGGCGCGAACGTCCCCGGCTTCCCGTCGGCGCCCCGCGCCAGCCACGCCGCCAGGTCCTCGCGCCAGTGCGCGTCCCGGAAGGCGATCCCCGTCTCGTCGAGCAGCGTCAGCCGCGACGCCCGCGAGACGACCAGGTCGACACTCTCCCCCGCTGCCAGCAACCCCCGCAGAACGGCGGCGGCGTACGGGGTCCCCGACGCCCCGGACACCCCGACCACCCAGGGACGACGCTGCTCTTCCTCTACCGGCTCCACGCCGCCGAGCCTATCCGGCGGCGTGGAGCCACCGCCCCCTCAGGCCGTCCTGCCGACCTCGACCACGCCCCGGCTCCGAACCCGCCCCCGGGGAAAGGCGTGCCCGGGTCATCACCCCGCCGGGGCCGCCGGGGCTCCCCGGGCCGCCCGGAGCCGCCCCGTCGTGCCCCCGGCTCTGCCCTCGGGGGCCTGGACCGGCCGGACGCGCCGCCGGGAGACTGCGGACGCGCACGTCCTGACATCACGCCTTCCGGAGCGGCCATGTTCACTCGACGAGACCTCGGAGCGGCCGAGTCCGCGCCCGGCCAGGGGCGCGAGCGGCGGGCGCCCGAAGCCCGGGACCAGCACCTCCCCGGGCAGCCCCAGCACCTCACGCCCGCCCATGTGCACGCGCTGCAGCGCACCGTCGGGAACGCGGCGGCGGTCCGCGCGCTCGGTCGGCAGCACACGATCCAGCGGGTGGAGGACGGGAGCGACCCGGGCGGCGGGACGCAGGGTGGCCGGAGCCAGTCCGGCGGGGCGCGGTACCGGATCCAGATCCAGACGGCGAAGAACAGCCGCAGCCACCACCTCGACTACTGGGGGAACCTCGCCTTCGGGCATGCCTGGGTCGCCCTCTACAAGGAGGAGGGCGGGCAGGAGACCTGGAAGTCGTACGGCTTCTTCCCCGCCGAGAAGGTCGCCCGCGACAAGCCGTTCCGGTCGGTGAAGGGTCAGGTCAAGAGGAACCACGACAGCCCGGACAGCTCGACGTCCCGGCTCACCGCCGAGCTGACGGAGGAGCAGTACGACAGGGCGCGGGAGTACATCCGGGCGAACGAAGGCCACGCCTACAACCTGGCCACCTTCAACTGCACCACCTTCGCCCGCTCGGTCTTCCAGGCCGCGACGGGCGAGCCCGCACCCGGCCTCGGTCTCCCGCTCCTGGAGAACCCGAACACCCTGCAGGACTCGATCAAGCGGCGGAACGACAGGAGCGGCGCCCCGCGCGAGGGCGAGAACATCACCGCGGACGTCGGGTCGAACTCGGACTACGACTCGGACAGCAGCACCGACAGCTGGAGCAACCCGCTGGGCGGCTTCCGCCAGATGGGCGCGCCCGAGGCCGACGCCGCCGCTCCGGCTCCGGCCGCGGCGCCGCCCGCGCGGCCGGCCGGACCGGTCCGGCCGCGCTTCGAGATCGACTGACGGCCTGGCGCCCGGCCGTCAGAGGGTCAGGCCACGCACCACCAGGTCGATCAGGGCGCACAGGAACAGCGAGATGCCGATGAAGCCGTTCGTCGTGAAGAACGCGCGGTTCAGCCGGGACAGGTCGTGCGGCTTCACGATCGTGTGCTCGTAGCAGAACGCCGCGATCACGATCACGAGGCCGATCCAGAAGAACAGACCGGCGTCGGTGGCCAGCGCGTACCAGACCAGCAGACCCGTCGTCACGACCGCCGAGGCGCGGGCGCCCCAGAGCGCCGCCGGGACGCCGAAGCGGGCGGGCACCGACATGACGCCCTGGGCGCGGTCGGCCTGGACGTCCTGGCAGGCGAAGATCAGGTCGAAGCCGCCGATCCAGATCCCGACCGCGAAGCCGAGGATCACCGCGTCCCAGGACCACTCCCCGGTCACCGCCAGCCAGGCGCCGATCGGCCCTATGGCCTGGGCGAGACCGAGGATCGCGTGCGGGAAGTTGGTGAACCGCTTGCCGTACGGATAGACCACCATCGGCACCACGGCGAGCGGCGCGAGGGCCAGGCAGAGCGGGTTGAGCAGCGCCGCCGCCCCGAGGAAGACGACGACGGCGATGCCCGCCCCCGTCCACGCCGACCGGACCGACACCGCCCCGGTCACCAGCTCGCGGCCGGCCGTCCGCGGATTACGGGCGTCGATCTCGCGGTCGATGATCCGGTTGCAGGCCATCGCGAAGGTCCGCAGCCCCACCATGCAGACGGTGACGAGGAGCAGCTTCCCCCAGTGGATATTCCGGTCGAGCTGGAACATCGCGGTCAGCGAGGCGATGTAGGCGAAGGGCAGCGCGAAGACCGAGTGCTCGATCATCACGAGCCGCAGGAAGGCCTTCGTACGGCCCGGCTCGGCGCCGGGTACGGCCGCGGTGGTCACAGGCCGTACTCCTTCCAGCGGCGGTCCACCAGGGCGGCCGTCGCCGGGTCCGACTCCACCATGTCCGGCCAGCCGCCGTCCCGGGTGTAGCCCTCCTCGGGGAGCTTCTTCGTGGCGTCGATGCCCGCCTTGCCGCCCCAGAACTGCTGGTACGAGGCGTGGTCCAGGTGGTCCACCGGACCCTCGACGACCGTCAGGTCACGGGAGTAGTCGGTGTTCCCGAGGGCCCGCCAGGACACCTCGTGCAGATCGTGCACGTCGCAGTCCTTGTCGACCACGATGATCAGCTTGGTCAGCGACATCATGTGCGCGCCCCAGATGGCGTGCATGACCTTCTGCGCGTGCTTCGGGTACTTCTTGTCGATCGAGACGATGGCGCAGTTGTGGAAGCCGCCCGACTCGGGCAGGTGGTAGTCCACGATGTCCGGCACGATGATCTTGAGGAGCGGCAGGAAGAAACGCTCCGTCGCGCGCCCCAGCGGACCGTCCTCCGTCGGCGGCCGGCCGACCACGATCGACTGGAGCAGCGGACGCTTCCGCATCGTCACGCAGTCGATCTTCAGCGCCGGGAACGGCTCCTGCGGCGTGTAGAAACCGGTGTGGTCGCCGAAGGGACCCTCCGGCAGCATCTCTCCCGGCTCGAGCCAGCCCTCGATGACGACCTCGGCCTGCGCCGGCACCTGGAGCGGCACGGTCTTGCAGTCGACCATCTCGATCCGCTTGCCCTGCACGAACCCCGCGAACAGGTACTCGTCGATGTCACCCGGCAGCGGGGCCGTCGACGCGTACGTCACGGCGGGCGGGCAGCCGAAGGCGATCGCGACGGGCAGCCGCTCGCCCCGCTCCGCGGCCACCGCGTAGTGGTTCCGGCTGTCCTTGTGGATCTGCCAGTGCATGCCGATGGTGCGCTTGTCGTGGCGCTGCAGGCGGTAGAGCCCGAGGTTGCGGACCCCGGTCTCCGGGTGCTTGGTGTGGGTGAGCCCCAGGTTGAAGAAGGACCCGCCGTCCTTGGGCCAGGTGAAGAGCGCGGGAAGCTTGTCGAGGTCGACGTCGTCCCCGGTGAGGACGACCTCCTGGACGGGAGCGTCCTTCACCTTCTTCGGCGGCACGTGGACCATCGAGCCGAGCTTGCCGAACGCCTCGCGCACGCCGACGAAGCCCTGCGGGAGCTCCGGCTTGAGCAGCCCGCCGATCTTCTCGCTGATCTCGCCGTACGACGTGAGGCCGAGGGCCTTGAGCAGCCGGCGGTCCGTGCCGAAGACGTTCATCGCGAGCGGCATGGCGGAGCCCTTGACGTTCTCGAAGAGGAGCGCCGGGCCTCCCGCCTTGTTCACCCGGTCGACGATCTCCCCGACCTCCAGGTACGGATCGACTTCGGCCTTGATGCGCTTGAGGTCGCCCTCGCGCTCCAGCGCCCTGAGCAGCGAGCGGAGATCGTCGTAAGCCATGGGGCCCAGTATCGGCCACCGGCTACGCTTGACCTGTCACCGGGGCCGACGAAACGAACCCCGCCACTGGATCCAGGGGGCTGTCCCACATGCTCAGGGCGCTGATGTTCATCCTGCCGCTGGCGCTGACGATCTACGCCTTCATCGACTGTCTCAACACCCCCGAGGACGAGGCGAAGCACCTGCCCAAGGTCGTCTGGGTCATCATCATCCTGCTCTTCTGGATCGTCGGCCCGGTCGTCTGGTTCGCCGCGGGCAAGAAGCGCCGCGCGGCCTCCCGGGGCGCGGCGTCGGGCTCGTGGGTCGCGCCCGACGACAACCCCGAGTTCCTCAAGTCCCTCAAGGACGGGAACAAGCAGGACGACAACAAGCAGGACGAGACCGCCCTCAAGGACTGGGAGGCGGACCTGCGCCGCCGCGAGGAGGAGCTGAGGAAGCGGGAGCAGGGCGGCGAGGCCAGGGACAGCGACGGCTGATGGAGCTCCGGCTCCTGGTCACCTTCGAGAAGGTGGCGACGGTCCTCTCCTTCACGCGCGCGGCGACGGATCTCCGGTACGCCCAGTCCAGCGTCACGAGCCAGATCCGCGCCCTGGAGTCCTCGCTCGGCGTGGAGCTCTTCGAACGGCTCGGGAGCCGGATCCGTCTGACGGAGGCGGGCGAGCGCCTGGTCCCGTACGCCCGCGGGATCATCGAGCTGACCGAGGAAGCAAGGACGGCGGTGACGGAGACGGACGAACCCTCGGGCCCCATCGCGATCGGCACGATGGAGTCGCTGACGTCGTACCGTCTGCCCCCGCTCCTGGAGCTCTTCCACCACCGCTACCCGAAGGTCCAGTTGTCGCTGCGCCCGACGCTCGGCGACGAGACGCGGCAGGCGCTGCGCCAGGGGACGTACGACATCGGTTTCCTGATGGAGCCCGAGACGGAACACGCGGGCCTGGAGAGCGCGGTCCTGGCGGAGGAGCCCCTGTCCTTGGTGGCGAGTCCACGCCACGCGCTGGCGGCCCGTGCGACCCTGACGTCGGCTGAGGTGGCGACGTCCCAGCTGATGGGGACGGAACCGGGCTGTCCGTACCGCGACCTGTTCGAGCGCGAGCTACGGGAGTGGTCGCCGCCGTTCATGGAGTTCGGGACCCTGGAGGCGACCAAGCGGGGCGTGGCGGGCGGCCTGGGCATCGCACTGCTTCCGAGGGTCACGGTGGCGGAGGAACTGGCGACGGGGACGCTGACGGAGCTGCCGTGGAAGGCCCCCTTCACCCTCTTCACGCAGATCGCGTGGCGGAGGGGGAAGCGGCTGCCGGCACATGTGCGACTGTTCGTGGAGCAGGCGCGGCGGCTGGTGCAAGAGTCACCCTGAGGCTGGCGAGCACGATCAGCGGAACACCGAGCGCCTGGACGAGCCCGATGTGGTGCCCGTACACGGCCCAGTCGGCGACCATCGCGACGGCGGGGTAGGTGAAGGCGAGCACGGCGATCTTGGCGGTGGGCAGCTTCTGGTAGGCGGCGTACATGAGGACGTACATGAGCCCGGTGTGAATGAGCCCGAGCCCGACGAGCCAGGCCCAGCCGGCGCCGACGCCCTTCATGCCGCCCATGTCGACAAAGGGCAGCAGCAGGGGAAGCCCGACCAGAACCTGCACGAGGGCGATGAGGTGCGGCCGTACCCCGGTGATCCGCTTGGTGACGACGGTCGAGAGGGCGTAGAGCACGGCGGCGGCGAGGGCGAGCCCGAGCCCCTTGAGGGAGGCGGTGTCCCCGGGCCGTATGCCGGAGACGAGCACGAGCCCGACGAAGGCGACCCCGAGCCAGCCGAACCTGGCGAGGGTGATCCGCTCCCGGAAGAGCAGCGCACCCAGCAGAACCAGGAAGAACGGCTGGGTGTGGTAGACGACGGTGGCGAGGGAGATCGAGGAGGCTTCGTAGGCCTCGAACAGGAACACCCAGTTGAAGACGATGAACACCCCACCGAGCGCGGCCATCCCCAGCTTCCCGGCCGTGAACCCGTGCCCGGTGAAGTACCCCCGCGCCAGGCTGTACACCCCGAGCGCGACGGCCCCGAAGAGGCACCGGAAGAACACGACGCCGAAGGGCTCCGCCCCGGACTCGACGACGAAGATCCCAAGGGTGCCGGAGAGCACCATGGCGAGGGTCAGTTCGAGGGTTCCCCGGGTCTGCGTTCCACTCACGTTTCTCATGCCGACGACGCTACGAAGCAGGGCGTAACCGGTCCACGAGCCACTGGGGCGTCCTGCCGATGGGGCCATCGGCGAAGCCGATGACGGGTGGCGAAGCCGATGACGGGCGGCGAGGGCCGCAGGCGCGGTCCCGCGCAATCGTCACCCCTGCCGCCCGTCGACCGGGACGGCCACCCGACCGTGCGGGCGCGCGCCGAGATCCTCGCGTTCCTGGCCGAGCGGCTCCGCCCGCGTCGGGAGTCCGGCTCACTCACCTGAGTGGGATCGCCTCGCCCAGTGGGTCCAGTGCGGCGAGCCGCACCCCCTGCGCCGCCGGTGGTCGCCCGAAGCTGTGCTCCGTCACTGACAGTGGCCGGCTCCGGGCGGCCCCATGCGGAGAGTGAGCGGTATGTCCACCATCAATCGCGGTCGCGGACGCCCACGGGGGGCCGCGGCTCTCGTCACCGGCCTCGCCCTGTCCCTCGTCCTGAGCCTGCCGGGCGTCGCGGCGGCCGCGCCAGGAGACCTGGATCCGAGTTTCGACGGGGACGGCAGGGTCGTCACGGACGTGTCCGGCTACGAGAGCGGCGGAGGTGTGGTCGTCCAGCCGGACGGCAAGATCGTCTCGGTGGGGACGGCCTTCTTCGACGCGACGTCCAGCGACTTCGTCGTGCTGCGCCACAACGCGGACGGCAGCCTGGACACCACGTTCGACGGTGACGGCATCGTCACCACCGACTTCCAGGACAGCGGCAACGACGAGGGCCGGGCCCTCGCGTTGCAGCCCGACGGAAAGATCGTCGCCGTCGGCGGCACGGCCAACTTCTCCGGCAACGGCGCGTGGACGGCGGCCCGGTACAACCCGGACGGAAGTCTGGACACGACGTTCGGCGAGGGCGGCAAGGTCGTCACCGAGATCGACCCCAGCGCGATCGAGACCGCCCTGGCGGTCGTCGTGCAGTCCGACGGCAAGATCGTCGCGGGCGGGGGAAGCATCGACCGGTGGGCGCTGGTCCGCTACAACGCCGATGGCACTCCGGACACCACCTTCGACGGCGACGGCATCATCGCCACCGACCCCGGGGCGGTCTCGAGCCTGGCACTCCAGTCCGACAACAAGATCATCGCTGCCGGACACCGCAACGCTCCCGGTTTCACCCTGCACCGCTACAACGCCGACGGCAGCCTGGACACCGCCTTCGACGGCGACGGACGGCTGACCTCCGGATTCGGGGCCGGGGTCAGTGACGTCGCCCTGCAGCCCGACGGCCGGATCGTCGCGGCAGGCAACGCCGGCGGGGTCGGCAACGCGTTCGCCGTGGCGCGGTTCACCACGACCGGCGCGTTCGACCCCACCTTCGACGGCGACGGCACGGTGACGACCTCCTTCGGACCGCAGAGCCTGTTCGTCCAGGGCGTGGCACTGCAGTCCGACGGCCGGATCGTCGCCGCCGGCCAGTACGCCGGAGACTTCGCGCTGGTGCGCTACAACACCGGCGGCAGCCTCGACACCGACTTCGGCGGCGACGGGCGGGTGACGACCGACTTCGGCACCGCCCAGGACAATGCGGCGTCGGTGGCCGTGCAGGGCGACGGAAGGATCGTCGCCGCAGGCTCCGTCGGCAGCGCCGGCGACGCCGCCTCCGACCGCGCCCTGGCGCGCTACCTCGGCGGCGGAGGGAGCGAACCCCCGCCCACCGTCGACGTCTCGGTGACCAAGACCGGCCCCGCGACCATCAGTCTCGGCGACGCCGCCACGTACACGATCCGGGTGACCAACCACAGCACCACCACGACGGCGGGGGTCTCGATCTCCGACACGCTGACCGGCGGGTCCGGGACGATCCTGTCCGCGACGCCCAGCCAGGGCGGTCCCTGCACGGTCAACCCGACCACCATGAACTGCGGCCTCGGGAACATCGCCCCCGGCGCCTCTGCCACCGTCACCGTCGTCGCCGAGCCGCGTGCGACCGGCACGCTGACGGACTGGGTGGCGGTCGGGTCGGTCCAGCAGGACCCCAACCAGGCCAACAACAACGCCAACTTCTCCACCACCGTCAACAACGCCCGCGGCTGCACCATCGTCGGCACCAGCGCCACCGAGACGATCAACGGCACCGCCGCCGGCGACGTGATCTGCGCACTCAGCGGCAACGACACCGTCTACGGCCACGGCGGCAACGACACGATCTACGGCGGCGCCGGCAACGACTACATCAGCGGCGGCACCGGCACCGACCGGCTGTTCGGACAGGGCGGCAACGACTGGCTCGCCGGCGAGGGCGGCAACGACAACCTCAACTCCCAGGACGGCGTCGGCGCCAACGACGCCGTGGACGGCGGGGCCGGCATCGACACGTGCACCACCGACGCGAACGACTACCGCTACAACTGCCCGTAGCGCCCCCGGGCGGGGGCGGTGCCTGCCTGGGCTCGCCAACGTGAAGCTCGGCATCGCCCCCCTCGGCGCTCGCCCGACGGCGCGCGCCGTCGCACGGGTTCTGGATCTACGACCGGCGCCTCGTCATCGTCGAGACCCGGACCATTCCCCGCGCACGGACCACCCTGCCGGTCGACGCCCCGGACGCGCCCTAGGGAACAGCCGGTTCGTGGCAGGGGCACCCGCGGACCGGGTGGCACCTTGGCCTCGACAGCGAGGGGCTGGCCAAGGCCGTGCTGCGCGACCGGGCCGTGACCGGCTCGCTCGCGCTCGCCCGCGCCGACGACATGCGAGTGGTCACGTCTGCGGCCACCCTCGTGGAGGTCGTCCATCCCCGCATCAACCGCCCGGCCCTGGAGTGGACCCTCTCCCGCCTCGTCGTCGAACCGGTCACCCAGCCGATCGCCCGGCACGGAGCCGCGCTCCTCGCCGACGCCGGGCTGCACGGACACACGTACGCCATCGACGCCATGCTCAGCGCCACCGCCCTCGCCGCCCCCGGCCCCGTCACGGTCCTCACCTCCGATCCCGAGGACCTCACCGCGCTGTGTTCCGGACGCGTCACCGTCGTCGGCATCTGACTCGCATCCGACTCGTTGCTGGCCCGGTGTGATCTCCCCGCCCCGCCGGGGAAGCATCCCGGCATGGACGAGGAAGAGGCCCGGCGGTGGCTGGCGACCGCGCTCGACGAGGCACGGGCGGGACGGGCCGAAGGGGGCATCCCCATCGGCGCCGCCCTCTACGCGGCCGACGGGACACTCCTCGGGCATGGGCGGAACCGGCGCGTCCAGGACGGGGACCCGTCGCTGCACGCCGAGACCGCCGCGTTCCGGGCGGCCGGGCGGCAGCGGTCGTACCGGGGGACGACCATGGTGACCACCCTCTCCCCCTGCTGGTACTGCTCCGGTCTCGTGCGGCAGTTCGGAATCTCCCGGGTCGTCGTCGGGGAGGCCGAGACGTTCCACGGCGGCCACGACTGGCTGGCCGAGCACGGCGTCGACGTTCTCGTGCTCGATGACCCCGAATGCACCGCGCTCATGCGGGAGTTCGTCACGGAACATCCCGCCCTGTGGAACGAGGACATCGGTCATGAGTGAAGCCAGGCTCCCCACCATCGACCTCGGCCGCGACCCCGGCCCCCAGCTCCCCGCCGTCGACCGCGCCCTGCGCGAGGCCGGGTTCCTGCTGGTCACCGGGCACGGGGTCGACCCCGGCCTGCGGGCGGCGATCCGGGACGTCTCCCGGCGGTTCTTCCACCTCCCGGCCGCAGTGAAGGAGCCGTACGCCGTGCGGGTCGGCGGCCGGGGATGGCTCGGGCCGGGCGCGGAGGCGAACGGGTACGCCGAGGGCACGGTCACCCCGCCGGACCTCAAGGAGTCGCTCTCCTTCGCGGCGGACGAGCCGACCGGCGACCCGGCCGTGGACGCCGAGTGGTTCCTGCCGAACACCTGGCCCACCGAGGTGCCCGAGCTCAAGCCTCTCGTCCAGGCGTACCTCACGGAGATGCGGGCGCTCTCCGACCGCGTCCTGGATCTGCTCGGCGTCGCCCTCGGCGAGGAGCCGGACTTCTTCACCCGGCACACCGGCCACCCCACGTTCGGCTTCAACATCAACTGGTACCCGGGGCGGGAGCGGACGGGCGAGCCGGAGCCCGGCCAGTTCCGGATCGGGCCGCACACCGACTTCGGCACTGTCACCCTCCTCGACCGGCAGGCGGGCCGGGGCGGGCTCCAGGTCCACACCGACGCCCACGGCTGGCAGGACGCGCCCTTCGACCCCGACGCGTTCACCGTCAACATCGGTGACGTGATGGCCGGCTGGACCGGGGGCCGCTGGCGTTCCGGCCGGCACCGGGTGCTTCCGCCGCCCGCCGACGTACCCGCCGAGGAGCTGATGTCACTCGTGTACTTCTACGAGTGCGACCCCGGGACCACCATCCACGGGATCGAGTCCCACGCCTACCTCCGGGCCCAGCTCGACGCGATCGCCACGGAGTGACAACACCTGCGCAACAGAGTCGAAAAGCCTGCCGCCTTCCCAACACGTCGTCGATATCCTGGAGTTGGCTGAGACAAGTGGCGTGACGGGGGTAACGACACGTGGACAGAGAGCTGTACGGCCGCGAGGCGGTCTTCCAGGATTCCGGACTCGCCGCGCGGCTCGTCGGACTGTCCCCGCACCGCTACGACCGCACCGCGTACGAGCACGGCGACGACCCGCCCGTCACGGTCTTCACCGGCGGCCGGGGCATGGGCAAGACGGCGCTGCTCAAGCAGATCCGCAACGCCTACAAGGCGGCCACCCCGCTCGCCCTGCTCGACTGCGCGCACATCGAACCGCCCGCCGACCACGGACCCGGCTGGAACCCGCTCACCGGGGCGCTCGCCGAGCTCGCCGTACAGCTGGCGCCGCGGGTGCTCGCGGCACGGCCCGTCCAGTTCCCGCGCCTCTCGCTCGGGCTGGTCGCCGTCGCGTCCATCAGCTGGTCACAGGAGGACGACGAGCGGGCCCGGCGCGATCTCCAGCGGCTCGGACCGGTCCTCGCGACCGTCGACGCCACCAAGGGTGCCGCCGCCAACTGGGTCACCAAGGTCCTCACCAAACTCGCCGCCAAGTTCGCCGAGGCCGGCGCGCCGATGGCCGGGTTGCTCGCCGAGGCGACCGTGGAAACCGTCCTCGAAGAGGTGTTCGGCCGCTTTCAGCAGAAGGCCGAAAGCTGGTACGGGAGCTATCGCAACGCGGGCGGCCGCGGCAAGGCCGGCCTCCAGCAGCTCGCGATGGACTTCGAGCAGGGCGGCCGGCGCCGCCGCGAGGCCGAGGACTTCCTCGTCGGCGCGCTCGTCGAGGACCTGGTCCGCGCCTTCACCGGCCTCGCCAACCGCGGCGCCCGCCGCGGCCGGCCCGTCCTCCTCCTCGACAACGCCCACGAGCCGCTCGGCCGGAGACTGGTCGAACCGATTCTGCGGGCGCGCGCCGACGGCCGACGCGACCGGGTCGTCGTCATCGCCACCTCCCGCGTCCGCGACCACGACGGCATCCGGCACGCGGCCCGGCTGCGACTGCCCGAGACCGCGCACCGCGCGCCCTGCCCGCGCGGCCCGGACGTCACGTCCGGCATCCTCGCCGTCGAACTGCCTCCGCTGTCGCCCGCCCAGACCCAGAGCGCCTTCGACCGCTTCGACCCGGCGGGCCGGACCCCCGCCGAACTGGCCCGCGCCGTGCACCGGCTCACCGGCGGACGGCCGCTCGGCGTGGTCCTGCTCGGCCGCACCGCGGGCGACGTGCCCGCCGCCCGGAAGCCCTCGCTATCCCCCGGCGCCCTGCTCGACCTCACGGTGGAGCTGCGCGAGGACAGGGCCCCCGTGCCGGTCGCCCCCACTCTCCTCGAAGAGCTCCTGCCGGGCCTTCGGCACGGCCCCTTCGCCGTCCTCGCCGCCGCCCACGACGAGGAGTCGGCCCGGCTGCTCGCCCGGACCCGGCTGCGCGGCGAGTCCCTCGAAGGCGACACCGCCCTGCGCGTCCGGGACCTGCTGCGCGCCGAGGACTGGCCGGAAGGCCCCGAGCACTTCGTCGCCGACCCGCTGCTGCGCGCCCTGCTCCTGCACCGGCTGCGCTACGAGGACGGGGAGGAGTACGCGACCTGGCGGGCCGTCCACGAGACCCTGCACCGGCACTACGCCACCGGGCCCGTCCCGTACCTGCTGCACCAGGAACTGGCGCTCGGGCGCACCGACGACGCCGTGACCCACCTGCGGGTCACCTTCCCCGACGCGGACGTCCTCGACTGGCTCGGCAGGCTGCGGTTCATCGCCTCGGCGCCGTACCCGTACGACAGGGGCCGCACCGGTCCCGACCCGCGGCGGGCGATCGCGCTCGGCCAGGAGTCCGGCGAGACCCTGCCCACCGCGTACGACGACGACACCGTCGAACTCCAGCTGAGTCTGCGGCGGTTGCTGCACGCCGTATGGCTGCTCACCGATCCGCTCGCGCTTCCCGACGAGGACGTGACCGACAAGCTGGCGCACGAGCTGCGCCAGCTCTCCGGCCGTCATCGGACGGGGAACAGTCCGCTCTGGGACGCGGCCACCCACTGGCCGAGGGACATCCGCGCCTGGCGGGGGCTCTCGCTCCCGCCCGGTGCGGAGAACGGAGTCTGAGCCCATGGTCAGCCCGCTGCGCTACCGGCTCTGGTACACCACCCGGCAGAAGATCCTCACGTCCGCGGTCGCCCTCGCCGTCGTCGGCTCCCTGGCCGGGTACGCGATCGACCGCGCCACCACCCCGGAGGACCGTTCCTGCGCCGCCGGAGTGGAGCGGCCGGCGGGCAGCACCGAGTGCGTCGGCGTCAACGGGGACGGCTTCGACTTCGGCGTACCGGCGCTGACCGAGATCGCCGGACGGATCCGCGACGAGAACCGCGCCCTGAAGTCCGACGAGTACGCGACGGTCGCCCTGCTGCTGCCGCTCACCTCGACGGACAGCGGCTTACGGGTGAAGGTGCTGCACGAGGTCGTCGGCGCCTACGCACGCCAGTACCGGGCCAACCACGAGTCCAACAACGAGACCCCGAAGATCAGGCTCGTCCTGGCCAACACCGGCAAGGGCAACGCTCACTGGCGGACGACCGTCGACCGGCTGAAGGCGATGACGGACGGCCCCGACCGGCTGCGGGCGGTCAGCGGAGTCGCCACCTCCTCGACCGAGATACGGGAGGCGGTGACGGCACTGACGGACGCGGGCATCGCCGTCGTCGGCACCACGATCACCGCCGACGACATCGCCAACGGCCCCGGCGCCGGCAAGAACCGCTACCCCGGCCTCGCCCGCGTCTCCCCCACCAACGGCGACGAGGCCAAGGCGCTGGCCCACTTCGGGAAGGTCGAGGGGGCGAAGGCGCTGCTCGTCCAGGACACCCGGACCGGCGACCACTACACGGACACCCTGAAGGCGGCCTTCACCTCCTCCCTCAAGGGCGCCCCGTACGAGCCGCAGCTCTTCACCTCGCCCGCGGACCCGACGGAGGAGGGCACGACCGCGAACACCTTCCGCCAGATCACCCATCTGATCTGCGACACGAGGGCGGAGACGGTCTTCTTCGCCGGCCGCCACACGCAGCTGAGGCAGTTCATCAACGCCCTCGGCGCGCGGGGCTGCGCCGAGCGGCCGTTCACGATCCTGACCGGTGACGAGGGCTCGTACCTCGGCGGGGACGGCAAGCTCAACCGGGCCGCGCTGAAGGCGCGACTGACCGTCCGCTACGCCTCGCTCGCGCACCCCGACGCCTGGAAGCCGGCCCCCGGACGCCCGGTGCCGAGCACGGGCGGTTCGACGGCCGCGTACGAGACGTTCCTCGCGGACGTCACGAAGGCCACGACGAAGCCGGTCCCGCTCGCGGACGGCCAGGCGATCGTGGCGTACGACGCGATGGCGACGGCGGTCCACGCGATCCGCCAGGCGACCCCGCAGGGCGCACAGTTCCCGGAGGCGGCGGACGTGGTCACCCAGTGGCCGCAGGTGAAGGGCTCGCTCCGGGTCGACGGCGCGAGCGGCTGGATCTGCCTGGACAACTTCGGCAACCCGTTCAACAAGGCGGTCCCGATCGTGGAACTGGCCCAGGACGGCTCGCAGCGGTTCGTCCAGATCGCCTGGCCGGAGGGCAGACCTCCGGCGAAGGACTGCCTGCCGCCGAGGAGGGGTTAGCGGGCGGGGGTACATTCGCGAGCCGTCCACTCACGCAGGGGGAACCGCCCATGGAAGCCGAGCCGATCGAACTCGTCCGCCTCACCGACGGTGGCGGGACCGTGACGGTCCGAGTGACGGGCCGCGAGTTCGGCGGGTATCCGGAAGTGCCGGTACTGGTCGGCGAGTTCGTCGTCCACACGAAGTTCCTCAAGGGGACGCTGAAGACCTGGATCTTCCCCGACGACCTCACCACCTGGGAGGAGAGCCTGGCCGCGCTCGCCAGGGGCGAGAACATCGCCTGGCGGAAGGACAAGCGGGCGACCGAACTGCACGTCGACGTCGACGGCCCCGAGCTGGCGGAGGGGATGATCCGCGTCTCCGTCGCCGACCGCGCGGGCTCACGGGCGACCGCCCGGGTCCTGCTGGAGCCGGCCGACCACTGGATCGCCGACCACCGCGCACGGCTCGCCCGGGTCCGGGAGACCTGGGCTGACCGCCCCCGCACCTCGCGCTCCTGAGACGCGACCCCGAGGAGGGGCCGCCGGGTACGGCCCGGCACCCGGCGGCCGCCTCGGGCTAGAAGCCGCCCGGGTAGTTGAAGTAGCGGTCGAACCTCGGGGTCCACAGCGACGGCCAGGGCTCGCCGACGCCGCCACAGGTACCGAGCACCACCTGGCTGCGCCGCCCGGTGTCGAGCAGGCACTGGCCGGTGCCCACCTCGACCATCTCCCAGTGGTTGGAGCCGCGGTCCTGCCAGCGCAGGGTCAGGCAGTTGCCGCCCGTGGCCTGGATGACGCCGGTACCCGGGGCCTTGCTCGCGTTCGGGGTGCCCAGGCACATGGCGCCGCCGTAGGTGCCAACGGCGAAGTTCTCCCCGCCCATCGGGTAGAAGACGAAGCGCTGGTGGTGCTGCCCCTTGCAGTCGTACCGCTGGATGACCGCGCCGACGCTGGTCGACTCCCCGCGGATGTCCAGGCACTGCCAGCTGTACGACGCCCGGATCTCGTGGATGGCCGCGTTGTACGGCGTACTCGTGTAGCGCACGTTCGGGTTGTAGTCGGCGTGTGCCGCCGTCGGGATCAGCAGGGTGAAGAGCGCGACCAGCGAGGCCACGAATCCATGCCTGCCGAGCCGTCGGAACGTTCTTCGAGCCACGTTTTCCTCCTGGCTGGGGATTGCCTTGACGCCAAGGAAGCTAGCGAGATCAACTGACCCCCCGGTACCCGTCTTTTCAGGGGGGTTTGGGTGGGGTCAGGGCTGCAACGGGCGCAGCGGTTCATGCTTCTCGCCACCGGTCTGTACCGGGCGAGTCATCTCACCGCCGGTATCACCGCCCTCGTGCACGCCCCCGCCGCCGGGGGTGTCGTCCGGGCGCTCCTCGGAGTGGCGCTGGCCACCAGCCTGTCGCTGTACGGGAAGGGGTACGCGCAGGGCGGGTTCGGCCCGCGTCTCGTATGGACCGACGTGCTGCTGACGGGCTGTCTGCTGCCGCACGCGATGCTGTGGGCGAGCGGCGGGCACGTGCCGGAGCCGGGGTTCTGGCCGCTGCTGCTGGGCGGGTCGGCCGCCGCGGCGGCGGCCGCCGGACTGAGCGCGCGCCAAGGGGCCTGCGCGGTGGCCCTGATCCTCGTCTCCCACCTGGGCGCCCAGCTGCAGACGGACACGGCACGGCCGTTGACCGGGCACCTCATGTCGGTGGTCTCCTCCGCCGTGATGGCCCGCGTCTTCTGGTGGTACCTGCACCGCCAGGGCACCCTGCTCGACGAGGCGCGCGAGCAGGCGGTGCGGGCCGAGGCCGAACGGGCCCGGCAGGCCGAGCGGATGGCCCACCACCGCGCCCTGCACGACACGGTCCTGGCCACGCTGACCACGATCGCCTCCGGACGTGTGGACGCCAACACCTCGGGGGTGCGGGAGCGCTGTGCCCGGGAGGCGGCCTATCTCCGCCGGCTGGTCCAGCGGTCGGACGAGGCGGAGCCGGAGACGCAGGGGGGCGGCGAGAAGCCGGGTTCCGAGGTGCCGGCGGGCGAGGCCCTGGAGGACGTGGTGACGGCCGCGGAGTGCCTCGGGCTCACGGTCACCGCCCAGTACCACGAACTGCCCGCGCTCCCGGGGCCCGTGGCGGCCGCGCTGACCGCCGCGGTGACGGAGGCGCTGAACAACGTGCGGCACCACGCCGGGACCCAGGCCGCGTACCTCACCGCGACCGGACGGGTCGACGGCATCACGGTCACCGTCGTGGACCGCGGCCGGGGCTTCGACGTCGACGCGGCCCTGGTGGGCGGGCGCGGGACGGGGACGGGCCTGCGGCGGTCGGTGCACGCCCGGATGCGGGAGATCGGCGGCACGGCCGAGGTGGACAGCGCCCCGGGCGAAGGCACCCGGGTCGAACTGCGATGGCCGTCGTGAACGACCCGGCGGACCGGCCGGGCGAGGCCCACGCGACACCCGCTCCGGACCGCCGGGCCACCGACGCGCCGGGCCGGCCCCCCACCCGCACGGACGGCCGGGTCGTCGTCGGGGTGGCGGCGGTCGACGACGACCGGATGCTTCTCGACGGGCTGTGCTCCTGGCTGGACGGCGTGCCGCAGCTCCGCATGCTCGGCTGCGCGGACACCGTGGACGAGCTGCTCGCCGGCCCCGGCCGACACGCGGACGTGGTCCTGCTCGACCTGGTCCTGCGGGACGGCTCCGTGGCGGAGGAGAACGTCCGCAGGGTACGGGCGGCCGGTCCGCGCGTCCTCGTCATCAGCACGGTCGCCGACCGGTCCCGTATCGTCGCCGCGTTCTCCGCCGGGGCCGACGGCTATCTGACCAAGGACCACGCCCTGGACTCCCTCGTGACGGCGATCGGCGAGGTCGCCTCCGACGGCCGCGTCCACTCCCCCGAGCTGGCCTTCGCGCTGGCGCACGACACGCGCCCCGAGCGCCCCCGGCTCGCCCCGCGCGAGCTGCAGGTCCTTCTCGACTACGCCTCCGGGCTGACGCTGAAGGCGACGGCCCGCCGGGCCAGGATCAGCCCGAACACCGCCAAGTACTACCTCGATCAGGTCAAGGAGAAGTACCAGCGCGCGGGCCGCCCCGCCCACACCAAGATCGACCTGGCGTCACGGGTCCGGGAGGACGGTCTCGACACCCCTCGGTGACCGGCGGCCGGGCCGTGCGGTGGGCGGCCGCGGGCCGGTCGCCGGGTCACCGCGGGCCGCTCACGGCTCCCACTTGGGCCACGGCGCGTCGTCCCGTACGTACAGCTCGCGCAGATGCTGCCAGCGCTCGGGCGACCACACGCGCCAGTCCGTGGGCCTGCCCTCCAGCGCCTCCGACAGCCGCTCGAAGTGGTCGTGCCACCCCGCCATGACGTCCAGCTTCTCTTCGTGCGTCGCCCGGAACTCGTTGGTGAAACGCAGAACGGTCGTCCCGCCGCTCCCGGCCGGTTCCAGATGGAACCGGATCCGGCCGTGCGACGGGCCGACCGTGTACTCGGCCACGTACTCCGGGTCCCAGGCCGTCACCTGCCCGGAGACCTCCGTGTCACCGTTCAGCCAGCGCAGCGTCACCGCTCCGCCGAGCCTCGGCTCCAGCGGATCAGCCGCACAGAGCCACTGCGGCAGCCCCTCCGGCGTCGCGACGGCCGCCCAGACCCGCACCACAGGGTGGGGCAGGTCGATCACGTACCGCAGGTGATGGAGGTTGCCGTCATGGGTCTCGCACCTGCCCCGGGGGATCTCGCTCATACCTCAAGCGTCACGCCGGGGCGGGCGCCGTGCCAGCTCAGACGCCCGCGTACGAGTGCTTGCTGCTCACGAAGATGTTGACGCCGTAGTAGTTGAAGAGGAAGCAACCGAAGGCGATGAGCGCGATGTACGCGGCCTTGCGGCCCTTCCAGCCCGCCGTCGCCCGGGCGTGCAGGTACGCCGCGTAACCGACCCACGTGATGAAGGACCAGACCTCCTTGGCGTCCCAGCCCCAGTAGCGGCCCCACGCGTCGCCGGCCCAGATCGCTCCGGCGATGATCGTGAAGGTCCACAGCGGGAAGATCGCCGCGTTCACCCGGTAGGAGAACTTGTCGAGCGAGGCCGCCGACGGCAGCCGCTCCAGGACGGAGCGGGCGAAGGAGCCCGGGTTGCCGCCGGTCGCGAGCTTGTTCTCGTACGAGTCGCGGAAGAGGTACAGCAGGGTGGCGGTGGCGCCCAGGTAGAAGACGGCGCCGCAGAAGATCGCGGTGGAGACGTGGATCCACAGCCAGTACGAGTCCAGCGCGGGGACCAGCTGGTCGCTGGGGGTCTTCAGCCAGGTGGTGGCCATGCCCAGGTCGAGCAGGACCGTGGTGACCAGCGGCAGGCCGAGCCAGCGCACGTTCTTCTTGGCGACGAGGAAGCCGAGGTACGCGCCGACCGCCACGGTGGAGAAGGTGGTGGAGAACTCGTACATGTTGCCCCAGGGGGCCCGCTGCACGGAGAGCGCCCGGGTGACCACGCCCGACGCCTCGACCAGGAAGGCGAGGACGGTGAGCGAGACGGCGATACGGCCGTACAGATCGCCCTTGACCGTGCCGCCGGCCGCGCCGGGACCGTCGGGGACGTCGCGGGCGCCCGCGCCCGACCGGGTGACGACGGTGGGCTTGTCGAGCACGGCGGTGCCTCCGCCGGCCGTCCTGACCTGGACGGCCGGGGCGGAAGCGGTCGCCTTCGCCTGGGCGGTCAGAGCGGCGGCCGTGCGGCCGACCTTGCTCCGGCTGCCCAGCACCCACTCGGCGATGTGCGCGAAGAAGGCCAGGGTGTAGACGGCCATCGACGAGTAGATGAGCATGTCGCTCATCCGCGCCAGGCTCTCGTTGGTCTCGGCGGCGAGACTCACGGCGGCGAGATTCACTTCTCAGCCCCTTCGGCTTCTGCTTCGGCTTCGGCAGGTTCTGCGGATTCCGGCGCGGTCGGCGCCTGTGCGTGGAGCGTGGCCGCGAGTCCGGCCAGCTCCTCGGGGAGCTTGGCGGACTCGCTCCGGCCAAGGCCCGCCATCTCGACGACGGTGACGCCGTCCTTCCCCCGTACGGCCCGCACCCAGACCCGGCGGCGCTGGATGAAGAGCGAGCCGGTGAGGCCCGCGATCGCCGCGATCGCGCCCGCGAGGGCGAGGCCGTTGCCCGGCTGCTGGGAGATCTGGAAGCTCGCCCACTCCTTGATGTCCTTCTCGAAGGTGATCGAGCCGGCACCGTCGGGCAGGGTCATGGTCTCGCCGGGCAGCATCCGCTGCGCGACGCCGGTCCCGCCCGCGACCTTGAACTGCTTCATCTTGGAGGTGTCGAGCTGGTACACGTTCTGCGGCAGCCCCGAGTCGACGCGCAGGTCGCCGTGGTAGCCGGTCAGGGCCATCACGGGGAAGTCGAGCGCCGGGAACTGGGAGAACATGCTCCCCTTGCCGGCGCCCGCGAAGGTCGGCACGAAGAAGGCCTGGAAGCCCAGCTGCTCCTTCTCGCCGTTCTTGTCGCGGTAGCCGTCCATCACCTTGATCGCGCCGGTGGAGGTGATGTTGTTGTCGAACGGCAGCAGCGGCACGGCGCCGTGGAACACGACCTTGCCGCGGCCGTCCTTGACGGTGACGACGGGCGCGTACCCGTGGGCGATCAGATAGACCTTGGAGCCGCCGACCTTCAGCGGCTCGTTGACCCGGATGACCGCCTTCTTGTCCTTGCCGCCCGCCTCTGCGTACGTGACGGCGGCCTCGAAGGTGCGCGGGGTGCCGCGCTGCGGGCCGCTCTTCTCGTACGTACCGGTGAAGCTGTCCAGCTGGAAGCCGAACGGGGCGAGGTCGTCGGTGCTGTAGAGGGAGCCCGACTTGAAGTCGTCGTACTGCGTGAGGGTGTTGGAGAAGCCGTCGCCCTCGATGATCAGCTTGCCGCCCTCGGACTTGAAGAGCTGGCCCCAGGCGAAGGCCACCAGCATCACGATCAGCGCGATGTGGAAGGCCAGGTTCCCCGCCTCGCGGAGGTAGCCCTTCTCGGCGGAGACGGCGTCCTTGACGGTGTGCGCGCGGAACCGGCGGCCCTTGAGCAGGGCGAGCGCGGCCTCGCGGACCTGCTCGGGCTCGGCCTCCGTACGCCACGTCGTGTACGCGGGCAGCCTGGTCAGGCGGCCGGGCGCGGCGGGCGGCAGGCCTCGGAGCTGGCCGACGAACTGCCAGCTGCGGGGCACGATGCAGCCGATGAGGGAGACGAACAGCAGTATGTAGATCGCGGAGAACCACACCGAGCTGTAGACGTCGAAGAGCTGGAGCTTCTCGTAGATCGGCGTGAGCGTGGGGTGCGCCTTCTGGAAGGTCTGCACCTTCAGCTCGTCCGCGCTGGTCTGCGGGATGAGCGAGCCGGGGATCGCGCCGAGCGAGAGCAGGAAGAGCAGGATCAGCGCCACCCGCATGGAGGTGAGCTGGCGCCAGAACCAGCGGATCCAGCCGACGACCCCGAGGGCGGGACCGCCGACGGCGCTCTCCTCGCGGGGGGCGGTGGAGAGCTGCGAGCCCGCGGCGCCGAGATCCGCGCGCTCCTCCGCCTCGCTCGCGCTCGTGTCGCTCGCGTTCGTTCCGCTCACGTTCGTGTCGCTCGGGCTGGTGTGGGTCATGGGTTCAGATCCCCGGGGTGAAGCCGGCAGTCCAGACCTGCATCTCGGACACGATGCGATCCCAGGCTCCGGTGACGAGCAGCAGGCCGGTTGCGATCAGCATGATGCCGCCGATGCGCATGACCCAGACATAATGCCGCTTCACCCAGCCGAAGGCGCCGAGCGCCCGTCGGAAGGCGATCGCGGTGAGGATGAACGGCAGGCCGAGGCCCAGGCAGTAGGCGACGGTGAGGAGGGCGCCCCGGCCGGCACTGGCCTCGTTGGAGGCGAGCGCGAGAACGGCGGCGAGGGTCGGGCCGATGCACGGGACCCAGCCGACGCCGAAGAGCACGCCGAGCATGGGCGCGCCGAGGAGTCCCGTCACGGGCCGCTTGTGGAAGCGGAACTCCCGGCGGGTGATCCATGGCATCGCGCCCATGAAGAAGGCGCCGAGCACGATGGTCAGCGCGCCGAGGGCCCTGGAGATGACCTCGCGGTGTTCCTGCAGGGTGTTGCCGAAGCCGCCGAAGAGGGCGCCGCCGGAGACGAACACGGCGGTGAAGCCCAGGACGAAGAGCGCGGCCCCGCCCGCCATCCGGCCGCGCCTGGCCTCGGCCAGGTCGGTGCCGGTGACGCCGGTCACGTAACTCAGGTAGCCGGGCACGAGGGGCAGGACGCACGGGGAGAAGAAGGAGACCAGACCGCCGAGCACGGCGATGGGCAGGGCGAGCAGGAGGGCCCCGCTGAAGACCGTCTCGTTCACCGGATCACTTCTCCGCGAGAAGCGGCTCGATCATCGAGCGGAGCTTCTTCTCGTCGAGTGCCATGAGGGCGCGGGCGGCGATCTTCCCGTCCTTGTCGAGCACGACGGTGGACGGAATGGCCTGCAGATTGAGCGTGCCCTTGGGGAACCCGTTGAGGATCAGCTTTCCGGCGGGGTCGTACAGGCTGGGATAAGGGACCTCGTAGTCCTCTTCGAAGGTCACCGCCTGCTGCTTGTTGAAGTCGCGGGTGTTCAGTCCGACGAACTCCACGCCCTTCGCCTTGAGGTCGTTCGCGACCTTAGCGAAGTGCGGCGCCTCGGCGCGGCAGGGGCCGCACCACGAGCCCCAGGCGTTCAGGACGACGACCTTGCCCTTGAGGTCGGCGATGTCCAGCTTCTCGCCGTCGACGGTCTCGCCGGCGATCTTCGTGGGCGCCGTGCGCTCGCCCTTGGCGACCGTGGAGATACCGCCCGTGTTGGTCACGAAGTTGGTTCCGCCGCCGCCGCCCGACTTGCCGTTGGAGTCCGAGCCGCAGGCCGACAGAGCGAGGGCGGCCGACAGGGTTCCGACGGCGAGCAGGGTGCGTCGAGGGGCACGGCTAAGGCTCATGTGAAAAGTTTCGCATGGGCGTTTGGGGGATCTTGGGCACCCCCCTGACTGCCCGTAAAGCCCCTTGTCAAGGGGGCTTAAGGGACGTACGAGGGCCAAGCGCCCCCGATCACTATGCGGCGGCCTTGAGGAAGGTGTTCCATCCGCCGGCCGGTGACTGCCCGACCTCGAGCGTACGGAGCTTGGCGAGGATCGCCGGGTCCTGCACGTCCAGCCAGTCCACGAACTGGCGGAACGAGACCAGCCGGACGTCCTTCTTTCCCGCCATGGCCTTGAGGGACTCCTCGACGGCGTCCATGTAGATGCCGCCGTTCCACTGCTCGAAGTGGTTGCCTATGAAGAACGGCGCCCGGTTGGACTCGTACGCGCGCTCGAACCCGTTGAGGTACGCCTTGGTGGCCTGCTTGCGCCAGCCCGGGTAGCGCGAGGGCATGCCCTTGGTGGTGTTCTTCGACTGGTTGGCGAGGATGTTGTAGTCCATCGAGAGGACCTCGAAGGAGTGGCCGGGGAACGGCACGGCCTGCAGCGGGAGGTCCCAGATGCCCTGGCGCTTGACGGGCCACATCTGGCGGCCGCCGGGCGAGCTGGCGTCGTAGCGCCAGCCGAGGCGCTTCGCGGTGGGCAGGAGGTTGTCCTGACCGAGGAGGCAGGGGGTGCGGCCGCCGATCAGCTCCTTGCGGTAGTCGAAGGGCAGCGGGTCGAGGTCGGTCCAGCCACTGTTCGTCTTCCACTCGGTGACGAACTTCACGGCCTGGTCGACCTCGCTCTGCCACTGGGCCGGGGTCCAGTTGCCGACCGATCCCGAGCCGGCGCAGAAGTGGCCGTTGAAGTGGGTGCCGATCTCGTGTCCGTCGAGCCAGGCCTGGCGGACGTTCTTGAGCGTGTCCTTGATGTGGTCGTCGGTGAGGTAGCCGATGTCGGAGGCGCCGACGCGGTTGTTCGGCGGGCGGTAGAGGCTCTTCTTCGACTCCGGCAGGAGGTAGATCCCGGAGAGGAAGAAGGTCATCGCGGCGTCGTGGTTCCTGGCGAGTTCGAGGAAGCGCGGGAAGAGGCCGTTGCCGACCTCGCCGGCGCCGTCCCAGGAGAAGATCACGAACTGCGGCGGGGTCTGGCCCGGTTCGAGCGGGACGGGCGCGTCGGGCTGGTTCGGCTGCTTCCCGGTGTCGGACGTGGAACCGTCGCCTATGAGCCGGGCCTCTTCCTTGGTGGGAGTGGGGTTGCCCGGGGTCCCCGAGGCGTCACCACCCTTACCAGCGCCCGAATTGCCCGGTTTGCCGGAGTCGTTGTCACTGCAACCCGCGATCCCGATCGCGGCGGCGGCACCAACACCCGCCCCGAGAAGTCCCCTTCGAGTGATCCCGCGCATGACGTCCCCATTCGCGTGTACGTACGACCGGCCGGTCATCCAAACCGACAATGAGTGAGATGCCGGGAGGAACGGGGAGGTTCCGGGAATTAGCACAAAAATTTCAGGGCGACCAGATGACTACACGTCATCCGATCGCCCTGAGGCCCTACCCACGAAACACCCACCCGAACGCGCAGCCCCCGAAGGGTCGGGGGGAACCGTGCGAAGGGGCGCCCTGAAGGGGCGCGGGGAACTGCGCGACGAGGCCCCACCGGCCCGCGGTCGACCGCTCACCCGCAGGCCGGTTACCGGGACTACCGCAGCCCGGCTACCGCTCTCCCCGCGGAGCGCTACGCGCCGAAGGCCTTCGACTTCCCCTTCACCGGCTTCGCGCCCGCCAGCAGATGCGCCGGCACCAGGTCCCGGGCCGGCTCGCTGTACCCGACCGAGACGATCTTGTCGCCCTGGTACGTGAACGAGGTCAGCGAGGCCAGCGTGCACTGACGCCGCCGCGGGTCGTGCCACAGCCGGCGCTTCTCCACGAAGCTCCGCACGATCCAGATCGGCAGCTGGTGGCTGACGCAGACCGCCTCGTGCCCCCGCGCCGCGTCCTTCGCCGCGTCCAGCGCGCCCATCATCCGTACGACCTGCTCGACGTACGGCTCGCCCCAGGACGGCTTGAACGGGTTGGTGAGGTGCTTCCAGTTGCCCGGCTTGCGCAGCGCGCCGTCGCCGACACCGAACGTCTTGCCCTCGAAGACGTTGCCCGCCTCGACGAGCCGCTCGTCCGTGGCCAGGTCCAGGCCGTGGCCCTTGGCGACCGGCTGTGCCGTCTCCTGCGCGCGCTCCAGCGGGGACGAGACGACGTACGTGACGTCCCGGTCGGCCAGGTGCTCGGCGACCCGGTCGGCCATCTGCCGGCCCAGCTCGGAGAGGTGGTAACCGGAGCGGCGGCCGTAGAGGACTCCGTCGGGGTTGTGCACCTCGCCGTGGCGGACCAGGTGGACGACCGTGATGTCGGCGGCGCTCATGCGGTGGCCTCCGCGGCGGCGCGGGCGGCGGCGGGCAGCGCGGCGGCGATCCGCTCGATCGCGCGCTCGTCGTGGGCCGTGGAGACGAACCACGACTCGAAGGCCGACGGCGGCAGGTAGACGCCGTCGGCGAGCATCGAGTGGAAGAACGCGTTGAAGCGGAACGCCTCCTGCGTCTTCGCGTCGTCGTAGTTCCGGACCTCGTCGGCCGTGAAGAAGACGGAGAACATGTTGGAGGCGGTCTGCAGCCGGTGCGCCACGCCCTCCTTGGTGAGCGCGCCGGTGACGAGCTCCTGGATCTCCTTGGACACGGCGTCGACCTTGGCGTACGCGGCGTCGTCGAGCAGACGCAGCTGCGCGAGGCCCGCGGCGGTGGCGATCGGGTTACCGGAGAGGGTGCCCGCCTGGTAGACCGGGCCGGCCGGCGCGAGGTGCCCCATGACGTCGGCGCGGCCGCCGAAGGCCGCGGCCGGGAAGCCGCCGCCCATGACCTTGCCGAACGTCATCAGGTCGGGCTTCACCCCGTCGACGCCGTACCAGCCGGCGCGGGAGGTCCGGAAGCCGGTCATGACCTCGTCGGAGATGTACAGCGCGCCGTTCTCGGAGCAGAGCTGCTTGAGGCCGGCGTTGAAGCCGTCCAGCGGAGGGACGACGCCCATGTTGCCGGGCGAGGCCTCGGTGATCACACAGGCGATCTCGCCGGGGTGCGCGGCGAACGCGGCCCGGACCGCGTCCAGGTCGTTGTACGGCAGGACGATGGTGTCCCCCGCCTGCGCGCCGGTCACGCCGGGCGTGTCGGGCAGGCCGAAGGTGGCCACACCGGAGCCGGCGGCGGCCAGCAGCGCGTCCACGTGCCCGTGGTAGCAGCCGGCGAACTTCACGACCTTCGCCCGGCCGGTGAAGCCACGGGCGAGCCGGATCGCGGACATCGTGGCTTCCGTACCGGAGGAAACCAGCCGAACCTGCTCGACGGGCTCGATCCGGCCGACGATCTCCTCGGCGAGGGCGACCTCGCCCTCGCCGGGCGTGCCGAAGGAGGTGCCGCGGGCGACGGCGGCCTGGACCGCCGCGATGACCTCGGGGTGGGCATGGCCGAGAATCATCGGCCCCCACGAGCAGACGAGGTCGACGTACTCCCTGCCGTCCGCGTCGGTGAGGTACGGGCCGGTACCGGACACCATGAACCGGGGCGTTCCGCCCACGGCCCGGAAGGCGCGCACCGGTGAGTTCACGCCGCCTGGCGTCACGAGGGACGCGCGGTCGAAAAGCGTCTGTGAGACTGGGGCTTCGTATGAATACGGCACTGTGGTCCTGACCTGCGAGTACGGCTGCGAGTACTACGGTACGGGCGTGAGCACCCCGCGCATGACGCCGGGGCGTCGATCCCCGGCGTCTGCGAAACTGGGGCGTCATAGGGATGGCTCACGGAATCCATGGTGTCAGAGGGCCGGACGTTCTTGCGGACAGGTGTTTCACCGCGAGAGCGTGGGGGAGGTCACTGTCACGATGATCGGGTTGCGCGGCGGGGGTCGTGTTGCCTAAAAAGCAGTCGGGTGGAGATATGCATCGCGGTGGCGGACTGGGCGAGGGGACCGACGACCTGGGTCCCGAGCCTGCCCGGCGGGGGAGGCACCGGCGACGGCGTACGGAAGAGCCCACGCAATCAACAGGACCCACGGGGTCCTCGGAACCCACGACGGGGGGCGGCGGCCGGTTGGGGGTGACCTACAAGTACTTCGGCGCGCCGGACGGCGCGACGGCGGCACGCGTCCCGATCTCGATGCGCCCGGAGGAGCTGGGCGGCGACGAGCTCGGCATGGGCGGCATGTTCAGCAAGATCAAGCCCGAGACCATAGCCGCGATGGTCCTCACGGGCATCCAGGGCATGCCCCTGCACAAGGTGCCCCCGCTGGAACTGGTGGTCCTCCACCCCGACTACGCCGTGGTGAAACTGCCCATGACCGTGGTCGACCCGCTGCGCGGCATCGGTGAGGAGTCCGTCGGCG
Source organism: Streptomyces sp. NPDC013317 (assembly GCF_055563155.1). NCBI lineage: Bacteria > Bacillati > Actinomycetota > Actinomycetes > Kitasatosporales > Streptomycetaceae > Streptomyces > Streptomyces sp. NPDC013317. Next base: position 351,422 of record NZ_JBVHDX010000006.1, read on the forward strand.
CGGCGGCCTTCATCTGGTCCACCGTCCCGGACCGCGGCGGCCCGCGCGACGCGTTCAACGTCTACCAGCTGCTCCACGAGTGGCAGGACTTCTCGCACCGTCTGCACGAGGCGGGACACCAGCCGTACTGCCTGGTCTGGCCGTAAGGGTCCGCCGGGGCCCGGTGGCGCAGGAGTGGCTCCGTGGCGCAGAGGTGTTCCGTGGCGCAGGGGCCGGCCGCCGGGGGTCATTCCTCGCCCTCGCGGGCCGCGGCGGCCTTCGCGCTCTCCGCGGCCAGCTCACGGGCGGAGGCGAGCCGGTACGGCACGTCGATGACGACGACGTGCTTCATGAACAGCAGCCGCGCCTTGAGCCGCAGCGCGCTCTGGTTGTGCAGCGGCTGCTCCCACCAGTGCCCCACCACGTACTCGGGGATGACGACCGACACCACCGAGTCCTCGGTCCGCTCGGGCGCGTCCCTGATGTGCCGCAGGACCGGCTGCACGACGGAGCGGTACGGAGAGCTGAGGACCCGCAGGGGTACCTCGATGCCGTGGGCCTCCCAGGTGGCCCGCAGTACCTCCGCCTCCGCCGGGTCCTCGGCGACGGTGACCGCGGTCAGTGAGGCGGGGCGCAGGGTCCGCGCGTACGACAGGGCCCGCAGGCTCGGCGCGTTGACCGAGGCCACGAGGACGATGACGTGGTTCTCGGTGAGTGTGCGGGGGCGGGTGCCCGGCTCGACGGCGACCTCGGCGGCCACGGTCTCGTAGTGCCGGCGCACGCCCTTCATCCCGGCGAACAGGACGGGCATGGCGATGACGACGATCCAGGCGCCGTGCGTGAACTTGGTGATCAGGACGATGACGAGGACGACGGCCGTCAGGCAGGCGCCGAAGGCGTTGATGGCCATGCGGCGCAGGATGGCGCCCCGCTCTCCGGAGCCCGCCGGGGTGGCGAGTTCTCGCCGCCAGTGCCTGACCATGCCGGCCTGGGACAGGGTGAAGGAGACGAAGACACCCAGGATGTAGAGCTGGATGAGGCGGGTGAGGTTGGCGTCGAAGGCGACGATCAGGGCGATGGCGGCCAGGGAGAGCAGGACGATGCCGTTGGAGTAGACGAGCCGGTCGCCGCGGTGGAAGAGCTGGCGGGGCGCGTAGCGGTCGCGGCCGAGGACGGAGGCGAGCATGGGAAAGCCGTTGAAGGCGGTGTTGGCGGCCATGATCAGGACGGCCGCGGTGACGGCCTGGAGCAGATAGAAGAGGAAGTGCCAGCTGCCGAAGGTGGCACGGCCGATCTGGGCGAGCGCGGTCGGCATGGCGGTGCCGGGGGCGAGCCCGAGTTCGGTCGGGTCCTCGGCGACGTGCACCTCGTAGACCATGGCCAGGGTGGTGATCCCGAAGAACATGGTCACCGCGAGCGCCCCCATGATCGCCAGGGTCGTGGCGGCGTTGCGGCTCTTGGGCTTCTCGAAGGCGGGCACGCCGTTGCTGATGGCCTCGACGCCGGTGAGCGCCGTGCATCCGGAGGCGAAGGCGCGCATGGCGAGGAGGACGAGCGCGAGTCCGGTGTAGCTGGAGACGGCGTGGACGGGCAGGTCGGCCGACTCGGCGCGGATCGTCGTCCCGGTCGCCATCCGGACGGCCGCGACGGCGAACATCAGGTAGATGGTGGAGATGAAGGCGTACGTCGGGATGGCGAAGTAGCGCCCCGACTCGCGGACCCCGCGCAGATTGAGCCAGGCCAGGACGACCACGCACGTGACCGAGAGACCCACCGCGTACGGGTCGAGTGCGGGGGCGGCCGAGGTGAGGGCCGCGACGCCCGAGACGATCGAGACGGCGACGGTCATCACGTAGTCGATCAGCAGCGCGCTGGCGGCGGTGAGCGCGGCGGTCTGGCCCAGGTTCTCGGCGGAGACGACGTAGGCCCCGCCGCCGCCCGGATAGGCGTGACAGGTCTGCCGGTACGAGGCGACGACGACCACCAGCAGGATGACGATCGCGATCGCCGCGTACCAGGCCAGATGGAGTACGGCGAGGCCGCCGAGCGCGAGGATGAGCAGGATCTCCTCGGTGGCGTACGCGACGGAGGAGAGCGGGTCGCTGCAGAAGATCGGCAGCGCGAGTCGCTTGGGCAGCAGGGTCTCGCCGAGCCGGCCGCTGTCCAAAGGCCGCCCCACCAGCAGGCGTTTCGCCGCACTTCCAGCTCTCATAAGTGCTGAAGTTAGGACAAACGCCTATGGAGTGCGCGGAAGCCGCGCGGGAAGGACGGGCACTGTGAGCAGAGTGCGCATCGCCGGCGAGCCCATGCAGATCGGCGAGGTCGCCGCCCGGACGGAGCTGTCACTGCGGACCATCCGCCAGTACGAGGACAACGGTCTCGTCGTGCCCTCCGCCTCGTCCCAGGGCGGCTTCCCGCTCTACACGGACGCCGACGTCGACAGGCTGATGGTGATCCGCCGGATGAAGCCGCTGGGCTTCACGATCGACGAGACCCGCGACCTCCTCTCGGCGGTGGACCGCCTCGCCGACCCCCGCCTCTCCCCCGCCGAGCGGCCCGCCCTGGCCGCCCGCGTACGGCGCTACGAGCAGGCGGCCGCCGCCCGCGTCGCGGAGCTCCGCTCCCAGCTGTCGCGCGTGGAGGAGTTCGCGGCCTCCCTGCGCGCGAAGCTGGGCGAGGGCGTGGCGGGCGGCGGGGGTGGCGGTGGCGTCTGACGGGCGTCGGCGCTTGACCGAGGTCGGCGATTGGTCGGGTGGGCGCTTGACCGGGGTCGGCGCTTGACCGAGGTCGGCGGTTGGTCGGGTCGGCGCTCGGTCGTCGGCCGCCAGGAGGCCGTACGGCGGAAGCGTCGGGGGTCGGGAGCATACGGCGGGAGCGTCGGGGCGGGGGTCGTACGGGCGGGTCCTAGGGCAGAAGCGCCTGGGCGATGCCCTCGAAGAAGCGGGCGTACGCCCGCGGGCTCGGCGGGGTCTCCGGATTCCACGGCGCCACGCGCGCGTGCCCCACGGGCGGGAGCGCCTCGGGCCCCACGGCGTTGGCGCGACTGTCGCAGAGCACGACGTCCGGGCGGAGCGTCGCGGCGTGCTCCCAGTCGGCCGTGAGCCAGTTGGCGCCGGGCCCGGGGCCGGGATCGAGCACCTGGACGCCCAGCTCCCGGAGGCGGGCCAGCTCGGGCCAGGCCTGCGGCCGGGCCAGGTGGACCCGGTCGGGACCGGCGCCGGAGAGCGCGAGCACGGTGACGTCCGCCCGGGAGGCCGCGTCCCGCAGGGCCGCCTCGGCGGGGGCCACGGGGTCGGCGGCCGGGCCGGCCGTCCCGCCTGGAGAAGCCGCACCGGCGGAGGTCACGTCGCCCGACGCCACACCGGCGGAGGTCACACCGAGTGCCGCCGCCAGCTCACGGAAGCGTCCGATGATCGCCGCGAGCGGCAGCTCCTCGCCCACGGAGAGCGCGGCCAGCGGCACCCCGAGCCGTTCGGCGACACCCTCGTCCAGCGCGTACGCGCTCTTCCCGTCGTACGTGACGTCGACGATCAGCTCGGGGCCGAGGCTCCGCAGCCGCGCCTCGTCAAGGGCCCGCCCGGGCCCCAGGTACGGCACCCCGGCCGCCGCCAGCTCTCCCGCCTTGACCGGATCGAGGCCCTCGCCGTCATGCCCCGAGCCGTACACCGCGACGGGCGTCACCCCCAGATCGAGCAGGGCCGCCCCCGCCCGTACGTAGGCCACCACCCTCTCCGGCCCCCGCACGGCGCCCAGCGCCGTGCCCCTGTCGTCCGTGAACCCCCACACCTTCATGTCCGACATGCGGCTGCTCCCTCCCCGGCCGAAACCTGCCTGCCCCGCCACACTGAGGCGGTTCACCGAGCCGCACAAGAGGGCCTCCGGGCAGGACTTCGGTCCCGGTCCCCCCTGCCGAAAGACCCCCACCGTGGTGTTAACTGAACAGGTCGGGAGGAAGCAGTAGGAATCGTCAGCGCCGAGCGAACGCGCCCCCTGCCAGGGCACGCCCCCGTACCGGCCCTCGCTCCCCGGAGTCAGCCATGTCGTCCTTGCCCGGCCAGTTCTCGGACCCTCGTGTGATCACCCTCGTCGGACTCCTCGCCGTCTCCACCGCGGTCTGGGTGGCGCTGAGCCTGCGCTCCCGTGCGCGCCGCGCACGGGCGGAAGCGCCGCTGGAGCGGGTCTGGCACCCCCAGGAGACCGTGCCGCTCACCCACGCCGAGGAGCAGGCGTTCGGACAGGTCGTCTCGCGCCTCTCGGCGGGCTCCCCGGGCCGCCTGCGATAGGCGCGGGTCGCGGGACCTCAAGGCCGCCTGCGAGGGGCGCGGACCCTCAGGCCGCCGCCGTCTCGCGCGGATTCCGTCCGGTCGTCGCGAGGAGCCGCTCGAAGGCGGAGGCGCTCTCCGGAACCTCCACGGCCTCGCCGAAGACGTCCATCTTCCGGGCCGTCGGCGCCAGCTCCTCCACCGTTTCCGCCAGGCTCGCCACGACGGCCGGGTCCGGCTCGAAGCTCTGCCCGGTGGCCTGGGCGAGGTCCCAGATGTGGACGGTCAGATCGAGCAGCGCCATCGAACCGACGGTACGGGCCGGCAGCCCCATCGCCCCCGAGGTCCCCTCCTCCGCGCCGGGCGCGGCCCAGGCCTCGACGAGCGTCGCGGTCTCGGCCTCGAAGCGTGCGCGCCAGTCGGCGTCGTTCAGGCGGTCCGGGGTCGTGGAGAAGTCGGCGGGCTGCTTGGCGGCCAGCGCCTGGAAGTTCACGATGACGTGGAAGAGGTGGTTGAGCAGGGCCCGTACGTCGTACTCGGAACACGGCGTGGGCGCGCTGAGACTGCCGTCGGGGATGCCGCGCACCACGGGGGCGGCGTGGGCGGCGGCGGTACCGAGCAGTTCGCTGAGAGGTTGCGTACGGTTCGTCATGAGATGACGCTAAGTGATCCCTCCCCTCGGAGTCTTGAAGAAACACGACAGCGGAAGGCCGCCTAGGCTGAGCGGCATGACGTCCTCCGGCGGCCCGCGCCGAGACACCCGCGGAATCGTCGACGCGGCCGAACTCCTCACCCGCGTCCGCTTCCGCCGTCACGAGCCGGCTCCGGAACTGCGCCCGTACCTGGAGCACTACTGGTTCATCGACTGGGACCTCTCCGAGCCGTACGCGAGCCACGTCGTCCCGCATCCGTCCGTGAACGTCGTCTTCCAGCGCTACGACGACGGAGGCGGGCACAGGGACGAGCTCGAGGGCGGGGACGCGGGCGAGGGTGATGCGGCGTTCGGCGAGGTCGCCGGGATCGGGCTCGGACTCTTCACGAAGAAGCTCACGGGCGTCGGCCGGGTCTGCGGCGTGCAGTTCCGGCCCGGCGGCTTCCGGCCGTTCGCCCCCGCCTGGCCCGTGGCGGAGTGGACGGGCCGTCGCGTCCCGCTCGGCGAGGTGTTCGCGGACGCCGACGCCACCGCCGTGGAGGCCGTACTCGCCCCGGACGCGGAGCACGCGCGCGTGGCGGCGCTCGACGCCTTCCTGCTCGCCCGCGGCCCCGCGCCCGATCCACAGGCCTCACACGCCATGGCGCTGGTGGACCGGGTGCGTACGGACCGGACGATCCGCCGCGCGTCCGAACTGGCCGCCGTGGCGGGGCTGTCGAGCCGGTCGCTCCAGAGACTGTTCGCGAACTGCGTGGGCGTCGGGCCGAAATGGGTCATCCTGCGGTACCGCATCCACGAGGCCCTGGAACGCGCCGAGGCGACGGAGGCCGGGAGCTCCCCCGACTGGGCCGCCCTGGCGGCGGAACTCGGCTACAGCGACCAGGCCCATCTCGTGCGGGACTTCACGGCGACGGTGGGAGTGCCGCCCACCGCGTACGCACGCCAGGTGTCAGACCCCTGACCTACAGTGCGGGCATGGAAGCCGACGCCTCGCTCCCCTCGTCCGCCTCGCCCTCCCCCGCCGCCTCGCCCGTACGTCTCGAACCCTGGTCCGAGGGCGACCTCGAGCTGCTGACCGCCATGAACGCACCCGGGCTGATGGAGCATCTCGGCGGCCCGGAGACCGACGAGGCACTCGTCAAACGGCATCGGCGCTACGTGGACCTGAGCGCCGCGCGGACGAGCACGGGCCGGATGTTCCGGATCGTGCTGCTCCCCGAGGAGGTCGCGGTCGGCGGTATCGGGTTCTGGGAGCAGACCGAGGACGGGGATCCGGTCTACGAGACGGGCTGGACGGTGCTCCCGGGGTACCAGGGCCGGGGCGTCGCGACGGCCGCCACGCGCCTGGTCGTCGAGCTGGCGCGCGCCGAGCACACGCACCGCTTCCTGCACGCCTTCCCCTCGACGGAGAACGGACCGTCGAACGCGGTCTGCCGCAAGGCGGGCTTCGAGCTGCTCGGCGCGCGGGATCTGGAGTACCCGCCCGGCCGCCCGATGCGCTGCAACGACTGGCGCCTGGACCTGGAGGCGCGTTAGCTCTCCGGGGTGTCCGTGGTCAGCTCCTTGGTGAAGTGGAAGGCCACGATGTCGAGGCGCTCGCGCAGGTAGAAGCGGTGGGCTCCGGTGCGGTGGGTGCCGGAGTCGAGGTTGAGCTCGTGGCATCCGGCCTCACGGGCGTGGTGCTCCAGGTGGGTCAGGAGCGCGTGGCCGACGCCGGCGGAGCGCGCGGTGGCGGCGGTGACCAGGTCGTCGACGTAGAGCTTGCGGATCGAGCTGGTGTTGTCGATGATCCGCCAGCCTGCGGCACCCACGCAGAGACCGTCCTCGGAGTAGGCGGCGCTGAAGCGCAGCCCCTGCGGATGGCCGTTGCGGTGGACGTCGTGGAAGAGCTCCGGCGTGAGGTGCGGGCGGAGCTCACGCAGGACGGGGAGCAGCTCGGTCTCCAGGCGCGGGTCGCCGAGCTCGAGGTCGATGATCTTCATGGCGGGACGGTATCCCAGAAGCCGGCGGCCCTGCCGGGGCGGGCGTCCGGGCTCTGCGGGTGCGGGCGTGCGGGTCTCGTCGGGGTGGGCGTCCGGGCTCTGCGGGTGCGGGCGTGCGGGTTTCGTCGGGGCGGGCGTCCGGACTCTGCGGGTGCGGGCGTGCGGGTTTCGTCGGGGCGGGCGTCCGGGCTCTGCGGGTGCGGGCGTGCGGGTCTCGTCGGGGTGGGCGTCCGGGTTTTATCGGGGTTGACGGGCCGGGCACACTCGCGGATATTTATCTGCGTGACACAGATTCTTCTCTGCGCAACTGATCACGTGGGGAAGCCCGACGAAAGGACCTCCGCCATGACCGTTCTCGTCACCGGAAGCCGTGGCCGCGTGGGCTCGGCCCTGCTCGCCCTTCTCCACGGCGCCGGCATCAAGGCCAGAGCCGCTTCCAAGAACCCCGCGGATCTCTCACCACCCGACGGCGTGGACACCGTCCGCTGCGATCTCTCCGATCCGACGGACTTCGAGGCCGCGCTCGACGGCGTCGACTCCGTCTTCCTTTACGCCGAGCCCTCGCACATCGACGCCTTCGTGGCCCGGGCCCGGACGGCCGGCGTCCAGCACATCGCCCTGCTCTCCTCCAGCTCCGTCCTCGCCCCCGACGCCACGGAGAACCCGATCGCCGCCTCGCACCTGACCGTCGAGCGCGCCTTGGCGGCCGCGGCCGCCGGCGGGGCCTTCGAGGCGACCCACCTCCAGCCGGGCGCGTTCGCGACGAACGCCCTGCAGTGGTCGTGGGCGATCAGGTCCGGGCGGGCGGTGGAGCTGCCGTACCCCGGGTCGCACGGTGACCCGATCCACGAGCAGGACATCGCGGAGGCCGCCTTCGCCGTCCTGACCGATCCCGGGCTGCGAGGCTCCTCCCATCTGCTGACCGGACCTGAGTCGCTCGACTTCACCGAGCAGCTGGCGATACTCGCCGAGGCGACGGGCCGCCCCGCGGCCTCCGCCGCGGTCACCCCCGAGGAGTGGAAGAGGTCCGTCTCCGCACACATCCCCGAACCCTTCGCCGACGCCCTGCTCTCCTACTGGGCCTCGCACGACGGCCGGCCGGTCCCCGTGACGCGGACCGTCGAGGAGCTGACCGGACACCCTGCGCGGAGCTTCGCCCAATGGGCCGCCGAGCACGCGGAGGCCTTCCGCCCGTAGGGGCGGGTGCGCGGGCGACCGGCAGGGCCGTCATCGGGCCGAATTCCCTGGCCGCCCGGTGGGCAGCGGTGACATCCTGTCCCCGTGAACGGACCGGAGATCCAGATCAGTTTCGCCCCCGGACTGCGCCTCTTCGTCTCGGCCGAACGGCGCTCGGGACGCACGGCCGTGGCCACCGACGGCGCCTCGACGCTCGGCCATGTCGTGGAGTCGCTCGGCGTGCCGCTGACCGAGACCGGTCGGCTGCTGGTGGACGGGCTTCCGGTGGAGGTCTCCCACATCCCCGCCGAGGGCGAGACGATCGAGGTCGAGGGCGTCGAGCGGCCCCAGCAGGTGCCCGGTGCCCCGCTGCGGTTCCTGCTCGACGTGCATCTGGGCACGCTCGCCCGGCGGTTGCGCCTCCTCGGGGTCGACGCGGCGTACGAGAGCGAGGACATCGGCGACCCGGCGTTCGCGGCTCTCTCCGCCAAGGAGCGGCGCGTGATGCTCTCCCGGGACCGCGGGCTGCTGCGCCGCCGGGAGCTGTGGGCCGGCGCGTATGTCTACAGCGACCAGCCCGACGACCAGCTCCGTGACGTACTGGAGCGGTTCGCGCCGCCCCTGAGGCCGTGGACCCGCTGCACCGCCTGCAACGGACCCCTGACCGACGCCGACAAGGACTCGGTGCGCGAGCGCCTGGAGCAGGGCACGGAGAAGACGTACGACGTGTTCGCGCGGTGCACGGAGTGCGAGCGGGTGTACTGGCGCGGCGCGCACCACGCCCGCCTGGAGGCGATCGTCACCGACGCCCTACGGGAGTTCGGCGGCGCGGCCGCGCACTGACCGAGGGCCGTACCGGGCGCGACGGTCAGTCGAGTTCGCCCTTGCGCAGCCGCTCGACCTGGAGGGCGCTGAGCTCGACGGTCCGTCGCATATGGGCGATGAGCAGGGCGACTTCCGCGTCGCTGTACGCGTCGAACATGGTGCCCCAGGTCGCGTTGAGCCTGCGCCAGAAGGCGCCCAGCTCCGCCATCCGCTCCGGCACGGCGGTGACGAGGACGCGCCGCCGGTCCTCGGCGTCCCGCTCGCGCGTGACGTAACCGGCGCGCTCCAGGCGGTCGACGAGCCGCGTGGCGGAGCCGGTGGTGAGCCCCGTGAGCTCGGCGACCCGGCCGGTGGTCACCGGGCCGGGCTCCAGGGAGAGCAGGTTCAGACACTGCACGTCCGTGGGGTGCAGCCGCAGCTGGTCGGCGACGGCCTGGTTGAACAGCGCGTAGGCGGCCATGTAGCGGCGGGCCTCGTCGTACAGCTCGGTCATGAGGCCGTCACGCCGGGCGGAGCTCTTCTGCGGCATGCAGAAAGTGTACGGAGCAGGCTCCTACGGCTCGGGGGCCGTCAGGTACCTCTGCACGGTCGGTCCGAGCCAGGCGACGATCTCGTCCTGGGTCATCTCGACCGCGGGCGGCAGCCGGAGCACGTAGCGGGCGAGCGCCATGCCGAGGACCTGCGAGGCGACGAGCGCGGCGCGGCGCGGCGCCTCGGCGGGGTCGGGGCAGACCCCGAGGGTGACGGGGCCGAGCTGCCCGGCGAAGATCGCCTGCATCCGCTCGGCGCCCGCGGTGTTCGTGACGCCGACCCTCAGCAGCCCGGTCAGCACGTCGTCGCGCTCCCAGCGCTCGAGGAAGTGCCTGACCAGGACCGCGCCGATGTGCTGGGACGGGAGGGCGCCGAGCTGGGGCAGATCCAGTTCGAACTCGGACGCCGCGGCGAACAGCCCCTCCTTGCTGCCGTAGTAGCGCATCACCATCGAGGGGTCGATCCCCGCGTCGCGGGCGATGGCCCGGATGGTGGCGCGGTCGTAGCCGTCGGAGGCGAACCGCTCGCGGGCGGCCTCGAGGATCGCGGCGCGAGTGGCGTCGGAGCGACGTGCGGTCATCATGCCAACAACTGTAGGCCAACGGGTGTTGACAGTCCAAAGGGGCGGAGCCTACATTTGCCAACAAGCGTTGACCAACACCCGTTGGCCAACGGTCGTGGGCACCACTGTCAGTCAGGAGTGAGTCATGAACCACCCCCTGGACACGGACGTCCTCGTCGCCGGCTCCGGCCCCACCGGAATGCTGCTCGCCGGCGACCTCGCCACCGCGGGCCTCCGCGTCACGGTGATCGAGCGCCGCCCGCACGGCATCAGCAACATGACCCGCGCCTTCGGAGTACACGCCCGGACCCTGGAGCAGCTCGACGCCCGCGGCCTCGCGGACGAACTGATCGCCACCGGCACCCCCATCACCGAGCTGAAGCTCTTCCGCCGCCTCTCCCTCGACCTCACCCGGCTCCGCTCGCGCTTCCCGTACCTCCTCATCACTCCCCAGTACCAGGTCGAACGACTCCTCGAACGGCGCGCGCTGTCCGCCGGTGCGGACTTCCGGTACGGAACGGAACTGCGCGGACTGAGCCAGGACTCCGACCACGTCACCGCCGAGGTCACCGGCCCCGACGGCACCCCGACCACCATCCGCGCCCGCTATCTCGTCGGCGCCGACGGTGTGCGCAGCACCGTGCGGACCGCCCTCGGCCTGCCCTTCCCCGGCGAGTCGGTGATCCGCTCCATCGTCCTTGCCGACGTCCGGCTCGCCGAGAAGCCCGAAGGAATGCTCACGGTCAACGGAGTCGGGGACGCCTTCGCCTTCATCGCCCCCTTCGGCGACGGCTGGTACCGCGTCATGGGCTGGGACCGTGACCGCGAGGTCCCCGACAGCGAACCCCTCGATCTGGACGAGGTCCGAGCCATCGCCCGCCGCGCCCTCGGCACCGACTTCGGCATGCACGACGCCCGCTGGCTCTCCCGCTTCCACAGCGACGAACGCCAGGCCCCGTCCTACCGCACGGGACGCGTCTTCCTCGCCGGAGACGCCGCCCACGTCCACTCCCCGGCCGGCGGCCAGGGCATGAACACCGGCCTCCAGGACGCCGCCAACCTCTCCTGGAAGCTCACGGCCGTCCTGCGCGGCGAAGCGCCCGACCCCGAGGCCCTCCTCGACAGCTACCAGTCCGAGCGTCACCCCGTCGGCGCCTCGGTTCTCCGCAGCAGCGGCGCCATCATCCGGCTCGCCATGGCCCGCGGCCCCGTCCGGCGCGGCCTGCGCGCTCTCGCCGCGCACCTCCTCAACCGCGTCCCGGCCGCGTCCGCCAAGGCGATGGGCATGATCAGCGGGATCGACATCTCCTACGGCCGGGACACCCGGCGCGTCCCCGACCTGAAGCTGCGCGAGGGCAGGCTCTACGAGCTGCTGCGCGAGGGCGAGTTCGTCCTGATCGCCCCCGAGGGCGCCACACCCGCGCTGCCGGCCTCCCCCACGACACCGACCCGGGTCGTACGGGCGACCTGGACCGACCCCGCGCGCCGGACGACACTCCTCGTCCGCCCCGACGGCTACGCCTTCTGACGATGCGGCCGAGGCGGGCGGGAGCCGGCTCAGAAGACGTACGGGTCCCCGGTGGCCAGCACCAGGACGCGGTGGCGGTCGTTCAGAGCGTTCCCGTCGGCGACGCCGTCGGACCAGATCGTCGCGATGTCGACCATCACCTCGTCCGGCGAGCCGGCCGTCCGCAGATCGAGCACCAGCTCTTCGACCGCCCCGGCGGCGCGCAGCTCCCCCGTACGGCAGACCACGACCCGCTCACTCGCCCACAGACAGGACGGTGGAAGCACCTGCCCGCCCGCCATCGCCTCGGAGAAGGCCAGCCGCACCGTCGCCTGGGACACGTCCGACGGACCGTGGTTCTCACTCACCAGCCGGACACCCATCCGCCCCTCCCACAGGGACAGATGGCCGTGATGCGCCAGATCCGCCTCGGCCTCGGCCTCGCCCCCGACGGCGCGGGCGCCCTCACCCGTACCGACCACCACCGCGGCCGCCAGCACCACACCGAGAAGGATCCTGCGCATCGCACTCATGCCCAGAAGATACCGACACCACCACATATATTCTGACTACCTGTCAGTCAGCGTGTCCCGTGGCACCCTGACCCCATGCTCATCGCCCGGTCCGCCACCCTCTTCGCCGTCGCCGCCCTCTTCGAGATCGGCGGAGCCTGGCTCATCTGGCAAGGCGTACGCGAACACCGCGGCTGGATCTGGATCGGCGCCGGCATCGCCGCCCTCGGCATCTACGGCTTCGTCGCCACCCTCCAGCCCGACGCCGAGTTCGGCCGCATCCTCGCCGCCTACGGCGGAGTGTTCGTCGCCGGCTCCCTCGCCTGGGGCATGGTCGCCGACGGCTACCGCCCCGACCGCTGGGACATCACCGGAGCCTTCATCTGCCTGGCCGGCGTGGCCGTGATCATGTACGCCCCCCGCGGCCGCTGAGACCCCGGACCTATCCTGACCACGCGATCGACACAATCGACCACATGCGCGAGGAGCACGTCATGACTGCCGCCGGTACCCCCATCGCCGTCGTCACCGGAGCGAGCAGCGGAATCGGCGCGGCCACCGCCAGGCAGCTCGCCGCCGCCGGATACCGCGTGGTCCTCACCGCCCGCCGCAAGGACCGGATCGAGGCGCTGGCCGCCGAGATCGTCGAGGCCGGCCACCAGGCCACCGCCTACGCCCTCGACGTCACCGACCGCGACGCCGTCCAGACCTTCGCGACCGCCTTCCGCACCATCGCCGTCCTCGTCAACAACGCCGGCGGAGCCCTCGGCGCCGACCCCGTCTCCAGCGGCAACCCCGACGACTGGCGCCAGATGTACGAGGTCAACGTCATCGGCACCCTCAACGTCACCCAGGCCCTGCTCCCCGCCCTCACCGAGAGCGGCGACGGCACGGTCGTCGTCCTCTCCTCCACCGCCGGACACGCCACCTACGAGGGCGGCGCCGGCTACGTCGCCGCCAAGAACGGCGCCCGCGTCCTCGCCGAGACCCTCCGCCTGGAGATCGTGGGCACCCCGGTCCGCGTCATCGAGATCGCCCCCGGCATGGTCAAGACGGACGAGTTCGCCACCACCCGCTTCCGCGGCGACACCGAGAAGGCCTCCAAGGTCTACGCGGGCGTGGCCGAACCCCTCACCGCCGACGACGTCGCCGACACCATCACCTGGGCCTGCACCCGCCCCTCCCACGTCAACATCGATCTCCTGGTGGTCCGCCCCCGCGCCCAGGCCTCCAACACCAAGGTCCACCGCGAACTCTGAGCAGCCGGCCGCGACCGGCCCCCGCCGGATCAGCGGACGCAGAAGGGGCCGGTGCCCTTGCACCGGCCCTCTCCTTCCGCGGGTCGGCCTCCGCCCCACGGGCATCAGCCCTTCACGCAGATGACCTGCTTCAGCTTCGCGACCACCTCGACCAGGTCCCGCTGCTGGTCGATGACCTTCTCGATCGGCTTGTACGCGCCCGGGATCTCGTCCACGACGCCGGAGTCCTTACGGCACTCCACGCCCCGCGTCTGCTCCTCCAGGTCCCGGGTCGAGAAGCGCCGCTTCGCCGCGCTCCGGCTCATCTTGCGGCCGGCGCCGTGCGAGGCGGAGTTGAAGGACGCCTCGTTGCCGAGCCCCTTCACGATGTACGAGCCGGTGCCCATGGAGCCCGGGATGATCCCGAAGTCGCCGGAGCCGGCGCGGATCGCTCCCTTACGGGTGACCAACAGGTCCATCCCTTCGTACCGCTCCTCCGCCACGTAGTTGTGATGGCAGGAGATCACCGGGTCGAAGGTCACCTTCGCCTTGCGGAACTCCCGGCGGACGACCTCCTGGAAGAGGGCCATCATGATCGCGCGGTTGTACTTCGCGTACTCCTGCGCCCAGAACAGGTCGTTCCGGTAGGCCGCCATCTGCGGGGTGTCCGACACGAAGACCGCCAGGTCACGGTCGACGAGCCCCTGGTTGTGCGGCAGCTTCTGCGCCTCGCCGATGTGGTACTCGGCGAGCTCCTTGCCGATGTTCCGCGACCCGGAGTGCAGCATCAGCCAGACCGAACCCGACTCGTCGAGACAGAATTCGATGAAGTGATTCCCACTGCCGAGCGTTCCCATCTGCTTCTGGGCACGTTCGTGACGGAACTTGACCGACTCCGCGATCCCGTCGAACCGCGACCAGAAGTCGTCCCAGCCCGCCGTCGGGAACTGGAAGAGCCGCGAGGGGTCCACCTCGTCGCGGTGCATCCCACGCCCGACCGGGATCGCCTGCTCGATCTTCGACCGCAGCCGCGACAGGTCCCCCGGCAGGTCGTTCGCCGTCAGCGACGTCTTGACCGCCGACATCCCGCAACCGATGTCCACGCCCACCGCCGCCGGACAGACCGCACCGTGCATCGCGATGACCGAGCCGACGGTCGCGCCCTTGCCGTAATGCACGTCCGGCATCACGGCCAGGCCCTTGATCCACGGCAGCGTGGCCACGTTCTGGAGCTGCTGCATCGCGCCGCCCTCGACCGTGGAAGGATCGGTCCACATCCGGATGGGCACCTTCGCGCCCGGTACCTCTACATACGACATACTTCCTCGATTCCCCACAAAAGCCTGATAACGCAAAAACCGGAACCAAGGCCCGTACAGGTGACGACGGACCGGCATCAACAGCCGTGCGTGCGATAGACATTGTGTCCACCGGCCGGTATCCGGCGGCAAACAGTTTTCGGGAGAAGGGAGCCTGGGAGCGTGCAGCGACAGGCGTACGTACCCGGTCTGGCAGCGCTCGCCGCAGCGCTCGTCCTCGGACTCACCGGATGCTCCTCCGGAGGCGGGGCCGGAACCGGCGCCGTCGACTCCAAGGCCGGCCCCGCCGCCCCCGCCGCGCCCCCCGGCCGCTACCGCACCCTCTTCGAGCCCTGCGGCGCCGTCCCGCAGAACACGCTCCGCGACCTGCTCCCCGGCGCGGCCCAGCTCCCCGACGAGGAGCGGATCGCCGTGTACCGCGGCTCCGCCGCCGTCACGTACGACACCGACCGCCGCGTCGGCTGCAGCTGGAAGGCCGACACCCCGGACGCCATGCACCGGCTGCGGCTCGACATCGAGCGGGTCGTCTCCTACGACCCCGCCGTGAGCGACGACGACCGGGCGCAGGAGGTGTTCTCCCGCAAGCAGCTCGCGGCGGACCTCCCCCAGCCGACGCAGCCACCCCCGCCCTCTCAGCCCACCCAGTCGACCCAGTCGACCCAGCCCACGCAGAGCCCCGCGAGCCCCTCCGGCGGCGCCGGCCCGAGCACGAGCGTGGCGCCGGGCGGCGGCGCGCAGCCGCCGGCCTCGGGCACCGAGTCCCCGCAGCAGACCCCCACGGGCGCCCCGACGACCGGTCTGGAACCGCGCGTCCTGCAGGGCCTCGGCCAGATCGCCTTCCTCGACGACGCGCTCAGCGCCGGCGGGGCGAACGGCCGGCATCGCACCGTGAGCGTGGTGTTCCGCACATCCAACGTGGTCGTGACGGTCGAGTACGTGGAACAGACGACCGGCTCCGCGGAGGCCCCGGACAGCCGGGAACTGCAGGAAAAGGCCCTGAACCTGGCCCGTCTGCTCTCCGAGCGCCTGGAGGAGTAGCGGCCCCGTCCCGCCCTGGGGCCGTCCGTCGGCCACGCCGCGAGCACTCCGCGACCGCGCCGGGACCACGTAACGTGTCGGCGTACCGTGGCCGCCTGGCCGGACCGTGACCGGACCGTACGACAAGCGACTGAAGGAACCATGCACCGATCAGCCCCGCGACTCACCCGCATACTCGCCTGCGCAGCCGTTCCGGTGATGCTCGTCGTCGCCGGCTGCTCCTCGGACTCCGACAGCGGTTCGGGTACGCCTGACAAGGGCAAGGGTTCGGCCTCCTCGGCCCCCAGCCAGCAGACGACGAAGGCGCCCGAGCCCGCGAAGTTCGCGGAGCTGCCGGAGGTCTGCAAGTCGATCTCCGCGAAGACGACCGAGAGCCTGGTGCCGAAGGCGAAGGCGAAGAACGGTACGGCGGCCGCGTCGAGCGACACGGCGAGCCGTGGCGGCTGCTCGTGGAACGGTCTCGACGACAAGGGTGTGAAGGGCTCGCAGTACCGCTGGCTCGACGTCTCCTTCTACCGCTACGAGTCGGACGCCTCTCTGGGCAGCGGCGAGAAGCGCGCCCAGGAGAACTTCGCCAAGGAGCTTGCCAAGGTCCAGGCGACCGAGGGCGCGAAGAAGCTGAAGACCTCGGACTCGGCCGGTCTCGGGGACGAGGCGAAGGCCGTGACGTACGAGGTGCGCAAGACGGGCGAGGACTTCACGTACGCCTCGGTGGTGGCGCGTACGGGCAACGTGCTCGTGCTGCTCACGTACAACGGTGCGGGGTACGCCGGTGCCGACGCGCCCTCGGACAAGACGGTCCTGGCCGGTGCGCTGAAGGCGTCGAAGGAGGCCGTCGCGGCGGTCGCGGCGGCGAACAAGTAGCCCATGCGGGCCGCGGGCGTCGCGTACACCCGTATTTGCGCATGTTTTCGAGGAGCCTGTCCCTCCCCCGGGGGCCGGGCTCCTCACACGTGTGCCACGCTGTGCCCGCGAGATGTGGATTGACGGGAGGGGATCGCGGGTGGCCGCGGTGCAGCTGACACGCACGCACAAGATACTGATCGGTGTGGTGATCGCCGGTGCGGTGGTCATCGCCGGTATCGGTTTCGCGGGTTCGTACGCCGCTGTGCGTGAGCTCGCCGTGGAGAAGGGCTTCGGCACCTTCTCGTACTTCTTCCCGATCGGTATCGATGCCGGTATCTGTGTGCTCCTGGCACTGGACCTGCTGCTGACCTGGATCCGGATCCCGTTCCCGCTGCTGCGCCAGACGGCGTGGGTGCTGACGGCCGCGACGATCGCGTTCAACGGCGCGGCCGCGTGGCCGGACCCGCTGGGCGTCGGCATGCACGCGGTGATCCCGGTGCTGTTCGTGGTCGCGGTGGAGGCGGCGCGGCACGCGGTGGGCCGCATAGCCGACATCACCGCGGACAAGCACATGGAGGGCGTGCGGCTCACGCGGTGGCTGCTGTCTCCGATACCGACGTTCCGGCTGTGGCGGCGGATGAAGCTGTGGGAGCTGCGCTCGTACGAGCAGGTGATCAAGCTGGAGCAGGACCGGCTGATCTACCAGGCGCGGCTGCAGGCGCGGTTCGGTCGGGCGTGGCGGCGGAAGGCGCCGGTGGAGGCGCTGATGCCGCTGAGGTTGGCGAAGTACGGCGTACCGCTCGCCGAGACGGCCCCGGCGGGCCTCGCGGCGGCGGGCGTGGAACCGGTTCTGCTCCCTCCCCAGCCGGTGCTGGCGGAGGCGGTGCCGGTCGAGGTCGTCCAGCCGGCTGTCGAGTCGGCCCCGCAGCCGCAGCTGCCGGCGAACCACGACAGCCCGTGGTTCCAGGCGCAGACGCTCCCGCCTGAGGCTCACGAGACGGCCTACGACCCTCAGTACGTGGAGGGGCTGGAGCCGACCCCGGTGGCGGTTCCGCAGGGTCCCGAGGACCTTCCGGATCCGGGTCCTCGCCAGGAGCAGCAGTTCGAGGAGTACCAGGAGTACGTCGATCCGGAGCCGTCCACGGCCGAGTTCGCGGAGGTCGCGTACAAGGCGATGTGGGACTACGTCCAGGAGAACCAGCAGTTCCCGAGCAACGAGGAGCTCGACATACTGCTCAGCGACCGGTACGGCACGCGGCACCCTCGCAGCACGTCGCTTCTTCGGCAGGTCACTCCGGGCCTGCGGCAGCGCATCCAGCAGGAAGTGGCGGAGAACCACATCCCGTAGCCGCGCGCTGGCCGGGCCCCTGGCCGGGACCGGGCCTAGGCCATGGCCGGCCGGGTCTCAGGCCTTGGCCCGCTTCTTCGCGGTCTCGCCCCACAGGGCGAGCGCGGCGCCGACGACGGCGAGGGCGAGGTATCCGGCGGTGGGGATGTCCCACCATTTCTGGAGCAGTCCCCAGGGCTTGTCGCCGAAGAGCTGCCCGCCCGCGCCGAGTGCGCCCTGCACGAGCGTGATCCATCCGATGACCGCGATGACGTCGTTCTTCATGTCTCCACGGTCTCCCGCGCGGCACCCGGTTTCGTCGTGCCCACGTCGGAATCCGGCCTAGTCCGAAGTGTGGAGGAGCCCGCAGACGGAACGGGACGACAGCAGGGGACACGGCGAAGGGCCGCCACCGAACCGGTGGCGGCCCTTCGTGTCCTCCGTGCGGTTACGAGCCGAGCAGCTTGCGTACCCGGTCGGCGCCGACCGCGAGCAGCAGCGTCGGCAGGCGCGGCCCGGTCTCGCGGCTGACGAGCAGCTGGTAGAGCAGGGCGAAGAAGGCGCGCTGGGCGACCTTCAGCTCCGGGGTCGGCTTGGCCTCGGGGTCGAGACCGGCCATGACCTTCGGGACGCCGTAGACGAGCGTGGTCAGTCCGTCCAGGGACCAGTGCGTGTCCAGGCCCTCCAGGAGGAGGCGCAGGGACTCGCGGCCCTGGTCGTCGAGGGAGCCGAGGAGCTCGGCGTCCGGCTCGTCGCGGACGATCGTGCGCTGGTCGGCCGGGACCTGGGTGGTGATCCAGTTCTCGGCGCGGTCCAGGCGCGGACGGACCTCGTCCAGGCTGGTGACCGGCGTCTCCGGGTCCAGCTCGGTGAGGATCCGCAGGGTCTGCTCGTCGTGGCCGGCGGTGATGTCCATGACCGAGGCCAGCGTGCGGTACGGGAGCGGGCGCGGCGTGCGCGGCAGCTCACCGGCGGCCGTGCGCGCGGCACGTGCGTGCGCGGCCGCGTCGGCCGGCAGCACGGAGCCGTCGGCGACCTTGGCCTCCAGCTTGTCCCACTCGTCGTAGAGCCGCTGGATCTCCTGGTCGAAGGCGATCTTGAAGGACTGGTTGGGCTTGCGGCGCGCGTACAGCCAGCGCAGCAGCGGCGCCTCCATGATCTTCAGCGCGTCCGCGGGGGTGGGCACGCCACCGCGCGAGGAGGACATCTTGGCCATGCCGCTGATGCCGACGAAGGCGTACATGGGGCCGATCGGCTGGACGCCGTCGAAGATCTGGCGCACGATCTGGCCGCCGACGACGAACGACGAGCCGGGTGAGGAGTGGTCCACGCCCGAGGGCTCGAAGATCACGCCTTCGTACGCCCAGCGCATCGGCCAGTCGACCTTCCAGACCAGCTTGCCGCGGTTGAACTCGCTCAGCTTGACGGTCTCGGAGAAGCCGCACGCGGTGCAGGTGTAGGCCAGCTCGGTGGTCTCGTCGTCGTACGAGGTGACGGTGGTCAGGTCCTTCTCGCACTGCCCGCAGTAGGGCTTGTACGGGAAGTAGCCGCCGGTGCCGCCGGAGCCGTCGTCCTCGGCGGCCGCGCCCGAGCCCTCCTCGGCCTCCAGCTCCGCCTCGTCGACGGCCTTCTGCGACTGCTTCTTCGGCGCCTTCTTCGTCCGGTACTGGTCGAGGATGGCGTCGATGTCACCGCGGTGCTTCATCGCGTGCAGGATCTGCTCGCGGTACGTGCCCGCCGTGTACTGCTCCGTCTGGCTGATCGGGTCGTACTCGACACCCAGCTCGGCGAGCGACTCGACCATGGCGGCCTTGAAGTGCTCCGCCCAGCTCGCGTACGCCGAGCCGGCGGGGGCCGGGACGGAGGTCAGCGGCTTGCCGATGTGCTCGGCCCAGGACTCGTCGACGCCCTCGACGCCGTTCGGCACCTTGCGGTAGCGGTCGTAGTCGTCCCAGGAGATGAGGTGACGGACCTCGTGTCCGCGGCGGCGGATCTCGTCGGCGACCAGGTGCGGGGTCATGACCTCGCGGAGGTTGCCCAGGTGGATCGGGCCGGAGGGGGAGAGTCCGGAGGCGACGACGACCGGTTTGCCAGGCGCACGTCGCTCCGACTCGGCGATGACCTCGTCCGCGAAACGGGAGACCCAGTCGGTCTCGGTGCTGCTCTGAGCCACGGTCGGTACGTCCTTCTTCCTTGGTCCCTCGAAAGCCTTGCAGCCTTACGTCAGTCATTCTCCCAGACGGAACAGTCCACTCCGAGGTTGTCCACAGCGCTGGAGTTGTCCACAGGGAGAAAACACGTTGCCCGCCCATGGGACACTTGACAAGCGATAAAGCCCACCACTGAACCACCGACAGGAACGGAAGCTCATGGCCTCGGTCCCTTCCCTCGCTTCGACCGTGCAGCAGCGTCTCGCGGAAGGTCTCGCGGCAGCCCTGCCGGAGGCCGGTTCCGCCGACCCGCTGCTGCGACGAAGCGACCGGGCCGACTTCCAGGCCAACGGCATCCTGGCGCTCGCCAAGCAGCTCAAGGGCAATCCGCGTGAGCTGGCGACGAAGGTCGTCGACGGCATCCCGGCGAACGACGTGCTGAAGGAGATCGAGGTCTCGGGCCCCGGCTTCCTGAACATCACGGTCACCGACGAGGCGATCGTCAGGACCCTCGCCGCGCGCGCCGCCGACGACCGCCTCGGCGTGCCGTTCGCGCAGGACGCGGGCACGACGGTGATCGACTACGCCCAGCCGAACGTGGCCAAGGAGATGCACGTCGGCCACCTCCGCTCCGCCGTGATCGGCGCCGCGATGGTGGAGATCCTGGAGTTCACGGGCGAGAAGGTGGTCCGCCGCCATCACATCGGCGACTGGGGCACCCAGTTCGGCATGCTCATCCAGTACCTGGAGGAGCACCCGCACGAGCTGGACCACAAGGACGCGCAGGTGTCCGGCGAAGAGGCGATGTCGAACCTCGACCGGCTCTACAAGGCCGCGCGGAAGTTCTTCGACTCCGACGAGGAGTTCAAGACGCGGGCGCGCCGCCGGGTGGTCGACCTCCAGGCCGGTGACCCGCAGACGCTGGCCATGTGGCAGAAGTTCGTCGACGAGTCGAAGATCTACTTCTTCTCCGTCTTCGAGAAGCTGGACATGGACATCCGCGACCCCGACATCGTCGGCGAGTCCGGGTACAACGACATGCTGACCGAGACCTGCCGCATCCTGGAGGAGTCCGGCGTCGCGGTCCGTTCCAACGGCGCGCTCTGTGTCTTCTTCGACGATGTCAAGGGCCCGGACGGCAACCCGACGCCGCTGATCGTCCAGAAGTCCGACGGCGGTTTCGGCTATGCGGCGACGGACCTGTCGGCGATCCGGGACCGGGTGCAGAACCTGAAGGCGACGTCCCTGCTGTACGTGGTCGACGCCCGGCAGTCCCTCCACTTCAAGATGGTCTTCGAGACCGCCCGCCGGGCCGGCTGGCTGAACGAGGACGTGAAGGCCGTCCAGCTCGCCTTCGGCACGGTGCTCGGCAAGGACGGGAAGCCGTTCAAGACCCGTGAGGGCGAGACGGTCCGGCTGGTGGACCTGCTGGACGAGGCGATCGACCGGGCCGCGTCCGTGGTCCGCGAGAAGGCGCGCGACCTGACCGAGGACGAGATCGCCGAGCGGGGTGCCCAGGTCGGCATCGGCGCGGTGAAGTACGCGGACCTGTCGACCTCGGCGGCGCGGGACTACAAGTTCGACCTGGACCAGATGGTGTCGCTGAACGGCGACACGTCGGTGTACCTCCAGTACGCGTACGCGCGTATCAAGTCGATCTTCGGCAAGGCCGGTGACCGCACTCCGGTCGCCCATCCCGAGCTGGAGCTGGCCCCGGCGGAGCGTGCGCTCGGCCTGCACCTGGACCAGTTCGGCGAGACGGTGGCCGAGGCCGCCGCCGAGTACGCCCCGCACAAGCTCGCCGCGTACCTGTACCAGCTGGCGTCGCTGTACACGACGTTCTACGACCAGTGCCCGGTCATCAAGCCCGAGCCGCCGCAGGAGGTCGCGGAGAACCGTCTGTTCATCTGCGACCTGACGGCCCGGACGCTGCACCAGGGCATGGCCCTGCTGGGCATCCGGACGCCCGAGCGCCTCTGACGACGCGCCGCCGTACGACGAAGGCCCCGGCACCGTATCCGTACGGTGCCGGGGCCTTCGCTCACTCCAGCAGGGCCCACTCGTCCGTGTCGTACCGGTAGCCGTAGCGCTTCTCGCCCTCCATCGCACTGGTCTTGAAGGGCTTGCCGCCGTCGTCGACGACGACCTTGCCGTGCTGTTCGCCGTCGCTCCATTCCAGCTCCAGGTACCACGTCACGACATGCCCCTCGGTGTGCACGTCGAGGTTGAAGACCTGCGGGTCGCTCGTGGACACCTTGAACGGGAAGTCCTTGGCGGGGACCGTCCGGTCGCCGTCCTGGCCCGCGATGGGCCTGGCTGACGGCTGCGCCGCGTCGAGGTCGATGTCGAAGGTCTGGGGCGTGACGCCGCCGCCGCAGCCCTCTCCCATGGAGTAGACCGTCCGGTCGAGGGGCTCGCCGCGCTCCACCACCCGTACGTGGAGGCCGGTGATGACCACGGCGGCGTCGGTACGGCCGGTGGTGGTGAGCTCCAGGTACATGTGCCCGGCGTCGACCCCGTCGAAAGACGCCGCCCAGCGGCGGGACTGCTCCTGCATCGGCGGCGGCGGGACCTGGTCGGGCCGGCGGTCGAGCAGGTAGTGCTGCCCGCAGGGTCCCGTCCAGTTGTACGAGCTGATGCCGGCCCGCACGGGCGTTCCGGCACCCTTGCCGCCGGGCGCCGAGCTGCCCTGCACGCGGCTCGGAGTCGCGGATGCGCCCGACGGCTCGGCCGAGACGGGGGGCGTGGAGGCGGACGGGGACGCGGCGGACGGCGAGCCGCTCGGGGAGACGGTCACGCCGGGCGCCGTGGAGGAAGCGGCTGCGACGCGCCCGCCCTTGCCCGCGTCACCGGTGGGCTTCACGGAGTCCGACCGCCCGATGCCGTACGCGACGGGTACGGCGAGCGCGACGACGGCGGCCGCCGCGAGCGCGATCCGCAGCCGCTTGCGGGACCGGGGGACGGCCGTGGAGGGTGCTCTGACGGTGACGAGGGGCTCGGCCGGGTCCTTCCCGGGCTCGACGCCCTCAGGCGCGGCCACGCCGGTCTCGGCCGGCCCGGCGGAGGCAACCGGCTCGGCCGACTCGCCAGGCCCGACGGGCCCGGCAGGCTCCGCCGACTCGCCACGCTCCACCGGCACTTCGGACTCGACGTGTTCGACGGGGGCCGCCGCTGCAGGCGCCGCCGCAGTGGCGGTCACGTCGTCCGTCGTCTCGGCCGGCGAGGCGACCGGAGACGCCGGCTCCGGAAGGGTCCGCCGCCTTCTCGCGTCGTCGGCCACGATCCAGCTGCGGTGGAGCGCGATCAACTCCTCGCGTGTGGCCCCGCACAGCCGCCCGAGCCGCTCCACGGGGGCGAACTCCGTCGGGACCGCGTCCCCGTTGCAGTACCGGTGCAGCGTCGACGTGCTCACGTGCAGCTTCTTGGCCAACGCCCCGTAGCTGAGCCCGGATCGCTCCTTCAGTCCCCGTACGAGCTCCGCGAAACCGCCCGTCTCCGTTGCCACCCGCCCCGTCCCCCTCGTCTCGCCGTCCCAGGAACGCGTTCCAGGGAAGCCTTGTTTCCCCAGGTCAGGTAGGTGCGTGCGTTCCAGCTTCCCCCATTGTCCCGTGCCGATTGCAGACGGAACGCATCGGCCCGCAGGGTATGAGCCATGCCGAACAGCCGAGCCACGGACGCCGTGGCCCTCGCGGTGCTGATCGTGTGCACCGCCATCGCCATCGTGCTGATCAACCGTCACTGATCAAGCCGTTCATCGCACTTCACGGGGGAACACCCATGCGCATCACCATTCGCGCCGCCACGACCGCCGCGACCGCCCTGGTCGCCGCGCTGTCGCTCACCGCCTGCGCGGGGGACGGCGCGGAGTCCGCCGACTCGGCCTCCGCGCAGTCGTCCGGGGGGACGACATCGGCCGTGCGGGCTCCGGCGCCTGAGCCGTCCACCGAGCCGAACGGGACGTCGCCGTCGGCCGCCCCGGCCTCGGCCCCGTCCTCGCGTCAGCCGCAGAAGGGGAACCAGCCGTCGTCGCGGCAGGGGACGAGGCCCACGAGCGGAGCCAAGGACGACGGCCCGGTCACCACGGCCTGCACCGGTGCCACGACCAAGGTCGTCGTGAGCAAGGTGTCCCGTCCCGTCAACCACCTGCTGCTGACCGTCACCAACACCGGCAGCCGTGCCTGCAACGCCTACGGCGCACCGTTCGTCGGCTTCGACGACGCCCAGGCCCCCCTCGGCACCCTCGAGGAGTCGCGCCCCCAGGCCGTCGTCTCCCTCACCCCCGGCGCCTCGGCGTACGCCTCGGTCATCCTCACGGGCGAGCGGGGCGTCGACCCCGACGCGCACGGCCGCACCGTGCGGAACGTGTCTGTCCACTTCGCCCGGGGCGATGGTTCGGGCGGATCCGTGGGCAGTGGCAGGACGGTGGCGGCGCCGAGCGGCACGTACGCCGACGACGACGCCACCGTCACGTACTGGCAGCGCGAGATGGACCAGGCTCTGACCTTCTGAGCCCGCCGGTTCAGCGGATCGGGCGGGAGGTCCTCCCGGACACCTCGTCGATCTCGGTGTGTGCCTTCTGGAGCAGCTGCGAGGCGAGATCCATGAGTGCGCGGGCGCCCGCGATCTCCTCGCCCACCCGCAGCTGCTCCGGGTCGGACGGGTGCCTGTGGGCGTTGCCCTGGGCGCGGAACTCGGTTCCGTCACCGAGGCGCACCATGGCGGCCGACCTCGTCCGGTCGCCGTCCTCCTGGAACTCCATCTCGATGTGCCATCCGACGAGCGTGTGCATCATGAGGACCACCTCCTGAGGTACTTCCAGGGTGCGCCGCGCGGCCCGTCCTCACCAACCGGCCCTGAGCACACGGCACGCGGGTTGTCACGGCCGACCGAGATGATCACCGTCCGTTAATTCGTTTGCGCGTTCGGTGGCATCTGGGCAAACTGTTAGTCATGACTAACGAATTAGCTCCCGCGGGGCTCGTGGAGACCGACGCGATCCCTCTCTTCGGCCGGCCGGACGCGGGCCTCGTCCTGATCTCCGAGTGGCTCACGGAGGACGCCGAACGGCAGCGCTTCGTGATGGACGCGGTCGTGGACGTCTGGGCGCAGGCCGAGCTTCCGGACACCTTCCTCGCACGCCACTGCCTGGCGGGCTCCGACGGCCGCACGATCCTCAACTACGCCCAGTGGGCCGACTCCGCCGCCCACCTGGCCTTCTCCGCGGATCCCGCCAACCAGCTGGCCATCGCCGGCCGCATCCGGTCCCTCATCACGGTCGGCCCGCCCGGCCGCTACACCCACGACCGCACGGTGAGGCTGCGGGACGCGCCGATACGCAGCCTCAGCACGGGCGCGTCCGAGGACGGCGTCGCGCAGTACGTCCACCGGGCGGCCGACGGCAGGAGCGTCCATGTCCTCACGGCCCACGAAGACGAAGGGGACGGAACCGTCCTGCGGTTCCGTCCCTGTCGGGGCGTCGTGCGAGGAGCCGCACGGTAGTCCGGCCCGGAGCCGGCCGGGAAGCCCGTCCGTCCGGCGTCAGACGCCGCGGCCCAGCTTCTGGGCGACCTCGGTCGCCCAGTAGGTCAGGATCATCTGCGCGCCCGCGCGCCTGATCCCGGTCAGCGTCTCGAAGATGGCCCTGTCGCGGTCGATCCAGCCCTTCTCGGCCGCCGCCTCGACCATCGCGTACTCCCCGCTGATCTGGTACGCGGCGACGGGCACGTCCACGGCGTCCGCGACCTTCGCCAGCACGTCCAGGTAGGGGCCCGCGGGCTTCACCATCACCATGTCGGCCCCCTCCTCCAGGTCGAGCGCCAACTCCCGCAGCGACTCACGGAGGTTGGCCGGATCCTGCTGGTACGTCTTGCGGTCGCCCTGCAGCGACGAGCCGACGGCCTCGCGGAAGGGCCCGTAGAAGGCGGAGGAGTACTTCGCGGTGTACGCGAGGATCGACACGTCCTCCTTGCCGATGGTGTCCAGCGCGTCACGGACCACCCCGACCTGGCCGTCCATCATCCCGGACGGCCCCACGACGTGGACGCCGGCGTCGGCCTGGACCTGGGCCATCTCGGCGTACCGCTCCAGCGTCGCGTCGTTGTCGACCCGCCCGTGCTCGTCCAGGACACCGCAGTGCCCGTGGTCGGTGTACTCGTCCAGGCACAGGTCCGACATGATGACGAGGTCGTCGCCGACCTCCGCCTTCACGTCCCGGATCGCGACCTGCAGGATCCCGTCCGGGTCCGTGCCCGCGGTCCCCGCGCCGTCCTTCTTCGCGTCCTCCGGCACACCGAAGAGCATGATCCCGGAGACCCCGGCCTCCAGCGCCTCCACGGCCGCCTTCCGCAGGGTGTCCCGCGAGTGCTGCACCACGCCGGGCATCGCGGCGATCGGCCGCGGCTCGGTGATCCCCTCGCGCACGAACGCGGGAAGGATCAGATCGGCCGGGCTCAGCCGCGTCTCGGCCACCATCCGGCGCATCGCGGGCGTCGTCCGCAGCCGCCGCGGCCGCGCCCCGGGAAAGGTTCCGTACGAGTTCATACGCCCGAGGCTACGCCGACTGGACCGATGCACTTACCGACCGCCTGTGGGCATACACCCCGCCACCGCGCCGCGAGCAAGGACTCCCTCGTGCCCACCCGCGATCCCCGCGGCTGCCCGAGCCCCCGACAACGCACCGGGGTGCGGGACCCGGACAAGGCCCCGCACCCCGTGCGCAACACGACGGCGACTACGTCGTCCGACGCCTCCGCGCGCCCGGCCGGCGCTCCGAGGGCCGCGTCACCGGGTCCCCCGCCTCCAGCGCCGCCGCCCGCCGCCGCAGACCGAAGTCCGCCAGCGCCTCCGCGAGCTTGTGCACCGACGGCTCGGGCGAGAGCACGTCCACCCGCAGCCCGTGCTCCTCGGCGGTCTTCGCGGTCGCCGGACCGATACAGGCGATGACCGTCACGTTGTGCGGCTTCCCGGCGATCCCCACCAGGTTCCGCACGGTCGAGGACGAGGTGAACAGCACGGCGTCGAAACCGCCGCCCTTGATCGCCTCACGCGTGTCCGCCGGCGGCGGCGACGCGCGCACCGTCCGGTAGGCGGTGACGTCGTCGACCTCCCACCCGAGCTCGATCAGACCCGCGACCAGGGTCTCCGTCGCGATGTCCGCCCGCGGCAGGAAGACGCGGTCGATCGGGTCGAAGACCGGGTCGTACGGCGGCCAGTCCTCCAGGAGGCCGGCGGCGCTCTGCTCACCGCTCGGCACCAGGTCCGGCTTCACACCGAAGTCGACGAGCGCCGCGGCGGTCTGCTCGCCCACCGCCGCGACCTTGATCCCGGCGAAGGCACGCGCGTCGAGCCCGTACTCCTCGAACTTCTCCCGCACCGCCTTCACCGCGTTGACCGACGTGAAGGCGATCCACTCGTAGCGTCCGGTCACCAGGCCCTTGACGGCCCGCTCCATCTGCTGCGGGGTCCGCGGCGGCTCGACGGCGATGGTCGGCACCTCGTGCGGCACCGCACCGTACGAACGCAGCTGGTCGGAGAGCGACGCGGCCTGCTCCTTGGTGCGCGGCACGAGGACCCGCCAGCCGAAGAGCGGCTTGGACTCGAACCACGCCAGCTGGTCCCGCTGCGCCGGGGCGCTGCGCTCGCCGACCACGGCTATGACCGGCCGGTGGCCCTCGGGCGAGGGGAGGATCTTCCCCTGCTTGAAGACCTGCGCGATCGTGCCGAGCGTCGCGGTCCAGGTCCGCTGCCTGGTCGTCGTGCCGCCGATCGTCACGGTGAGCGGGGTGTCCGGCTTACGGCCAGCCGCCACCAGCTCACCGGCCGCCGCCGCCACCGCGTCCAGCGAGGTGGACACGACCACGGTGCCGTCCGAGGCTCCGACCTCGGTCCAGCAGCGGTCGTCGGCGGTCCGGGCGTCGACGAAGCGCACATCGGTGCCCTGCGCGTCGCGCAACGGGACACCGGCGTACGCGGGTACGCCCACCGCCGTGGCGACACCGGGCACGACCTCGAAGGGGATGCCCTCGGCGGCGCAGGCGAGCATCTCCTGACCTGCGTTTCCGTCGAGGCCGGGGTCGCCGGTCACCGCACGGACGACCCGCTTGCCGCCCCGTGCGGCCTCCATGACAAGATTGGTGGCATCCCTCAACACGGGGACACCGGCGGTTGTTGACGCCTCGTCAACAATCGTCAGCTCAGGCGTGCTCACGCCCGCGCGCGCATGGCACCGGACGACTTCGAGCACCTCCGGCTCGGCGATCAGTACGTCCGCGCCGGCGAGGGCTTCGACGGCCCGGAGTGTCAGCAGTCCGGGGTCGCCTGGACCGGCGCCGAGGAAGGTGACGCTCCCGTGGCCGAAGAAGGCCGAGGGCGCGGGGCTGGTGGTCGGGCTGGTGGGGCTCAAAGTGCTCGCTCCCCCATAAGACCGGCCGCACCCTTGGCGAGCATCTCGTCCGCGAGTTCGCGTCCGAGCGCCATCGCCTCGTCGTGCGACGCGGGTACGGGACCGGTGGTGGACAGCTGCACCAGCGTCGAGCCGTCGGTGGTGCCGACGACGCCGCGCAGGCGCATTTCGGTGACAGTCTGCCCGCGGCCGGAATCCTCGGCCAGCAGGTCGGCCAGCGCACCCACGGGTGCGGAGCAGCCGGCCTCCAGGGCGGCGAGCAGGGAGCGCTCGGCGGTCACGGCGGCCCGGGTGGGCGGGTCGTCGTGCGCGGCGAGCGCGGCGACGAGGTCGGCGTTGGACGCCAGGCACTCGATCGCCAGTGCCCCCTGGCCGGGGGCGGGCAGGACGGAGTCGACCGACAGGTGGTCGAGCGACAGGGAGCCGGTGAGCTCCGCCGTCCCGCCGATGCGGTTGAGGCCGGCCGCGGCGAGAACCACCGCGTCCAGCTCTCCGCCACGTACGTATCCGACGCGGGTGTCGATGTTCCCGCGGATCGGCACGGTCTCGATGGCCAGCCCGTGGCTGCGCGCGTACGCGTTGAGCTGGGCGGTGCGACGCGGCGAGCCGGTGCCGATCCGGGCGCCCTGGGGCAGCCGGTCCAGCGTCACTCCCTCGCGGGCGACCAGCACGTCACGCGGGTCCTCGCGCTCCGGGATGGCGGCCAGCACGAGGTCGGGGTGCTGCGCGGTCGGCAGGTCCTTCAGGGAGTGGACGGCGAAGTCCACCTCGCCGGCCAGGAGCGCGTCGCGCAGAGCGGCGACGAACACGCCGGTGCCGCCGATCTGTGCGAGGTGCTCACGGGAGACGTCCCCGTACGTCGTGATCTCCACGAGCTCGACGGGCCGGCCGGTCGTCCGCCGGACGGCGTCGGCCACATGCCCGGACTGGGCCATGGCGAGCTTGCTGCGCCTGGTCCCGAGCCTCAGTGCCCTCTCGGTCATACTCGCCCTCGGTTCTTGACGTCGGCGTCATTCAGGTCGGCCCGGGAGACGGAGGCGACCGTCTCCGGGTCGAGGTCGAAGAGTGTCCGCAGCGCGTCGGCGTACCCGGCGCCGCCGGGCTCGCTGGCCAGCTGCTTGACCCGCACGGTGGGCGCGTGCAGGAGCTTGTCGACCACCCGGCGCACGGTCTGGGTGATCTCGGCGCGCTGCTTGTCGTCGAGGCCGGGCAGCCGGCCCTCCAGCCGTGCCACCTCGCCCGCGACGACGTCGGCGGCCATGGTGCGCAGGGCGACCACGGTCGGGGTGATGTGCGCGGCGCGCTGGGCGGCGCCGAAGGCGGCCACCTCATCGGAGACGATGGAGCGCACCTGGTCGACGTCGGCGGCCATGGGGGCGTCGGCGGAGGCCTCGGCGAGCGACTCGATGTCGACGAGCCGGACGCCCGGCGTGCGGTGGGCGGCGGCGTCGATGTCGCGCGGCATGGCGAGGTCGAGCAGAGCGAGCGGGGCCGTACGGCCCGCCATCGCGGTCTCGACGGCCTCGCCGGTCAGGACGAGTCCGGTGGCTCCGGTGCAGGAGACGACGATGTCGGCACGTGTCAGTTCGTCGCCGACGGCAACCATCTCGACCGCGCGTGCGGCCACGCCCGTACCGCCGGGCTCGGTGAGGATCTGCACCAGCCGCTCCGCGCGCGCGGCCGTACGGTTGGCGATCACGATCTCGGCGACGCCGGAGCGCGCCAGGGTGGCCGCGGCCAGCGAGGACATCGAGCCGGCGCCGATCACCAGGGCCCGCTTGCCCGCAGCCCAGCCGTCGACGTCCGCGCCCTCCGCGAGCTGCTCCAAGCCGAACGTGACGAGCGACTGCCCGGCCCGGTCGATCCCGGTCTCGCTGTGGGCGCGCTTGCCGACCCGCAGCGCCTGCTGGAACAGGTCGTTGAGGAGGCGGCCGGCGGTGTGCAGGTCCTGGCCGAGCGCGAGCGCGTCCTTGATCTGGCCGAGGATCTGGCCCTCGCCGACGACCATGGAGTCGAGCCCGCAGGCCACCGAGAAGAGGTGGTGGACGGCCCGGTCCTCGTAGTGCACGTAGAGATAGGGAGTGAGCTCCTCCAGCCCGACGCCGCTGTGCTGGGCGAGGAGCGTGGACAGCTCGGCGACACCGGCGTGGAACTTGTCCACGTCGGCGTAGAGCTCGATCCGGTTGCAGGTGGCCAGGACCGCGCCCTCGGCGGCCGGTTCGGCGGCGAGGGTGTCCTGCAGCAGCTTGGCCTGGGTGTCCGAGGCGAGCGAGGCCCGCTCCAGGACGCTGACCGGAGCGCTGCGGTGGCTGAGGCCGACGACGAGGAGACTCATGCCGGCATCACGGCGGGGACGTCCCCGTCGGGTCCCTTGCGGCCGGTGCCCTTGGCCGCGGTCTCGCCCGTCGAGCCGAGCGGCACGGGCGGCGCCTGTACGGCGGTGGCCTCGGTCTCCGCCTCCTCGCCCGCCTTGCGCTGCTCGTGGAAGGCGAGGATCTGCAGCTCGATGGAGAGGTCGACCTTGCGCACGTCCACGCCGTCGGGCACGGAGAGCACGGTCGGGGCGAAGTTCAGGATCGAGGTCACGCCGGCTGCCACGAGCCGGTCGCAGACCTGCTGGGCGACGCCCGCGGGGGTCGCGATGACGCCGATCGAGACGCCGTCCTCCTCGATGATCTTCTCGAGGTCGTCACTGTGCTGGACGGGGATCCCGGCGACCGGCTTGCCGGTCATGGCGGGGTCGGCGTCGATGAGCGCGGCGACCCGGAAGCCACGGGAGGCGAAGCCGCCGTAGCCGGCGAGCGCGGCGCCGAGGTTACCGATACCGACGATGACGACGGGCCAGTCCTGCGTCAGGCCGAGCTCACGGGAGATCTGGTAGACGAGGTACTCGACGTCGTAGCCGACGCCCCGCGTGCCGTAGGAACCGAGGTAGCTGAAGTCCTTGCGCAGCTTCGCGGAGTTGACGCCCGCGGCGGCCGCGAGCTCCTCGGAGGAGACCGTGGGTACGGAGCGCTCCGACAGTGCGGTGAGCGCACGCAGATACAGCGGAAGGCGGGCGACGGTGGCCTCGGGAATTCCTCGGCTACGGGTCGCCGGTCGGTGAGTTCGGCCAGTTGCCACGGTGCTCCTGCGGGATGAGCGGGGCTGCAGGCGGCCGTGTGTCCCAAGACCGCCCCGTCGAATGCAGGCTATGTCTTTGTGAACGCGTGCACAAAGATGGTGTCCGTTTTGTCCGGCCAAAGTGACCGGGGTCACGCGACCGGTTCGCGCCAGGACGGAACCGCGGAGCGCCTCAAGCCGTTGGGAAACCGAAGGGGGCAAAACCGCACACTCTCCTCACGATCATGCCCCCGAAACCCAACAAAACGTCCACGATGGTAACCGTCTTCGCGTCAGCCACCCAGTTCACGCCTGAGCCGCCCGGCGTCCACACGCCAGAACGTGTGCTGCTCGCCGTCGACCAGGACCACCGGAATCTGCTCCCAGTACGCCCGGTGGAGCTCCTCGTCCTGGGTGATGTCCTTCTCCTCCCAGCTCGCTCCGGTCTCGGCGCAGACCGCCTCGACCACGGCACGGGCATCGTCGCAGAGATGACAGCCCGGCTTGCCGATCAGCGTCACCGTCCGCGCGGCGGCCGGAGCGGCGGAGGTGTTCTTCTTCGCTCGTCCAAACATGCCGTCCATTCTGCGCCGCGCCGCGCCGTGCCCCCTGTCTCCAGCTTGCCCCCGATGTCCGCTTAACAGGAGAGTCGCGGAGTGTTCACGCCGCCGCATCCCGACGCGTCGGGAACTACCGAACAGACTGGCTATGCTCACGACATGGCCGCAATGGGATGGCTCACCCCCCGTAGGCGCTCCGCCACCGCGCGCAGCGTTCTGGCAGGCGAGGCCGCCGCCGAGGCGGCGCGCAAGACCTCGCAACAGCTCGAACTGGAACGGGAGACGGCGGCGCGCGCCGAGCCCGAGCAGCCGGCCGAGCCCGAGTTCCCCGTCGCGGGCGACGCCGAGGCCGCGGCCTTCTTCGACCTCGACAACACCGTGATGCAGGGCGCCGCGATCTTCCACTTCGGCCGCGGCCTGTACAAGCGGAAGTTCTTCCAGCGCCGCGAACTGGCCCGCTTCGCCTGGCAGCAGGCCTGGTTCCGGCTCGCCGGTGTCGAGGACCCCGAGCACATGCAGGACGCTCGCGACAGCGCGCTGTCCATCGTCAAGGGCCACCGCGTCTCCGAGCTGATGTCCATCGGCGAGGAGATCTACGACGAGTACATGGCCGACCGCATCTGGCCCGGCACGCGGGCACTCGCCCAGGCCCACCTCGACGCCGGACAGAAGGTGTGGCTCGTCACCGCCGCGCCCGTCGAGACCGCCACGATCATCGCCCGGCGCCTCGGCCTCACCGGCGCGCTCGGCACGGTCGCCGAGTCCGTCGACGGCGTCTACACCGGAAAGCTCGTCGGCGAGCCCCTGCACGGGCCCGCCAAGGCGGAGGCGGTGCGCGCCCTGGCCTCGGCCGAGGGCCTGGACCTGAACCGCTGCGCGGCGTACAGCGACTCGCACAACGACATCCCGATGCTCTCGCTGGTCGGCCATCCCTACGCCATCAACCCGGACACCAAGCTGCGCAAGCACGCGAAGGCCCGTGACTGGCGGCTGCGCGACTACCGGACGGGCCGCAAGGCCGCCAAGGTCGGCATCCCCGCCGCTGCCGGGGTCGGCGCGCTCGCGGGCGGCACGGCCGCCGCCGTGGCCCTGCACCGCCGCCGCCGCTGACCTGGCGCCCGGCACCGGTCGCCGCGCGCGACACACCGGGCACCACCGAACGCACTGCCGCGACACGACGGCACCGACGGCACGTCATCCCCTGCCGATACGTTTCGGCTGCGATCGTCTGCGACAACGCGGGAACCGCCGCCCTCACCCTTACGTGGTCGAACACCGCCGCGCAGGTCGACTCAGGGGCATTCGCGGCTCCCTACCCAGCAGCGGCCCAGATCACTCACGGCCCTAGCACTCGACCACAACAGAGCGTGCACACAGTCACACTCGGAAGCCAACTGATCAACAACCGGTCACCAAGTGCTAAGAATCCCGTCCGCAAGTAGTAACGGATGCGACGGAATCGATGATTTGAGCAACTGGGTGTAGCGCTGCCTGTACGAAGCGTTATTCTCCTCAGACGCACAACGGAACCCACACGTCGCCACGACGAGTGAACGGTCCCGCACTGCACGTGATGGAAGCTCTGCCTCTGGGAGTCCCGTGTACCCACACGTCGGGGTTGACGCCTCGGGCCTGGCTACGCTGCGCGCAACGGTCCTCGACCACTTGCGCGGCTTCGTCCCCACCGCGTACGCCGGCCCTGTCCCCGCCTTTGCCTTCGCCGCACCGGCACCCGCCGGTCCCTGCTATGCCCTCGCCGAGAGCGGTGCCGCTGTCGGCAGACGGGGCAGCCGCGGCGGCACCGGAACCTCGACCGCCGCCCGCCGCCCCACCGCCGACAGCGACAGCGCCCGCATGATGGACCTGGTCGAGCGCGCCCAAGCCGGCGAGGCCGAGGCCTTCGGCCGCCTGTACGACCAGTACAGCGACACCGTCTACCGCTACATCTACTACCGCGTCGGCGGGAAGGCGACGGCGGAGGACCTCACCAGCGAGACGTTCCTGCGCGCCCTGCGCCGGATCTCCACCTTCACCTGGCAGGGCCGCGACTTCGGGGCCTGGCTGGTCACCATCGCCCGCAACCTGGTCGCCGACCACTTCAAGTCCAGCCGCTTCCGGCTGGAGGTGACCACCGGCGAGATGCTCGACGCCAACGAGGTCGAGCGCAGCCCCGAGGACTCCGTCCTGGAGTCCCTCTCCAACGCCGCGCTGCTCGACGCCGTCCGCAGACTCAACCCCCAGCAGCAGGAGTGCGTGACCCTGCGCTTCCTGCAGGGCCTGTCGGTCGCCGAGACGGCCCGGGTCATGGGCAAGAACGAGGGCGCGATCAAGACCCTCCAGTACCGGGCCGTGCGCACCCTCGCACGTCTCCTCCCGGACGACGCCCGCTGACCGCTGCACGCCCCCCACACGCGCCCCCGCCCGCCGCGCCCGCGCCCGCGCAACGGCTCGCGCCCGGCTTCGTCCCCGCCCGTCCCCACCCACCCCCACGCCCCCCACTCCCCCCACGTCCCCCGACCCCCGTCCAACTCACAGTCGGTGACGCCTCGATGACGCACTGGTCCGATCATCTTTCGCGCGTAACCCAAGTGCCGCGCCGCTCGTTGTGCGGAATGCAGGCTCCCTGTGGTCACGCCATGCCCACAGCCACTCACTCTTTCGTGTGGATGTGTTCAAGGCGTGCAACCTTCCGGACACCCCGGGGAGTCGACCGTCATGACGAGAGGAGGTGCCGCCAGTGATCGCGAACGTATCGGCGCACCGGCGGGCGAACGCCTTCGCCCAGGCCCTGGCTGACCGGACGCCCGACGACGCGACGGCCGAGCAGCCCGAGGCGTCGGCCGAACCGGCGGAGCAGGGGCGGCTGTTGGCCCTGGCGAACGGTCTCGGCGAGCTGCCGAGACCGGAGATGGACCCCGAGGTCAAGGTGGTGCAACGAGCGCAGCTCGTCGCCGCCATGGAAGCGATGCTCGCGGAGGGGAGCGCAGCCGCGGGCCCTACGGTGCCGGAGCAACGGACGTCGAGCGGGCGGGGAGCCCACCGGGCCTCCCCGCTCCGGAAACTGCGCCCCCGCTCCCGCTGGTCGAAGGGCATCGCCGCGGGCGGTCTCACGGTCGGTGTGGCCGCAGGAGCGTTCAGCGGTGTGGCCGCTGCCAGCTCCGACGCCCTCCCCGGTGACTCGCTCTACGGGCTGAAGCGCGGGATGGAGGACATCAAGCGCGGCATGGCCGACGACGACTCCGAGCGGGGCGGGATCTTCCTGGACCAGGCGTCGACGCGGCTCAGCGAGGCGCGCAGGCTCATGGAGCGAGGACGCGCGGGCGACCTCGACCACGAGTCCCTCAGCGAGATCCGCCGCGTCCTCGGCGGCATGAAGCACGACGCCTCCGAGGGCCACCGACTGCTGCGCCAGGCGTACGAACGGGACGGCGAGATCGGGCCGATGGCTCGGCTGAACTCCTTCGCCCAGGCCCACCGCTCCACCTGGAACGGCCTGCGCGACCGGCTGCCCGTCCAGCTCAGCGACGTCGGCAAGGAGGTGAACGACGTCTTCGTCGCCATAGACGAAGAGGTCGAGCCGCTCCAGAGCATGCTCCCCCGCACGCCGGAGAAGGGAGCCGTCGAGAGCGGCGGCGCCGGCACCCCGCAGGACACCCCGCGTACGCACACCCAGCGTCCGCCGTCCTCCCCGGCCGCCCCCTCCACGGGCGGCGAGGGCTCCACCCGGCCGCAGCCCTCGGGCTCCGGCTCGGGCACGGGCTCCCCTCAGGACGACGGCCTGCTCGGCGGGAACACCGGCGGCCTGCTCGACAACCCGTCGACGGGGACGCTCCCGACGCCGTCCGGCAGCCACACGACACCCGACATGCCGGATGTCACGCTGCCGCCGCTGCTGCCGGGCCTGCTCCCCGGTCTCGGCATCGACAGCGAGGACGCCCCCTAGCGCCGATACGGGTGTAGGGCGCCCCCTCTCCGGAGGGGGCGCCCCACACACCTACGGCCGGCAGATCAGAAGAACACGGACCTGCGCTGCACCAGCAGCTTGTACAACGTGTGCTGGATCTGCTCGCGGACCTGGTCCGTCAGGTTGAACATCAGCATCGGGTCCTCCGCCGCCTCCGGCGGATAGCCGTCCGTCGGGATCGGCTCACCGAACTGGATCGTCCACTTCGTCGGCAGCGGCACCGCGCCCAGTGGTCCCAGCCAGGGGAACGTCGGTGTGATCGGGAAGTACGGGAAGCCCAGCACCCGCGCCAGCGTCTTCGCGTTCCCGAGCATCGGATAGATCTCCTCCGCCCCCACGATCGAACACGGCACGATCGGCACACCGGCCTGCAGCGCCGTCGACACGAATCCGCCCCGGCCGAAGCGCTGCAGCTTGTACCGCTCGCTGAACGGCTTCCCGATGCCCTTGAACCCCTCCGGCATCACACCCACGATCTCGCCGGACCGCAGCAGCCGCTCCGCGTCCTCCGCGCACGCCAGCGTGTGCCCGGCCTTACGGGCGAGCTCGTTTATCACCGGCAGCATGAAGACCAGGTCCGCCGCGAGCAACCGCAGATGACGGCGCGCCGGGTGATGGTCGTGGACGGCGACCTGCATCATCAGACCGTCCAGCGGCAGCGTCCCCGAGTGGTTCGCCACCACCAGAGCGCCACCCTCGGCGGGGATGTTCTCCACGCCCTTCACGTCCACACGGAAGTACTTCTCCGCGAGCGGCCGCACCAGCGACATCAGGACCTGGTCGGTGAGCTCCTCGTCGTAACCGAACTCGTCGACCTCGTACTCACCGGTCACGCGCCGCCGCAGGAAGGACAGCCCGCCCGCGAGCCTGCGCTCCCACCCGCTCCGACGCCCCTGCGCACCCGAGGCGCCCTCCGACCGGTCCGCGGCGCCGTCCGGGCCACCGTCGGAAGCCTCCACGGCCTCCACGGCTCTCGGGCTCTTCGCGGCATCCACCGGCACGGCGGGGCCCGGAGCGTCCTCGAGCCCCTGCTGCCCCGGCAGAGCCCGTACGGCGGCGTCCCTGGCCGCCCTGCCGGGCCGCCGGCGCGCCCGTGAACGGTCGTCGTCGAAGGGAATGACCTTGGCGTCCGCCATCGTTACCTGGGCTCCTTCTGATCCAGCCGGGCCGCGACCCGGTCCACGGCCCCCGCGAGCGTCTCCGGCGGCAGCAGCCCCGGCCCTCGGCTGCGGACGAAGTCCGCGAAGGTCTCGGCCGTCGTGAACCGAGGGGTGAAACCGAGGGTCTCGCGCATCTGAACGGTGGAGACCACCCGGCCGTGGGTGAGGAGCCGGATCTGCTCGGGCGAGAAGTCGGTCACCCCGACCGTCCGCAGCGCCGAGCCCACCCAGGTGACCGCGGGCAGCAGCACGGGCACCGTCGGGCGCCCCAGCCGCCGCGCGCACTGCGACAGCAGCAGCACACCGTCACCGGCCACGTTGAACGTGCCGCTGTTCAGCGTCGCCCGGCGCGGCTCGCCCGAGGCGAGCTCCAGGACGTCGACGACGTCGTCCTCGTGGACGAACTGCAGCCTCGGGTCGTAGCCGAAGACGGTCGGCATGACCGGCAGGGACAGATACTCGGCGAGCGGCGAGTCCACCCGCGGCCCGAGGATGTTCGCGAACCGCAGGACACAGACGGCCACGTCCGGGCGGCGCCGCGCGAAGCCCCGTACGTACCCCTCGACCTCGACGGCGTCCTTGGCGAAGCCGCCGCTCGGCAGCGACTTGGGCGGCGTGGTCTCGGTGAAGACGGCCGGGTCGCGGGGCGCGGAGCCGTAGACGCTCGTACTGGACTTGATCACAAGGCGCCGGATCCGCGGCGACTTCTGGCAGGCACCCAGCAGCTGCATGGTGCCGATGACGTTGGTCTCCTTGGTGGAGGCACGGCCGCCGGCGCCCAGCGCGATACCCGTGACGTCCATGTGGACGACCGTGTCCACCTCGTGCTCCGCGAGCACCTTGGCGATGGCGGGCTGGCGGATGTCCGCCCGTACGAAACCGGCTCCGCCCAGGTCGTGTGCCGGTGGAACGGCGTCCACGGCGACCACTCTGTCCACGTCGGGGTCCCGTTGGAGACGCCGTACGAATCGGCCTCCGAGGTGCCGGGCCGCACCGGTGACGAGCACGACCTTGCCCAAGATCAGCGCCTTCCGTCGCTCTCGGCCCCGGGTTCTCCCGCAGGGCCCTGTGCGCCACCGTAGCGCTTCGTTGTTGCGCCGCGATGACCGCCGTGGGCAACCGGGTGGAACCGGCCGAAAAAAACGTGGCCCCTCACCGATTTCGGTGAAGGGCCACGCTTCGACGCACAAACAGCCGTCGTTACAGCCGTCGCTTACTTCTTGTTGCGACGCTGAACGCGGGTGCGCTTGAGCAGCTTGCGGTGCTTCTTCTTGGCCATCCGCTTGCGCCGCTTCTTGATAACAGAGCCCACGACTACCCTCGCTCACTTCTTCTCACTCGGTGCGGGGCGTCTGGGCCCACACGACCTACGTCGGCCTAGCCTACCGGCCAGAGCGCCGCAGTTGTAATCCGAGGGGTACGGGGCCCTCGGCTAGGCCGTCTCCACCCCCACGAAGGACTCCCTGAGGTACTCGTGAACCGCCTGTTCCGGGACCCGGAAGGACCTGCCCACCCGGATCGCCGGCAGATGACCGCTGTGCACCAAGCGGTACACGGTCATCTTCGACACTCGCATCACCGAGGCGACTTCCGCCACGGTAAGAAACTTGACCTCGTTCAGAGGCCGATCGCCAGCAGCCATGACCCACCTGTACCTTCCGCACACGACGCCCACCGGCTTCCCCTCCGGTGACCCTGCGTCGCTGTGCGCTCACGCTCCAGACTAGGGGCGTGTGGTACGAGTGGGGAAGAGGAGCAGCCATCGGCCGTTTACCGTGACAGACACGCTCGATTGAGTACATAGCGAGTAAGCGGGCGGTAGTAATCGGACCGGACCCCGTCATCGAGCGGAACTGCTACGGAGACCTGCCCCTCCGCCTCTCCGACGAACAGCGCGGGATCGTCCGTATCGGCCAGCCCCATGGCCTCGATACCCAGCTGACCTGCACCGCAGACCCATCCGTGGTCCCCCACGACGAGTTCCGGAAGCGGCCATCCTTCCTCCACCACCCCCTCCAGTGCGGCCCTGACCGGCAGCGGCGAGTGGGTGTGCGCCCCCGTTTCACGCCCGGTTCCCGGCAGACCCGGTTCTCGCACCAGCGCGACACCCCGCGCGTAGTCGAGGACGTACGTGCGTAGACCGAACCGGGTCGTTATGTCGACACATCGCCCCTGCGCGGGTGTGAGAACAAGACATCCCGCCGCCGACAAAGCGTCTGCGAGCGCTCCGTAGAAGCCGAGCAGCCGATGCGGATGACCGGTCCCGAACAGCACCGGAGCGCGTCGGCCGGCCGCCTCGCCGAGCCGCCCGGCGAAGGCGTCCAGCGCGCTCAACGTCCGTTCCGGATCGATGACATCAGGCCCCGAGCGGTGCGACGGATCCCGCGACACCCCGCACTTGTCCGCCATCAGCCGCAGCAAGTCTCCCTCGCCCCAGCCCCATTCGGGGTCGAGGCCCAGCATCACCCGCGGATCCCGCGCCGCGAAGAGCCGATAGCTCCGCAGACTCTCCTCACGCGAGGTCGCCACGGTCCCGGCCAACCCCGCCGCCAACAGATGCGCCCGCAGCGCCCCGGTACTCAGCACCTCTCGATGCTGCCCGAGCGGAGGTGACGAGGGGCCAGAACCCAAGGGAGACCGCACAGTCGGCGTAACAACCGGCCCGTCCCCGGACAACCTCCAGAGGTCCCTGAGGAATGCCTCGCGGACGTACGACTACGCGAGCAGCCCCCGGAGCGGGAACGCCGACCGCCGCGTCGCGAGCACCGCCTGATCGAGCCGGTCCGCCGGGTCGTACCCCTGCTCCCACTCCCGCCACTCCACCGGCCAGCGCCCGTCCGTCATCCGGATCGGCCCCGGTTGCCGGGTCCGTGCGTAGACCAGGTCACGCCACGAGGAAGGGATCACCGACTCGGGCTCGATCTCCGCGTGCGCGGCGATCCCCACCAGATGCGTCCACGACCGCGGCACGACGTCCACCACCGCGTAGCCGCCACCACCCAGCGCGACCCACTTCCCCCCGTCCACATGCGCGTGCGCGAGCTCATGACAGGCCACCTGCACCGCCCGCTGCGCGTCCAGCGACACCGCCAGATGCGCCAGCGGATCCTCGAAATGCGTATCGGCACCGTGCTGCGTCACCAGCACCTGCGGCCGGAAGTCGGCGATCAGCTCGGGCACGACCGCGTGGAACGCCCGCAGCCACCCGGCGTCCCCGGTCCCCGCCGGCAGCGCCACGTTCACCGCGGACCCCTCGGCGGCACCCGACGCACCCGTCTCCTCCGGCCACCCGGTCTGCGGGAACAGCGTCCGCGGATGCTCGTGCAGCGAGATCGTCAGAACCCGCGGATCCTCCCAGAACGCCGCCTGCACCCCGTCACCGTGGTGGACGTCCACATCCACGTACGCGACCCGCTCCGCGCCCAGCTCCAGAAGGCGGGCGATCGCCAGAGACGCGTCGTTGTAGATGCAGAACCCCGACGCCGCACCCGGCATCGCGTGATGCAGCCCACCCGCGAAGTTCACCGCGTGCGCCGCCTCACCGCGCCACACCGCCTCCGCCGCCCCGACCGACTGCCCGGCGATCAGCGCCGACGCCTCGTGCATCCCCCCGAACGCCGGATCGTCGACCGTCCCCAGGCCGTACGACTGGTCCGCATGACGCGGATCGGCCGAGGCCGCCCGCACGGCCGACACATAGTCCTCACGGTGCACCAGACGCAGCGTCGAGTCACCGGCCGGCCTCGCCGCCACCACGTCCACGGCACGGTCGAGCTCGTACGCTCGCACCAAGCCCATGGTCAGCGCGAGCCGTACCGGATCCATCGGATGCTCGGACCCGAAGTCGTACTGCGTGACAGCTTCATCCCACATCAACAGTGCGCGGCCGCTCATGCCCGCCACCGTATCGGGCCGCTCGAGAACCGAACGACGTGGCGTACGCCACCGTCACCAGGACCAGCACCATC
Source organism: Streptomyces sp. NPDC013317 (assembly GCF_055563155.1). Taxonomy (NCBI): domain Bacteria; kingdom Bacillati; phylum Actinomycetota; class Actinomycetes; order Kitasatosporales; family Streptomycetaceae; genus Streptomyces; species Streptomyces sp. NPDC013317. The sequence continues at coordinate 392,483 of NZ_JBVHDX010000006.1, forward strand.
GGCACGAGCATCGCCCCCCGATAGCTCCAGGCGTCCCCGAGGGCCCCCACCAACGGGGACCCGATCAGGAACCCCACGTAGTTGAAGACGTTCAGCCGCGCGACCGCCGCGTCGCTCGCGTCGGGGAAGAGCCGCCCGGCGGCCGCAAAGGTCTGCGGCACCACCACGCTCAACCCGAGCCCCAGGACGGTGAACCCGGCCATCCCCACCCAGGCCCCCGGCGCCACCGCGACCAGCGCGAACCCCAGCGCGGCGAGGACCGCGCCACACCGCACGACGGTGGCCGCCCCCAGCCGCCGCACCCCGAAGTCGCCCACCGCACGCCCCAGGAGCGTGGTGACCATATAGGCGTTGTACGGCACGGTCGCCAGCTCCTCCGAACTGCCGAGCACGTCCTGGAGGTACTTGGCACTCCAGTTGGAGACCGTCGAGTCCCCGATGTACGCGAAGGTCATCACGAGACAGAGCGGCAGCAGGAGCGCGAAGGAGACCCCGCCCCCACGCACCCCGGCCTCCCTGGCCTCCTCGGCCCCGGGACTGACCCCCGGCGTGTACCAGCGGCTCCCCACGAGAGCCACCGGCAGCAGCACGGCGACGACCGGCAGGTACGACACGAGCAGCGGCAGATCCCAGTGCGCCCCCGCCCAGGCCAGCGAGGCCCCGGCGATACCGCCCAGGCTGTACGCGGCATGGAACCCGAGCATGATGGACCGCCCGTACGCCCGCTGGAGGCTCACCCCGAGCATGTTCATGGACGCGTCCAGCGCACCGACGGCGAGCCCGAAGACCCCGAGGGCGACGGCGACCTGCCACAGCCGCGTGCCCGCGCCGACGGCCAGCAGCGCCAGCAGGACGACCGGCTGCGCCCACCGCAGCACAGTCCCCGGCCCCACTCGGGCCACCACCTTCTCCGTGGCCACGCTGGACACACCGGCGAGGATCGGCACGGCGGCCAGGAAGACGGGCAGCAGCCCGTCGGAGATGCCGTACCGGTCCTGGATGGCCGGTATTCGGGTCACCAGGAGCGCGAACGTCACTCCCTGCACGAAGAAACTGACCGCCAGGGCTCCCCGCCCACGCCGCACACGCGCATCCGTCATGGCGGCACAGCGTAGGACCCGGGCCTACCCATGGGTAGATGGATCACAGACCCAAAATCGGCGGCAGCTCGGCCATCGACCGGAAGAACCCGTTGGCTCCGGTGAGCCGCTCCTCGGGCGTCATCGCGGCGAACCCGTACACGTCCATCCCGGCGGCCAGCGCCGCCTGGACCCCGAGCCGGCTGTCCTCGACGACCACACACCGCTCGGGCGGGACCCCCATGCGAGCGGCGGCATGGAGGAACAGATCGGGCTCCGGCTTGCCCCTGCCGACGTCCTCGGCGCTGAAGATGTTCTCGTCCCGGAACCATACGTCGAGCCCGGTCTTCCGGTGCCCCACCCGGATCCGCTCATGGGATCCGGAGGAGGCGAGACAGTACGGAACCTCACGGGCGACGAGCTGCTGCAGCACGTCGGTGACCCCGGCGACTGCCACCAACTCCCGCTCGAAGGCGGCGAACGTACGCGCGTGCAGGGTCTCGTCGAAGTCCACGGGCAACCGTCGTCCGGTCCGCTCCCCGATCAGATCGTGGACGCGATGCAGGGCGGAGCCCATGTAGTCCCGCAGGGAGTCCTCGTAGGAGGTGGGGTGCCCGAGCTCGGTGAGGTAGCCGGCCAGGATGGTGTTGGCGAGGGGCTCACTGTCGACGAGGACACCGTCGTTGTCGAAGACGATCAGTTCATAGCGCATGCCCACACGATAATCGGGGGTGAACGCAGAAAAGCCCCGCACCATGAGGTGCGGGGCTTTCCCACAATGATTGTTCGGCGGCGTCCTACTCTCCCACAGGGTCCCCCCTGCAGTACCATCGGCGCTGAAAGGCTTAGCTTCCGGGTTCGGAATGTAACCGGGCGTTT